>NZ_JBEZMO010000002.1:0-593524 GCF_040652655.1 Streptomyces sp. NPDC048191
GCTGTTGAGTTCTCAAGGAACGGTCGCTTCCTTTGTACTCACCCTCTCGGGCTTTCCTCCGGGCTTCCCTTCGGTGTTTCCGACTCTATCAGATCCTTTCGGCGTCCGATTCCCGGTCGGCGGGATTGTCTCGGGGTTTTCGGCTTTCGCCGTCCGCCCTTTCGACATTCACTACGTTAGCTCATTTCCTCGGCGACTCATAATCGAGTCTCGCGAGTTCGAATTCGGGCACGCGAGCGCGCCAGAAGCGACCCCGCTGAGGGGCTCTAGCTAGGTAGTGGGTTGGCCGCTCCGGCTGCAGGCGATCGCCGTACCCGGTTCAGCGGCTCGGGATACATTACGCACCTTCGTGGGACGCGTCAACTTCGGCGGCGCCTCGGCACATGGGCCCGATAGGGGCTCACCGTCGGGTCGCCCGCCACCCAGTAACGCCAGGGATGGATGTCGCCGTCGCCGCCCTCGCCGGCGACTCCGGTGCGGGGGCCGCTTCGTACCAGGTCACGGGCTACCGGCGTCCCGGTCAGCATCCGCAGCGGGGTCTCGCCGGGGGTGCACGCGTCAGTGCCGTCCAGGGCTCGGTCGACTTCCAGGGCCGTCGCCAGCCGGGCCGGGCCTTTGGCCAGTTCCTTGTCGTTTCGGGCCGAAAGCCGCCGTTTGCGGGCCAGTTCCGTGCCCTCGACGACCTCGCCCGCGCGGAGCAGCACGGCGCTCGCGCGGCCCTCGGGGCCGCAGACGAGGTTCATGCAGTGCCACATGCCATAGGTGAAGTAGACGTAGACGTGTCCGGGGGGACCGAACATCACCCCGTTGCGGGCGGTGGGGCCACGGTAGGCGTGTGAGCCGGGGTCGTTCGGGCCGTCGTACGCCTCGACCTCCGTGAGGCGGACGGCGATCGGGCCGTCGGGGGTCGTACGGACCAGGATGCGGCCGAGCAGGTCCGGCGCCACCTCCAGAACCGGGCGGTCGAAGAACGCTCTGGGCAGTGGCGTACGGTCCGGGGGCGCGATCATGGCGTCCGAGGGTAGTGCAGACGGGGCACCGCCCCTGCGGAACCGCTCGGGAGCGGATCGCGTTTGTAGGGGTCGAGGGTCCTTCGTAAAGGGAGAGTCAATGGCGTTCAAGAAGCTGCTCGCGAGCCTCGGGGCCGGTGGGGCGTCGGTCGAGACGGTGCTCACCGAGGTCAATGTCGTGCCGGGCGGTGTCGTCCAGGGTGAGGTGCGGATCCAGGGCGGGTCCGTGAACCAGGAGATCGAGGGTCTGTCCGTCGGTCTGCAGGCCAAGGTCGAGGTGGAGCGCGACGACCAGGAGTACAAGCAGGACATCGAGTTCACGAAGGTGCGGCTCGGTGGTGCCTTCGAGCTGCAGGCGGGTGCCGTGCACGCGGTGCCGTTCGGCCTGGAGATCCCCTGGGAGACGCCGGTCACGATGATCGACGGGCAGGCGCTGCGCGGGATGCACATCGGCGTGACGACCGAGCTGGCGATCGCGCGTGCCGTGGACTCCGGCGACCTGGACCCGATCAACGTCCACCCGCTGCCGGCGCAGAAGGCGGTCCTGGACGCCTTCATCCAGCTGGGCTTCCGCTTCAAGAACGCGGACATGGAGCGCGGCCACATCCGGGGGACGCGGCAGCGGCTGCCGTTCTACCAGGAGATCGAGTTCCACCCGCCGTCGCAGTACCGGGGTCTGAACCAGGTCGAGCTGAGCTTCGTGGCCGACGAGCACGCGATGGACGTCGTGCTGGAGATGGACAAGAAGCCGGGTCTGTTCAGCGAGGGTTCGGACACCTACCGGTCCTTCCAGGTGGGGCAGCACGACTGGCAGGGGACCGACTGGGCGGCATACCTGAACCAGTGGCTGTCCGAGGTCGGCAGCAGGCGCAACTGGTTCTAGGCTCGGGAACTGCTGGTTCCAGATCATCGATCAGGAGGTACCGAGGTGACCGAGCTCAAGCGGCGGCCGCTCCCCCACGACTTCCATCCGCCCGTGCCATCGTTCACGGTGACGAGCACGGACATCGAGGAGGGCGCGACGCTGGGGAGCGCCCAGGTCCATGCGGAGGGCAACACCTCTCCGCAGCTGCGCTGGGAGGGCTTCCCGCCTCAGACCAAGAGCTTCGCCGTGACCTGCTACGACCCCGACGCGCCGACCGGCAGTGGGTTCTGGCACTGGGTCCTGTTCGACATCCCGGCCTCTGTGACGGAGCTGCCGGCGGGTGCGGGCAGCGGCAAGTTCGAGGGCCTGCCCGAGGGCGCGGTGCATGTGCGCAACGACTACGGGACGAAGGACTTCGGTGGTGCCGCGCCGCCTCCCGGGGACGGTCCGCACCGGTACGTCTTCACGGTGTACGCCGTGGATCAGGAGAAGCTGGGCCCGGACTCGGACGTGTCGCCGGCCGTCGTCGGCTTCAATCTGCGGTTCCACGCGATCGCGCGTGCGCAGCTCATCGGTGAGTACGAGAACCCCGCGCGGGGCTGAGCGCAGCGCCGTGATTCAGCCAAGCGTTCATTGAACGTTTGCCCGCCTCCGGTCTTGGAAGTGATCGGAGGCGGGCATTTTTTATTGCGTTGTCCATCTCGGCGCGCCCGTCCAGAGTTGATCCAAGCCCGCCGGGGGGTGGGCAGGTGCGCACAGGAGGTGGGCTGGATGCGGGACACGCTGGTGCTGAACGCGAGCTTCGAGCCGCTGTCGACGGTGACGTTGAATCGAGCCGTCGTTCTGGTGCTCCAGGACAAGGCCGTCGTCGAGCAGGCCCATCCCGAACTGCGTATGCGCGGTGCCGATGTGGACATACCGGCGCCCCGGGTGATCAGGCTATGCAGATACGTACGGGTGCCGTTCCGAAGACAGGCTCCGTGGTCGAGGCGGGGTGTGCTGGTCAGGGACCGGCACCGGTGCGCGTACTGCGGGCGCAGGGCGACGACCGTGGACCACGTGCTGCCGCGGGCGCAGGGCGGGCAGGACACGTGGCTGAACACGGTTGCCGCGTGTGCGGAGGACAATCACCGCAAGGCCGACCGGACTCCGGCCCAGGCCGGTATGGAGCTGCTGCGGGAGCCGTTCGAGCCGACGCCGGCGGACGCGATGCTCTTGGCTCTGCGGCAGGAGGACTTCGAGGCGTTGCCGGCGTGGCTGGGGCAGAGCGCCGCATAGGGTGGTGTGAAAGGGGCTCACCTTCCTGAGGAAGGTGAGCCCCTTTGAGGTACGCCTTGAGGTACGACGCGCTTCAGTCGATGCTCGGCTTCTCGCGGCGTTCTGTGCTCGGGCCGTTGTTCTGTGCGGGGACGTTGGCGCCGCCGTTGCCCTGACCGCCGCCGCCCAGGGGGCCGAAGTTGCCCATCGCGCCGGAGAGTCCCTTGAGGGCGTCGCCGATTTCGCTGGGGACGATCCAGAGCTTGTTGGCGTCGCCCTCGGCGATCTTCGGTAGCATCTGCAGGTACTGGTAGGACAGGAGCTTCTGGTCGGGGTCGCCGGCGTGGATGGCCTCGAAGACCGTACGGACCGCCTGGGCCTCGCCCTCGGCGCGCAGGGCGGCGGCCTTGGCCTCACCCTCGGCGCGCAGGATCTGGGACTGTTTCTCGCCCTCGGCGGTGAGGATGGCGGCCTGGCGCGTGCCTTCGGCGGTGAGGATCGCGGCGCGCTTGTCCCGGTCGGCGCGCATCTGCTTCTCCATCGAGTCCTGGATGGAGGTCGGCGGTTCGATGGCCTTGAGTTCCACGCGGTTGACGCGGATGCCCCACTTGCCCGTCGCCTCGTCGAGGACACCGCGCAGGGCCGCGTTGATCTCCTCGCGGGAGGTCAGGGTGCGTTCGAGGTCCATGCCGCCGATGATGTTGCGGAGCGTGGTGACCGTGAGCTGCTCGATGGCCTGGATGTAGCTGGCGACCTCGTAGGTGGCCGCCCGCGCGTCCGTCACCTGGTAGTAGATGACCGTGTCGATGTTGACCACCAGGTTGTCCTGGGTGATCACCGGCTGCGGCGGGAAGGGTACGACCTGTTCGCGCAGGTCGATGCGGTTGCGGATGGTGTCGATGAACGGGACCACGATGTTCAGGCCCGCGTTCAGTGTGCGTGTGTAGCGGCCGAAGCGCTCGACGATGGCGGCGCTGGCCTGTGGGATGACCTGGATGGTCTTGATCAGGGCGATGAAGACCAACACCACCAGAATGATCAGGACGATGATGACCGGTTCCATCGTGTTCCCCGTACCCCTCTCCGCCTGGGCGCCTTCGGCAGATCTCGTGTCTGTAGAAGATCTTGCTGGTCGAGTCTGACAGACCATCGCCCAACTCGTGGGCATGATGCCTCAGATGACGATGGCGGTGGCTCCTTCGATGTCCACGACGTCCACCTCCTGGCCCACGTCGTAGGCGCGCCCGGTGTCGAGGGAGCGCGCGGACCACACCTCTCCGGCGAGCTTGATGCGGCCGCCGGAACCGTCGACGCGTTCCAGGACGACCGCCTGCTTGCCCTTCAAGGCGTCGACACCGGTGGCGAGTTGGGGACGCTGTCTGCCGTGCCGGGCCGCGATCGGGCGGACGACGGCGATGAGCGCCACGGAGACGACGACGAAGGTGAGGACCTGGACGACGGCGTCGAAGCCGAGTCCCGCGGCGATCGCGGCCGCGACGGCTCCGACCGCGAGCATGCCGAACTCCGGCATGGCGGTGACGACGAGCGGGATTCCGAGCGCCGCCGCGCCGACGAGCCACCACACCCATGCGTCGATGTCGTTCACACGGTCATGGTAGGGGTGGGGCCGAGCGGCGGACAGGGCGCGCAGACGGGCGCGGCGGGGTCAGGACAGGGGCAGGCCCTGGGCGGTCCAGCGGTCGCCGACCTGCTCGACGACGAGCGGCAGACCGAAGCACAGGGAGAGGTTGCGGGAGGTCAGCTCCAGCTCGATCGGGCCGGCGGCGAGGACCTTGCCCTGGCGGATCATCAGGACGTGGGTGAAGCCGGGGGCGATCTCCTCGACGTGGTGCGTGACCATGATCATCGAGGGGGCGATGGGGTCGCGGGCGAGGCGGCCGAGGCGGCGGACCAGGTCCTCGCGGCCGCCGAGGTCGAGGCCGGCGGCGGGCTCGTCGAGGAGGAGCAGCTCGGGGTCGGTCATCAGGGCGCGGGCGATGAGGGTGCGCTTGCGCTCGCCCTCGGAGAGGGTGCCGAAGCGGCGGTCGACGTAGTCGCTCATGCCGAGGCGGTCGAGGAAGGCGCGGGCGCGCTGCTCGTCGACCTCGTCGTACTCCTCCTGCCAGTGGGCGGTCATGCCGTAGGCGGCGGTGAGCACGGTCTCCAGGACGGTCTGGCGCTTGGGGAGCTTCTCGGCCAGGGCGATGCCGGCCACACCGATGCGGGGGCGCAGGTCGAAGACGTCGACCTTGCCGAGGGTATCGCCGAGAATGGTGGCGGTGCCCTTGCTGGGGAAGAGGTAGCTGGAGGCGACGTTCAGGAGGGTGGTCTTGCCGGCGCCGTTGGGGCCGAGGATGACCCACCGCTCGCCCTCCTTCACCGACCAGGAGACCTGGTCCACCAGAGCCCGGCCCTCGCGGACCACGGATACGTCCTGAAGCTCCAGAACATCGCTCATGAGCGCGTTGTCTCCCCTTGCAGTGTGGCCGGTCTCGGCTGGTCGCGTACGCCTGTGGCTCGGTCCGCCGCGCCTGCGGGCGCAGCCCTTATGAAATCTACGCCACGAGTGCCCCGCTCCATTCCCTCGGTCCGGTCCTTAGGGTGGGGGCATGCTCTCGGAACCGCGTTCAGGACGCCTTGCCGCTTGGGGAAATGCCCTTTTGGCCGGACTTGTCTCACCGGATGACGCCGCGCTCGCCATTGTGGGCGAAGACACGGTGCACCGGGTGGAGGGGCTGCCCGGGGAGTCCGCGCCGGTCGGGCTCACGCTCGCGTTCGGGCGGCTGCGGGCGCTGGGGGTGACCGGTCTGCGGGTCGCGCTGCCGGCGCCGGGGCATCCGCTGGGGCTGAGCGGGCCGCCGGAGTTCAATGCGCGGGCGCTGGAGGCCGAGGAGGCGGTGGTCTGCTTCGGTGCCGCGTTCGGTCTGGTGCCTCAGGCGTACGAGGCCGGGCCCGAGGGTGATGTACATGCCGAGGTGGTCTGGCAGGTGCTGCCGGTGCGGGAGGCGCCGCCCGCCGACGTGCCGTCGCTGGGCGAGGCCGAGCGGGAGCTGGCGGAGGCGCTGCGCGAGGCGACCGAGGTGCTGTCGAAGCTGGACGTCGCCGGGTCGGGCCCGGTGGCGGAGACGGCGATCGACGCGTACCGGGCACGGGCCGAGCGCGGCCGGGAGGTGCTGGCGCCGGGGTATCCGCCGCGTGCGGTGCGGGTGCTGGAGCTGGCGCAGCGGGTCGCCCTGCTGGTCTCGCTGGCGTACGGCAACGGGCACGGGGGTGCGGTCAGTTCCAGCGAGATGGCGGCGCGGGCGGAAGCCCTGCGGCCCGTTGAACGGACGGCCCGGCGGGCCCAGGTGGCGGCGTACAACTCCATCGTGGAGGAACGGGGGCGTGGAGCGCGCTGATCAAAGGCGCTGATGCAGGACAGGCCCCCCGGTGGGCACCGGGGGGCCTGTGGTCGCTGCGGGCCGGACCTCAGTGGTTGAGGCCGAGGTTGCCGAAGGCCGGGTTCAGCGCGCCGATGACGCTCACGCTGTTGCCGACCGCGTTCACCGGGATGTGCACCGGCACCTGAACGACATTGCCCGAGACGACGCCCGGGGAGCCGTGGGCCTCGCCGGCCGCCACGGAGCCGCCGGTCGTGGCAGAGGCCATCCCCGCGCCGGCGGCCACGATCCCGCCGGCCACCATCGCCACGGCCGCTGCCTTCTTCAGGTTCTTCACTTTCAACCCCTCCTAGGCGGTCACCGCGGCGGTTCGCCGCGGCACGCACTGAAGAACGGCGGAGATCGCCGGAGGGTGCGCCATCCGGGTGACATTCCCACGACGGTATGAATCTCGGTCCGGGCCGTAACCCTCCGTGTCGCCGTGAGTGAAGGCCGCGGCGAGGCGTTGGGGAGGGCGTTTCAGCCGGTCACGCCGTGCCGTACGGCCCACAGCGCGGCCTGGGTGCGGTCGGCGAGGTCGAGTTTCATCAGGATGTTGGAGACGTGCGTCTTGACGGTCTTCTCGGACAGGACGAGGGCGCGGGCGATCTCGCGGTTGGAGCGGCCGTCCGCGATCAGGCCGAGCACCTCGCGCTCCCGGTCGGTGAGCGAACCGCCTCTGCTCTGGCCGGAGTTGGCCTCCTCCTGGGAGAGCAGGACGCCGGCGACCTCCGGCTGGAGCAGGATGTGGCCCGCGTGCACGGAGCGGATGGCGCCGGCGAGGGCGTCGGGGTCCACGTCCTTGTAGACGTATCCGGCGGCGCCCGCGCGCAGGGCGGGCACGACCGTACGCTGCTCGGTGAAGCTGGTGACGATCAGCACGCGCGCGGGGTTGTCGAGTTCGCGGAGCCTGCGCAGGGCGTCGATGCCGTCCGTGCCCGGCATCTTGACGTCCATCAGGACGACGTCCGGCCGCAGTTCCTCGGCGCGGGCGACGCCCTCGGAGCCGTCGGCGGCCTCGCCGACGACCTCGATGTCGTCCTGCACCTCCAGGAAGGTGCGCAGTCCCCGGCGGACGACCTGGTGGTCGTCGACGAGCAGCACCTTGATCGGGTCAGCCACCGGGGACCTCCATCTCGATCGTGGTGCCCTTGCCGGGCACCGACTCCACGGTCAGCGTGCCGCCGACCCCGCTCGTGCGGTCCCGCATCGAGACCAGGCCCAGATGCCGGCCGGCCCGGCGGACGGCCTTGGGGTCAAAGCCGTCCCCGTCGTCGGTGACGCGCAGGACGGCTCCGCAGCCGCGCCGCTTCACGCTCACGTCGACGTGGGCGGCGCCGGAGTGGCGCAGCGCGTTGTGCAGGGCCTCCTGGGCGACCCGGAGCAGGGCCTCCTCCTGGGCGGCGGGCAGGGCGCGGAAGCCGTCGCTGGTGAAGGTCACGCGCGCGGAGTGGGCGCGGTCGAGGACCTGGGTCTGGGTGCGCAGGGTGGCGACCAGGCCGTCCTCGTCCAGGGCGGCGGGGCGCAGTTCCACCACGGCGGCGCGCAGTTCGTCCGCGGCCTCGGCGGCGAGCGCGGCGACCTGGTGCAGTTCGCCCTTGGCGCGGGCGGGGTCGCGGTCGACGAGGGCGGCCGCGGCCTGGGCGGTCAGGCGCAGCGAGAAGAGCTTCTGGCTGACCGCGTCGTGGAGTTCGTGGGCGAGGCGGGAGCGTTCCTCGGCGATGGTGAGTTCGCGGCTGCGCTCGTAGAGCCGGGCGTTGGTGAGGGCGATGGCGGCGTGCTGGGCGAGGATGGCGAGCAGGTCCTCGTCCTCCTCGGTGAACCCGCAACTCCCCTCTGGTTTCGGGCAGTTCTTGTTGGCCAGGAACAGGGCGCCGATGACCTCGTCGCCGTCGCGGATGGGCAGGCCGAGGAAGTCGGCCAGCTCCGGGTGCGCGGCCGGCCAGCCCTCGAAGCGGGGGTCCTTGCGCACGTCGGCGAGGCGTTCGGGGCGGGCCTCGTGCAGCATCGCGGCGAGGATGCCGTGCTGGCGGGGCAGCGGTCCGATGGCCTTCCACTGGGCGTCGCTGACGCCGTCGACGACGAACTGGGCGAAGCCGCCGTGGTCGTCGGGGACACCGAGGGCGGCGTACTGCGCGTCGAGCAGCTCGCGGGCGGAGGCGACGATGGTCTTGAGGACGTCGCGCACCTCCAGGTGCCTGCTCATGGCCAGCAGCGCGGAACTGATCGCGGCGAGGCCGGACCGGGGGCCTTGACTCATGTCCTCACGGTACCGGCGGGGTATGACAAGCGGATCGGACCCGCGGCGAAGGGGCCCGGTCCGCTGGTCCTAGGGCGGCCGGTGTAGGTCCCCCGGCCGGGGCGTGCGGTGTACGCCGAAGGGCCCCTCTCCTTTGCGGCCCGCGGCCGAGGCGGCCGGTCCGGTGCCGTTCCTACGGTGACGTCACCGCCCGACGGACGGCGGTGATCCACGTGGGGAAGGCGAGGGGACGGTGGTCATGCCGGTAGCGATCATCACGGGGGCCTCGAAGGGCCTGGGGCGGGCGCTCGCCGGGGCGCTGGCCGCGCGCGGCTGGGACCTGGTGCTGGACGCCCGCGGTGCGGGGGCCCTCGAGGAGGCGGCGGAGAGCGTCGCCGGGTACGGCACACGCGTGGAGGCGCCGGCCGGCGATGTGACGGACGCCGGGCACCGGGCGGCGCTGGTGGCGACCGCGCGGCGGCTGGGCGGTCTCGATCTGCTGGTGAGCAATGCGAGCGTGCTGGGGGCCGAGCCGTTGGTACGGCTGGCCGAGCTGCCGCTGGAGGGGTTGCGGCGGGCGCTGGAGGTGAACGTGGTGGCCGCGCTGGGCCTGGTCCGTGAGGCGCTGCCGCTGCTGCGGGAGTCGCCGGCCGGCACGGTGATCACGGTCAGCTCGGACGCGGCGGCCGAGGCGTACGGGACGTGGGGCGGCTACGGCGCCTCGAAGGCGGCCCTGGACCAGCTCGCGGCGGTGCTGGGCGTGGAGGAGCCCGGCCTGCGGGTGTGGGCCGTGGATCCGGGCGACATGGCGACCGGCCTGTACGCGGCGGCCGTACCCGACGATCCCGAGCCGCGTCCGGCGCCGGACGCCGTCGTACCGGCGTTCCTGCGGCTGCTGGACGAGCGGCCGGCCAGCGGGCGGTACGCGGCGCCGGCCCTGCTGGAGGAGCTGTGACCCCAGCGGTACGGGTTCCGGAGGAGCTCTCCGCGCGCGTGCCCGCCGAGCAGCGCGGTCCGGGCCTGGGCCGGGACGCCGTACGGCTGCTGGTGTCGCGTGGGACACGGGTGACACATCACGGGTTCCCGGAGCTGCCGCGGCTGCTGCGGGCCGGGGACCTGCTGGTGGTGAACACCTCGCCGACGCTGGCCGCCGCGGTGGACGGACGGGTCGGGCACGCGCGCGTGGTGGTGCACTTCTCCACGCTCGGGGACGACGGCCGGTGGGCGGTCGAACTGCGGGAACCGGACGCGCGGGGCACCACGCGCGCGCGTACGGGCACGCGTGCGGGTATGGAGGTGGTGCTGCCGGGAGCGGAGCGGCTGGTGCTTCAGGAGCCGCTGAGCCCGGGCGGGCAGCGGCTGTGGTGGGCCCGGGCGGGCGGGGACGTCCTCGCGTTGCTGCACGCCCACGGGCGGCCCATTCGCTACTCCCATACGGAGCGGGACCAGCCGCTGCCGGTGTACCAGACGGTGTTCGCGCTGCCGTCGCCGGACGGGGCGGGCAGTGCGGAGATGCCGAGCGCGGCACGCCCCTTCACCCCGCGCCTGGTGGCGGAGCTGGTGAGCCGGGGGGTGCGGTTCGCGCCGGTCACGTTGCACACGGGGGTGTCGTCGGCGGAGGCGCACGAGCCGCCGTATCCGGAGCGCTTCGCGGTGCCGGCGGCGTCGGCGCGGCTGATCAACGCGGCGAAGGGGAATCAGAACGGACGCGAAGTGCTTGTGGAGAAGCATGGTGGGACACAGGCGGGCGGTCGTGTGATCGCGGTGGGTACGACGGCCGTGCGGGCCGTGGAGTCGGCGGCCGGACCCGACGGGGTGGTGCGGGCGGCCGGGGGCTGGACGGATCTGGTCGTGACTCCCGAGCGCGGGGTGCGGGTGGTGGACGGGCTGCTGACCGGGCTGCACGAACCCGGGGCCTCGCACCTGCTGATGCTGGAGGCGGTCGCGGGGCAGGACGCGGTCGGCCGTGCCTACGAGGAGGCGCTGCGCGGGCTCTACCTGTGGCACGAGTTCGGCGACACGCATCTCATCCTTCCGGAGTAGGCCCCTCACACAGAGCGTTGCGTTGGCAACTGTTGGTGAAACCGTTGCGTCTCCGATGTGAGCCCGCGCATAGGGCCCACATCACGTACGAGCGGGCATAGGAGATAAACCATCCCGGCATGAACGGGGCAGACGGTCCAGTCTGTCCCGTTTTGCCCTTCGGCGATCCACTACCCCGGATCGTACGTCACACCTTTGCCTGGGCATTTTGCGCCAGCTAAGAATTGCTCCCGTCGCTCAGCGCCGTGGGTTACCCGCCCCCGGCGTTCGTGCGGGAGGAGCCGATTCCCCCGGCGGACGCAGGAGCGACCTCCGCGCCAACGAAGAGGTCCATCACGCCATGCCCAAGAACATGCTCAACCGTGCTCATAGTCGTCTGACCAAGCAGCACAAGATCGCCCTCGCCGGTGTCGCTGCCCTCGGCACCGCCGCCCTGGTCGTCTCGGCCGTCCCGAGCAGCGCCGACACCGTCACCACCGGCGCCCCGGCCACCACCGACCAGGTCGCCGCCGGCAAGACGCTGAAGAACGTCAAGGGCACGGTCACCGACCAGCTCGCCGACCAGAGCGTCAAGCTGGACACGTTCGCCGCGCAGAAGAAGGCCGCCGACGCCGCTGTCGCCAAGCAGCGCGCCGCCGCGGCCGCGAAGAAGGCCGCCTCCGACGCCGCCGCCAAGAAGGCCGCGCAGGACCGCGCCGCCAAGGCGGCCGCGAGCCGCTCCGCCCAGCGCCCGCGGATGGAGCTGACCGCCGCCAAGACGTACCCCAACAACCTGGACGGCTGGATCCGCCAGGCGCTGGACATCATGAAGCAGCACAACATCCCGGGCTCCTACAGCGGTGTGCACCGCAACATCATCCGGGAGTCCTCGGGCAACCCGATGGCCATCAACAACTGGGACATCAACGCCATCAACGGCATCCCGTCCAAGGGCCTGCTGCAGGTGATCCAGCCCACCTTCAACGCGTACCACGTGCCCGGTACGTCGTGGAACATCTACGACCCGGTCGCCAACATCACCGCCGCCTGCAACTACGCCGCCCACCGGTACGGCTCGATGGACAACGTCAACAGCGCGTACTGAGGCCTGGCGCGAGACCTCTGAACGACGTACGCCGAAGGGCGGCACCCCAGCACGGGGTGCCGCCCTTCGGCCTTGTCGTGGGCGCCGCTACTTGCGCATGACCTCCGGCTCGTGGCGGCGCAGGAAGCGGGCCACGAAGAAGCCGCAGACCACACCGAGCAGGACCAGGATGATCATGTCCATGCCCCAGGCGCCGGCCGTGTGGTTCCACAGCGGGTCGGTGCTGCCCGGGTCGTCGGTGTTCGGGGCGATGTTGTTGAAGTCCAGCGTGGTGCCGGCGGCGGCCACACCCCAGCGCGACGGCATCAGGTACGAGAGCTCGTTCACACCGAGCGTGCCGTGCAGGGTGAAGAGGCAGCCGGTGAAGACGACCTGGATGATCGCGAACATCACCAGCAGCGGCATGGTCTTCTCGGCGGTCTTGACCAGCGAGGAGATCACCAGGCCCACCATCATCGAGGTGAAGCCGAGGGCCATGATCGGCAGGCACAGCTCCAGCAGGGTCGAGCCGCCCAGGATCAGTCCCTGGTCGGGCAGGTCACGGCTGGAGAAGCCGATCAGGCCGACCAGCAGCCCCTGGAGCACGGTGACGGCGCCGAGCACGACCACCTTGGACATCAGGTACGCCGACCGGGACAGGCCGGTCGCCCGCTCCCGCTCGTAGATCACCCGTTCCTTGATCAGCTCACGCACGGAGTTCGCGGCGCCCGCGAAGCACGCGCCGACCGCGAGGATCAGCAGCACGGTGGTGGCGGTTCCGTTGGGGACGTGCAGGCCGGTCTGCGGGTTGATCGCCGCGTTGACCCTCAGACCGCGGTTGTGCTGGATCGGCAGGCTGACCGCGCCGAGAACCGCCGGCAGGACCACGCTCAGCAGCAGGAAGCCCCGGTCGGAGGCGATGACCGACACGTACCGGCGGATCAGGGTCAGCAGCTGCGAACCCCAGGCCTGCGGCTTGGGCGGCTTGATGGCCTGCGGCGGAGGCATGTGGTGGACCGACTGCGGGGCGACGGAGTCGACGTCCGCCGCGTACATCTGGTAGTGCTGCGAGCCCTTCCAGCGGCCCGCCCAGTCGTAGTCGCGGTAGTTCTCGAAAGCGGAGAAGACGTCGGCCCAGCTGTCGTAGCCGAAGAAGTTCAGTGCCTCCTCCGGCGGGCCGAAGTAGGCCACCGAGCCGCCCGGCGCCATCACCAGCAGCTTGTCGCACAGCGCCAGCTCGGCCACCGAGTGCGTGACCACAAGGACGGTGCGGCCGTCGTCGGCGAGGCCGCGCAGCAGCTGCATGACATCGCGGTCCATGCCCGGGTCGAGACCGGAGGTCGGCTCGTCCAGGAAGATCAGGGACGGCTTGGTCAGCAGTTCCAGGGCCACGGACACGCGCTTGCGCTGGCCGCCGGAGAGCGAGGTGACCTTCTTGTCCTTGTGGATGTCGAGCTTGAGCTCGCGCAGCACCTCCTCGATACGCGCGTCGCGCTCCTGCGCCGTGGTGTCGGCCGGGAAGCGCAGCTTGGCCGCGTACTTCAGGGCCTTCTTGACGGTCAGCTCCTTGTGCAGGATGTCGTCCTGCGGAACCAGACCGATGCGCTGGCGCAGCTCGGCGAACTGCTTGTACAGGTTGCGGTTGTCGTACAGCACCTCGCCCTGGTTCGCCGGCCGGTAGCCGGTGAGCGCCTTGAGCAGGGTCGACTTGCCGGAGCCCGACGGGCCGATCACGGCGATCAGCGACTTCTCCGGGACACCGAAGGAGACGTCCTTCAGGATCTGCTTGCCGCCGTCGACCGTGACGGTCAGATGGCGCGCGGAGAAGGAGACCTCACCGGTGTCGACGAACTCCTCGAGCCGGTCGCCGACGATCCGGAAGGTGGAGTGGCCGACGCCGACGATGTCGGCCGGGCCCAGCTGCACCGAGCCGCCCTTGGGGATCGGCTGGCCGTTGACGTAGGTGCCGTTGTGCGAGCCGAGGTCGCGGATCTCCAGGCGGCCGTCGGGTGTGGCGTGGAACTCGGCGTGGTGCCGGGAGACCTGCAGGTCGGAGACGACCAGCTCGTTCTCCAGGGCACGGCCGATGCGCATCACCCGGCCGACGGCGAACTGGTGGAAGGTGGTCGGGCTGCGGTCGCCGTGGACCGGCGGCGCCCCCGCGCCACCACCGGCCGCCTTCTGTACGTACTGCTCGGCGGGTGCCGCCTGCTGCTGCGGAAACGCCGGCGCCTGCTGCTGCCAGCCCTGCTGCGGGGCCTGCGGCTGCGCGGGCGCCTGGTGCGGTACGGCCTGCTGCGGAGCCGGGGCCTGCGGCTGCGCGGGCGCCTGCTGCGCGGCCGGCTGGGCCCAGCCGGGCGCGCCGGCACCCTGCGCGGCGTACGGCGCCGACTGTTGCTCGCCGACCGCGGCCCCGGAGAGGTTCAGCCGCGGTCCGTCGGTCGCGTTGCCGAGGTGCAGCGACGCGCCCGGCGCGATCTCCACCTGCTGGATCCGCCGACCCTGCACGAATGTGCCGTTGGTGCTGCCATGGTCCTCGATGACCCAACTGCGGCCGTTGAAGCTGACCGTGGCGTGCCGCCAGGACACCCTGGCGTCGTCGAAGACGATGTCACCCTGCGGATCGCGGCCGAGGGTGTAGGGCCTGGACGGGTCGAGCGTCCAGGTCCGTCCGTTTGATTCCAGTACGAGTTCCGGCACTCCATGCCCCACTGAGTTGTCCCCCGAATTTCCCCCATCGCAGGGAGTCTAGGGATGTCGAACATCGTGGGGAACTATTTCAGGCTCGGCCCTCTGACCGAAACCCGGGCCTTGTCACGGGCGCGTCCGCGCGCTTCAACTCTCCGCGCCGGCAGGGTTGAAACCGGTCCGGAGAGTGGTAATCCCGGCGACAGGGACAAGCACCTGTGGCCGCACACCGCCATCGACATCAGGCCACTCGGGGGGCTCGTCGACGTCCCGCTACGATCCTTGCGGCCGGCCGGAGTTGCCGTCCCACCCCCGAACTCCTCTCCCGGCAGGGGGCGCGCAGCGGTTCTCGTCGTACGGTCGCTGCGTCTACGGTGTGGGGACCGTGCGCCGAGTACGCCGTACCGGCCGCCGTGTGCCGGAGGACCTCCCGTGCCGGAGGACCTCCCGTGCCGGAGGACCTCCCCACAGCCGACGGGGCCAGGAGAGTGGCGGTCGCGGGGACGGCGTGTGTGACGCCCCGCCCGGCATCCGGCCGCTCCGCCCCGCATCCCCACCGCCCGGCTTCCGCCCCACCCGCCCCCGCATCCCCACCACCCGGTCCGGTGATCGCACGCCAGGGCTGGACGGCACGGCACGGCGCCGCCGGCTCCCCCGCTCCCGCCGGCCACGGGTACCGGCAGGAGGCCCGAAGCCTCGCCGGTGCGGTCTCGGACTGCTCGGTGGGGCATCTCGTGGCACAGTCGTGGTGAGGGCCGGGTCGCCGCGTGGGAGCGGGGGCACGGTGTCTCCCAGTGGCAAGATCCCTGACACCGGCGCGACATCCATTGTTCCGTGTCCGTCAGGCGGACCTCGGCGACGGACGGCACTGGGTGCCGGATACGGTGGTGACACCATGAGCGCTTCGCAGACCTCCGCCGCACAGACCCCCGAGGTCCCCACCCTCCTTGTCAAGATCTTCGGCAGGGACAGGCCGGGCATCACGGCGGGCCTCTTCGACACCCTCGCCGCCTACCTCGTCGACGTGGTCGACATCGAGCAGGTCGTCACGCGGGGCCGCCTGGTGCTGTGCGCGCTGGTCACCCAGCCGCCGGCCGGCCTGGAGGGCGACCTCAGGGCCACCGTGCACAGCTGGGCCGAGTCGATGAAGATGCAGGCGGAGATCATCTCGGGGCACGGCGACAACCAGCCGCGCGGCCTCGGGCGTTCGCTGGTGACCGTCCTCGGCCATCCGCTGACCGCCGAGTCGACGGCCGCCATCGCCGACCGGATCGCGAAGGCCGGCGGCAACATCGACCGTATCTTCCGCCTCGCCAAATACCCCGTGACGGCCGTGGAGTTCGCCGTCTCCGGTGTGGAGACCGAGCCGCTGCGCACGGCCCTGGCGACGGACGCGGCGGCACTCGGTGTCGACGTGGCCGTGGTGTCGGCGGGGCTGCACCGGCGCGCGCAGCGGCTCGTGGTGATGGACGTGGACTCGACCCTGATCCAGGACGAGGTCATCGAGCTGTTCGCGGCACACGCCGGCTGCGAGGACGAGGTCGCCGAGGTGACGGCGGCGGCGATGCGCGGGGAGCTGGACTTCGCGCAGTCGCTGCACGCGCGCGTGGCGCTGCTCAAGGGACTGGACGCCTCCGTGGTGGAGAAGGTGCGCAACGAGGTCCGGCTGACGCCGGGCGCGCGCACCCTGATCCGCACGCTCAAGCGGCTCGGCTACCAAGTCGGTGTCGTCTCCGGTGGCTTCACCCAGGTCACGGACGATCTGAAGGAACGGTTGGGCCTGGACTTCGCGCAGGCCAACACGCTGGAGATCGTCGACGGCAAGCTGACCGGCCGGGTCACCGGCGAGATCGTGGACCGCGCGGGCAAGGCGCGGCTGCTGCGCCGGTTCGCCGCGGAGGCCGGGGTGCCGCTGTCGCAGACGGTGGCGATCGGTGACGGCGCCAATGACCTGGACATGCTGAACGCGGCCGGTCTGGGCGTCGCCTTCAACGCCAAGCCGGTGGTCCGCGAGGCCGCGCACACGGCGGTGAACTTCCCCTTCCTCGACACGGTCCTGTATCTGCTGGGCGTCACCCGCGAAGAGGTCGAGACGGCCGACACCCACGACGAGCGCTGAGCCGGCCCCCGCGAGCCGGACGGGCGAGGGCCCGGCACCGCACCGGTGCCGGGCCCTCGACGTACACGGGTGAGGTCACTCGGTGGGCGCCCAGTAGTCCGTGAGCGTGGCCACGCCCGGTTCCAGGCTCTTCCAGGGGCCGTCGAAGGACAGCAGCGCGAAGCCGGCCGCGGGGAAGCCGCGGCGGTTCATCCGCTCGCGGGCGTCGCCCTCGGCCGCGCCGGACAGGATGTCGGCCAGGCCGTGGACGCCCGGGTTGTGGCCGATCAGGATCACGTTCCGCACCTCGTCCGGGATCTCGTTGAGCACGGCGATCAGCTCGCCGGGCGAGGCGTCGTAGACCCGCTCCTCGTACACGGTCCTGGGACGGTGCGCCAGCTCGTGGACGGCGAGCTTCCAGGTCTCGCGGGTCCGCGTGGCGGTGGAGCACAGGGCCAGGTCGAGGGTGATACCGGAGTCGGCCAGCTTGCGTCCGGCGACCGCGGCGTCCATGCGGCCCCGCTCGGCGAGCGGGCGCTCATGGTCGGACACCTGTGGCCAGTCGGCTTTCGCATGGCGGAAGAGGATGATCCTGCGAGGTTCTGCGGCGCTCATGAAACCCAGCTTCGCATGAAACAGGCCATGCGGCGCAGGGAGTTGACATGCGGATTCACCGGTGCACGAAGACTCCGGGTCAGCGCGCGAGGAGCTGCTGGGCGCGCTCGAAGAGGTGCGTGATCGCCGGGTCGCCGCTCGCCGCGTGGGCGTCCGACGGGTTCAGTATCAGCGCGAGCAGCGCGACGAAGGCGAGCGCGGGCAGGGCGAGCGCCCACCAGGGCAGCCGCATGTCGACGCCGCCCGTGGTCGCCGGGTGGGGCCGGGAGTGGGTGCGGGCCGACATGATCGCCTCCGTGGGTCTTCGAGCGGGTGAGTGACCCTGTCGTGCGGTCACATCTCGAAGCTACGGAATCCGGGGCCGCCAACCCATCCGGACTTCCACCCAGTTGACCCTGACCCTTACCCCCTAGGGGATGGTGGGGCCAGCCCCACCATCCGCCGGTGCCGGGATGCGGCCGTCAGGGGGAGGCGAGGGTCGCGATGACGGCGATGATCACGAAGATGGCGAGGAACGCGCCGAAGACGAGCAGCATCTTCTTCTGGCCGTTCTGCGGGTTCGGGTCGAGCACAGGCTGCATGCGCCCAGTCTCGCACCCTTCCCCCGGGCCGCCGACCGCGGGGGTCAGCGCGCCGCCGCCTCGTCCTCCACCGTGCGGTCGCGGCCCGCCAGGAAGCCCACCACCATCTGCGGCAGCATCAGGCCCGCCATGAGGGCGATCGGCATTCCCCAGCCGCCGCTCTGCTGGTAGAGCACGCCGACCAGCAGCGGGCCGGGAATGGAGATCAGGTAGCCGGTGCTCTGCGCGAAGGCGGACAGCTGGGCCACGCCCGGGCCGCTCCTGGCCCGCATGCCGACCATCGTGAGGGCCAGCGGGAAGGCGCAGTTGGACACGCCGAGCAGCAGAGCCCAGGCCCAGGCGCCGGCGGCGGGCGCGAGGTACAGGCCGGCGTAACCGGCGAGGCCGCACACGCCCAGGGCCAGCGCGATCGGCCCCTGGTGGGGCAGCCGGGTGGCGACGCGCGGGATGACGAAGGCCAGCGGCACGCCCATCACCATGGTGACGGCGAGCAGCACGCCCGCGGTGCCGGCCGGGACGCCGGCGTCCCGGAAGATCTGCGGCATCCAGCCCATGGTGATGTAGGCGGCGGTGGCCTGGAGGCCGAAGAACACGGCGAGCGCCCAGGCGGTACGGCTGCGGGTGATGCGCAGCGGTGTGTGCTCCTCGGGGGCGTGCCGTCGCTCCGTCGCACGCTCCCGCGGCCGGGCGGGCGCGATGTCGCCGCCACGGTCACGGACGAGCGGCAGCCAGGGCAGGACGGCGGCGCCCGCGAGGGCGGCCCACACGGTGAGGCCGGACCGCCAGTCGCCGCCCAGGGCGTCCGTCAGGGGCACGGTCACCGCGGCGGCGAGGGAGGTACCGAGGGCGAGGGCCATCGAGTACAGACCGGTCATGGAGCCGACCCGGTCGGGGAACCAGCGCTTGACGATGACCGGCATGAGCACGTTGCTGACGGCGATACCCATCAGGGCGAGCGCGCTGGCGGCGAGGAATCCGGCCGTGTTGCCGAGATACGGCCGTATCAGCAGGCCCGCGGTGATGGCGGCCATGCCGGCGCACACCACGGCGGCCGGACCGAAGCGGCGGGCGAGCCGGGGGGCGGTGACCCCGAAGACCGCGAAGCACAGCGGGGGCACGGAGGTGAGCAGTCCGGCCACGCCGCCGCTCATGCCGAGCCCGTCGCGGACCTCCTCCAGGAGCGCGCCGAGGCTGGTGATGGCCGGGCGGAGGTTCAGCGCGGACAGCACGATGCCGACGATCACCAGCCGGACCGCCCACGCGCGCCTGCCGCCGGCGCCGGGGGTCGTCTCGGGGGCGGTCGTCGCCGCGGCCGTACCGCGGGGGGTCGGTGACATCGCCGTACGGGTCTCCACTGTCGGGCTTTCCTCACGTGCCATGCCCCCATCATAGAATCATGGGATGATTGGTTGTCCATCCCCGGGACGTCTGGACCCGGGCCCATCGTGCGAAGGTGTGCCATGCCCCTGAGCCACCCGCGCCGTTCGGCGCTGTCCGAGCAGGTCATCGCCGAACTGCGAGGCCAGATCACCTCCGGCGAGTGGCCGGTCGGCTCGCGCATCCCGACGGAGCCGGAACTGGTCGAGCAGCTCGGCGTCGCCCGCAACACCGTCCGCGAGGCCGTCCGCGCGCTCGCCCACAACGGGCTGCTCGACATCCGGCAGGGCTCCGGCACCTATGTGGTCGCCACGAGCGAGCTGGCCGGTGTGATGCACCGCCGGTTCGCCGGCGCCGACCCCCGGCACATCGCGGAGCTGCGTGCCGCGCTGGAGTCCGCCGCGGCGAAACTGGCCGCCGAGCGGCGCACCGAGAAGGACCTCAAGCAGCTGGACGCCCTGCTGGAGCGGCGTGAGGTGGCCTGGGACACCGGCGAGGCGGAGGCCTTCGTGACCGCCGACGCCACCTTCCACCTCGCCGTCGTGGCCGCCTCGCACAACGACGTGATCACGGCGATGTACGCCGACCTGGGCGAGGTGCTGCGGGACTGGCTGCGCGCCGACGTGGGCGCGGAGCTGACGCCGGAGACCCACATGGATCACCGGCGCCTGGTGGACGCGATCCGCACCGGGGACGCGGAGGCGGCGGCCACCGAGGCCGCGAGCTATCCCTTCCTGTGCCGGCCGGGCCGGTTCAGTGCTCCTTCTGGTGGCTGATCCACACCGAGCGGACTTCCTTCCAGCAGCGGCCCGTGAGCCGTACGGTCAGGGCGGGCCCGGTGTCCACCGGCGCGCTGTCGGTGTCGATGTCCCACCAGCGGGCGCACTCGATGTGCAGACGCACGCGATCGGTGTCGACATAGGGGTTGTGGCAGTAGGCCACCACGTGGGAGCCGCGGACGGCCGTACGGCAGGCGGCCCCGAAGAGGCTCGGCGCGGGTGGCTTCGCGTCGCCCACCCGCGCGTAGGGCATCGCGTCGTACGGCAGGGAGAGCACGAGGGCCACGGCCACGGTCACCGGGGCCAGGCTGCGGGACAGGCGCACAAGGGGACCTCCTCGGCCGGGCTGCGGAGGGACGCGTGTGTGGACGCGTAATCCAGGGTGCGCCGCCCCGGCCGGTGGGCGCCCGGCCGGTGGGCCGAAAGAGTGACGCTCCGCGCCCTGGCCTGCGCAGTCTCCGCGGCGCCCCGCCCTGCCCCGCCCCGCGGTCCACCACTCCCCCGCCCCGGCTCCACGCCCTCCCGGCACGACCGGGGCCCGCGCCCCGAAGGGTGCGGGCCCCGGCCGTCGGTCACGCCTCGGCGGAAGCGGTCACGCACCGATGGCGTGCAGGCCGCCGTCGACGTGGATGATCTCGCCGGTCGTCTTCGGGAACCAGTCGCTCAGCAGGGCGACGATGCCGCGGCCGGCCGGCTCCGGGTCCTTCAGGTCCCACTCCAGCGGGGCGCGGGAGTCCCACACGGAGGCCAGCTCGGCGAAGCCCGGGATGGACTTGGCGGCCATGGAGCCGATCGGGCCCGCGGAGACGAGGTTGCAGCGGATGTTCTGCTTGCCCAGGTCGCGCGCCATGTAGCGGCTGGTCGCCTCCAGGGCGGCCTTGGCCGGGCCCATCCAGTCGTACTGGGGCCAGGCGTACTGGGCGTCGAAGGTGAGGCCGACGACCGAGCCGCCGTTCTGCATCAGCGGCAGGCAGGCCATGGTCAGCGACTTCAGGGAGTAAGCCGAGACGTGCATGGCGGTGGCCACGGACTCGAACGGCGTGTTGAGGAAGTTGCCGCCGAGCGCGTCCTGCGGCGCGAAGCCGATGGAGTGCACGACGCCGTCCAGGCCGCCGAGCTCCTCACCGACGATGTCGGCCAGCCGGCCGAGGTGCTCGTCGTTGGTGACGTCCAGCTCGATGACCTTGGTGGGCTTCGGGAGCTTCTTGGCGATGCGCTCGGTCAGCGTGGGGCGCGGGAACGCGGTCAGGATGATCTCGGCACCCTGCTCCTGGGCCAGCTTGGCCGCGTGGAAGGCGATGGAGGACTCCATCAGCACACCGGTGATCAGGACGCGCTTGCCCTCGAGGATTCCGCTCATGGTGATCAGTGACCCATTCCCAGTCCGCCGTCAACGGGGATGACGGCTCCAGTGATGTACGAAGCGTCGTCCGAGGCGAGGAACCGCACCGTCGCGGCGATCTCCTCCGGCTGCGCGTAACGGCCGAGCGGCACCTGGGAGACGATGCTCTGGCGCTGCTCGTCGCTGAGCACCTTGGTCATGTCGGTGTCGACGAAACCGGGCGCGACGACGTTGAAGGTGATGTTGCGCGAGCCCAGCTCACGGGCGAGGGAACGCGCGAAGCCGACCAGGGCGGCCTTGGAGGCGGCGTAGTTCGCCTGGCCCGCCGAGCCGAGCAGGCCGACCACGGACGAGATCAGGATGACGCGGCCCTTCTTGGCGCGCAGCATGCCGCGGTTCGCGCGCTTGACGACGCGGAAGGTGCCGGTGAGGTTGGTGTCGATGACCGAGGTGAAGTCCTCCTCGGACATGCGCATCAGCAGCTGGTCCTTCGTCACGCCCGCGTTGGCGATCAGTATCTCGACCGGGCCGTGCTGCTCCTCGATCTCCTTGTAGGCCTGCTCCACCTGCTCGGGGTCGGTGATGTCGCACTTGACGGCGAGGAAGTCGGCCGGCGGCTCGCCCGACCGGTACGTGATCGCGACCTTGTCGCCGGCGTCGGCGAATGCGCGGGCGATGGCGAGGCCGATGCCCCGGTTGCCTCCGGTGACGAGAACCGAGCGGCTCAACGGATCACCCTTTCGATAGCGGTCTGCAGAAGTCCGACAACCCGCCCGAACACTGGATGACAGGCGGCTTCATCGAAAACCTATCGGTACGGCCACGCCCGCGGGCAATCGGGCACCGACAGTGGCTCGGGGGTGTCGCTGTCGGATCCCTACAGAACGACCGGGGTCCGGACCCGAAACCTGTGGTCCACCGGCCGCTCCCACGACATCATCGACCCGACAGGCCACGACAGCAGGGAGACCTCCGTGCCTCATTCCATCGACGAAGCCTTCACGGCGCTTCCCCTACGGGCCCTCGCCGACGCCGCGCTCGCCCGCGCGCGTGCCCTGGGGGCCGAGCACGCGGACTTCCGCTTCGAGCGCGTGCGCAGCGCGTCCTGGCGGCTGCGGGACGCCAAGCCGGCCGGATCGTCGGACACCACCGACCTCGGGTACGCGGTGCGGGTCGTGCACGGCGGCACGTGGGGCTTCGCCTCCGGGGTGGACCTGAGCATGGACGCGGCCGCCAAGGTGGCCGCGCAGGCGGTGGCCATGGCCAAGCTGTCCGCGCAGGTCATCAGGGCGGCGGGATCCGACGAGAGGGTGGAGCTGGCCGACGAGCCGGTGCACGCGGACCGCACGTGGGTGTCGTCGTACGAGATCGACCCCTTCTCGGTGCCCGACGAGGAGAAGGCCGCGCTGCTGGCGGACTGGAGCGCGCGGCTGCTGGCGGCGACCGGCGTCAGCCACGTGGACGCCTCGCTGCTCACCGTGCACGAGAACAAGTTCTACGCCGACACCGCCGGGACCGTGACGACCCAGCAGCGGGTGCGGCTGCACCCGCAGCTGACCGCGGTGTCCGTGGACGAGTCCAGCGGCGAGTTCGACTCGATGCGGACCCTCGCGCCGCCGGTCGGGCGGGGCTGGGAGTACCTGACGGGCACCGGCTGGGACTGGGACGAGGAGCTGGAGCAGATCCCGGAGCTGCTCGCCGAGAAGATGCGGGCGCCGAGCGTGGAGCCGGGCCTGTACGACCTGGTGGTCGACCCCTCCAACCTGTGGCTGACCATCCACGAGTCCATCGGTCACGCCACCGAGCTGGACCGCGCGCTCGGCTACGAGGCCGCCTACGCCGGCACCTCCTTCGCCACCTTCGACCTGCTGGGCAAGCTGAAGTACGGCTCCGAGTCGATGAACGTCACCGGCGACCGCACCGCCGAGCACGGTCTCGCGACCATCGGGTACGACGACGAGGGCGTCGCGGCGCAGTCCTGGGACCTGGTGAAGGACGGCACGCTGGTCGGCTACCAGCTGGACCGGCGGATCGCGCGGCTCACCGGGTTCGACCGGTCCAACGGGTGCGCGTACGCCGACTCCCCCGCGCACGTGCCGGTGCAGCGCATGGCCAACGTGTCACTCCAGCCGGACCCGGCGGGGCTGTCCACCGAGGACCTGATCGGCGGGGTCGACCGGGGCATCTACGTGGTCGGCGACCGGTCCTGGTCGATCGACATGCAGCGCTACAACTTCCAATTCACCGGGCAGCGCTTCTTCAGGATCGAGAACGGGCGGATCACCGGGCAGCTGAAGGACGTGGCGTACCAGGCCACGACCACCGACTTCTGGGGATCCATGTCGGCCGTCGGCGGTCCGCAGACCTACGTCCTCGGCGGCGCCTTCAACTGCGGCAAGGCCCAGCCGGGGCAGGTGGCCTCCGTGTCGCACGGGTGCCCGTCGGCCCTCTTCAAGGGCGTCAACATCCTCAACACCACGCAGGAGGCCGGTCGATGAGCGCCCGTACGAACAAGCCCCACGAGATCGTCGAGCGGGCGCTGGCGCTGTCCCGGGCCGACGGCTGCGTCGTCATCGCCGACGAGCACTCCACCGCCAACCTGCGCTGGGCGGGCAACGCGCTCACCACGAACGGGGTGACGCGCGGTCGTACGCTCACCGTGATCGCGACCGTGGACGGCAAGGAGGGCACCGCCTCCGGTGTCGTCTCGCGCTCGGCGGTCACCGCTCAGGACCTGGAGCCGCTGGTGCGGGCCGCCGAGACCGCCGCGCGGGGGGCCGGGCCGGCCGAGGACGCGCAGCCGCTGGTGGGCGACGCACCGGCGTCGCCGGACTTCACGGACGCGCCGGCCGAGACCTCCTCCGCCGTCTTCGCGGACTTCGCGCCGGCGCTGGGCGAGGCGTTCGCACGCGCGCGTGCGGGCGGTCGCGAGCTGTACGGCTTCGCCAACCACGAGCTGGTGTCGACGTACCTGGGTACGTCCACCGGGCTGCGGCTCAGGCACGACCAGCCCACCGGCACGCTGGAGCTGAACGCCAAGTCCCCGGACCGCACGCGCTCGGCGTGGGCGGGCCACTCCACGCGGGACTTCAAGGACCTGGACCCGGGCGCGCTCGACGCCGAGCTGGCCGTACGGCTCGGCTGGGCCGAGCGGCGGGTGGAGCTGCCCGCCGGCCGCTACGAGACGCTGCTGCCGCCCACGGCCGTGGCGGACATGCTGATCTACCAGCTGTGGTCGGCCTCGGGCCGGGACGCGGCCGAGGGCCGCACGGTGTTCTCCAGGCCGGGCGGTGGCACGCGCGTGGGCGAGAGGCTCGCCGAGCTGCCGCTGACCCTGCGCAGCGACCCGAACGAGCCCGGGCTGGAGTGCCCGCCCTTCGTGGTCGCGCACTCCTCCGGTGGCGACCAGTCCGTGTTCGACAACGGGCTGCCGACCCGCACCACGGAGTGGATCAGCGAGGGTGTGCTCAAGCACCTGACCACCACCCGGCACAGCGCGGGCCTGACCGGACTGCCGGTCGCCCCGGTGCTCGGGAACCTGATCCTGGACGGCGGTGACGACCGCTCGCTCCAGGAGATGGTCGCGGACACCGAGCGCGGGCTGCTGCTGACCTGCCTGTGGTACATCCGCGAGGTCGACCCGGCGACGCTGCTGCTCACGGGCCTGACCCGCGACGGCGTCTACCTCGTGGAGAACGGCGAGGTCACCGGGCAGGTGAACAACTTCCGGTTCAACGAGTCGCCGGTGGACCTGCTGCGGCGGGCCACGGAGGCGGGGCGCACGGAGAAGACGCTGCCGCGCGAGTGGGGCGACTGGTTCACCCGGGCCGCGATGCCCGCGCTGCGCATCCCGGATTTCAACATGAGCTCTGTCAGTCAGGGCGTATAACCTCGTAGGCGTTCGTAGTCGGGTGTCACCCGGCTGCCCGAAGATCACCAAGGAGACACGAGAACCGTGACGGACATCGTCGACGAGCTGAAGTGGCGTGGGCTCATCGCCCTCTCCACGGACGAGGACGCACTGCGCAAGGCGTTCGCGGACGGCCCCGTCACGTTCTATTGCGGCTTCGACCCGACCGCGCCCAGCCTGCACCTCGGCAACCTGGTGCAGATCCTCACGATGCGCCGCATCCAGGAGGCCGGGAACCGGCCGCTGGCGCTGGTCGGCGGTGCCACGGGTCTCATCGGCGACCCGAAGCCCACGGCCGAGCGCACGCTGAACGCACCGGAGGTGGTGGCGGGCTGGGTGGAGCGGCTGCGCGCCCAGATCCAGCCGCTGCTGCACTTCGACGGCCCGAACGCCGCGGTGATGGTCAACAACCTGGACTGGACCCAGGGCCTGTCGGCGATCGAGTTCCTGCGGGACATCGGCAAGCACTTCCGGGTCAACAAGATGATCGCGAAGGAGGCCGTGTCCCGGCGCCTGAACTCCGACGCGGGCATCAGCTACACCGAGTTCAGCTACCAGATCCTGCAGGGCATGGACTTCCTGGAGCTGTTCCGGCGGTACGGCTGCACGCTGCAGACCGGTGGCAGCGACCAGTGGGGCAACCTCACCTCGGGCACGGACCTGATCCACCGGGTCGAGCAGGACGCCGTGGTGCACGCGCTCGGCACCCCGCTGATCACCAAGGCGGACGGCACCAAGTTCGGCAAGACCGAGTCCGGCACGGTGTGGCTGGACCCCGAGATGACGACGCCGTACGCGTTCTACCAGTTCTGGGTCAACGCCGACGACCGGGACGTCTCGAAGTTCCTGCGCATCTTCAGCTTCAGGTCCCGTGAGGAGATCGAGGAGCTGGAGCGGCAGACCGAGGAGCGTCCGCAGGCGCGGGCCGCACAGCGTGCGCTCGCCGAGGAGCTGACGACGCTGGTGCACGGCGCCGACCAGACGGCCGCGGTGATCGCCGCGAGCCGCGCCCTGTTCGGGCAGGGCGAGCTGGCGGAGCTGGACGGGCGGACGTTGGCGGCCGCCCTGTCGGAGGTGCCGCACATCCAGGTCGCCGAGCTGGGTCCGGTCGTGGACCTGTTCGCCGAGGTCGGTCTGGTGGCCAGCAAGTCCGCGGCGCGGCGGACCGTGAAGGAGGGGGGCGCCTACGTGAACAACGTCAAGGTGGCTTCCGAGGACGCGGTGCCGTCGGCCGGGGAGCTGCTGGACGGGCGGTGGCTGGTGCTGCGGCGGGGGAAGAAGAACCTTGCCGCGGTGGAGGTTGTGGCCGGATAACGCCGTCGGGGCGTGGGGGGTCCGCGGAGTGCGGCTTCGTCGTGGCTGCTCACGCCCCCGGCGGAGCCGCACATCGGTACGGCCTCGCGCCCCATTCGGGGCGCCGCGCTCCAGAGCGCTTTCAGGCTCCGGCTCTCTCCTGCTTCCGCTTCCCCAGGGTCGCCATGTAGAGGGCGTCGACCGCCGCGACGATGATGATCGCGGCCACCAGCTGGAAGATGTGGCGGCTCCAGTCGATGCCGCGGGTCGAGGCGACGCCCACGGCGCGGGCCACCGCGTTGCCCACGATGGCGCCGAGAATGCCGCAGATGGTGGTCAGCCACAGTGGGCTGTGCTGCTTCCCCGGGATGACGGCCTTGGCGATGACACCCAGCACGAATCCCACGATGATCGCCCACAACCAGCCCATGGCTGCCTCCTCGTACGGCTCGACGTGAGCATTACGGCCAGTGTGGGCGGATGGGCCGTACGGCGCATGTCGGGTTACCCCGTGCGCGGCAGGGCCGACGGCGTTACCGCAGGCAGCGGCCGACCCGGTCTCGTAGGCGGCGCAGCCGCGGCGTAACGTGGAAAGGCCGGGGAGTGTCCGATGCGGGCGGATGGTGGAATGTGATGCGGAAACAGCACGGGGGCGGCGTCCAGGTGTTCCGGATCACCGGCGCCCGGACGGGTCTGGCCGAGGACGTGCGGGGCCGGCAGCGGCGGTATGTCATCTCGATGACGATCCGCACGGCGTCGGTGATCCTCGCTGTCTCCCTGTGGAACGTCGAGCGCTATGTCGCCGTCGTCGCCCTCGTGGCCGGTGCGTTGCTCCCTTATATCGCCGTCGTGATCGCGAACGCCGGCCGGGAGCGGCCGCCGTCCCTCCCCTCGACGTTCATCACCGCGCCGACCCCGCCGATGATCACCGCGCCACGGGCCGAGGAGGCGCGGGCGGAATCCGTTCCGGAGGATGCGGCGGCCCGTCCGACGGCGGCGGGCGGTGAGCGGCCCGACGCCGTGTGACCCCGGCGGACGTGGCGGAAGCGGAATGCCGCCGGCCGTCAAGCTCAAGAAAAGCTCAGATCAATCGTGCAGTTCCGGTGCCGGGCGGCGGGGTACCCGTGACATACTGCGTACGCGCTCCGCATCCCCCGTCGGAGCGACGGACCGACGCCGGGCAGCTCCCCCCGTGGCTGCTCGGCGTCGCCTTGTTCCGGCCCCTTTTCTGTGAGACGAACCTGTGAGTGACGAGACACCGATCTGCTCCGCCAAGGGGTGCCGAGCCGCTGCCGTATGGGTGCTGGCGTGGAACAACCCGAAGATTCACACCCCGGAGCGGCGCAAGACCTGGCTCGCCTGCGAGGAGCACCGCGAGCATCTTTCGCAGTTCCTGGGGGTGCGGGGGTTCTTGAAGGACGTGGTGAGGTTCGCGGACTGGCAGGAGCCCGAAGGGGCCTAACCGCCGATCGCGGACATCGGCCGGTCCGGCTGCACGAACGACGGGTCGTCCAGGCCCGCCCCCGCCTTCTTGCCCCACATCGCCAGCCGCCAGATGCGGGCGATCTCCTCGTCCGGCGCGTCGGAGCGCAGGGCTGCGCGCAGGTCGGTCTCCTCGGTCGCGAACAGGCAGGTGCGTATCTGGCCGTCGGCCGTGAGGCGGGTGCGGTCGCAGGCCGCGCAGAAGGGGCGGGTGACCGAGGCGATGACGCCGACCCGGTGCGGGCCGCCGTCGACCAGCCAGCGCTCGGCCGGTGCGGAACCGCGCGCGTCGGAGCCCTCGGGGGTGAGGTCGAAGCGGGTGCGCAGGGAGGCGAGGATGTCGCCGGCGGTGACCATGCCGTCGCGCTTCCAGCCGTGCTGGGCGTCCAGCGGCATCTGCTCGATGAAGCGCAGCTCGTAGTCGTGCTCCACCGCCCAGGCGAGCAGGTCGGGGGCCTCGTCGTCGTTCAGGCCCGGCATCAGGACCGAGTTGACCTTGACCGGGGTCAGGCCTGCCTCGCGCGCGGCCTGCAGGCCTTCGAGGACGTCCTTGTGGCGGTCGCGGCGGGTCAGGGTCTTGAAGACGTCCGGGCGGAGGGTGTCCAGCGAGACGTTGACCCGGTCCAGGCCGGCGGCCTTCAGGGCGGCCGCGGTGCGCTTGAGCCCGATGCCGTTGGTGGTGAGGGACATCTGGGGGCGCGGGGACAGGGCCGCGACCCGCTCGACGATGCCGGCCAGGCCCGGGCGCAGCAGGGGTTCACCGCCGGTGAAGCGGACCTCCTCGATGCCGAGCGTCCGCACGGCGATGTCGATGAGGCGGACGATCTCGTCGTCCGTGAGCAGATCGGGCTTGGCCAGCCACTGCAGGCCCTCCTCGGGCATGCAGTACGTGCAGCGCAGATTGCAGCGGTCGGTCAGCGAGACCCTCAGGTCGGTGGCCACCCGGCCGTAGGTGTCGATGAGCACGTGGCCCCCTCCCTCGATCCCGAGCCATTATGTTCCGTCATGGGCGAGCCTACGTGACGCCGCCGACATAGACAGCGGCCCGATCCGACGAGGTGGGGCACGGCCGCGTCGTAGGACCCTACAGCGCCTTCACGACGCGGCCGTCGTAGGAACGTCAGTGTGCTCCGGTGCCGGTCAGGGAGCGCACCTCCAGTTCGGCGTACTTGCCGGCGTCCGGAACCTCCTTCGACAGCAAGGTGCCCACGACACCGAGCAGGAATCCGACGGGGATGGAGATGATGCCGGGGTTCTCCAGCGGGAACCAGTGGAAGTCGACGTCGGGGAACATCGAGGCCGGGCTGCCGGAGACCACCGGGGAGAACAGCACCAGGCCGACCGCCGTGACCAGGCCGCCGTAGATCGACCACAGGGCGCCGGCGGTGGTGAACCGCTTCCAGAACAGGCTGTAGAGGATCGTCGGCAGGTTGGCGGAGGCGGCGACCGCGAAGGCCAGCGCGACCAGGCCGGCCACGTTCAGGTCGCGGGCCAGGGCGCCGAGGACGATCGAGACCGCGCCGATGCCGACGGTCGCCCAGCGGGCGGCGCCGACCTCCTGCTTCTCGGTGGCCCGGCCCCGCTTGATGACGTTCGCGTAGATGTCGTGGGCGAAGGACGAGGACGACGCCAGGGTCAGGCCCGCCACGACCGCGAGGATGGTGGCGAAGGCGACCGCCGAGATGGTGGCGAGCAGGATGGCGCCCCAGTCGGAGTCGACGCCGCCCAGGTGCAGCGCGAGGAGCGGGGCCGCCGTGTTGCCCGCCTTGTTGGAGGCGATGATCTCGTCCGGCTTGATCAGGGCCGCCGCGCCGAAGCCGAGGGCGAGGGTCATCAGGTAGAAGGCGCCGATGAGGCCGATCGCCCAGATGACGGACTTACGCGCGGCCTTGGCCGTGGGCACGGTGTAGAAGCGGATCAGGATGTGCGGCAGGCCCGCGGTGCCCAGGACCAGGGCGATGCCGAGCGAGATGAAGTCCAGTTTCGTCGTGCCGGTGGCGCCGTACTTCAGGCCCGGTTCCAGGAACGCGGAGCCCTTCCCGCTGTTGTCGGCGGCCCTGCCGAGCAGATCGGAGATGTTGAAGTGGAACTTCAGCAGGACCAGGAAGGTCAGCAGCAGGGCGCCCGCGATCAGCAGCACGGCCTTGACCATCTGGACCCAGGTGGTGCCCTTCATACCGCCGATCGTGACGTACACGATCATCAGGACGCCGACCAGGGCGACGATGCCGATCTTGCCGCCGTCGCTGGTGATGCCCAGGAGGAGGGAGACGAGGACGCCCGCGCCCGCCATCTGGGCGAGCAGGTAGAAGATCGAGACCACGATGGTGGACGTGCCGGCCGCCGTGCGCACAGGGCGCTGGCGCATGCGGTACGCCAGCACGTCGCCCATGGTGTAGCGGCCGGAGTTGCGCAGGGGTTCGGCGACCAGCAGCAGGGCGACGAGCCAGGCGACGAGGAAGCCGATCGAGTACAGGAAGCCGTCGTAGCCGAAGAGGGCGATGGCGCCGGCGATGCCGAGGAAGGACGCGGCGGACATGTAGTCGCCGGAGACGGCGAGACCGTTCTGGAAACCGGTGAACTGGCGTCCCCCGGCGTAGAAGTCGGCGGCGTCCTTGGTCTGGCGGCCCGCCCAGACGGTGATGACGAGGGTCGCGGCGACGAACACCGCGAACAGCGTGATGATCAGCGGCCGGTGCTGGCTCGCCTCGCCGGCGGCGAGCAGGGTGTGCGTTGCGGGGATCATGCGCCGCCCTCCATCCGGGACTTGATGGCCTCCGCCTTGGGGTCGAGCTTGGCGGCGGCGTGCCGCGCGTACCACCAGGCGATGAGGAAGGTGGTGAGGAACTGGGCGAGGCCCAGGACGAGGGCCACGTTGATGTTGCCGGCCACCTTGGTGCCCATGAAGCCGCCCGCGTAGTTGGACAGCAGCACGTACAGCAGGTACCAGGCGGCGAAGGCGATGGTCAGCGGGAAGGCGAAGGAACGGTGGGCGCGGCGCAGTTCACCGAACTCCGCGCTGTGCTGCACCTCGGCGAACTCCTCGGTGGACGGAAGTGGGACCCCCGGTGTCGCGGGGGGCGGTGTCTCGGTGGCCACGGAGTCTCCTCGCGTTGCGAATGCGATGACGGACGGGGAGCTCGATCGTGCTGGCGCTCCCTGTCCGAGGTCCACGGCGCCACGCGAGAACCGGTTCAAGTCCTATGAGTTGTTTCGCAAGCGGTCTGGGAGAGCCATTGCCAAGTCATTGCTGTCCGGTGAGCCGTGGAGATAGCTTCTGCCTGCACCACCCCGTCATGTACCTGCCCGAGAACCACCTGTGTCTCGGGCGGTTTCGTATCCGGATGAAGTGGAGATCCCATGGTTCATCTGCGTTCCAGACGCCGGCTCGCGCTCGCCGTGCCCGTCGTGTTGTCGCTGACCGCCTCGCTCGGCTTCCTGCCGACGGCGGCGTCCGCGGCGCCCGCCGCGGCCCGGGCGGCGCGGGCGGCGGACGACGGACCGAACCTCGCGTACGTGGTCAACACCCGTACGGATCACGGCACGATCGAGTCGGTGCGCCGCGAGATCGTCCGCAACGGCGGTACCGTCGTGGCCAGTTACGACAAGATCGGTGTGATCGTCGCGCACTCCGCGAACGCGGACTTCTCCGCGCGGATGCGGGCGGTGCGCGGGGTCGAATCGGCGGGCGCCACGCGCACCGCGCCGCTGAGTGCGGCGGGGACGACCGACGAGGGCGCGGTCCAGGTCCTGTCGAAGGCCCAGGCCGCGAAGCTCGCGGGCGGCGCCACGGCGGGCGAGGAGCCCTTCGAGGCGGACCAGTGGGATCTGCGGGCGATCGGCGCCGACAAGGCCGCCCGGATCGACCCGGGCAGCAGGAGCGTGACCGTCGGCGTCATCGACACCGGCGTCGACGACACCCACCCGGACATCGCCCCGAACTTCTCCGCCGCCCAGTCGGCGAACTGTGTGAGCGGCAAGGCGGACACGACCTACGGCGCGTGGCGCCCGGCGGACGCCGACCACTACCACGGCACCCATGTGGCCGGTGAGATAGCCGCGGCCCGCAACGGCATAGGCGTGGCCGGTGTGGCGCCGGGCGTGAAGGTCGCGAGCATCACGGTGGCCCAGCCGGACTCGACCCAGCTGTTCTACCCGGAGAGCGTGGTCTGCGCCTTCGTGTTCGCCGCCGACCACGGCATCCAGATCACCAACAACAGCTACTACGTTGACCCGTGGATGTACAACTGCATGGACGACCCGGATCAACGTGCCATCGTTGACGCGGTCAACAGGGCCCAGCTGTACGCACAGCGCAAGGGCACGCTCAACGTGGCCTCGGCGGGCAACTCCAACGACGACCTGGACGCGCACGCGCTCACGGACGACTCCAGTCCCGACGACTCGACCGCCACCACCCGCACGGTCGACCCGCACGAGTGCTTCGACGTGCCGACCCAGCTGCCCGGTGTGGTGACCGTGAGCGCGGTGGGCGTGAAGGGCGCCAAGTCGTACTACTCCAGCTACGGCCAGGGCGTGATCGACGTGGCGGGGCCGGGCGGCGACAAGTACCAGATCCCGGACACGCCGTCGAAGAACGGCCGCATCCTGTCCACGCTGCCGGGCGGCCAGTACGGCTTCCTCCAGGGCACCTCCATGGCCTCCCCGCACGTGGCCGCGGTCGCCGCGCTGCTGAAGTCGGCGCATCCGCACGCCACTCCGGCCCAGTTGCAGGCACTGCTGAAGGCCGAGGCGGACAACCCGGGCTGCCCGAGCGGCCCGTACGACGGCGACGGGGACGGGGTCGTGGACGCGACCTGCGTCGGCGGCACACGCGTCAACGGCTTCTACGGCTTCGGCGTGGTCGACGCGCTGCGTGCGGTCGAGTAGCCGGCACCTGGCCCGTCAAGCAGCCGCGTCCCTCCCGGACTTCCCGCACGGCACGCTCGTACCGCGAACGAACTGGAGAGAACTGACCCATGACAGCGCCCAAGTCGCGCTACCGCCGCGCCCTCGCCGTCCCGGCCGGGATGGCCCTGGCCACGGCACTCGCGTTCCTGCCGAACGTCACCGCCTCCGCGGCCGACACCACCACCCCGACGGCCACCGCCGACGGGCCCGTGCTCAGCTACGTCGTCAACGTCCGCCCGGGCAACGGAGTTTCGGCGCACGTGCAGAAGGCGATCACCGAGGCCCGTGGTTCGGTGGTGATCGCGTACGACCGGATCGGTGTGATCGTCGCCCACTCCGCCAATCCGGACTTCGCCGAGGAGATCCGCGCGGTGCGCGGGGTGGACTCGGCCGGTGCCACGCGCAACGCGCCGCTGCCCGCCCAGTCCACCACGGACGTCGGCACCCCGAAGGTGCTGAGCGCCGAGCAGGTGGCCGGGGCCGAGGCCGAGGCCACCGGCGGACAGGACCCGCTGGAGCCACTGCAGTGGGACCTGCCGGCCATCAGGGCGGACAAGGCGCACGAGAAGACCCTGGGCAGCCCGGACGTCACGGTCGCGGTCATCGACACCGGCGTCGACGACACCCACCCCGACATCGCGCCCAACTTCGACCGCGCGGCGTCCGCCAACTGCGTCTCCGGCAAGCCCGACACGACGGACGGCGCCTGGCGTCCGAGCGCGTCGGAGAGCCCGCACGGCACACACGTGGCGGGTGAGATCGCGGCTGCGAAGAACGGCGTGGGCATCACGGGCGTCGCGCCGGGTGTGAAGGTGGCCGGCATCAAGGTCGCCAACCCGGACGGGTACTTCTACACCGAGGCCGTCGTCTGCGGCTTCGTGTGGGCGGCCGAGCACCACGTCGACGTGACCAACAACAGCTATTACACCGACCCGTGGTACTTCAACTGCACCACCGACCCGGACCAGAAGGCGCTGGTGGACGCCATCACCCGGGCCTCGCGGTACGCGGAGAAGAAGGGCACGGTCAACGTCGCGGCGGCGGGCAACGAGAACTACGACCTCGCGTCCCATTCGATCACCGACCCGGTCTCCCCCAACGACGGCACCCCGTCGGACCGCGTGATCGACCCGCACACCTGCTACGACATACCGACCCAGCTGCCGGGTGTCGTGACGGTCGCGGCGACCGGCGCGAAGGGCCTGAAGTCGTCCTTCTCCAACTACGGCCTCGGTGTGATCGACATCGCCGCACCCGGCGGCGACTCGACCGCCTACCAGAAGCCGGAGCCCCCGGCGACCAGCGGTCTCATCCTGGGCCCGCTGCCGGGCGGCAAGTGGGGCTACATGGCCGGTACGTCGATGGCGACGCCGCACGTCGTCGGCGTCGCCGCGTTGATCAAGTCAACCCATCCGCACGCTCCGGCCTCGCTCGTCAAGGCGCTGCTGTACGCGGAGGCCCACGCCACGCCGTGCACGGACCCGTACGACATCAACGGTGACGGCAAGGTCGACGCGGTGTGCGAGGGGGCGAGGAACTACAACGGCTTCTACGGCTTCGGCACGGCGGACGCGCTGGCCGCGGTGACCGGGTAGAGGCGGCTCCTCCATATCTTGATTCAGTCAATACTGCATAGTGCAGTCATGACTGCTATCAAGTTCGCGTGGTCCGCTCTGGGCGGCGATCCCGCCCGTCTCACGCGGCTCACCACCGTGGTGCGGGAGGGCGCGCTCCAGGCGCGCCTTCCCGTACAGGAGCTCGCCCGTGCCTGTGTCGGCGCCTGCGCGCTGGCCGCCGCGGAACTCGCGGCCCGCCGGGCGGGCCGCGCCGAGGTGCCCGGCGTCCGGGTCGACGACGGCGCCGTGGCGGCCGCCTTCCACAGCGAACGGAACCTGCTGGTCGACGGGCGGGCTCCGGTTTCCTTCGCGCCGCTGTCGCGGTTCTGGCGGACGGCCGACGGCTGGGTGCGCACCCACGCCAACTACCCGCATCACCGGGCCCGGTTGCTCGGCGCGCTGGGCCTGCCGGCGGACGCCTCGGTGGAGGCGGTGGCCGCCCGGTTCGCCGGACTGTCCGCGCTGGAGGCCGAGGACGCGGTCCATGCCGGCGGCGGTCTCACCGTGGCCCTGCGCACCCCGAAGGAGTGGCAGGCGCACGAGCAGGCCGCCGAGGTGGCCGCCCGGCCCCTCGTCGAGCGCGAGCGGGCCACCGCGGCACCCGCGCGCGCACTCGCACCGCTGGATCCGTCGGCCGCTCCCCTGCTGCCCGCCGCCGGGCTGCGCGTGCTGGACCTGACCCGGGTCCTGGCCGGCCCGGTCGCCACCCGCACCCTCGCCCTGCTCGGCGCGGACGTGCTCCGCCTGGACGCCCCCTGGCTGCCCGAACTGCCCGACCAGCACGCCGACACGGGCTTCGGGAAACGGTCCGCCACGCTCGACCTGGGCACCGACCGCGACACCTTCGAGGAGTTGCTGGCCTCGGCCGACGTCGTCGTCACCGGCTACCGGCCGGGCGCCCTCGACCGGTTCGGGCTCTCCCCCGAGGCGCTGTTCGCGCGCCGGCCCGGGCTGGTGGTGGCGCAGGTCTCGGCCTGGGGGGCGTACGGTCCCTGGGCCGGGCGGCGCGGCTTCGACAGCCTGGTGCAGGTCGCGACCGGCATCGCGGCGACCGAGGGCTCGGCCGGGGAGCCCGGCGCGCTGCCCGCGCAGGCCCTGGACCACGGCACCGGCTACCTCCTGGCGGCGGCCGTGCTGCGGGCGCTGACCGAGCAGTCGTACGACGGGGGCGGCCGGTGGGTGCGGCTGGCGCTGGCCCGGACCGCGCACTGGCTCACCGACGGGATCCGGCCGACCGCGGCCGCGGGTGCGCCGTACGCGGGCCCGGACGCCTGGCTGGCGGAGACGGACGGTCCGCTGGGCCGGCTGCGGCACGCGCTGCCACCGGTGTCCTTCGCGGGCGGCCCCGCCGACTGGGCGCGGCCCCCGGTGCCGTGGGGGTCGGACGGCGCCCGCTGGCGGTGAGCGCCGGGGCGGCCGGAAACGTACGTGTCCGTGGAATTCCGTACTGCCAGTTGTTTTCCGGGACTTGCCCGGTTCTGCGGCGGCTGGCGAAGATCACGGGGTGAGCTCGTTACGACCGGCCGCCGAGGCGACCGACGAAGAGGGCCCCGTCCGGCGCTCGGGCGCCGGACGGGCCGTCGCCCTGCTGGCCCTGGTGGCGCCGGGTGCCTTGATCCCCCTGCTCGGGCCGTCGGCGGCGCTGCACGGCACCGGGGAGGCCGCCGCGCCGGGGACCGGCGGCATCGGGCTGCTGCGCGCGGTGCTGTTCGCCGCCCTGAGCGTGCCCCTCGGCGAGCTGTTCGTGCACCGGCTCGCCCGCCGTCTGCCCGGCGTCCCGCCCGAACGGCCGCGCAGCTGGGCCCCGTTCACCACGGCCGCCGGTCTCGTGGCCGCGCTGGCGCTCGCCTCGGTGGTGTCGGCCGGCGATCTGGTCCCGCACAGTCCCGGCCAGATCGACGTCGGCGGCCTGTACGGCTCGCGCGAGGGCAAGGTGGCCCTGCTGGAGGTCAACGCCTTTCTGGCGGCGGCCCTGTGCGCGTGCTCCCGGCGGAAGGCGGCACAGGTGTGGCCGCTGGCCGCGGTGGTGGCGGCGGAGGCGCTGCGCGCCCACCCCACGACCGAGCAGAGCCCGCTGCTCGGCTCCGCTCTGACGTCGGTGCACCTGACGTGTGCGGCCCTGTGGACCGGTGGCCTGCTGCACACCCTGCGGATGATCCGGCTGTGGCGCCGCGGCCCGGCCGGGGCCGCGCTCCTCGGCCGCTACGCGCGCGTGGCGGCCGTCCTGCTCGCGGCCGTCACCGCGACGGGCGTGGGCAGTGCGCTGCGCCGCATGCCGCCGGCCACGGTCCTGGAGCAGCTGACGACGACGGCGTACGGACGCACCCTGGTGGCCAAGGTGGTCCTGGTCGCCGCCGTCGCGCTGCTCGCCCTGTGGGCGCGGATCCGGCTGCGCCGCGCGGCCGACCCGCTGACCGCGTCCGTGCCCGCGCGGGCCGAGGTGGTCGCGCTGGGCGCGGTCGTCGCGGTGTCGGGGCTGCTGACGGCGCTGCCGTTGCCGATCCGCTGGTCGTGACCGGCTATCGGTCGTTGGTGACGAGCACCTTCAGGGCGGTGCGCTCGTCCATGGCCTTGTAGCCCTCGGGCACGCCCTCGATGCCGACGGTCATGTCGAACACCGGGGAGGGGTCGATCGTGCCGTTCAGGACGTCGGGGAGCAGGTCGGGGATGTAGGCGCGGACCGGGGCGACGCCGCCGCGCAGGGCGATGTTGTGGTCGAACATGACGCCGAGGTCGAGGCCGGTGCCGCTGCCGTGCGGCACGCCCACGAAACCGATCGCGCCGCCGTCACGGGTGATGCCGACGGCCGTCCGCATCGACTGTTCCGTACCGACGGCCTCCACCACGGCGTGCGCGCCCTGGCCGCGGGTGAGCGCACGGACGGCCTCCACGGCCGCGTCCCCGCGCTCGGCGACGACGTCCGTGGCCCCGAAGCGGCACGCGATGTCGGTGCGGACCTCGTGCCGACCGAGCGCGATGATCCGCTCGGCGCCGAGCCGCTTGGCGGCGAGGACGGCGCACAGGCCGACCGCGCCGTCACCGACGACAGCGACCGTGGCGCCGGGGCGGGCGCCCGCGCCGAGGGCCGCGTGGTGGCCGGTGCCGAGGACGTCGGAGAGGGTCAGCAGGGCGGAGAGCAGGTGGTCGTCGGAGGCCGCGTCCTTCGGCAGCCGGACGAGGGTGCCGTCGGCGAAGGGCACGCGCACGGCCTCGCCCTGGCCGCCGTCGAAGCCGACGGAGCCCCAGAAACCGCCGTGCTCGCAGGACGTCGTCAGGCCCTCGCGGCAGTAGTCGCAGACGCCGTCGGACCACATGAACGGCGCCACCACCAGGTCACCGCGCCGGACGGTGGCCACCTCGGAGCCGGTCTCCTCGACGACGCCGAGGAACTCGTGCCCGATGCGCTGGCCCGGCTGCCGGGCCGCCTCGCCGCGGTAGGCCCACAGGTCGCTGCCGCAGATGCAGGCACGCAGCACGCGCACCACGGCGTCGGTGGGCACCCCCACCACGGGGTCGGGCACGTCCTCCACGCGCATGTCGTACGGGGCGTGGATGGTGGTGGCGCGCATGGCGAGGATCCTTCTCGTGCGGGGTCGTACGGTGCCGCTCTGGGGGTGGTCGAGCGCAGCCTCACGGTACGCCGCCGCCCGCGCGGACCGCGCGCCGAGGGCAGGAGCGTGCGGGCGGTGCCCCTTCGGCACCGCCGGCTCCCCTTGCCGCCCAGGTCCCCGCGCGGGTCAGACGCCCGCCGCGCCCAGCAGGCGGCCCGCCGCATAGGTGACCGCCATCGCCAGCGCCCCGCCCACCACGTTGCGCAGTACCGCCCGCCCCGGGTCCGCCGCGCCGAGCCGGGCGCTGGTCCATCCGGTGAGGACGAGCGCCGCCAGCACGGAGCCGACGGTGACACCGAGCCGCAGGCCGGCCGGGGGCAGCACGATGGCCAGCAGCGGCAGCAGCGCGCCCACCGTGAAGGCGAGGAAGCTCGCCCAGGCCGCGTGCAAGGGGTTGGTCAGTTCGTTCGGGTCGATGCCGAGCTCCACGCGCGCGTGCGCCTGCAGCGGGTCCCGCGCGGTGAGCTGTTCGGCGGCCTCGCGGGCCACCTCGCGGGACAGGCCGCGCTCCTGGAGCAGCGCGGTCAGCTCCCGCAGCTCGGCCTCCGGCTGCTCCCGCAGTTCCCGCTTCTCCACGGCCAGCGCCGCCATCTCGGAGTCCCGCTGGGTGGAGACGGAGACGTACTCGCCCGCCGCCATGGACATCGACCCGGCGAGCAGGCCGGCCAGCCCGGCGGTGAGCAGGGCGGACCGGCTCTGGGTCGCGCCGGCCACACCGACGACGATTCCCGCGGTGGAGACGATGCCGTCGTTCGCGCCGAGCACGGCGGCCCGCAGCCAGTTCAGCCGCGAGCCGAGCGCACCCCCGTGGGCCTCGTCGTGGGTGGGTTGCGTCACAGCAGGGAGGATCCCACCCCCGGGGCCGCCGCTGCCACACCGACGCTCACCGGCCGGTCCGCCCGCCGTCACCAGACCCGGAGCGAGGCGCCCCGGGCGAACACCGGACTGGTCGCGTCCGCCGGGGGTTCGGTCAGCGGCTCGGCGACCTCGGTCACCGCGGGCCCCACCTTCGCCGCGACGGGGTCGAGGACGGCGAGGTCGAAGCCGTAGACGCGGGCCGCGTTGCCGCCGAGCATGGCCGCGACCTCCGCACGCGGAACGCCCGCGTAGGCGAACCGCAGGGCCTCGCGGGTGTGGGGATGCGTGCCCTCGTCGTGCGGGTAGTCGCTGCCCCACATGATCTTGTCGACGCCGATGCGGTCCCGCAGCGGCACCTCGTGCGGGCGCATGAAACTGGCTCCCACGAAGCAGTTGTCCCGCCACACCTGCGAGGGCGGCGCGCCCATGCCGTCGGCCAGGCCGACGCCGAACTTCGCCTCGGCGGTGTCGGCCCGCGAGGCGGCCGCGACCAGACGGCCGTGGTAGTAGTCCAGCATGCCGAGCACGCCGGGAATCCAGCCCGAGCCCTGTTCGGTCAGGACCAGTCTCAGCTCCGGGTGACGGCGGAAGGCACCGCCGAACACCAGGTGCCACAGGGCGCGGTGGGAGAACCAGGTCGTCTCCACCATGAACACCGCGCGTGCGGCCGGTTCCTCACCGAGCGGCGGGGAGGCCGAGCCGGCGTGGTGGTTCACGGGCAGGCCCAGCTCCGCGCACGCGGCCCAGACCGGGTCGTACGTCCGCGAGTACAGCTCGGGCAGCCCGGAGCCGGGCGGGGTGCCGGGCAGCATCAGACCGCCCTTCAGGCCCGCCGAGGCGGCCCACCGGATCTCCTCGACGGCCTCCTCGACGTCGCCGAGCAGGATCTGGAAGACGCCCGCCCGGCGGCCCGGCGCGGCCGCGCAGAAGTCCGCGAGCCAGCGGTTGTGGGCGCGCAGCCCGGCCCAGCGGCGCGCGAAGTCCTCGGGGCCGGGTGGCGGGGCCATGAGGGAGCCCGACGGGAAGAACGGCGGGATGGTGTTCGGGAAGATCACCTCCGCCACGATCCCGTCCGCCTCCAGCTCCGCGAGGCGCCGCTCGGAGTTCCAGTTCCGGTCGGCGGAGTCGGAGAGCAGGTCCTCGTGGGGATTGACGTAGGTGGCGGCCCAGGCGTCGAAGTCGTCGTGGTACCGCTTCTCCAGGTACGGCTTGTAGTCGAGGAGGTCGGCGCCGGCGTGGCAGTCGGCGGAGATCACCGTGTAGCGGTCGTCGTTCACCGGACCCTCCCCAGTACCGGGAAGTCGTTGTCCGTCAGCCAGTGCCGGCCCGTCTCGCGGGAACGGGCCCAGGACGCCTCGACGGCCGGCTGGTCGTCCGGCTGGCCGAGGTCGGCCGGGGTCGGGCCGATGCGGCGGGCCAGCGGCGCCAGTTCGTCGACGTCGAAGCCGAAGACCTCGGCGGCGGCGAGGCCGAGCATGCGGCGGGTCTCGGTGACGGGGATGTCGTGGAAGGTGCGGCGCAGCCATGCGCGCGTGTCGGGCCAGGTGCCCTCGGGGTGCGGGAAGTCGCTGCCCCAGAGGATGTTGTCGACGCCGATCTCGTAGCGCTGGGCCAGCTCGCGCCGCTTGGTGTTGGTGGCGCAGACGAACACCTGCCGGTCGAGGTACTCGTGCGGCGGGCGTTTCAGCTCCTCGAACGGGGAGAGCTTCTTGCCGCCGTGCGCGCCGAGGTACAGGCGGTCCATGAACCACAGCAGGTTCGGCAGCCACCAGCACCCGGACTCGGCGACCCCGAAGCGCAGGCCCGGATGGCGTTCGAAAACGCCGGACCACAGCAGGAACCACAGCGGCCGGGCCGGCCACCAGGTCACCTCGCTCACATAGATGCCGAGGTGGTCGCCGTACTCCTCGCGCGGGGCGGCGCCGGAGTGGGTGAGCACGGGCATGCGGCACTCGGCGGCGGCCGCCCACACGGGGTCGTAACGGCGGTCGTGGTACGGCTCCTTGCCGGCCCACATCGCCGGGATCATCAGGGCGCCGAGACCGGACTCGCGGGCCCGGTGGACCTCGGCGACGACCTCGGACACCTCTCCGGTGACCGGCAGCAGGGCCACTCCGCAGTGCCGTTCGGGGTGTTCGGAGACGAACTCGGCGAGCCAGCGGTTGTGCGCCCGCGCGCCCGCCATGCCGAGTTCCGGGTCCTGGTCGCCGGACAGGCCGAGGCCGACACCGAAGGGGGCCGCGGTACGGCTGTCGACGGCGTCCGCGTCGGGGAAGACCACCTCGGCGGCCACGCCGTCCCCGTCCAGCTCCTTCAGGCGCTGTGCGGATTCCCAGCCGCCGCGCAGGCCCTCCTCGTTGTCCCGGAACCACCGGTCGGCGAACGCCTCGTTGCGGATGCCGAGCCGGGTCATCTCCTCGCGGCGCCGGTCACGGCCCGCGAGGAACTCGTCGAAGTCCCGGTGGAAACGGGACTCCAGATAGGGCCGGTACTCCTCGGTGGGCAGCCCGGCGTGACAGTCGGAGGAGATGATCAGGTACGGGTCGTCGGTGCTCATCACGGCCCCCTCTCAGTCCAGGACGAAGCTTTCGAGGTACGACGGGTTCGCCCGGTCCAGCATCGACCGCGCCCGGGCGCGGATCTGGGCGTCGCTGTGCTCGCTCGCGGGCAGCAGCCAGAAGCGGTCGGCGCGGATGCCGTCCACCACCAGCTCGGCGACCTCCTCGACGGGCGTGAAGCGGACCTCCTCGCCGGCCGCGCGCATCGCCGCCTCCCACTGGCCGAGGCTGCGGTACGGGGTCGTGCGCGGGCGCTGTTTGGCGTAGCGGGCGGGTCGGTTGCGGTGCGACTCCCACAGGCCGGTGCGCAGCATGTGGGGGCCGGGGAAGAGCACGGAGGCGCCCACGCGCGTGTGCTCGGCCTTCAGGTGGGCGTACAGGGACTCGGTCAGGGTGACGACGGCCGCCTTGGTGACCGCGTACACGGAGGCGGTCGGGAGGGGTGCGATGCCGCCGTCGCCGGAGGACGTGTTGACGACATGACCGGGCTGACCCGACTCGATCATTCTGGGCACGAACGCCTGGACGCCGTGGAAGACCCCCCACACATTGACGGCGAAGGCCCACCGCCAGTCGTTGGGGTCGTGCTCCCACATCCGGCCCTCGGCGCCCGAGCCGACGCCGGCGTTGTTGCACAGGACGTGCACGGCGCCGTAGGTGTCGTACGCCGCCCGGGCCAGCTCCACGACCTGGGCGCGTTCGCCGACGTCGACCACGCGCGCGTGCACGTCGGCGCCCTCGGCGCGCAGGGCGGCCGCCGCCTTGCCGAGCGCGGCCTCCTCCACGTCGGCGAGGACCACCTTCAGCCCCTCGGCGGCGAACCGCCGGGCCATCGCGAGCCCGATCCCGCTCGCGGCGCCCGTGACGACGGCGACCTGCCCGGCTCCGAGGTCCATCAGGCGCTCCCCTCGGGCGGCGCGTCGAGGATCTGCAGCGGATCGTCGTAGCGCTGGTGGAGGTAGGGCAACAGGGCCCGCGCGTCGACCTGTTCGACGACCCGGCCGCTCTGGTCGCTGGTCTTCTCGCCGACGGTGATCTCACGCAGCCGCAGCACCGGAAGGTCGGCCACGGGGTCGTACGCCGACTCGCGCAGGACGACCTCCCCGGCGACCCGCTCCAGCCGGCGCACCTCCTCGTGGCGCACGCAGTGCACCAGCACCGGGCCGGTGTCGAAGCCGGAACCGTCCACGGCGGGGAGGAACTTGAAGTAGAAGTCGGTCCTGCGGGCGGGCTCGGGCACGGGCAGCTCCCCGCTCACCGTGCCGCGCACCTCGACGAACGCGACGCCGTGCCGGGCCAGGGCCGCGTGCACGCCGGGGCCGTCGCGCTCGACCGTCACCTCGCCGAGCTTCTTCGGCTCGCCGAACACCTCGCGTCCGCCGGTGAGGGCGCGCTCGTGGGTCATCGGCATGACCAGCGGGTACCAGCCCTCGACCGTGCCGTGCGCGGCGGCGACCGCGAACGAGCCCGCGCCGAGCGGGTATCCGGGCAGGTCGACCTTGCTGATGTTCACCCGGACGAGCGGACTGCCGGTGGGCTTCAGCGGTGGGGGCAGGACCGCGGCGACCGCGTCCGGGTCGGTCTCCCAGACGGCCACCACCCCGGTGGACCAGACGCCGGGAATCCGCGCGCTCGCGGTGCGCGTGGCGGCGATCTCCCGCTCGGTCCGTGCTCCGTACCGTACGCGTGCCATACGCCGTACCGCCCTTCTCCTGACGGACCGTCACCTGTAACACAGTTACAGCAGTCTCCGTGCGGGGTAAAGGCACGCGTGCGGACGGGAGTCGGGGGGATCATGACGAGCGGCACGAGAAGCGCGCTGACCCGGGAGGCCGTGCTGGACGCGGCCGCCGGACTCGTGAAGCGGCACGGGCCGGACGCGCTCACCATGCGGGGGCTCGCCGCGGAGCTGGGCACCGCCGTGACGTCGATCTACTGGCACGTCGGCGGCCGTGAGGCGCTGCTCGACGCCCTCGTGGAGCGGACCGTGGCCGAGCTCGGTGAGATCCGCCCGTCCGGGGTCACACCCGAGGAGCGCGTGGTCGGCGTGGCGCACGCCCTGCGCCGGCAACTGCGCGGCCATCCGCATCTGGTGGCGCTGGTGCACGAGCGGGGGCTGACCGAGCGGATGTTCCTGCCCGCCCAGCGGGTCCTCGTGGGCGAGGCGCACGCCGCCGGGCTGCGCGGCATCAGGGCCGCCGAGTTCGTACGGGCCGTGCAGTTCCAGGTCGTCGGGCATGTGCTGGTGGAACGCAATCGCGAGCGGGCCCCGGCACAGCACCCCGGCGAGCAGGAGCTGTGGAGTGCCGAGAGCGCCGGGGGCGACCCCGCGCTGGCGCGCGCGCTGGCCCGACCGGTGGACAGCGACCGGCTGTTCGAGACGGCCGTACGAGCGCTGGTGCGGGCCCTGCTGGCGCCGGCGGACCGCTCACCCTCGCGGCGGTCCGGCCCGGGCGGCTGAGAGGCACGGATACGAGCGCACGCGCGTGCGGGGTTCGAGCGGCCGAGCAGTCCGGCGGTCCGTGGACCGCCCTGAAGGTCAGGAGTGTCAGTCGTGGCCCGTATCCTCAGTGACCATGCTCGAAGACCGTGCGACCGCAGTGTCCTCCCCCACCCAGTGGCCGGCCGCGTATCCGAAGGGATACGCGGTCGTTGACGTGGAGACCACCGGCCTGGCCCGGGACGACCGGATCATCTCGGCCGCCGTCTACCGGCTGGACGAGCGCGGCGAGGTCGAGGACCACTGGTACACGCTGGTCAACCCGGAGCGGGATCCGGGACCCGTGTGGATACACGGCCTGACGAGCGAGGTGCTCGAAGGGGCGCCGCTCTTCACGGACGTCGCCGAGGAGTTCGCGGCCCGGCTGGACGGCCGGGTGCTGGTCGCGCACAACGCCGTCTTCGACTGGCAGATGATCGCGCGGGAGTACGCGCGCGCGAAGCGGGAGGCGCCGGTGCGTCAGCGGCTGTGCACCATCGCGCTGTCGAAGGAGCTGGGCCTGCCGCTGCCCAACTTCAAGCTGGAGTCGCTGGCGGCGCACTACGGGGTCGTACAGCAGCGGGCGCACCACGCGCTGGACGACGCGCGCGTGCTGGCGGAGGCGTTCCGGCCCAGTCTGCGGGCCGCGGCGGCGGGCGGCGTGCGGCTGCCGCTGCTGGAGTGCCGGCCGCTGACGGAGTGGTCGGACCGTCCGGTGCCGCGGCAGTCGTCCGGCGGCTACGGCGGCTACCGCACGGGCGGTTGGCGCCCCTCCCGCAAAAGGCCCGCATGCCCCTATCCCAACCCTGGGCGGTACGAGGACGGCAAACGCCTCAAACAGGGCATGCGGGTGGCCTTCTCCGGGGACACCTCGGTCGACCGTGAGCTCTTGGAGGACCGGGCCACCGAGGCCGGACTGCACGTGGCGTCCAGCATCTCCCGGCTGACCAGCCTGCTGGTGACCAACGACCCCGACTCGGGCACGTCGAAGGTGGCCAAGGCGCGGCAGTTCGGCACACCGGTCGTCGACGAGGCCGCGTTCGGGCAACTGCTGCGCGATGTCGAGCCCGCCGAAGAGTGATCGTACGAATGAGTGATCGGCACACGACTCACCCGGAACGGGCTCGCCCTGGCCCCGGCGACGGCTCACCCTGTGGCGCATGGCGAAATGTGAAGTCTGCGGCAATGACTACGGAATGTCCTTCGAGGTCCACGCACAGGGCTCGGTACACGTCTTCGACTGCTTCTCCTGTGCGATCCACCGCATGGCCCCCATCTGCGAGCACTGCCGGGTGCAGATCATCGGCCAGGGGGTGGAGGCCGACGGCAAGTGGTACTGCGGGGCGCACTGCGCCCGCGCCGAGGGAAAGGTCGGAATCGTCGACCGGGTGTGACCCGGTACCCGCCTGAATGCACCCCATGGCGCGGAGGTACCGTCGTGGGGTGCACCGCTACCGCTTCCTGTTGTCCCTGCAGTGGGTCATCCTCACCCTCGTCGCGATCGCGCTGATCCCGACGATGATCAAGCTGGGTTTCTGGCAGAAGCACCGCTACGAGGAGCGCACCGCGCGCAACAACCTGGTCTCCTCGGCGCTGCACGCCAAGCCGGTCCCGGTCGAGAGGCTGACCTCACCGGGGCACGCCGTGACCCGCACCGAGCGGTACCGCACGGTCACCGCGACCGGCACCTTCGACACCGCCAGGGAGGAAGTGGTCCGGCGCCGGACCAACTCCGACAACGAGGTCGGCTTCCACGTACTGACCCCGTTCGTCCTCACGGACGGCAGGGTGCTGCTGGTCAACCGCGGGTGGATCCCCGCCGACGGGGCACAGACCGCCTTCCCGAAGATCCCCGCCCCGCCGTCCGGCCGGACCACCGTCACCGGACGGCTGATGGTCGACGAGACGACCGCGGCGAGTGGCATCAAGAACGTCCGGGGCCTCCCCGACCGGCAGGTCATGCTGATCAACAGCACGGCGGAGGCGCACCGGCTCGGTGCGCAGGTGCTCGGCGGCTACGTCGAACAGACGGCACCCACGCCCAGGGGCGGCTCCCCGGAGCAGATCTCCGACCCCGGCAGCGAGGACGCCCCGCTGAACTACGCCTACATGATCCAGTGGTGGCTGTTCGCCGCGGGTGTCCCGGTCGGCTGGTGGTTCCTGGTCCGGCGGGAGATCCGCGACCAGGAGGAGGCCGCGGCGGAGCCCAAGCCGGAGGAGACGGAACCGGCCGCCGTCTGACCACGCGGACGGGCGCGTCACTCCCCCGGCGCACCACCTGATTGGCCCCTTGGTCCGCCGGGAAGCCGGATCCCGTGAACGCGCGCATCGAGGACTACGCTCTCATCGGTGACGAGCAGACCGCCGCGCTGGTCGGCAAGGACGGCTCGATCGACTGGCTGTGCCTGCCCCGCTTCGACTCCGGCGCCTGCTTCGCCCGGCTGCTGGGCGGCGATGACCACGGCTTCTGGCGGATCGCCCCGGAGGGCGCCGGCACCTGCACGCGCCGCGCCTACCGGACCGACACCCTCGTCCTGGACACCGAGTGGGAGACCCCGGACGGCACGGTCCGCGTCACCGACCTGATGCCGCAGCGCGACCGCACCCCCGACGTCGTACGCATCGTCGAAGGAGTCGGCGGCCGGGTCACCGTCCGCAGCACCCTGCGCCTGCGCTTCGACTACGGCTCGATCGTGCCGTGGGTGCGGCGCTCGGACGGGCACCGGGTGGCGGTCGCGGGGCCGGACTCGGTCTGGCTGCGCGCCGAGCCGGCCGTGCGCACCTGGGGCGAGGACTTCGGCACCCACTCGGAGTTCACCGTCACCGAGGGCGACCGGGTCGCGTTCGTGCTCACCTGGCACCCGTCGCACGAGCGCCGGCCGCCGCTCAACGACCCGTGCGAGTCCCTGGAGAGCAGCGTCGAGGACTGGCGGCGGTGGGCCCGGCAGTGCCGCTACCACGGCCCCTACCGGGACGCGGTCGTCCGCTCCCTGATCACTCTCAAGGCCCTCACCTACGCCCCCACCGGCGGGATCGTCGCCGCGGCCACCACCTCCCTGCCGGAGCAGCCGGGCGGCGTGCGCAACTGGGACTACCGCTACTGCTGGCTGCGCGACTCCACCCTCACCCTCGGCGCCCTGCTCACCGCGGGCTACCACGACGAGGCCTCCGCCTGGCGCGACTGGCTGCTGCGCGCGGTCGCGGGCAACCCGGAAGACCTGCGGATCATGTACGGCGTCGCGGGCGAGCGACGGCTGCCGGAGACCGAGTTGCCCTGGCTGCCCGGCTTCTCCGGCTCCACCCCCGTACGCATCGGCAACGGCGCCGTGGACCAGCTCCAGCTCGACGTGTACGGCGAGGTGATGGACTCGCTCGCGCTGGCGCGCGACTCGGGCCTGTCCGCGCGGCCGCACATGTGGGCGATGCAGCGCTCGCTGATGCATTTCGTGGAGTCGGCGTGGCGGCAGCCGGACGAGGGCCTGTGGGAAGTGCGCGGCGGCAGGCAGCAGTTCGTGCACTCCAAGGTGATGGTGTGGGTGGCCGCCGACCGGGCCGTGAAGACGCTGGAGCGGTACGAGGACCTCGACGGTGACCTGGAGGGCTGGCGCAGGCTCCGCGACGAGGTCCACCAGGAGGTGTGCGAGAAAGGGTACGACCCCGAGCGCAACACCTTCACCCAGTACTACGGCTCCCGTGAACTCGACGCGTCGCTGCTGCTCATCCCGCGCGTCGGCTTCCTGCCGCCGAAGGACCCGCGGGTCGTCGGCACGGTCGACGCGATCCGCGACGACCTCGGGCACGGCGGCTTCCTGCGCCGCTACGACACCGAGGACTCGGTGATCGACGGGCTGCCGGGCGGCGAGGGCGCCTTCCTGGCCTGCTCCTTCTGGCTGGCCGACGCCCTGTACATGACCGGCCGGAAGGAGGAGGCGCGGGAGCTGTTCGACCGCCTGGTGGGCCTGGCCAACGACGTGGGCCTGCTGGCCGAGGAGTACGACCCGGTCGACGGCTGCCACCTGGGCAACTTCCCGCAGGCCTTCAGTCACATCGGGCTGGTGAACACCGCCCTCACGCTCTTCGGGGACGACCAGGCAGGATAGGGGCCATGGATCTTGGACTGAAGGACCGGGTGTACGTCGTCACCGGGGCGACCCGCGGGCTCGGCAACGCCGCCGCGCGGGAACTCGTCGCCGACGGGGCGAGGGTCGTGATCAGCGGCCGGGACGGGAAGCGGGTGGCCGAGGCCGCCGCCGAACTGGGCCCGAACGCGGTGGGCGTGGCCATGGACAACGCCGACCCCGAGGCGCCGGAGCGGCTGATCGCGGCCGCCCGTGAGCACTTCGGCGCGTTCGACGGCGTGCTGGTGAGCGTGGGCGGTCCGGCGCCGGGGTTCGTCGCGGACAACACCGACGAGCAGTGGCGCGACGCGTTCGAGTCGGTGTTCCTCGGTGCGGTACGGCTCGCGCGGGCGGCGGCGGCCGAGCTGGAGCCGGGCGGGGTCATCGGCTTCGTGCTGTCCGGGTCGGTGCACGAGCCGATTCCGGGGCTGACCATCTCCAACGGACTGCGGCCCGGACTCGCCGGGTTCGCCAAGTCCCTCGCGGACGAGCTGGGGCCGGGCGGGATCCGGGTGCTGGGGCTGCTGCCGGCACGGATCGACACCGATCGCGTGCGGGAGCTGGACGGTCTGTCCGCGGACCCCGAGGCCACCCGGGCCGCGAACGAGTCCCGGATCCCGTTGCGCAGGTACGGGGCGCCGGAGGAGTTCGGGAAGGTCGCGGCGTTCCTGCTGTCTCCGGCCGCGTCCTATCTGAGCGGCGTCATGCTGCCGGTGGACGGGGGCATGCGGCACGGGTTCTGAGGGCCGGCCCCGGACGAGCGCTCAAGTCACCCTTTCCGCACGGTGCCTGACGGTGCTCAGGCGTACCTCCGTCCGCAGCGACGCCAGGCCCGCCGACCGGCGCGCGTCGGCCAGGGCCCGGGTGGTGAACCCGTGCAGCGCCTTCGCCGGGTCCACGCCCGGCTCCAACTGGAGCCAGACCCTTGCCGCCGGTGCCGTACGGCTGCCCCGCAGGAAGACCTCCGCGTGGGCCACGCCCTCCTGCCGCACGGCGTCCTGGGCCAGCGCCGCTTCCAGGGCCCGGCCGCGCAGGAGGGCGGACTCGCCGTCGCCGGTGTCGATCACGAGGTCGGTCAGCCGGCGGCGGCGCAGCACGGTGGTGAGCCACCACAGCGCGAGCAGGACGACGACGGCCAGGGCCGCGAGGACCGTGGCCCACCACCAGTTCGCGCCCCGCCAGTGGGTGCGTTCGGCCTGGGTCAGCAGCACGTCGTGCGGGCCGGTGTGGATCCACCAGGACGGCGGCGGCGCGCCCAGGCCGACGGCCAGCACCGCGCCGCCGAGCACGAGCAGGACCAGGCCGGCGAGGGCCAGCAGGACGCGGTGGAGGACACCCCTGCGCATCGACGTCACCCCTTCCGTCCGGGCCGTGTCACACGGAGGGACAGCGCGGGCGGGCGGGCCAGGCCGAGGCCCTCGATCGCGTCCGTGAGGACGTTCCGCAGGTCGGCGCGTACGTCGTCGAGCTCACGGAAGTGCGAGACGGCGCGGACCTCGACCCGCCTGCGGCGCATCCGCACCCGGACCGAACGGACCCCGGTGACGTCGACGGCCCGGTCGCGCAGCAGGAGCGCCGCCGCCTCGCGCCGGAGCGCGGCGCGCAGGTCGGGGTGCGGGCGCCGCATGGGCAGCAGCCCGCGCAGACCGGGCGTGACCGCGAGGGCGATCAGCCACACGCCGAGCGCGACGGCGACGGCCGCGCCGGTGAGCACCCAGATGTCGTCCAGGGGCCGTTCGGCCAGTTGCCGGGCGAGTGCGCGGCGCCACTGCATCGCGGGGTGGTGGGCGCGCACCGCGGCGATGTCGTACAGCAGCAGGCCGGCGCCGCCCAGCAGCACGACCGCGACCACGGCGGCCGGGACGCGGCGCGGTGACCAGAACCGGCCGCTTCCCTCGGCGGGGGCGGGCGGGGTGGTGCCGGGGTCCTTGCCGAGGGCCGGGGTGGTCGTCGGCGGCTCGCTCATCACGCCCTCCCGTGCGGTGCCGGGTGCAGCCGTTCGACCTGGACGGCGACCTCGGACACCTCCATGCCCGCCAACGCGCTCACCCGCTCGGCCACATGACGGCGCACGGCGGCGCAGTGGGCGCCGATGTCGCCGGGGTAGCCGAGTTCGAGGTGAACGCGCACGCGGGCCGACCCGTGCAGGAGGACGACCGTGGCGTGCGGGGTGGCCGCGTCGGCGGGCAGCGGCCGCACGGCCTCGCGGGCGGCCTGCGCGGCGATCTTCGCCACGACCCGGTCGGCGATCCGGGTGGCGCCGCGCTCGCCCGGTGGTACGAGGGCCGACGGCGGGCGGGCCGCGCCGGTCTCGGCGGTCACCGGGTCACCGCCGTCGGTCGCGCCGGACGTCGCGGGTGCGGAAGAACTCACCCAGTTCCAGGTCGCCCTCCGAGAACCTGCCGACGACGAACCCGACGGCGCCCAGCGCCGCCACCAGCAGGAAGGCACCGAAGCCGCCGAAGTACCCGGCGAAGCCCAGCGCCATCCCGGCGATCATGCCGACCACGGCCATGCTCATGCAGCGCTCCTCAGCTCGTCGGGTGTGCGGTGTCGGGGCTTCGGCGGGTCACTGGATCCGGGGCGGCTCGGGCTCCTCGTCCTCTTCCTCGGGCAGCTTCACATCACTGACCGCGATGTTGACCTCGACGACCTCGAGGCCGGTCATGCGTTCCACCGCGTCGATCACGTTCTCCCGCACGGCGTGGGCGACATCGGCGATCGCGACGCCGTAGTCCACGACGATCTCCAGGTCCAGCGCGGTCTGCACCTCGCCGACCTCGGCCTTCACACCCCGTGTCACCGACTTGGAGCCACCCGGCACCCGGTCGCGCACGGCGCCGAAGGTGCGGGCCAGGCCGCTGCCCATGGCGTGGACGCCGACCACGTCCCGGGCCGCGAGACCCGCGATCTTCTCCACGACGCCGTCGGCGATGGTCGTCCGTCCGCGGGCGGCCGGATCGCCGCCACCGCGCCGTGTGGTCTTGCGGGTCGAAACCTGCGGTTCGAAGTCGCCCTCGGGGGTCGTCGTCATGTCGGTCATCGCCGTACGTCCCTTTCGTCGTCCCCTTGGACCGTCCTCCATCTACCGTATGCATGGTTCCCCGGCAGCGCGCCGGAGATACGGCAGGCTGGAGGAATGACGACGGCGGACGGGTGGACACAGGTCGTACGGCACCAGGTGGGACTCGGCAGGCTGCTGCCGCTCGGCGGGCCACGCGACGGCGTGTGGATCACGGAGGGCGCGGCCCGTGCGGTGCTGGCACGGGCGGCGTCCGACGGGGTTCCGGGACTGCGGCTGGACGCGCTGCGACTCATGCTCGCCGATCCCGACGCGGCACCCGAGCCGGTCGTGCCGGCTCCCCCGAGCGCGCTGCCGCCGGGGCCGCTGCGGCTGACGGCGGACTTCGCGGCGACGGCCGCCGAACCGCTGCCGGAGGTGGCGTCCCGGCTGCGGCTGACGCTGGCGACGGCCGCGGCGGAGCGGCTCGGACTCGTGGTGACGGAGGTCGATCTACGGGTGACCGACCTGCTGGACTCGGAGGAGCCGGTCCCGGAGGTGCGGGTGCCGCGACCGCTGCCCGCGCGGGAGGCCACGGACCCGGACGAGGCGAGGGCCGCCGAGGCCGCGCTGTCCGTGCCCGGCGTGACCGGGCTGACGGGTTCGCTCGGCGGCCTCGGCCGGGCTGTTCACGTGCGGGAGCGCACGGCCGACGCGGCGCTGCCGCACCGGCACGTGCGCGTGGAGCTGACGACCGGCGCCGACCGCCGGGCCGTCGACGTGGCCCGGCAGGTCCGCACGGCCGTGCGGGACGCGCTGGAGGGCCGGCCGACGGTGGCCGTGCTGGTGACGGCGGTCGGCTGACCACGCCAGCGTGCGCCCCGCGTCGGCCGCAGGGTTCACTCGCCCACGCCGGCCAAGTCCCTGAGCCGGCGTGCCTGAGCGGCGCGCTCGGCCGCCCGCTGCTCGTCGTACGTGCGATCCGCCGCACCCCGCAGCAACGCCTTGGTCTCGACGACCGCGTCCCGCGGTGCAGCGAGCAGCGCCGCCGCCAGGTCCCGTACGGTTTCGTCCAGTTGACCGCCGGGCACGGCGACGTTGGCCAGCCCGGACGCGACGGACTCCTCGGCGCCGACGAACCGTCCGGTCGCGCAGATCTCGAGCGCGCGGGCGTACCCGACCAGCCCGACCAGCGGGTGCGTGCCGGTCAGGTCGGGGACGAGACCGAGGCTGGTCTCGCGCATGGCGAACTGCACGTCGTCCGCGACGACCCGCAGGTCGCACGCGAGCGCGAGCTGGAAGCCGGCCCCGATGGCGTGCCCCTGGACCGCGGCGATGGACACGATGTCGTTCCGCCGCCACCAGGTGAACGCCTCCTGGAACTCGGCGATGCTCGCGTCGAGCCCGGCGTCGTCACGGCGCGCGAGCTCGATGAAGTTCGGCTCGCCCGGGATCCCCTCCGGGGTGAACATCTGCCGGTCGAGCCCGGCGGAGAAGGACCTGCCCTCGCCGCGCAGCACGACGACACGGACGGAGCCCGGCAGCAGCCGGCCGGCCTCGGTGAGCGCACGCCACAGGGCGGGGCTCTGCGCGTTGCGCTTGGCCGGGTTGGTCAGCGTCACCGTGGCGAGCGCGTCGTCTACGGTGAGCCGTACGCCGTCCTTGTCGAGTACAGGAGCGAGGTCCTGGGCGGGCGAAGCCATGGGGCGCCTCCGATGGGTGCGGTCATCCGGGCATGCCGTGAGCATGCGTAAGTGACTGCACAGTAACCACCCGGCCGGTCTGGGAGTCCGCCCGGGCCCCTCAAGGGCCCGGGAAGAGGCCGACCGGGTGGCCACCATCGAAGCCGATGGGCCGCCCGGAGTCAGGACGAAGCGGCCTTCTTGCCCCGGGTCGCTCCGCCACGCCCACGAAGCGTGACGCCCGACTCGCTGAGCATCCGGTGTACGAAGCCATACGAGCGGCCGGTCTCCTCGGCCAGCGCCCGGATGCTCGCACCGGAGTCGTACTTCTTCTTCAGGTCTGCCGCGAGCTTGTCGCGCGCGGCGCCGGTCACCCGGCTGCCCTTCTTCAGAGTCTCGGCCACCCGTGCCTCCTCATGGGAAGTGCGCTCTGGTCTCCTCATGATCACCCCTCTTGGGCGTGATGGCCACCCATTCGGCAAGGTCCGTGAGACATCGTTGTGACGACAGGAGGGGATCCCCACAAGCGGAATACGGGATTCCATCGGGTGGTGTCGACGGGGCCGAACGGGTGGATTCGCGAAGTGCCAGGTCAGCGGAGCGAAGCGGCCGAACCCTTGGCACGCAAGGGATCGGCCGCGAAATCCGTGTACGACACACCGCGATACGAGGAGATCTCACACAGATGATGGATCACGGATGAGCCGAATGATCCATACGCAGTTGATCACGCCAGGGCGACGAGGTCCGCGTAGTCGGAGCCCCACAGGTCCTCGACGCCGTCCGGCAGCAGAATGATCCGTTCCGGCTGGAGCGCCTCGACGGCGCCCTCGTCGTGCGTGACGAGGACGACCGCGCCCTTGTAGGTGCGCAGGGCGCCGAGGATCTCCTCGCGGCTCGCGGGATCGAGGTTGTTGGTGGGCTCGTCGAGGAGGAGCACGTTCGCCGAGGAGACGACCAGGGTCGCCAGGGCGAGACGGGTCTTCTCCCCGCCGGAGAGGACACCGGCCGGCTTGTCCACGTCGTCGCCGGAGAACAGGAACGAGCCCAGCACCTTGCGGACCTCGACCAGGTCCATGTCGGGGGCGGCCGAGCGCATGTTCTCCAGGACCGTGCGGTCGGGGTCCAGGGTCTCGTGCTCCTGGGCGTAGTACCCGAGCTTGAGACCGTGACCGGGGACGACCTCACCGGTGTCCGGCTTCTCGACGCCGCCGAGGAGGCGCAACAGGGTGGTCTTGCCGGCGCCGTTGAGACCGAGGATGACGACGCGGGAGCCCTTGTCGATGGCCAGGTCGACGTCGGTGAAGATCTCCAGCGAGCCGTAGGACTTCGACAGGCCCTCGGCCATCAGCGGCGTCTTGCCGCAGGGCGAGGGCTCGGGGAAGCGGAGCTTGGCGACCTTGTCGGACATCCGGACCTCTTCGAGGCCGGAGAGCAGCTTCTCGGCGCGGCGGGCCATGTTCTGCGCGGCGACCGTCTTGGTGGCCTTGGCGCGCATCTTGTCGGCCTGGGCGTTGAGCGCGGCGGCCTTCTTCTCGGCGTTGGCCCGCTCACGCTTGCGGCGCTTCTCGTCGGCCTCGCGCTGCTGCTGGTAGAGCTTCCAGCCCATGTTGTAGACGTCGATCGCGGACCGGTTGGCGTCCAGGTAGAACACCTTGTTGACCACGGTGTCGACGAGGTCGACGTCGTGGGAGATCACGATGAAGCCGCCGCGGTAGGTCTTCAGGTAGTCGCGCAGCCAGATGATCGAGTCCGCGTCGAGGTGGTTGGTCGGCTCGTCCAGCAGCAGGGTGTCCGCGTCGGAGAACAGGATGCGGGCCAGCTCGATACGGCGGCGCTGACCACCGGAGAGGGTGTGCAGCGGCTGGCCGAGGACGCGGTCGGGCAGGTTGAGGGCCGCGGCGATGGTGGCGGCCTCGGCCTCGGCGGCGTACCCGCCCTTGGTGAGGAACTCGGTCTCCTGGCGCTCGTACTGCTTGAGGGCCTTCTCGCGGGTGGCGCCCTTGCCGTTCGCGATCCGCTGCTCGTTCTCGCGCATCTTGCGGATCAGTACGTCGAGCCCGCGCGCGGACAGGATCCGGTCCCGGGCGAGGACGTCGAGGTCGCCGGTGCGGGGGTCCTGCGGGAGGTAGCCGACCTCGCCGGAGCGGGTGATCTGACCGGCGGCCGGGATGCCCTCGCCGGCCAGGCACTTGGTGAGCGTGGTCTTGCCGGCGCCGTTGCGCCCGACGAGGCCGATGCGGTCGCCCTTGGCGACACGGAAAGTGGCGTTCTCGATGAGGATGCGGGCACCGGCGCGCAGCTCGATACCGGAGGCGGAGATCACGGACAGACTCCAGGGCGTACAGGGATTGGCGGGTGGGCGGCTGAGGACGTTCCCGCCGTCTAATGCGCGAGGAGAATGGCCATGGGGAGAAGTCTAACGGGGGTGTGCAAGCGGTTTTTCTACGTCCGCGTGTGCGGTCCGTTCCCCGGAAGATCGTCGCGGCCGGCACGGCGACGCGCGTGGTGGGCGACATGAGGCGGTGCGACACGTTCCGCCGGGGTGTTGTCAGTGGCGGCTGCAAGACTGAACGAACGCCACAGAACCGGCGCTGGAAGGAGTGATCGGCATGGCAGGGCTGGGCGGTGGACGGCCGAGCATCTATCCCTCGCTGTTGTACGCGGACGCGAAGGCGGCGATCAGGCAGCTGACGGAGGCCCTCGGCTTCACCGAGCTGTCGGTGTACGAGACGGAGGACGGCACGGTGATGCACGCCGAGCTGGTCCAGGGCAACGGCGCGGTGATGATCGGTTCCAAGGGCCGCGGCGGCCGCTTCGACGCGGCGATGAAGGACGCCGGGCCCACCGGGGTGTACGTCGTCGTGGACGATGTCGACGCCCACCACCAGCGGGCCCTGGAGCACGGCGTGGAGATCCTGATGCCCCCGACCGACCAGGACTACGGCTCGCGGGACTACATGGCCCGGGACGCCGAGGGCAACATCTGGAGCTTCGGCACGTACGCCCCGGAGATCGGCGGCTGAGCGGCCCCCGCGCCGCTCATCCCCCGGTGTGCACCTGGAAGGCGGCCCGGCGCACGGCCTTGGCCAGGGCCGGGTCGGGATGCGCGGCGGCCAGTGCGACCAGGACCTGCACGGTGCGCGGGTGACCGACGGCGCGGACCTCGTCGAGCAGCTGGGGGACGGTGGGCTGCACCGCGGACTCCAGATGCCGGACCAGCATCGGCGACTCGCCGTGGTCGGCGACCGCGGCGGCGGTGTCCACCCACAGCCAGGTCGCCTCGTCCCGGGTGAGGACCTCGTGGGCGTCCTCCGGGTCGATCCCGTCGTGCTCGGCGAGCCACAGCAGGGCGTACGGCCTGAGCGCGGGCTCGTCCACGACGGCGCGTACGTCGGGCTCGGCGGGCGCGCCGACGACACGCAGCGCCTCGAAGGCCAGGCCGCGCAGCAGGGCGTCCTCGCCGCGCGCGGCGTGGATCAGCTCGGTGACGGCGCCGCCGACGGTGCGGGCGGCGAGCCAGGCGCGGTATTCGGCGCGGGCGGCGTTGGGCCGGAGCTGGGCGCAGCCGCGGAGCATGTCCTCGGCGGACTGCTCGATGTTGCCGGCCGGGCTCTGCGCGGCCACGCAGATCTGCTCCAGCTTGACCCACACCGCCCAGCTGCCCAGCGGGGTGAGGGTGGCGTGGCCGTCGCCGTAGGTCAGCGCTCCGACGGCGGCGAGGGCGCGCAGCGCCCAGACGAGGAGCGGCTCGAGCGAGGTGTCGTCGGCGGGTGCGGGGTCTTCGGGGACGCCGGGCACGAGGCGCACCGGGCCCGGGGAGCCGGCCGCCGGGCCCGCGACGCCGGGCTCGGACGGCCGACGCGCGCCCGGCACGGCCGGCCGCGCGGGCCCGGGCTCGGCGGGCTGCGCGGCACCGGTCTCGTAGGGCACCTCGCAGCGCTCGGTGCGCAGTTCGGTGACCCGCTGCTGCAGGAGGTCGAGCAGCTGCTCGACCGGGACGGGCCCGGCGGACAGCTGGAGGAAGGAGAGCACCTGGGGCATGGCCGAGACGACCTCGGCGACGGCGGCCGGCTCGTGCTCCTCGGGTTCCGGGGAGGCGAGGGACCAGGCGTCGAAGAGGGCGACCCAGCCGCGCAGTACGGCACTGTCGTCGCGGTCCCAGGCGCGCAGCCGCCAGCCGGGGCGCGCGCTGTCGCCGTGCACCTCGACGAGTCCGGCGAGGCGGGCCGTGTCCCAGTCGGCGCGGATCTGAGCGGCACTCAGGCCGAGGTCGACGGCGGCGCGTTCCGCGGTGGCGTCGGAGAGCGTGGCCTTGCCGTCGGCGGTGGCGCCGTCGCTGCCGGGACCGAGAGCGGCGTCGGCCCAGCGGGCCACGCGCACCGGGCCGGCCAGCCCGGCACGGGCCATTCCGGCCAGTTCAGCGGGGGCGGGGGTGCCCTCCGGCGGCCGTGGTGCGGGGCGGCGCGGGCGCCGCTGGTTCACAGCTCTGGGGGCGGCGGCCAGGGGTCGCGGTCGGACGAGTCGAAGCCTGGAGTCGCGCGGGATACGGGACGTCACGGGTGCAGTCTTCCGGTTGACGGTCCGAAAACCCAAACGGAATGTCACGGCGGGCGACGGGGCTGGCCAAGGCACGGGGTTCGGTACGGGGCGAGGACACATGATCAGGCCAGCCGTACGGCCTTAAACGGAATGTGTCGCACCGGGTGGCGGGCCGGAGCGGGGGACGGTCACACCAGCGGGGTCATGAAGCGGCGCAGCCGCTCCTGGTACTGCTCCGGGTCGGCGTTCCACATCGCCGCGTGCGGGGCCCCCCGCACCGGGTGCAGGGCGACCAGATCGCCGCGGCGCTCGGCGAGGCGGCGGGAGAACTCCCAGGGTGCCACGTGGTCGTCGGGGCCGTGGAAGATCAGGGTGGGTACGGTGAGCCGGTCGGGGTCGGTGATCTCGGCGACCCGGTCGGCGTGCAGCCCGGCCCGGCCCTGCGCGGCCCGCACGGCGAGCGGCAGCAGGGGCTGCGGGGTGTGGCGGGCCCGGGCGAGGGCGCGCAGCGTGGCCTCCCAGCTGAGCACCGGGGAGTCGAGGACCAGCCCGGCGATGCGCTCGCGCACCGCGGAGTGCTCGGCGGCGCGCAGGGCCATGGTGGCGCCGGTGGACCAGCCGAGCAGGACGACCCGGCGGGCGCCGTAGCGGACGGCGTAGCGGATCGCGGCGTCCAGGTCGCGCCACTCGGTCTCGCCGAGGTGGTTCAGGCCGTCCGGCGGGCGCGGGGCGCCGAGGTCGCCGCGGTAGGAGAGGGCGAGGACCGGCACCCGGCGGGCGTGCAGGGGGCCCATGAGGTTCATGGCCTGTTCCCGGGTGGTGCCGAGGCCGTGCACGGCGATCACCCAGGTGTTCCGGGCCCCGGGCACGAACCAGGCGGGGAGTTCACCGAGTTCGCCGGGCACGTCGATGTCGGCGTGGTCGAGGCCGAGGGCGGTGGACGGATTGCCGACGTACAGGTTCGGGGTGAGCCACACCGCGTCGCCGGGGGCGAGGGTGCCGTGCGTGACGCGTTCCAGGCGGCGTACGACGCTGTCGGCCGCGTGCCGGGCCGCCTCCAGGACGGGGCCGACGACCGCGTGGGAGCCGTCGCCCGCGAGGCCGTAGGTGCCGGGGCGCAGCGAGGCCAGGTCGCGGGTGAGCGTGATCTGGCCGGCGGCCGTGCCGTGCACGGTGAGGCGGGGTTCGGTGGGCAGGGGGCGGCCGGCGGGCGCCCTCAGCGCGGCGTCGCTGGCGATCCGGCCGGCGGCGACGGATGCCATGGCCATGCCGGCGGCCACGGCCGTGGTGAGGGCGGTCGCTTTGACGGTGCGCACGGGTCCAGTGTCGTGGGGGTTGCCGTCACCGGCCAGTGGAGCTGCGGGGCGGTGAGCGAGGCGGTCGAGGAAGCGCCGGAGCGAAGGGCTGGGCAGCACGGGGTCACCTCCGTTGGCCGTACTCCTTCAAACGTGCCCCGACCTCGGCCAGTTGTGCCTCGCTCAGCAGGGACGCGGTCAGGCCCGGCACGGAGGACGCCGTGAGCCACAGGCGGCACATCCACTCCAGCTGGGCGGTGCGGTCGTAGGCCTGGTCGAGGCTGGCGCCGTGGGTGACCGTGCCGTGGTTCTGCAGGAGGCAGCCGGAGCGGCCGGCCAGGGCGCGGAGCATGTTCTCGGCCAGCTCGTCGGTGCCGTACGTGGCGTAGGGGGCGACACGGACGGGACCGCCGAGGGCGGCGGCCATGTAGTGGACCAGCGGCAGTTCGGGCACGAGCGTGGAGACCGCCGTCGCGTGCACGGCGTGGGTGTGGACGACCGCGCGGGCGTCGGTGGTGCGGTAGACGGCGAGGTGCATGGGCAGCTCGCTGGTCGGCACCAGCGTGCCGAGCACCTGGCGTCCGGTGAGGTCGACGCCGGTGAGGTCGTCCGGGGTGAGCCGGTCGTACGGCACGCCCGACGGGGTGACCAGCACGAGGTCGCCGACGCGCGCCGAGACGTTGCCCGAGGTGCCGACGACCAGCCCGTCGGCCACGGTCCGCCGCGCCGTCGCGACCAGTTCCGTCCAGATCCGTTCCAGTTCCGCGTCCCGCCGCTGTTCAGCCATGCCGCGATCCTGCCAGCCGTGCCCACGGGGAGGGGGGCGGGCGGTCGCCGTCGGCCGAAAGTGCGTACCCCCGAACGAGCGGAAGTCGGGGTGATCGCGGCAAATGTGCGCCGGTTCGGTGATCGCCGGACCTTCAATGGTCCCTCTTGCCCGCCGGGCGCTCCCGCGTCCGCCCACCAGGGGAGACACATGGCCCGTGAACGCACTCTTCGCCGCCGTCGCGCCGGTGTCCTCGCGACGGCCACCGCGGCGCTCGCCCTGGCGTGCACCGCGACCGTGGCGGCCGGGCCTCCGGCACTGGCCTCGGGCCTGCCCCGGGGGCACGACGTGTCCTCCCACCAGAAGCGCGTCGACTGGCAGGCCGCCCGGTCCAGGGGCGCACGGTTCGTCTACGTCAAGGCGACCGAGTCCACGAACTACCGCAACCCCTACTTCTCCCAGCAGTACGGCGGCGCGCGGAAGGCTGGCCTGATCCGGGGCGCGTACCACTTCGCCCGGCCGGACAAGTCCTCCGGCGCCCGGCAGGCCGCGTACCTGGTGCGGCACGGCGGCGCCTGGCGGGCGGACGGCTGGACGCTGCCGCCCGCGCTCGACATCGAATACAACCCCTACAGCAAGAAGCACAAGTGCTACGGACTGGGCAGGAAGCGGATGGTCCGCTGGATCCGGTCGTTCAGCGACGAGATCAAGCGGGAGACCGGCCGCCGCCCGGTGATCTACACGACGGCCCAGTGGTGGAAGCTGTGCACCGGCAACAGCCGCGCGTTCTCGAAGAGTCACGCCCTGTGGATCGCCCGGCACAGTGCGCGGCCGGGGACGCTGCCGGGCGGCTGGCGGTACTGGACCTTCTGGCAGTACGGCACCAAGGGCCGCTTCCCGGGTGACCAGAATCTCTTCGACGGGTCCGTGAGCCGGCTGAGGGTCTTCGCGCGGGGCCGGTAGCCAAGGGGCGCCTGGGGTGGCGGAGCGAAGCGGAACCCCACCCCCTCCCTAATGACACCCCGAGGTCCGACTCAGTTCATCTTCCGTTCACCCAGGTTGCCTACGTTCGACCAGCCAATGACGCTCGAACGATTGCCTGGGTAAATGGAAAGCTTCTCGCTGATCCTCGCGATAGTGGTCGTAACCGCTCTCGCGTTCGATTTCACGAACGGTTTCCACGACACCGCCAACGCGATGGCCACCACCATCTCCACCGGCGCCCTGAAGCCCAAGATCGCGGTGGCCATGTCCGCCGGCCTCAATCTGGTGGGCGCGTTCCTCTCCGTCGAGGTCGCGAACACGATCTCCAAGGGTCTCGTCGACGAGACCGGCATCCGTCCCGAGGTCATCTTCGCCGCCCTGGTCGGCGCGATCCTCTGGAACCTGCTGACCTGGCTGGTGGGCCTGCCGTCCAGTTCCTCGCACGCCCTGATGGGCGGCCTGATCGGCGCCGCCGTCGCCTCCGCCGGTTTCGGCGCCGTGCACGGTGACGTACTGGTCACCAAGGTCATCCTCCCGGCGATCGCCGCGCCGGTGGTGGCGGGCCTCGCCTCGCTGCTGGCCACCCGGTTCTCCTACGGCATCGGCGGCAAGGCCGAGGGCGAGGCCACCCGCAAGGGCTACCGCGCCGGCCAGATCGCCTCCGCCGGCCTGGTCTCCCTCGCCCACGGCACCAACGACGCCCAGAAGACGATGGGCGTCATCACCCTCGCGCTGATCGCGGGCGGCGCCATCGCGCCGGGCTCGAACCCTCCCACCTGGGTGATCCTCTCCGCCGGCCTGGCCATCGCGCTCGGCACCTACATCGGCGGCTGGCGCATCATCCGCACCATGGGCAAGGGCCTGACCGAGCTGGAGCCGCGCCAGGGCTTCGCCGCCCAGACCAGCGCCGCGACCGCCATCCTCGCCTCCTCCCACCTGGGCTTCTCCCTGTCCACCACGCACGTCGTCTCCGGCTCGGTGATGGGCGCCGGCGTCGGCCGCAAGGGCGGGGTGGTCCGCTGGTCCACCGCGACCCGGATGGCCGTCGCCTGGGTGCTCACCCTCCCGGCCGCCGCGCTGGTCGGCGCGGGCGCCGAGTCCGTCACGGAACTCGGGGACTGGGGCACCGCCGTGGTCGCCGTCTTCCTCGTCGCCGCGAGCGCCACGATCTGGAAGATCTCCCGCCGTGAGGTCGTCGACCACACCAACGTCGTCGACGGCCCCGCGGAGCCGGCCGGCGTGGTCACCACCGCCATCGCCGCGGTGACCCCGCCCCCCGCCGGTCCGATCACGGAGGACCTGACGGCCACGATCGCCTCCCCGGCCGTCCCCGAATCCGCGCCCGAGGCCGTCCCGCCGGCCGCCACCGTCTGACCCCGGCCACCTCCGGTTCCCAAGGAAGCATCCCCATGAAGATCGACTGGTCGGCCATCGGCTCCGTCTTCGGCGTCAGCCTCGTGTTCACCGTGGCCCTGGTGACCCTGTTCACCCTGGGCGTCAACGGACTGGCCCGGCGCGAGAAGGCGGCGGCCCAGGGCAACTCCGCGGCACTCGCCGTGACCGGCGCCTACGTCTGCTTCGCCGCGTGCGCGGCGGCGGTGGCGTACGGCATCTACCTGATCGTCGCCAAGGCCTGACGGAGCACCGGACAGCAGGCACCGCGAAGGCTCCCCTCCACGCGTGACGGAGGGGAGCCTTCAGGCGTGCCCTGACGTCACGGACGTCCCCCACGATGTGGGGATCGGCACACTCTCCCCCCGCAGGTCAACGGCAAGTTGACGGCCGTTCCGGGTGCATGGTGGACTGCCCAGGCCATGTACGGCGACAGGAGAGGAAGCCGGTGTGAATCCGGCGCGGTCCCGCCACTGTCACCGGGGAAGAACCCCCGGGAGCCAGGAACTCTCACCGCCGAATCTCGTCGAACCAGGGCGCGGACACCCTGAGTGAGGACACCGATCGCCATGCCCGGCTGCCGAAGGACCCCTACCAGGCCCGCTGCTGTACTCACGGCCGGCTGAGCCGATGGGTGCCGCTCGCACTTATGCGTACGGCGCCGCCGCCGGCCTTCTCGGCGACCTGCTCCTCGGCGATCCCCGCCGCGGGCATCCGGTCGCCGCGTTCGGGCGTGCGGCCGCCGCCGTGGACCGCGCGTTGTGGCGCGACCACCGCGGCTGGGGCGCCCTGCACACGGTGGTGTGCGCCGGTGGCGCCGTCGCACTCGGCACCCTGGCCGCGCGCGCCGTACGCCCCTCCCCCACCGCCTCCGCCGCGCTGACCGCCGCCGCCACCTGGGCGGTCGTCGGCGGTACGTCGCTCGCCCGCGAGGCGCGTGCGGTCGGGCGTGCGCTGCAGGCCGGGGACGTCGCGGCGGCGCGGGCGCGGCTGCCGCATCTGTGCGGCCGGGACCCGCAGGCCCTGGACGCGGACGGGATCGCCCGGGCCGTGGTCGAGTCGGTCGCCGAGAACACCTCCGACGCCGTCGTGGGCGCGCTGGTGTGGGGCGCGGTGGCCGGGGTGCCGGGGCTGGTCGGCTTCCGCGCGGTCAACACCCTGGACGCGATGGTGGGTCACAAATCGCCCCGCTACGTGCGCTACGGCTGGGCCTCCGCCCGGCTCGACGACGTGGCCGGCTGGCCGGGGGCCCGGCTGACCGCCGTGCTCGCCGCGGCTGCCGGACCCGACCCGCGCGGTGCCCTGCGTGCCTGGCGGGCCGACGCCCGCAGGCACCCGAGCCCCAACGCGGGCCCCGTCGAAGCGTCGTTCGCGGGGGCGCTGGGGGTGCGGCTGGGCGGCACGCTGTCGTACGGCGGCCGGGTCGAGCACCGCCCCGTGCTCAACGGGGAGGCGGGCCGCGCCGTTCAGGTCACCGACATCGCCCGGGCCGTACGGCTCTCCCGCCGCGTCGGCCTGCTCGCGCTCGGCGTCACCCTCGCCGCGCGCCGACTCGTGAAGGGACGTGGGAAGTGAGCGGGGGTCTCCTCGTCGCCGGCACCACCTCCGACGCCGGCAAGAGCGTCGTGACGGCCGGGATCTGCCGGTGGCTGGTGCGCCAGGGCGTGAAGGTCGCGCCGTTCAAGGCGCAGAACATGTCGCTCAATTCGTTCGTGACCCGCGAAGGCGCGGAGATCGGGCGGGCGCAGGCCATGCAGGCCCAGGCCTGCCGGATCGAGCCGACCGCGCTGATGAACCCGGTGCTGCTCAAGCCGGGCGGCGAGCAGAGCAGTCAGGTGGTGCTGCTGGGCAGGCCGGTGGGCGAGCTGAGCGCGCGCGGGTACCACGGGGGACGGCAGCAGAAGCTCCTCGGCACGGTGCTGGACTGTCTGGCCGAGTTGCGGGGCACGTATGACGCGGTGATCTGTGAGGGGGCCGGCTCGCCCGCGGAGATCAATCTGCGGCGGACCGACATCGTGAACATGGGGATCGCGCGCCGTGCGCGGCTGCCCGTGCTGGTGGTCGGGGACATCGACCGCGGCGGCGTCTTCGCCTCCTTCTTCGGCACCGTCGCCCTGCTCTCGCCCGAGGACCAGGAACTGGTCGCCGGGTTCCTGGTGAACAAGTTCCGCGGCGATGTCAGCCTGCTGGAGCCCGGGTTGGACATGCTCCAGGGCCTGACCGGCCGGCCCACCTACGGCGTGCTGCCCTTCCGGCACGGGCTCGGCATCGACGAGGAGGACGGGATGGGGGTCCCCCCGCGCGAGCGAAGCCGAGCGTGGGAGAGGGACTCGCTGCGCGGCACGGTCCGCGAGTCGACCGTGAGTCCGCCGGCCGGCGAGGACGTGCTGCGGGTCGCCGTGTGCGCGATCCCCCTGATGTCCAACTTCACGGACGTGGACGCGCTGGCCGCCGAACCGGGGGTCGTGGTGCGGTTCGTGGACCGGCCGGAGGAACTGGCGGACGCGGACCTGGTGGTGGTTCCGGGGACACGCGGGACCGTACGGGCGCTGCGGTGGCTGCGCGAGCGCGGGCTCGCGGACGCCCTCGTGCGCAGGGCCGCCGAAGGACGCCCGGTCCTCGGCATCTGCGGTGGCTTCCAGATCCTCGGCGAGCGCATCGAGGACGAGGTCGAGTCCCGTGCCGGTACGGTCCCCGGGCTCGGTGTGCTGCCGGTGCGGGTGCGCTTCGCCCGCGAGAAGACCCTGACCCGGCCGTCCGGCGAGGCCCTCGGCGAACGGGTCGAGGGGTACGAGATCCACCACGGGGTCGCCGAAGTGACCGGTGGCGAGCCCTTCCTGGACGGCTGCCGGGTCGGGGGGACCTGGGGCACGCACTGGCACGGCTCACTGGAGTCGGACGGTTTCCGGCGGGCCTTCCTGCGCGAGGTGGCCGCCGCCGCGGGCCGCCGCTTCGTGCCCGCGCCGGACACCTCCTTCGCCGCGCTGCGCGAGGAGCAGCTCGACCGGCTCGGCGACCTGATCGAACAGCACGCGGACACGGACGCGCTGTGGCGGCTCATCGAGTCGGGCGCGCCGCAAGGACTGCCTTTCATCCCACCGGGAGCACCTGCATGAGCACAGTGTTGTTGTTGTCGACCGCCGACACGGATCTGCTGGCGGCCCGGGCCTGCGGAGCGGACTACCGCATCGGCAACCCGACCCGGGTGGACGTCGCGGGGGAACTCCCGGGGCTGCTCGACGGGACCGACCTCGCCGTCGTACGGCTGCTGGGCGGCAAGCGCGCCTGGGAGGAGGGACTGGCCGCGCTGAAGGCGGCCGGCGTCCCGACCGTGCTGCTGGGCGGCGAGGCCGTCCCCGACGCCGAGCTGATGGCGGAGTCGTCGGTGCCGGCCGGTGTGGTCGCGGAGGCGCTGAGGTACCTGGTCGAGGGCGGGCCCGCGAACCTGCTGGAGCTGTCCCGGTTCCTGTCGGACACCGTGCTGCTGACGGGTGAGGGCTTCGAGGAGCCGCGGAAGATGCCGGAGTACGGCGTCCACGGCGACCGTCCTCTCGTCGACGGCCGTCCGACCGTGGGCGTGCTGTTCTACCGGGCGCACGAGCTGAGCGGCAACACCGCCTTCGTGGACACCCTGTGCGAGGCGATCGAGGCGAAGGGCGCCAACGCCCTGCCCGTGTACTGCGGCTCGCTGCGCGGCGCGGACGCCGGGCTGTACGAGCTGCTGGGGAGGGCCGACGCGCTGGTCGCCACCGTGCTGGCGGCCGGCGGTACGCACGCCTCCCAGGCCTCGGCGGGCGGTGACGAGGAGTCCTGGGACATCGGCGCGCTCGCCGACCTCGACGTCCCGGTCCTGCAGGGGCTCTGCCTCACCTCCTCGCAGGCCGCCTGGCAGGAGTCGGACGCCGCCCTGTCCCCCATGGACGCGGCGATGCAGGTCGCGATCCCGGAGTTCGACGGCCGGCTGGTCACCGTGCCGTTCTCCTTCAAGGAACAGGGCCCGGACGAGGTGCCGGTGTACGTCGCCGACCCGGAGCGGGCCGCGCGGGTGGCCGGGATCGCCCTGCGCCACGCGCGGTTGAAGCACAAGCCGAACGCGGAGAAGAGGATCGCGCTGGTCTTCACCGCGTACCCGACCAAGCACTCCCGGGTCGGCAACGCGGTCGGCCTGGACACGCCCGCGTCGGCGGTGCGCGTGCTGGACGCCCTCAAGGCGGCCGGTTACGGCGTCAGCGAACACCCCTCCGGTGGCGACGAGTTGATCCACCGTCTGATCGAGGCCGGCGGCCACGACGTCGAGTGGCTCACCGAGGACCAGCTGGCCGCCGCGCCCGCGCGGGTGCCGCTGGCCGACTACCGCGCCTGGTTCGAGAAGCTCGACCCGGAGCTGCGGGACGCGATGACCGAGGCGTGGGGCGAACCGCCGGGCAGCCTGTATGTCGACGGCGAGGACATCGTGCTCGCCTCCCTTCAGTTCGGGAACGTCGTCGTGATGATCCAGCCGCCGCGCGGCTTCGGCGAGAACCCGATCGCGATCTACCACGACCCCGACATGCCGCCGTCGCACCACTACATGGCGGCGTACAGATGGCTGGAGGCCGCGGCGTCGGAGGGGGGTTTCGGCGCGGACGCGATCGTGCACATGGGCAAGCACGGCACGATGGAGTGGCTGCCGGGCAAGGGGCTGGGACTGAGCGCCGGCTGCGCCCCGGACGCCGTCCTCGGCGACCTGCCGCTGATCTACCCGTTCATCGTCAACGACCCCGGTGAGGGCACCCAGGCCAAGCGGCGCGGGCACGCCACGGTGGTCGACCACCTCGTACCGCCCATGGCGCGTGCCGACACCTACGGCGACCTGGCCAAGCTGGAGCAGCTGCTCGACGAGTACGCGCTCGTCTCCGATCTGGACCCGGCGAAGGCCCCGGCCGTCCGGGCCCAGATCTGGACGCTGGTCAAGGCGGCCGAGCTGCATCACGACCTGCATGTGGACGAGCAGCCGGACGACCAGGAGTTCGACGAGTTCGTCATGCACATCGACGGCTATCTGTGCGAGATCAAGGACGTGCAGATCCGCGACGGCCTGCACATCCTGGGCGGCGGCCCGGTCGGCGAACCCCGCGTGAACCTCGTGCTCGCCGTGCTGCGTGCCTCGCAGGTGTGGGGCGGGCAGGCGAACGCGCTGCCGGGCCTGCGGGCCGCGCTGGCCGCGCACTTCGGGCTGGTCGAGAAGGAGCTGCTGGCGGAGCCGGGCGCGCCGGTGAAGGTGCCGGTGGAGCTGACGGACCTGGTGGAGGGGCCGTCCCGGACGGCCGCCGACGCGATCGATCTGCTGGAGCAGCTGTGCCGGCGGATCGCGGAGGGCATGGAGGCCCGCGACTGGGCGGTCGCCGAGAGCGCGCCGCTCGTCCGCGAGGTGCTCGGTACCGAACTCCCGGACGCGGTCGCCGTGGTGGAGTTCGCCTGCACCGAGGTGGTGCCGCGGCTGGCGCGTACGACCGACGAGATCGGCCACATCCTCAAGGCGCTGGATGGCGGTTACGTCCCGGCGGGCCCTTCGGGCTCCCCGACCCGCGGCCTGGTCAACGTCCTGCCGACCGGCCGGAACTTCTACTCGGTCGACCCCAAGGCCATTCCCTCCCGGCTGAGCTGGGAGGTCGGCCAGTCGCTCGCCGACTCGCTGGTGCAGCGGTACCTCCAGGACACCGGCTCGTACCCGAAGTCCGTCGGCCTCACCGTCTGGGGTACGTCGGCCATGCGCACCCAGGGCGACGACATCGCCGAGATCCTCGCGCTGCTGGGCTGCCGTCCGGTCTGGGACGACGCCTCGCGCCGGGTGACGGGCTTCGAGGTGATCCCCCTGGCCGAGCTGGGCCGGCCGCGCATCGACGTCACGGTCCGTATCTCCGGCTTCTTCCGGGACGCGTTCCCACACGTCGTCGGGCTGATCGACGACGCGGTGCGGGCGGTGGCCGAGCTGGACGAGCCGGCCGGGTCCAACTTCGTGCGGGCGCACGTGGAGGAGGACACCGCACAGCACGGTGACCGGCGGCGCGCCACGGCCCGTGTCTTCGGCTCGAAGCCGGGCGCGTACGGCGCGGGCCTGCTGCCGCTGATCGACGCCCGCAACTGGCGCTCCGACGCGGACCTCGCCGAGGTGTACGCGGTGTGGGGCGGTTACGCGTACGGCCGCGGGCTCGACGGGCGGGCGGCGCGCGGCGACATGGAGACGGCGTTCAAGCGGATCGCGGTGGCGGCGAAGAACGTCGACACCCGCGAGCACGACCTGGTCGACGCGGACGACTACTTCCAGTACCACGGCGGCATGGTCGCGATGGTCCGGCACCTGACCGGCACCAACCCCGAGGCATACGTTGGCGATTCCGCCGTACCGGACCAGGTGAGGACGCGCACGCTCGGCGAGGAGACCCACCGCGTCTTCCGGGCCCGGGTCGTCAACCCGCGCTGGATGGCGGCGATGCGCCGGCACGGTTACAAGGGCGCCTTCGAGATGGCGGCGACCGTGGACTACCTCTTCGGCTACGACGCCACCGCGGGCGTGGTCGACGACTGGATGTACGAGAAGCTCAGCGCGGAGTACGTCTTCGACCCGGAGAACCGGGACTTCATGAAGAAGTCCAACCCGTGGGCGTTGCGCGGCATCACCGAACGCCTGCTGGAGGCGGCGGACCGCGGGCTGTGGGCGGAGCCGGACGCGGACACGCTGGAGCGGCTGCGCGCCACCTACCTGGAGCTGGAAGGCGACTTGGAGGGCGACCAGTGACAACTCCCTTCCCTTTCACGGCCGTTGTCGGCCAGGACGACCTGCGGCTCGCGCTGCTGCTGAACGCCGTGTCCCCGGCGGTCGGCGGTGTGCTGGTGCGCGGCGAGAAGGGCACCGCCAAGTCGACGGCCGTGCGGGCGCTTTCGGCGCTGCTGCCGGAGGTGGCCGTGGTGCCCGGCTGCCGCTTCTCGTGTGACCCGGCGGCACCGGACCCGTCGTGCCCCGACGGTCCGCACGAGCCGGGGCCGGGAGCGCGGCGTCCCGCGCGGATGGTCGAGCTGCCGGTCGGCGCCTCCGAGGACCGGCTGGTCGGCGCCCTGGACATCGAGCGGGCGCTCGCCGAGGGCGTGAAGGCGTTCGAGCCGGGCCTGCTGGCCGAGGCGCACCGCGGGATCCTGTACGTGGACGAGGTCAACCTGCTCCACGACCACCTGGTCGACCTGCTGCTGGACGCCGCCGCGATGGGCGCGTCGTACGTCGAGCGGGAGGGTGTCTCCGTACGGCATGCCTCGAAGTTCCTGCTCGTCGGCACCATGAACCCCGAGGAGGGCGAGCTGCGGCCGCAGTTGCTGGACCGGTTCGGGCTGACCGTGGAGGTCGCGGCCTCGCGTGAGCCGGACCAGCGGGTGGAGGTCGTACGGCGCAGGCTGGCGTACGACGACGATCCGGCCGGCTTCGCCGCGCGCTGGGCCGGCGAGGAGGCCGCCGTACGGCAGCGGATCGTGGCGGCGCGCGCGTTGCTGCCCTCGGTACGGCTGGGCGACGGCGCGCTGCGGCAGATCGCGGCGACCTGTGCGGCCTTCGAGGTGGACGGCATGCGGGCGGACATCGTGATGGCGCGTACGGCGACGGCTCTGGCCGCGTGGGCCGGGCGCACGGACGTGCTCGCCGAGGACGTGCGGCAGGCCGCGCTGCTCGCTCTGCCGCACCGGCGCCGGCGGAACCCGTTCGACGCGCCGGGCCTGGACGAGGACAAGCTCGACGAGACGCTGGAGCAGTTCTCCGGCGAGAGCGAGAGCGAGAGCGAGGACGACGACGATCCCGGTCCGGACGGGCCGGGAGGTGGTGGCGGACGGCCGGCGCCCGACGACGGCCCCCAGGGCGGCGGGGACACCGCCGCGCGGCCGGAGGCCGGGGAGGGCGGGGAGCCGCAGGCGTCCGGCGGGCGGGAACAGTCGCCCGTACGGGCCGCCGAGCCGTTCCGGACCAAGGTGCTGAGCGTGCCCGGGATCGGGGAGGGTGCCGCCGGGCGGCGCTCGCGGGCGCGTACCGAGCACGGGCGGACGACCGGGGCACGGCGGCCCCGGGGGGCGCTGAGCAAGCTGCACCTGGCCGCCACCGTGCAGGCCGCCGCCCCGCACCAGCGGGTGCGCGGCCGGTCCGGGCCGGGTCTGGTGATCCGGCGGGACGATCTGCGGCAGGCGACGCGGGAGGGCCGCGAGGGCAACCTCGTTCTCTTCGTCGTGGACGCCTCGGGTTCGATGGCGGCCCGGCAGCGGATGAGCGCCGTGAAGGGCGCCGTGCTGTCCCTGCTGCTGGACGCCTACCAGCGGCGGGACAAGGTGGGTCTGGTGACGTTCCGCGGGTCCGCCGCCGAGGTGGCGCTGCCGCCGACCTCGTCCGTGGATGCCGCCGCCGCGCGGCTGGAGTCGCTGCCGACCGGGGGTCGTACGCCGCTGGCTGCCGGGCTGCTCAAGGCGCACGAGGTGCTGCGCGTGGAGTGGCTGCGGGACCCGGCGCGGCGGGCGCTGGTCGTGCTGGTGACGGACGGGCGGGCCACCGGTGGTCCGGAACCGGTGGCGCTCGCGGGGCGTGCGGCGCGGCTGTTCGCCGCCGAGGGCGTCGCCTCCGTGGTCGTGGACTGCGAGTCGGGGCCGGTGCGGCTGGGGCTGGCCGGGCAGCTCGCCGGTGAGCTGGGTGGCACGGCGGTGACGCTCGACGAGTTGCGGGCGGACGCGATCGCCGCACTGGTGAAGGACGTACGGAGGAGGGCCGCGTAATGCCGCAGGGACAGCCGAGTGTCGTACCGGAGGACGGCCTGACCACCCGTCAGCGCCGCAACCGGCCGCTCGTCGTCGTGCACACGGGCGTCGGCAAGGGCAAGTCCACCGCCGCGTTCGGGCTCGCGCTGCGCGCCTGGAACCAGGGGTGGCCGATCGGGGTGTTCCAGTTCGTCAAGTCGGCGAAGTGGAAGGTCGGCGAGGAGCGGGCGCTGCGGGTCCTGGGCGACAGCGGCGAGGGCGGCTCGGTCGCCTGGCACAAGATGGGCGAGGGCTGGTCGTGGGTGCAGCGCGATCAGCAGATGGACAACGAGGACAAGGCCCGGGAGGGCTGGGAGCAGGTCAAGCGGGACCTGGCCGCGGAGACGTACCGGCTGTACGTGCTGGACGAGTTCGCCTACCCGATGCACTGGGGGTGGGTGGACACCGACGAGGTCGTGGACGTGCTGCGGAACCGGCCCGGCACCCAGCACGTGGTGATCACCGGGCGCAACGCGCCGGAGAAGCTGGTGGACTTCGCGGATCTCGTCACCGACATGTCCAAGGTCAAGCACCCCATGGACGTGGGGCAGAAGGGCCAGAAGGGCATCGAGTGGTGACGTCGTCGGTGCCTCGTCTGGTCGTCGCCGCGCCGTCCTCGGGCAGCGGCAAGACCACCGTGGCCACGGGGCTGATGGCCGCGTTCGCCGCGCGGGGGCTCGCCGTGTCCCCGCACAAGGTCGGACCGGACTACATCGACCCCGGCTACCACGCGCTCGCGACCGGTCGGGCGGGGCGGAACCTGGACGCGTACCTGTGCGGGCCGGAGCTGGTCGCTCCGCTGTTCCTGCACGGGGCGCGGGGGTGCGACCTGGCCGTCGTGGAGGGCGTGATGGGGCTGTACGACGGTGCGGCGGGCGAGGGGGAACTGGCCTCCACCGCGCACGTCGCCAAGCTGTTGCGGGCGCCGGTGGTGCTCGTCGTCGACGCGTCGTCGCAGTCGCGGTCGGTGGCGGCGCTGGTGCACGGGTTCGCTTCCTGGGATCCGGAGGTGCGGGTCGGGGGCGTGATCCTGAACAAGGTGGGGTCCGATCGGCACGAGGAGCTGCTGCGGGACGCCTTGGACTCGGCGGGGGTGCCGGTGCTGGGTGCCCTGCGGCGCACTCAGCAGGTGGATACGCCGTCGCGGCACCTCGGGCTGGTGCCCGTCGCCGAACGGCGCTCCGGCGCGACGGACGCGGTGGCGGCGATGGCCGCGCAGGTCTCCGCCGGTTGCGACCTGGCCGCCCTGGAGGCGCTGGCACGTTCCGCCGGCCCACTGCCAGAAGGCTCCGCCCCCTGGACCCTCGCCCCGCCCACAGACCACCCGGCTCTCCCGGCCGAGGGGCGCAGGCCGGTGGTCGCGGTGGCCGGTGGGTCCGCGTTCACCTTCTCCTACGCCGAGCACACCGAGCTGCTCACCGCGGCCGGTGCCGAAGTCGTCACCTTCGACCCGCTGCGGGATGAGCAACTGCCCGAAGGGACCGCCGGGTTGGTCATCGGCGGCGGTTTCCCCGAGGTGTACGCCGCCGAGCTGTCGGCCAACGAGCCGCTGCGCAAGGCCGTCACCGAGCTGGCCCTCGGCGGGGCCCCCGTCGCCGCCGAGTGCGCCGGGCTGCTCTACCTGTGCCGGGAGCTGGACGGGCAGCCCATGTGCGGGGTGCTGGACGCCACCGCGCGGATGACGGAGCGGCTCACCCTCGGGTACCGGGACGCCGTGGCCGTCGGTGACAGTGTGCTGGCCGTCGCCGGGACGCGGATGCGGGGGCACGAGTTCCATCGCACCGCCGTCGAGCCCGGCGCCGGGCCGGCTCCCGCGTGGGGTGTGCGGACACCCGTACGGCGGGTCGAGGGTTTTGTACAGCAGGGCGTGCACGCGAGTTATCTGCACACGCACTGGGCATCGCGGCCCGGTGTCGCCCGTCGGTTCGTCGAGAGGTGCCGGACGTCATGAGCAGCAGGCTGGTCGGGGTCGGGGTGGGGCCCGGTGATCCGGAGCTGGTGACCGTCAAGGGGGTCAACGCACTGCGGGCCGCCGATGTCGTCGTCGTACCGGTCATGGACTCCGGGGAACGGGGGCGGGCCGAGGCGACCGTATTGCACTACGTACCCGAGGACAAGATCGTCCGGGTGGTGTTCGCGCTGAACGAGCGGACCGACCGGGCCCGCCGGGAGGCCGCCTGGGACGCCGCCGGTGAGCGGGTCGCCGGGCTGCTGCGGCGGCACGGCTGTATCGCCTTCGCCACCATCGGCGACCCCAACGTGTACTCGACGTTCACCTACCTCGCGCAGACGATCGTCGAGCTGGTGCCGGGCGTCGTCGTCCGCACCGTGCCCGGGATCACCGCCATGCAGGACCTGGCGGCGCGCTCCGGTGCCGTGCTGACCGAGGGCACCGAGCCGCTGACGCTGGTGCCGGTGACGGCCGGGTCCGCCGTGCTGAAGGAGGCGCTGGCCGGGCCCGGGACCGTCGTCGCGTACAAGTTCGGGCGGCAGGCCGCCGAGGTGGCCGAGGCGCTGCGGGAGACCGGCCGGCTGACGGACGCCGTGTGGGGCTCGGCGCTGGGCCTGCCGGAGGAGTCGGTACGGCCGGCCGGTGAGCTGGACGGGGCACCGCTGCCGTATCTGTCGACGCTGATCGCGCCCCCGCGGCGGGACGGCGGACGGGGCGGGAAGCTGTGAGGCGCACGGCACCGACGGCCGGGGCGGCCGGTGGAGACACCGGTCTTCGGCCACCGGTGCCCTCAGCCGCCGGAGAGGCCGACCACCAGCCAGATGAAGGCCACGCCCGCCACCGTGCACAGCAGGGTGGAGTGCGCGGGGTGCTCGTGGTGGGCCTCGGGCAGGATCTCGGCGGCGGCGAGATAGAGCAGCACGCCGCCGAAGAGGCCCAGGTAGCCGCCGAGCAACGCTTCGGGGATGTGGAAGAACGCCGTCGACAGCGCGCCCAGCACGGGGGCGCAGGCGTCGGCCACCAGCATCGCGATCGCACGCCGGCGGGCGTTGCCGTACAGGCTCGTGATGGTGAAGGTGTTGAAGCCGTCGGCGAAGTCGTGCGCGATCACGGCCAGCGCGACGGCCGTGCCCATGCCGCCGCCCACCTGGAAGGCCGCGCCGATCGCCACACCGTCCATCGCGCTGTGGCCCACCATCGCGCCGGCCGCCGTCAGACCCACCTCGGGCGCCCGGTGGTGGTTGTGCCCCTCGGCGCCGCCGTGCGCGGCCTGGCGGGCGGCGAGGGTGCGTTCCACCAGGTGGGCCAGCAGAAAGCCGGCCACGAACAGCAGCAAGGCGGCCGGGACGCCGAAGATCTCCCGGTGGGCCGCGTGCAGCGCCTCCGGCAGCAGGTCCAGGCCGACCACGCCCAGCATCAGGCCGCCGGCCAGTCCCAGGACGAGATGGCGACGGTCGGTCACCCGCTGTGCCGTCCAGCCGCCGGCCAGCGTCATCAGGAACGCGCCGAGCGCGACGAAGACCGCCATAGGCACTTGCTATCCGATGGAGGGCCCTTCGCGCACATCCGGCGCCGCCCACACTCTCCCAGAACCTGACATTTCACCGATTCCGACTTGCGTTTCCGACGTTTCCGACGTCTCCGTACGAGAGGACCCTTCCCATGGCCGATGCCCCCACCGGCAAGGTGACGTTCGTCGGTGCCGGCCCCGGCGCCGCCGATCTGCTGACGTTCCGCGCGGCGCGCGCGATCGCCGAGGCGGACGTGGTGATCTGGGCGGCGAGCCTGGTCCAGGCGGAGGTCCTCGAGCACGCGCGCGAGGACGCGGAGATCCTGGACTCGGCGACCATGTCCCTGGAGGACGTCGTCGCCGTCTACCACCGCGCCCACGCCGAGGGTCTGCGCGTGGCACGGATCCACTCCGGCGATCCGGCGCTGTGGGGCGGCACGCAGGAGCAGCTGGACCGGTGCGCCGGGATCGGGATCGCGACGGAGGTCGTGCCCGGTGTCTCGTCCTTCTCCGCCGTCGCCGCGCTCGCGCAGCGCGAGCTGACGATTCCCGAGGTCGCGCAGTCCGTGGTGCTGACCCGGCTGGGCGGCGGCAAGACGCCCATGCCGCCCGGTGAGGAGGTGCGCGAGTTCGCCCGGCACGGCACCACCATGGCGATCTTCCTGTCGGCGGCGCGCAGCGGACAGCTGGTGCGCGAGCTGCTGGAGGGCGGTTACCCGACGGACACGCCGGTGGTCATCGCCCACCAGGCGACCTGGCCGGAGGAGCTGGTCGTGAAGTGCACGATCGGCACGCTGGAGGAGACGGTCAAGGAGCACAAGCTCTGGAAGCACACGCTCTTCCTGGTCGGCCCGGCGCTGGACGCGCACGGCACCCGCTCGCACCTGTACCACCCGGGGCACTTCCACGGGTACCGCAAGGCGGATCCGGAGGCCCGGCGGGCCCTGCGCGAACAGCGGGCGAAGAGTTGATCACGGTCGTCGGTACGGGCACGGGGGCGCCGGTCCCGGAGGATCTCCTCGCCGGGGCCGCCCTCGTCGTCGGCGGGCGCCGGCACCTGGACGCCGTACGGCTGCCCGAGGGCGCCGAGCGGGTCGTGCTGGGGCCGCCGGCGCCGGCGCTGGACGTCATCGAGCGGCATCTGGAGAAGGGGAGCCGGGTCGTCGTGCTGGCCTCCGGTGACCCGGGGTTCTTCGGGATCGTGCGGGTGCTGGCGGAGCGGTTCGGGTCGGGGCGGCTGGACGTGCGGCCCGGGGTCTCGTCCGTCGCCGCCGCGTTCGCGCGGGCGGGGCTGACGTGGGACGACGCCGTGGTCGTCAGCGCGCACGGCCGGGAGCTGCGGACGGCGGTCAACGTGTGCCGGGCACGGCCGAAGGTGGCGGTGCTGACGGGGCCGGGCGCCGGTCCGGCGGAACTGGGGGCGGCGCTGGGTGCCGACGCGACGGGGCGTGTCCTCGTCGTCGCCCGCGCCCTCGGCTCCGCGCAGGAGCGCGTGGAGCGGGTCACGCCCGCAGAGGCCGCCGCCCGGGACTGGGGCCCGGACGTCAGCGTGGTGCTGTGCCTCGACGAGACCCGCGCCCCCGGCGGGGTGCGTACGGTCGCGGGAGCGCCGGCCGGGCCCGGCGGATGGGCCCTGGACGAGGGCGAGTTCACCCATCGCGACTCGATGATCACCAAGTTCGAGGTGCGCGCGCTGGCGCTGGCCCGGCTGGGGCCGCGCCTGGGCGACCTGGTGTGGGACGTGGGCGCCGGCTCGGGCTCGGTGGCGGTGGAGTGCGCCCGGCTCGGCGCGGCCGTCGTCGCCGTGGAAAGGGCGGCGGACGGTGTCGAGCGGATCCGTGCCAACGCCGGCGCCCACGGCGTCGACGTGGAGGTGGTGCACGGCTCGGCGCCGGCCGCGCTGGACGGGCTGGACGATCCCGACGCCGTCTTCGTCGGCGGTGGCGGGCGCGAACTGCCCGCCGTCGTCGCCGCGTGCGCGCGCCGCGCCCGGCGGACGGTCGTCGTCGCCATGGCCGCGCTCGACCGGGTGCCGGCTGCGCGTGAGGCGCTCACGGCCGCCGGGCTGACCTGCGACGGGGTGCTGCTGCAGTCCTCGCGCCTGGCGCCGCTGCCGGGGGACGTGACCCGGCTCGCGGCGACCAATCCCGTGTTTCTGCTCTGGGGCGTCAGAACCCCGGCCTCTAGTGAAGGAGATACCCAGTGATCGGCCTGATTTCCGCCACCGCGGCGGGGGCGGTGGCGCGGGACCGGCTGGCCGCGGCCTGGCCGGACCGGACGCGGGTGTACGAGGGTCCCGTCGCGGAGGCGGTACGGGCCGCGTTCACCGAGTGCGGGCAGCTGGTGTGCTTCCTGGCCACGGGCGCGGTGGTACGGCTGCTCGCGCCGCTGCTCGGCGACAAGACGGCCGACCCGGGTGTGGTGTGCGTGGACGAAGGCGGCCGGTTCGCGGTGTCGCTGGTCGGCGGGCACGGCGGGGGCGCGAACGAGCTCGCCCGTGCGGTGGGCGAGGTGCTGGGCGCCGAGCCGGTGGTGACGACCGCCACGGACTCCGTGGGGCTGGCGGGCCTGGACACGCTGGGGCTGCCCTGCGAGGGCTCGGTCGCGACCGTGTCCCGGGCGCTGCTGGACGGCGAACCGGTCGCGCTGGAGGCCGAGTTGGTGTGGCCGCTGCCCGCGCTGCCGGTCTCGGCGCAGGGGGCGTACACCGTCCGGCTCACCGACCGGGCCGCCGAACCCGGCGAGCGGGAGGTGCTGTTGCGTCCCCCGTCCCTGGTGGTCGGGGTCGGCGCGTCCAAGGGGGCGCCGGTGGAGGAGGTCCTCGGGCTGGTCGAGGGGGCGCTGGCGGAGGCGGGCCTCTCGCCGAGGTCCGTGGCCGAGCTCGCCACCGTGGACGCCAAGGCGGAGGAGCCCGGCATCGTCGCGGCCGCCGAGCGGCTGGGGGTGCCGCTGGTGACGTACTCCGCCGAGGAGCTCGCGGCCGTCGAGGTGCCCAACCCGTCCGACGCGCCGCTCGCCGCCGTCGGCACGCCGTCCGTGGCGGAGGCCGCCGCCCTGGTGCGCGGCGGTGAACTCGTGGTACCCAAGAGGAAGTCCACGGCGCAGCCCGCCATGGCGACGTGCGCGGTCGTACGGCGTCCGGGGCGCGGCCGGCTCGCCGTGGTCGGACTGGGACCCGGCGCCCGGGACCTGCTCACCCCGCGCGCGGCGGCCGAGCTGCGCCGGGCCTCGGTGATCGTCGGGCTCGACCAGTACGTCGACCAGATCCGCGACCTGCTCAGGCCCGGCACCCGGGTGCTGGAGTCGGGGCTCGGCGCCGAGGAGGAGCGGGCCCGTACGGCGGTCGCGGAGGCCCGCGAGGGGCACGCCGTGGCGCTGATCGGCAGTGGGGACGCGGGCGTGTACGCCATGGCCTCCCCGGCGCTCGCCGAGGCCTCGGACGACATCGACGTGGTCGGGGTGCCCGGGGTGACGGCCGCGCTGGCCGCGGGGGCGATCCTGGGCGCGCCGCTGGGCCACGACCACGTCTCCATCAGCCTGTCCGACCTGCACACGCCGTGGGAGGTCATCGAGCGGCGGGTGCGCGCGGCGGCCGAGGCGGACATCGTGGTGACCTTCTACAACCCGCGCTCGCGGGGCCGGGACTGGCAGCTGCCCAAGGCGCTCGCGGTCCTCGCCGGGCACCGGGAGCCGACGACGCCCGTGGGTGTCGTCCGCAACGCTTCCCGGCCGGACGAGTCGAGCCGGGTGACCACACTCGCCGGACTGGACCCGGCGACGGTCGACATGATGACGGTCGTGACCGTCGGCAACACCGCGACCCGGATCGTCGGCGGGCGCATGGTGACCCCGCGCGGCTACCGCTGGCAGGAGGGCGACCGGTGAACCGGATCGTGCACCCCATCGAGCAGGAGTCCTTCCGGCGGCTGCGCGCCCGCCTGGACACCTCGCACTTCCCGCCGCTGACCCGGGCGGTGGTGGAACGGGTCATCCACTCCGCCGCCGACCTCGAGTACGCGACCGATCTCGTCACGGACGAGGACGACCTGGTCAAGGCGCACGCCGCGCTGCACGCCGGGGCGCCGGTCGTCGTGGACGTGGAGATGGTCGCGGCCGGCATCACCCGCCGGGAGACCGTCTGCCGGCTCAAGGACGCCGAGTCGGGTCCGGGACTGACCCGTTCGGCCCACGCGATCCGGCTCGCGTACGAGCAGGTCGGTCCCGGCGCCCTGTGGGTGATCGGCTGTGCGCCGACCGCCCTGGAGGAGCTGCTCACCCTGGACGCCTCCCCCGCGCTCGTCATCGGCCTGCCCGTCGGTTTCGTCGGCGCTGCCGAGTCCAAGGCCGCCTTGCGCGCGAGCGGGCTGCCCGCCGTGAGCAACGTGTCCGAGAAGGGCGGGTCGGCGATCGCCGCCGCCGCGCTCAACGCCCTGCTGTACCACCCCGTTTCATCTGAGGAGACCTCGTGACCACCCCGCCCGCCCTGCTGATCGCCGGACACGGCACCCGTGACGACGCCGGAGCCGAGGCGTTCCGCGATTTCGTACGGCAGTTGCAGCTCCGCTCCGACATGCCTGTCGCGGGCGGCTTCATCGAGTTGTCCGCGCCGCCCCTGGGCGAGGTGGTCGCCGGGCTGGTGGCGCGGGGTGTCCGGCGGTTCGCCACCGTGCCGCTGATGCTGGTGTCCGCCGGGCACGCCAAGGGCGACATCCCCGCCGCGCTGGCCCGCGAGAAGGAACGGCACCCGGGCATCTCGTACACCTACGGCCGCCCGCTCGGCCCGCATCCGGCGCTGCTGAGCGTGCTGGAGCGGCGGCTGGACGAGGCGCTGGGGTCCTCCGCGCGGAGCCCCGAGGACCGCGCCGACGTGACGGTGCTGCTGGTGGGCCGCGGTTCGACGGACCCCGACGCCAACGCCGAGGTGTACAAGGCGGCGCGGCTGCTGTGGGAGGGCCGTGGGTACGCCGGGGTGGAGACGGCGTTCGTGTCGCTGGCGGCGCCGGACGTGCCGAGCGGCCTCGACCGGTGCAAGGCGCTGGGGGCACGCAGGATCGTCGTACTCCCCTACTTCCTGTTCACCGGGATCCTGCCGGACCGGGTGCGGCAGCAGACCGAGGGGTGGGCGGCCGCGCACCCGGAGACCGAGGTGCGGTCGGCCGATGTCATCGGGCCCGAGCCGGAGCTGCTGGACCTGGTGACGGAACGGTACGAGGAGGCCGTCAAGGGCGATCTGCGCATGAACTGCGACTCGTGCGTGTACCGCATCGCGCTGCCCGGCTTCGAGGACAAGGTGGGGCTGCCGCAGCAGCCGCACTTCCACCCGGACGACGACGGCCACCACGGCCACGGACACGGGCACCACCATCACGGGGGGCACTCGCACAGCCATGCGCACTGAGGGCACGGGACCGGACCTGCGGCATCACGGGGACGCCGAAGTACGCGACGACGGGGCCGCGTTGACCGACCTCGCCGTCAACGTCCGCGCGGACACACCCCCCGCTTGGCTGCGGGAGGAGATCGCCGCCTCGCTGATGTCCCTCGCGGCCTATCCGGACGGGCGGGCCGCGCGGGCGGCGGTGGCGGCGCGGCACGGGCTGCCGGCGGAGCGGGTGCTGCTGACGGCGGGCGCGGCGGAGGCGTTCGTGCTGCTGGCGCGGGCGCTGAAGGTACGGCGACCGGTCGTGGTGCACCCGCAGTTCACCGAGCCGGAGGCGGCGCTCCGGGACGCCGGGCACACGGTCGAGCGGGTGCTGCTGCGGGAGGCGGACGGGTTCCGGCTGGATCCGGCGGCGGTGCCGGAGGACGCCGACCTGGTGGTGATCGGGAACCCGACCAATCCGACGTCCGTGCTGCATCCGGCGGCGACGATCGGCCGACTCGCCCGTCCCGGGCGGGTGTTGGTCGTCGACGAGGCGTTCATGGACGCGGTGCCCGGTGAACGGGAGGCGCTGGCCGGGCGGCTGGATGTGCCGGGGCTGGTCGTGCTGCGCAGTCTGACCAAGACGTGGGGGCTGGCCGGGCTGCGCATCGGGTACGTGCTGGCTTCCCCGGAGATCATCGGCGAGCTGGAGCGCGCTCAGCCGTTGTGGCCGGTGTCCACGCCCGCGCTGGCGGCCGCCCGGGCGTGTGTGACGCCACGGGCGCTGGCGGAGGCGGGCCATGCGGCGCATCGCATCGCGTCGGACCGGGCGCACCTGGTGACGGGGCTGTCGGAGTTCGCCTCGCGGGGAGTGCGGGTGGTGGGGCCCGCGGAGGGGCCGTTCCTGCTCGTCCGCATGCCGGGCGCCGCCGCCGTACGACACCGGTTGCGTGAGCTCGGTTACGCGGTGCGGCGGGGGGACACGTTTCCGGGGCTCGGTGCGGAGTGGGTGCGGGTGGCGGTGCGGGACCGGGTGACAGCGAACGGTTTCCTGAAGGCACTGTCGGCCGTGCTCACGTGACCGGGGTCCGGCAGGGCCGGGAGGCCGCTCCCGGTCCGGCGTGACGGCCGGGCGGGGAGCGGCGGAAGGGTGGCGTCAGCTCCTGCGGCGCCGGGCCACCGCCACCGCTCCCCCGCCGACCAGCACCAGCGCCAGCGCGCCGCCCGCGATGTAGGGGGTCGCGGAGCTGCCGCCGGTCTCCGCGAGGTCGTCCCGGGCACCCTGCGGCTTCACATCGGCGGCCGGGTCGTGGCTCTGCACCGGACGCCCGGTGGGCGGGACCATCGGGGACTCGCAGGTCGCCTTCGCGAGGGTGACCGTGCCCTCGACGTCGGCCACGTTGAGCTTCAGCGGGTTGACGGACACCTTGAGTTGGAGGGCGGTGGCGGCGGCCGTACGGGTCGTGGTGCTCCGCCGGGACAGGTCGAGGCGCACCTCTCCGACGCCGGGCACCTTGATCTCGGTGGGGCCGCCGGCGGTGAGCGTGACGCGCTTGCCGAGGACCGTGACGGCGCCGAGGACGTTCGCCGAGGCGACCGGGGCCCGGCCGGCCTCGCAGGTCGCCCTGGCGGTGACCGTGCCGACCTCGATCAGGGAGAGCAGGGGCAGGCCGGGGACGTGCAGCCTGGCGTCGACGAGCCGGACCGAGCCCTCGGCGCGCTGCGCCGTCACCGTGGCCTTCGCGGAGGCGACGTCCGCGCCGAGGACCGTGAACGGCTTGCCGCCGGCCACGCCGTCGAGCCGGGCGGACAGCGCGGTTCTGTCGGCGCTCCGCGGTGCCTGGACCTCGTTCAGGGAGACCGCGAGCGGCACGTCGACGGTCTTGTCGAGCAGGGACACGTCGAGCCCGGTGCGCAGGACGACGGCGGAGGCGTGACCGTGGTCGGTGGTCGCGTGCGCGGCGCCCGCGCCCAGGACCGCGGGACCGGCGGCCAGGGCGGTGACCGTCGCGACGGTGGCGAGACGGCGTGCGGGCATGCGGAAGTTGTTGCTGTTCAAGGCGGTGGGACCCCCAGTGGGAACATGCTTGGGACCCGTCAACCTTGTACGCACTGTGGGTGAACGGTCAGTGATCCTGGGTCACTTCACTCAAACGTGGATTTTCCGCACGCCGATTCGAATCACCGGGCACGGGCGTTCCCCCTACTCGACGACGATCCCGTTGAGCACCACCCGGCGCGGAGCCGCGAGCACCCGTACGTCGGCGCGCGGGTCGCCCTCGTAGACCACCAGGTCGGCCGGCGCCCCCTCCTCCAGGCCGGGGCGGCCCAGCCAGGCGCGGGCGCCCCAGCTCGTCGCCGCCACGGCGGCCACGGCGGGGATGCCGGCGGTGACGAGCTCCGCCACCTCGGCCGCGACCAGGCCGTGGGCCAGCGAGCCGCCGGCGTCCGTGCCGACGTAGACCGGGATCCCTGCGTCGTAGGCGCCCCGCACGGTGTCGTAGCGGCGCTCGTGCAGCCGGCGCATGTGCGCGGACCAGCGCGGGAACTTGGAATCGCCGCCGGCCGCGAGCCGCGGGAAGGTGGCGATGTTGACGAGGGTCGGGACGATCGCGACGCCGCGCTCGGCGAAGAGCGGGATCAGCTCGTCGGTCAGGCCGGTCGCGTGCTCGATGCAGTCGATGCCCGCCTCGACCAGGTCGCGCAGGGAGCTCTCGGCGAAGCAGTGCGCGGTGACCCGGGCGCCCAGCCGGTGGGCCTCGGCGATGGCGGCCTCGACCGCCTCGCGCGGCCAGCAGGCGGACAGGTCGCCGAGGTCGCGGTCGATCCAGTCGCCGACCAGCTTGACCCAGCCGTCGCCGCGCCGGGCCTCCTGGGCGACGTACGCGACGAGGTCGTCCGGTTCGATCTCCCAGGCGAAGTTGCGGATGTAGCGGCGGGTGCGGGCGATGTGCCGGCCGGCCCGGATGATCTTCGGGAGGTCCTCCCGGTCGTCGACCCAGCGGGTGTCGGAGGGCGAGCCGGCGTCCCTGATCAGCAGGGCGCCCGCCTCGCGGTCGGTGAGCGCCTGCTTCTCGGCGGTGGCGGCGTCGACCGGGCCGTCCGCGCCGAGGCCCACGTGGCAGTGGGCGTCGACCAGTCCGGGCAGCGCCCAGCCCTCGACGGTGGTGACGTCCCGGGCGCCGGCCGGGCGGTCGTAGGTGACCCGGCCCCCGACCACCCACAGCTCGTCGCGGACGTCCTCGGGTCCGACGAGGACCCTCCCCTTCACGTGCAGCACGGCGCCATCGCTCATGTACCGCACCTTAATGAGCTACTGCTCGGGCCCGCCCACCCGGTCCGGGATCTCCTCCTCGACCTCGGCCATCGCCGGGTCCAGGAGCCGGGACAGGAAGTGGCGGGTGCGCTCGTGCCGCGGGTCGCCGATGACCTGGTCGGGGCTGCCGTCCTCGACGATCACCCCGCCGTCCATGAAGACGACCCGGTCGGCGACCTCGCGGGCGAAGGTCATCTCATGGGTGACGACCATCATCGTCATGCCCTCGGTGGCCAGCATCCGCATGACCGCGAGGACGTCACCGACCAGTTCCGGGTCGAGCGCCGAGGTGGGCTCGTCGAAGAGCATGACCTCCGGGCCCATCGCCAGCGCCCGGGCGATGGCCACGCGCTGCTGCTGGCCGCCGGAGAGGGAGGAGGGGTACGCCTGCGCCTTCTCGGCCAGGCCGACCCGGGCCAGGTTCTCGGCGGCGATCCTGGCGGCCGTCGCCTTGTCCCGCCCCAGCACCCGGCGCTGCGGGAGCGTGAGGTTCTCGGTGACGCTCAGGTGCGGGAACAGGTTGAACTGCTGGAAGACCATGCCGATCCGGCGGCGTACGGCGTCGATGTCGACGTCCGGGTCGGTCAGCTCGGTGCCGCCGACGAACACCTGTCCCTTGCTGGGCTCCTCCAGCAGGTTCACACAGCGCAGCAGGGTGGACTTGCCGGAGCCCGAGGGGCCGATGACGCAGACGACCTCGCCCCGGCCGATCTCCAGGTCGATGCCCTTGAGCACCTGGTTGTCGCCGAAGGACTTGTGCAGGTCCTGGACGCGGATCTCGGGGCGGGTCACTTGATCTCCTCCTGGGCCCTGGCCTCCAGGCGGCGGGCGACGAAGCCGAGCGGGATGGTGACCAGCAGGTAGCACAGGCCCGCGACCAGGATCGGCGTGGAGTTGGCGGTCGTACTGGCCAGGTCCCGGCCGAACTTGGACAGTTCGCGCTCCTCCAGGGTCACGCCGAGCAGCAGCACCAGCGAGGAGTCCTTGAAGAGCATGATCAGCTCGTTGGTGAGCGGCGGGAGGATGATCCGGAACGCCTGCGGGATGACGATGGAGATCATGGCCCTGGCCGGCGAGAAGCCCAGCGAACGGGCCGCCTCCATCTGTCCCTTGGGCACCGCCTGGATGCCGGCGCGGAACGTCTCCGCCATGTAGGCGGCGCCGATGAGACCGAGGCCGAGGGCGCCCTTGCCGTAGGTGCCGCCCGGGATCTCCGTGCCCGGGAAGGCCAGCGGCACGGCCACCGCGATGAAGACGAAGATCAGCAGGGCGGGCAGGCCGCGGAAGACCTCGATGTAGACGCCGGCCAGCCAGCGGTACGGCCCCACGGAGGACAGCCGCATCAGCGCGACGACCAGCCCGAGCGCGAGTCCGAGGACGAAGCCGGAGACCGTGTACAGGACGGTGTTCTTCAGCGCCAGCGTGATGACGTCCGGCCACATCTGCCGGGCGATGCCGCCCTGGGCGAACTGGTTCTGCAGCCGGCCCCAGTCCGCCGTGACCGCGACGGCGATCACGGCGGCGACGAAGACGGCGTACTGGATGCCGCGCGACAGCCGACGCCTCTGACGCCGCGTCAGCCCCTTCTTCTTCGGCTGGAGTCGTACGTCCGTGTCGGTCATGAGGCGGCGGGAGAGGCCACGGAGGCGTTGTAGGGGCCGATCCACTTCTCGTAGATCTTCTTGTAGGTGCCGTCCGCCTTGGCGTCCTTGAGGGCCTTGTTGATCGCCTCGCGCAGCGCCGTGTTGCCCTTCTTGACCGTGAAGCCGTACTGCTCGCCGGTCTTGAGGTTGTCGACGACCTTGAACTTGTCGGCGTTGGCCTTGTCCTTCAGCCACCCCTGGACGACCGGGTAGTCGATGACGACGGCCTGGACCTGGCCGGTGCGCAGGCCGTTGAGGACCGCGTCGGAGGACTCGAAGGAGATCGGGTCGTAGCCCTTGCCCTTGACGTAGTCCTCGCCGGTGGTCTGCGCCTGGGCGCCGAGCTTCTTGCCCTTGGCCTTGACGTCGGCGAGCGAGCCGATGCCGCTGTTCTTGTCGACGAGGACGGCTTGGGTGGCCTCGAAGTACGGGTCGGAGAAGTCGACGTTCTTCTTGCGCTCGGGCGTGATCGTCATGCCGGCGGCGGCCAGGTCGCACTGGCCGGAGTTCAGGAAGGCGCCGGTCTTGAAGTTCTCGAACGGCGTGTCGACGATCTGCTGCTTGACGCCGAGGTTCTTGGCGACGAGGTCGATGAGGGAGACGTCGAAGCCCTGCACCTTGCCGTTGATCTCCGACTGGAACGGCGGGTACGGCAGGTGGGTGCAGGTGGTCAGCTGACCGGCCTTGACGACGTGGACCCCCTTGACGGTGGCACCGCCGCTCCCCCCGTTCCCGTTCGAGGAGCAGCCGGCCACGACGAGGACCAGCCCGGCGGTCGCGGTGGTGGCAGCCAGGAGGCGGGTCCGGCGTCCGAGGAGCGTTTTCATGGGGGGATCTTCTCTGTGGGGGAACTATGGGTTCCGATTATAAGGATGCGTTTGAGTCTCTCAAACCAAACCCATGGTTGCGAGGCCGCTGGACCTAAGATCGAAGGAGTCGATCTCCGTAAGCGAAGAAAGAGCACCGCCGTGACCCACCCCTTTCTCGATCTGCCCCCGCTGAGTGCCGAGCGCTTCGCCGCCATCGAGGACGGGGTCGCCCGGCTGCTGGGCACCCGGCAGGACGTGCTGATCACCCAGGGCGAGGCGCTGCTGCCGCTGGAGGGCGCGATCCGCGCGGCGGCCGGTCCGGGCACGGTCGCCCTGAACGTGATCACGGGACCGTACGGCCAGACCTTCGGCAACTGGCTGCGGGACTGCGGCGCGACCGTGCACGACCTCGCCGTCCCCTTCCACACCGCGGTGACGGCCGCGCAGGTCCGGCAGGCGTTCGCCGAGCACCCGGAGATCGACTTCGTGTCGCTGGTGCACGCGGAGGCGGCGACCGGCAACACCAACCCGGTCGCGGAGATCGGCGAGGCGGTACGGGAGCAGGGCGCCCTCTTCTACCTGGACGCGGTCGCCTCGGTGGGCGCGGAGCCGGTGCTGCCGGACGCGTGGGGTGTGGACCTGTGCGTGATCGGCGCGCAGAAGGCGATGGGCGGCCCGGCGGGCGTGTCGGCGATCTCGGTGAGCGAGCGGGCCTGGGCCCGGATGGCGGCCAACCCGAACGCGCCGCGCCGCTCCTACCTGTCCCTGCTGGACTGGAAGGAGCGCTGGATCGACGCCGGCCGCAAGGCGCTGCCGCACGCTCCGGCCCAGTTGGAGATGCTGGCCCTGGAGGCGTGTCTGGAGCGGATCGAGTCGGTGGGACCGGACGAGGTGATGGCCCGCCACCGTCGCGCCGCGCTGGCGACGAGGGCCGGTGCGGTGTCCCTGGGCGCCGGCCTCGAGCCGTACGTGTACGAGGAGAAGGACGCGGCACCGGTGGCCACGACACTGCGGGTCCCCTCCGGCGTGGTGGCGTCGGACCTGGTGGCCCGTGCGCTGGCGAGCGACCCCGCGCTGCCGCTGGCCGCGGGCGGGGGCGCGCTGGCCAGGGAGATGGTCCGGGTCAACCACTACGGGGCGGATGCCACGCCGGAGACCGTGCAGAGGTGCCTGGCGGCGCTCGGGGCGGCGCTCGGCGCCCGGCACTAGGCGCCGGGGGCTCGGCCCCCGGGCCCCCGGTCGCGCACGCCTCGTTGTCAGTCGTACGTGCCATGCGCCCCGCATGACCAACAACACGTCCCGGACTCCACAGACCCTCCCCGACGGCCGGCCCGTCCCCCCAATGACCGGGTCCGAGCGCGCCCTGCTGGAGGGCTGGCTGGACTTTCACCGGGCCACTCTGGAGCTGAAGTGCCGGGGGCTGGACGACGCCCAGGTGCGGCGCGCCGCGGCGGAGCCGTCGTCGCTGACCCTGCTGGGCCTCGTGCAGCACCTCGCCGAGGTCGAACGGAACTGGTTCCAGCGGGTGCTGGCAGGGCTGGACGTGCCACCGGTGTTCGAGGAGGAGACGGGGTACGCCCTCGATCCGCGGCGGGGGCTGCAGGACGCGCTGGACGTGTGGCGGCGGGAGATCGCGCGCGGCCGGGAGCTGCTGGCCGCACGGGATCTGGAGGACACCGGGCACATCGTCGACGAGCCGATGTCCGGCCTGGCGGTCAGTGTGCGCTGGGTGCTGATCCACCTCATCGAGGAGTACGCCCGGCACAACGGACACGCCGACATTCTGCGTGAACGAATCGACGGGGTCACCGGCGCTTGAATTCAATTTAGTTTCACAATTCCCGCCAATTTCCATGGTGGCAGCTTCCCATCTTCTTCTTCCCGCTTTTTGCAAGACTAAACGGGGAAGTTTCCTGGCGGTTTTCTGACGGTTTCCGCGCTGTGACATACTCCACAGCGCGGTAGCTTTGTCCCGATTTGATGCGGGTTAATTCGGACATTTCACCGGTGCCTCTGTGCGGCACGGCGACGTCGGCCGTGCATTTCCTAATTCGCCTCGCTAAATTCGTGCCGCATGACTGCCGCACCCGCAGACCTGCTCATCGACCAGCCGGCGGTGACCGACGGAGCCGCGCTCTGGCGTCTCGCCAAGGACTCGAAAACCCTCGACCTGAACTCCTCGTACAGCTATCTGCTGTGGTGCCGGGACTTCGCCGGCACCTCGGCGGTGGCGCGCGGTGCGGACGGGGAGCCGGTCGGTTTCGTCACCGGCTACGTGCGGCCCGAGCGTCCCCGCACCCTGCTCGTCTGGCAGGTGGCCGTCGACTCCGCCCACCGGGGTCTCGGCATCGCCGCCGCCCTGCTGGACGGGTTGACCGCGCGCCTCGCCACCGAGCGGGGCATCACCGGCGTGGAGACGACCATCACCCCCGGCAACACCGCCTCCGAGCGGCTGTTCACCTCGTTCGCCGCCCGGCACGGGGCGAGCCTGGAGCGTGAGGTGCTGTTCCCCGCCGAGCTGTTCCCGGACGGTCCGCACGATCCCGAAGTCCTGTACCGCATCGGCCCGTTGACCGACGTCACCCCCCACTGAAGCCCCCTGAGGAGCGATTCACCGTGACCATCACCCAGCCCGACCTCAGTGTCTTCGAGACCCTCGAGTCCGAGGTGCGCAGCTACTGCCGCGGCTGGCCCACGGTCTTCGACCGCGCGCAGGGCAGCCGGATGTACGACGAGGACGGTCATGCGTACCTCGACTTCTTCGCCGGTGCCGGCTCACTCAATTACGGCCACAACAACCCCGTACTCAAACGGGCGTTGATCGACTATCTGTCCCGGGACGGTGTGACCCACGGGCTGGACATGTCGACCACGGCCAAGCGGTCCTTCCTGCAGACCTTCCAGGACCTGGTGCTGCGTCCGCGCGACCTGCCGTACAAGGTCATGTTCCCGGGGCCGACGGGCACCAACGCCGTGGAGTCGGCGCTGAAGCTCGCCCGGAAGGTGAAGGGGCGGGAGGCGATCGTGTCGTTCACGAACGCCTTCCACGGCATGTCGCTGGGCTCGCTCGCCGTGACCGGCAACGCCTTCAAGCGGGCCGGCGCCGGGATCCCGCTGGTGCACGGCACCCCGATGCCGTTCGACAACTACTTCGACGGCACGGTCCCGGACTTCCTGTGGTTCGAGCGGCTCCTGGAGGACCAGGGCTCCGGCCTCAACAAGCCCGCCGCGGTGATCGTGGAGACCGTGCAGGGCGAGGGCGGCATCAACGTCGCCCGGCCCGAGTGGCTGCGCGCGCTGAAGGAGCTGTGCGAGCGGCAGGACATGCTGCTGATCGTCGACGACATCCAGATGGGCTGCGGGCGGACGGGTGCCTTCTTCTCGTTCGAGGAGGCCGGGATCACACCCGACATCGTCACCGTCTCCAAGTCGATCAGCGGCTACGGGCTGCCGATGTCGCTGTGCCTGTTCAAGCCGGAGCTGGACGTCTGGGAGCCGGGCGAGCACAACGGCACCTTCCGCGGCAACAACCCCGCGTTCGTCACCGCCACGGCGGCCCTGGAGGCGTACTGGACCGACGGCTCGGCCATGGAGAAGCAGACCCGCGCCCGTGGTGAGCAGGTCGAGCAGGCGCTGATCGCCATCACCGAGGAGAACCTCGCCGATGTGAAGGAGTACCGCGGGCGCGGCCTGGTGTGGGGCATGGAGTTCCACGACAAGGACCGGGCCTCGCGGATCGCGCGGCGGGCCTTCGAACTCGGGCTGCTCATCGAGACGTCCGGCCCCGAGGGCGAGGTCGTCAAACTGCTGCCCGCCCTCACCGTCACCCCCGACGAGCTGGACGAGGGCCTGAGCGTCCTCGCCCGTGCCGTCCGGGAAACCGTCTGACCGAACCTCTGACCAACCGAGAGAGAACACCACCGTGATCGTCCGATCGTTCAAGGACATCGAAGGCACCGACCGGCACGTGAAGTCGAAGTCCGGTACCTGGGAGAGCAAGCGGATCGTCCTCGCCAAGGAGCGGGTCGGCTTCTCCGTGCACGAGACCATCCTGTACGCCGGCACCGAGACGCACATGTGGTACGCCAACCACATCGAGGCCGTCGTCTGCACCCGGGGTGAGGCCGAACTGACCGACCGCGAGACCGGGCAGACGTACACCATCACGCCCGGCACCATGTACCTCCTGAACGGGCACGAGCGGCACACGCTGCGCGTCAAGGAGGACTTCCACTGCATCTGCGTGTTCAACCCGCCGGTGACCGGACGGGAGGACCACGACGAGAACGGTGTCTACCCGCTGCTCACCGAGCCCGAGGAGGTGTGAGAACCCATGACCACTGCCAGCGTCACCGATCTCTACCCGACCCGCGGCACCACCGAGGTGACCGTGCCGCGCCAGGACCCGGTCGTCTGGGGTGCCCCGGACACCCCGGGCCCGATCCCCGCGGCCGATCTGCAGGCGTACGAGCGTGACGGCTTCCTCGCCATCGACCAGCTGATCACCCCGGACGAGGTGGAGGTCTACCGGGGCGAGCTGGACCGGCTGGTCACCGACCCGGCGATCCGCGCCGACGAGCGCTCCATCGTCGAGCCGAAGTCGAAGGAGATCCGCTCGGTCTTCGAGGTGCACCGGATCAGCGAGGTGTTCGCGAACCTGGTGCGCGATCCGCGCGTGGTCGGCCGGGCCCGGCAGATCCTCGGCTCGGACGTGTACGTCCACCAGTCCCGGATCAACGTCAAGCCCGGCTTCGGCGCGAGCGGCTTCTACTGGCACTCGGACTTCGAGACCTGGCACGCCGAGGACGGTCTGCCGAACATGCGCACGGTGTCCGTCTCGATCGCGCTGACCGAGAACTTCGACACCAACGGCGGCCTGATGATCATGCCGGGCTCGCACAGGACGTTCCTGGGCTGCGCCGGCGCCACGCCCAAGGACAACTACAAGAAGTCGCTGCAGATGCAGGACGCGGGCACGCCCTCGGACGAGGCGCTGACCTCGCTGGCGGGCGAGCACGGCATCCGGCTGTTCACCGGCAGGGCCGGCTCGGCGACCTGGTTCGACTGCAACTGCATGCACGGCTCGGGCGACAACATCACGCCGTTCCCGCGCAGCAACGTCTTCATCGTGTTCAACAGCGTGGAGAACACGGCGGTGGAGCCGTTCTCGGCGCCGATCCGGCGCCCCGAGTTCATCGGGGCGCGGGACTTCACTCCCGTCCGCTGAACCCCCGGTCCGCCGAACCCCCGATGTGCCGCAGGGGCCTCCACCGCCGTGGTGGAGGCCCCTGGCGTGGGTCACAGGGCGGGATAGTCGGTGTATCCCTCGGCACCGCCGCCGTAGAAGGTCGCGGGGTCGGCCGCGTTGAATGGGCCGCCCGTCCGCAGGCGGGCCGGCAGATCGGGGTTGGCGAGGAACAGCCGGCCGTAGGCGATCACATCGGCGGTGCCGTCCTCGATCAGGTCCAGCGCGTCCGGTCCGGTCGGCCCCTCGGTGGCCGGGTTGAGCACGAACACCCCGCTGAACCGCTTGCGCAGGGCCGCGGTCGTCTCCCGGGTGCCCGGTACCGCCTCCATCACGTGCAGATAGGCCAGTCCCAGCGGTTCCAGTGCGTCGGCCAGCGCGAGGTACGTCGGCTCCGGCTCCGGTTCCTCGATGCCGTTGAACGGGTTGCCCGGGGACAGGCGCAGGGCGGTGCGCCCGGCGCCGATGGCCTCGGCGACGGCCTCGACGGCCGCCACCGCGAAGCGGATACGGCCCTCCACCGGGCCGCCCCACTCGTCGGTGCGCCGGTTGCTGCCGGGTGCCAGGAACTGGTGGATCAGGTAGCCGTTGGCGCCGTGGAGTTCGACTCCGTCGAAGCCGGCCTCGACGGCACCCCGGGCGGCGTCGGCGTAGTCGGCGATCGTGTCCCGGATCTCCTGGTCCGTCAGTTCGCGGGGCGTGACGAAGTCCTTCGGCCCCTCGTGGGTGTAGACCTGGCCGGCGGCCGCCACCGCCGAGGGGGCGACGTTGACCAGGCCCTCGGGCAGCAGGTCGGGGTGGCCGATCCGGCCGGTGTGCATGAGCTGGGCGAAGATCCGGCCCCCGGCCGCGTGCACGGCGTCGGTGACGGCTCGCCAGGCGGCGACCTGCCCGGGTGTGTGCAGCCCCGGGGTGTCCGGGTAGCCCTGGCCCACCGCCGAGGGCTGGATGCCCTCGGTGACGATCAGGCCCGCGGAGGCGCGCTGGGCGTAGTACTCGGCGGTGAGGCCGGTGGGCAGACCGCCCGCCGCGGCACGGCTGCGGGTCATCGGGGCCATGACGATGCGGTTGGCCAGCCGGAGGCCGGGCAGGTCGATCGGGTCGAAGGCAGTGGTCATGGGGGCTCCCACAGGTCCGTTTAGTTGGTCGGCCAAGTAAAGCGGCCGGCTTCACTGTACTCCAATCATTGGCCGACCAAGTAAATTCCCGTGAGTAGGCTGCGACGACGATCGGCGTGCAGTGGGAAGAGGTGCGGGAGCAAGCGATGGACGCCACCAGGGAACCCGCGGACGCGGCCGGGCACGGCTGCGCCCTGCCCGCCGCCGCCCGGGGCGGCCCGGTCAGCCATGCGCTGAGCCGGGTGGCACGGCTGCACCGCACCGCCGCCGGCGCACTGCTGCGCGAGCTCGGGCTCTACCCGGGCCAGGAGCTGGTGATGATGTCCCTGTGGGAGAGCGGACCGGCCCGGCAGTCGGACCTGATCCGGATGCTCGGCCTGGACCCGTCCACGGTGACGAAGATGCTCCAGCGGCTGGAGCAGGCCGGGCACGTACGGCGGCTGCCGGACCCGGCGGACCGGCGTGCGGTACTGGTGGAGGCGACGGAGTCCGGCACCCGGCTGCTGACCGAGGTGGAGCGGGCGTGGGGCGCGCTGGAGGACCGGAGCCTCGCCGGGCTGGCCCCGGCCGAGCGCGAGCAGCTGCTGACGCTGCTCGGCCGGGTCGAGGCCAACCTGTGCGAGCGGGGTGCGGAGCGGGGCTGACCGGTCAGCCGGACAGCACGTCCAGCAGGCGGTCCACGTCCGCTTCCGTGTTGTAGAGGTGGAAGGACGCCCGCAGATTGCCCGCGCGGTCCGAGACCTCGATACCGGCGCGGCTCAACTCCGGCTGGCGGCGGCCGAGTCCGGGGACGGAGACGATCGCCGAGCCGGGGGCGGGCAGCGGCTCGTGGCCGAGCGAGCCGAGCCCGGCGCGGAACCGGTCGGCCAGCGCCAGGTCGTGCGCCTGCACGGCGGCCACGCCCAGCTCCTCGATCAGGGCCAGCGAGCGGCGCACCCCGGAGTAGGTGAACAGGGCGGGGCTGACGTCGAACCTCCGCGCGGAGTGGGCGAGTTCGGCCACCGGGCCGTAGCAGCTGTTCCACGGTTCCTCCGCCGCGACCCAGCCCGCCAGCAGCGGGGTCAGCTCGCCGAAGTCCTCCGGGACGACGAGGAAGGCCGCCCCGTGCGGGCCGACGAGCCACTTGAAGGTCGTCGCCACAGTGAAGTCGTAGGCGGTGGCGTCCATCGGCAGCCAGCCCGCGGCCTGGGAGAAGTCCACGTAGGTGCGCGCGCCGTGGGTGCGGGCCGCCTCGCGCAGGGCGGCCAGGTCGGCGACCCGGCCGTCGGCGGACTGCGCGGCGCTGACCGCGACCAGCGCGGTGTCCGGGCGGACGGACTCGGCGAGCCGCTCCAGCGGGACCGCGCGGACCTTGAGGTCGCCGCGCACGTGGAACGGGTTCAGCACCGAGGTGAAGTCGTCCTCGGCGGTGAGCACTTCGGCGCCCGCGGGCAGCGAGGCGGCGATGAGCCCGGTCTGGGCGGAGACCGACGGACCGGCCGCGACCCGCGCGGCCGGCACCCCGGCCAGCCGGGCGAACGCGGCCCGGGCGGCCTCGACGTCGTCGAACAGCGGATCCAGTGGACGGCCCTCGGCCCGGAGGGCCACCGCCTCGTGCAGCGCGGCGACCGTGCGGGCCGGCAGCAGACCGCTGCTCGCGGTGTTCAGGAAGGTGTTCTTCGGGTGGAACTCGGCACGGACGAGGCTCTCGAAGGTCTCCATGCCCCCACTGTGCGGGTCGTGGAACTCCCCGTCCATTGCGAATTTTTTCGTGGATTCGCTTAGGAGTCCTTATACGTCCGCCCCGACCTGCGGTTTCAGCCCTGCTGCGGCACAGCGCACCCGTCGGGGCCACAGGCCTCGGCGTCCTCCTGACCGACCGGCGTCAGCGGAGCGCGCTCGTCCCAGGCCTGGGTCAGCGCCCGGGTGAAGACCTCGGCGGGCTGGGCGCCGGAGACGCCGTACTTGCGGTCGAGGACGAAGAACGGCACGCCGTTCGCGCCGAGCTGGGCGGCCTCGCGCTCGTCGGCGCGCACCTCGTCGGCGAAGCGGGACGGGTCGGCGAGCACCTCGCGGGCGGCCCCGGCGTCGAGACCGGCCCGCACGGCCAGCTCGACGAGCCGCTCGTCGCCCTCGGTGAAGACGGACCGCTCCTCGGCGAAGTTGGCCCGGTACAGGATCTGGATCAGCTCGTCCTGCCTGCCCTGCTCCTTGGCGAAGTGCAGCAGGCGGTGCATGTCGAAGGTGTTGCCGTGGTCGCGGCCCCGGGTGCGGTAGTCCAGGCCCTCGGCGGCGGCCTGGGCTCCCAGGTTGTCCTCGCCGGCCTCGGCCTGCGCCTCGCTCATGCCGTACTTCCTGGTGAGCATGGTGATCACCGGCTGGACGTCGCCCTTGGCGCGGTCCGGGTCCAGTTCGAAGGAGCGGTGCACCACCTCGACGCCGTCGCGGTGCGGGAAGGCAGCCAGCGCCTTCTCGAAGCGGGCCTTGCCCACGTAGCACCAGGGGCAGGCGATGTCGCTCCAGATCTCGACGCGCATTCTTCGGCTCTCTCCAGGTCGTACCCGTGCGGGGACTCTCCCCGCCAGCGGTACGTGAACGTTCAAACAGCCGCGTTCATTCCCGGGGAACGTACTCGTTCATTCCGAGGGGACGGAGAAGCGCAGGAAGAGATGGTGGTCGCCCTCGGCAGGCGGGTTCCCGGGATCCGGGACCCAGCCCTGGCGGGCGTAGAAGCCCTGGGCGCGCCGGTTGTCCGCGTGCACGTCGAGCACGGCCGTCCGCTTGCCGTCGGCCCGCCACTCCTCCACGCAGGCCGTGTGCAGGGCCGTACCGATGCCGGAGCGCCAGTGGTCGGGGTCGACGTGGAACTGGAAGAGCTTGACCGTGTCGGCCGGTGCGCCGTCCGGGGTGCGGAAGGAGGCGACGGCGACGATCCGGCCCTGCTCGACGGCGCAGAGCACATGGCCGTCGGGGCGCTCGATGGAACCGCGCCAGGCCTCGGCCCAGTCGAAGTCGGCCTGCGGGAGGCCGTCCGGGTAGTAGGTCGAGCGGGCCCGGTGGTGCAGATCGGCGATGGTTCCGGTTTCGGCGGGCAGGGCGGTGCGGATCACCAGCGCGCCGCTGACTCGTTCACTGATCATGCAACGGAGGACGTGACGGCGTCGGTCCCGGTTCCGAGGCGGCTGAACTGGGCGCGGTAGGCGCTCGGCGTGAGGCCGGTGCGGCGGACCAGGTGGGCGCGCAGGGAGTCGGCGGTGCCGAGGCCGCAGGCGGCGGCCACCTGGTCCATGGGCAGTGTGGTGGTCTCCAGGAGTTCCCTGGCCCGCTCGACGCGCTGGTGAAGGAGCCACTGGAGGGGGCTGACCCCGCTCTCGGCGTGGAAGCGGCGGGTGAGGGTGCGCACGGAGACCCCGGCGTGCCGGGCCAGGTCGGTGAGGGTGAGCGGCTTGTCGAGGTTGCGCATCGCCCAGCCGCGGGTGTCGGAGCAGGCGGTGCCGCGCTCGGGCGGCAGCGGGGTGTGGGTGAACTGGGTCTGGCCGCCGGGGCGTACCGGGGCGACCAGGGCGAGGCGGGCGACCTCGTTGGCGACGGCGGCGCCGTAGTCGGTGCGGATGATGTGCAGGCACAGGTCGATGCCGGCGGCGTAGCCGGAGGAGGTGACGTAGGGCCCGTCCTGGACGTACAGGACGTCGCCCTGGAGCCGCACCTCGGGATAGCGATTGCGCAGCTCGTCGGCATGCGCCCAGTACGTCGTGGCCCTGCGCCCGTGGAGCAGGCCCGCCTCGGCGAGTTGGAAGGCGCCGGTGCAGATGGAGGCGATGCGCTTGCCGGACGCGGCGGCCGCACGGACGGCGGCCACGATCCGCGGCTCCGGCTCGAACGGCGCCCCGGTGCCCGCCACGACCACGGTGTCGGCCTCGCGCAGGGCGCCGAGCCCGTGACGTACGTACAGGTCGAGGCCGCCGGTGGTGGGGACCGGGCCGGGGTCGGCGGTGCAGACGATCACCTCGTAGCCGGGCCGGCCGTCCAGCTCCACCTTGCCGAACAGCATCTCCGGGATCGCGAGGTTGAACATCGACACGGGCGAGGGCGCGATGACGGCGACGCGGTGCGGCATGGCCAGAACCTCCGGGAGCGTGGCATTCAGGCCACTACTGTACGACGGCCGGGGCCCGCAGCATGGGGACATGTCTACGAACCAGATGCCAAGGGTCGGACAACTCGACCCGGTCGTCGGCGACTTGGAGCCCACGAAGCCTTCCGCCGCCCTCACGCTCACCGCCGCCCTGCTCGGCTTCGCGCTGATCGGCCTCGACGCTTCCGTGGTGAACGTGGCCCTGCCCGCGATCGGCACCTCCCTGGGCGGCGGGATGTCCGGGCTGCAGTGGGTCGTGGACGCCTACACGCTGGCCTTCGCGGCGCTGATGCTGTCCACCGGGGCCTTCTCCGACCGGGCCGGGGCGAGCCGGGCGTTCGCGCTCGGCACCACCGTGTTCACGCTGGCCTCGGCCGCCTGCGGGCTGGCGCCGAGCCTGCCGTTCCTGATCGGCGCCCGGGTGGTCCAGGGCGTCGCGGCGGCCGTGGTGCTCCCGGCTTCGCTGGCCCTGGTGCGGCAGGCGTACCGGGAACCGGCGCGGCGGGCCCGCGCGGTGGCCGCCTGGGCGGCGGGCGGTTCGCTGGCGGTGGCGCTCGGACCGGTGGCGGGCGGTGCGCTGACCACGGCCTGGGACTGGCGCGGCATCTTCTTCGTCAACCTGCCCCTGGGCGCGGTCATCCTGGCGCTGCTCGTGCGCGCCCCGCGCTCGCGGCCGCACCCGGCCCCGCTGGACCTGCCCGGCCAGCTGACGGCGGTGGTGGCCCTGGTGGCCCTGACCTTCTCGGTGATCGAGGGCGGCCCCGCGGGCTGGGCGGCGCTGGCGGTGGCCGTCGTCGCGGGTGCCGCGTTCCTGCGCGTCGAGGCCCGGCAACCGCACCCGGTGGTGCCGCTCGGCCTCTTCCGCGACCGGACCGTGGCCACGGCGGTGGCGGCGGGGTCCGCGGTCAGCGTGGCCTTCTACAGCATGGTGTTCGTCTTCTCGCTCTTCTTCCAGCAGGTCCAGCACCACTCCGCGCTGTCCGCCGGGCTGATGTTCCTGCCGATGACGGGCCTGATCGCGGTGACCAACGTGGTGGCGGGCAAGCTCACGGGCCGTTACGGCCCCCGGCTGCCGATGCTCGTGGGCCAGCCACTGGCCGTCGCCGGGCTGCTCCTCCTGCTGTCCGTCGACGCCGGCACGCCCCCGGCCCTGGTGTCGGTGCTGCTGGTGCCGCTGGCGCTGGGCTGCGCGCTGACGGTGCCGCCGCTGACCGCCGCGATGATGGACGCCGTACCCGCCGAGCGGGCCGGTCTGGCGGCCGGGGTGCTCAACTCGGCCCGGCAGGTGGCGGGCGGCCTGGGCATCGCGGTGTTCGGGGCGCTGCTCGGCCATGGCTTCGAGGCCGGCCTGCGCTGGAGCCTGGCCGTCAGCGCGGCCCTGCTCACGGTGACGTTCGCCCTCAGCTTCCGTCTCGCAGGTCGCTCGGCCAGGACGTCCTGAACTCCAGGTTGTCGTACGTCACCACGCACCCCTCCCCCAGCGGCGACTGGGTCATGAAGCCGACCAGCGCGTCACCGGTCTCCTTCTCGTCGCCCAGGGTGAACAGCCGCACGAAGGTCCACCGCTCCCCGTCCCGGGAGGCGTGGAAGGCGAGGGCCCGCCCCGTCCGACTGACCCGCAGCCACACAGAACTCCCCTCCACTGCGAAGGAGTTGGCGTCGTCGGAGTGTCCCCGGGTGACCACCGTGCAGACGGTGGGCACGTCCGGGGAGTACTCCAGACAGAGCTTGGCCCAGGCCCGTTCGCCGACGTGGACGTAGAGCACGCCGGCGTCGAAGGACGCGTTGAACCCGACGGTGACCCGCGCGATCAACTGGAAGTCCCCTTCCGGCGACCCGAGCAGCCGGGGCGCGTCGGAGGCGGGGTCCAGGGCTTCCCCGGTGGGCGTGACGAACCGGTCCTGCCGGGGGCCGGCCCATCCGGTGAGCACGCCGTCCTCGTACGTCCAGTGCCCGTCGGGTCCGTACGTACGCAGGGGGAAGGGGAGTTCGGGGAGTTCCACGTCCATGGTCCGATTCTCTCAGGAGGGGTCCGCGCCCGCGCTAGCGCTCCAGAACGCCGTTGAAGCGCCGCGGAAGCCCCAGCGGGTTCTCGTCCCTCAACTCGACCGGCAGCAGGGCGGCGGGCGCGTTCTGGTAGGCGACGGGCCGCATCCACCGCTCGATGGCCGTGCCGCCCACGGACGTGGACGTGGAGGTCGTCGCCGGGTACGGCCCCCCGTGGTGCTGAGCCGGCGCCACCGCGACCCCCGTGGGCCACGCGTTCACCACCACGCGCCCGGCCAGCGGGGTCAGTTCGGCGAGAAGCTCCGCGCCGCGCCCCTCCCCGGCCGCCTCCCCGGCGGACAGCTGGACGGTCGCCGTCAGGTTGCCCGGCAGCCGCGAGAGCACCGCCGCCGCCTCGTCCTCGTCCTCGTAGCGGGCCACCACGGTGACCGGCCCGAAGCACTCCTCCAGGAGCCGGTCGTACGCCCCTTCCGCGGCCAGCCTGCCCGCCGGCACCGTGAGGAAGCCGGCGCTGACCGTGTGCTCGCCGCCCGCGCCCGGGGTGACCGGGGCGTCCACGTCCGGGAGCTCGGCGCGCTCGGCGACACCGGCGACGAAGTTGTCCCGCATGCGGTGGTCGAGGAGGACCCCGGCGCCGGTGTCGCCGACGGCGTCGGTGAGCGCCTTGACCAGTCCGTCGCCGGCCGCACCGGACGGCACCAGCACCAGACCGGGCTTCACGCAGAACTGCCCGACCCCCAGCGTCATCGATCCGGCCAGGCCGGAGCCGATCGCCTCCGCCCGCTCGGCGGCGGCCGCCTCGGTCACCAGGACCGGGTTCAGCGAGCCGAGTTCGCCGTGGAAAGGGATCGGCACGGGCCGGGCGGCGGCCGCGTCGAAGAGGGCCCGCCCGCCCCGGACGGAACCGGTGAAGCCCGCGGCGGCGACCAGCGGGTGCTTGATCAGCTCGATGCCCGCCTCGAAGCCGTGCACGAGACCGACGACGTCCTCGGGGATGCCGTGCCCGGCGGCGGCCCGGCGCAGCACCTTGGCGACCAGCTCGGACAGGGCCGGGTGGTCGGGGTGGGCCTTGACGACGACCGGGCAGCCCGCGGCCAGCGCGCTCGCGGTGTCGCCGCCGGCGACGGAGAAGGCGAAGGGGAAGTTGGAGGCGGAGTAGACGGCGACGACGCCGAGCGGCACCTTGTAGCGGCGCAGGTCCGGGATGGGCGGGGTCGCCGTGTCGTCGGGGTGGTTGATGATGACGTCGAGGAAGGCGCCTTCGTCGACGATGTCGGCGAAGGCCCGCAACTGGAAGCCGGTGCGGGCGAGTTCCCCGGTCAGCCGGGCCGGGCCGAGGGCCGTCTCGGCGTCGGCGGTCTCGACCAGAGCGTCCCTGGCGGCGTCCAGGCCCGCGGCGGCCGAGCGCAGGAAGGCGGAGCGCACCGCACGGTCGGCGAGGGCGCCGCGCACGGCGTGGGCCGCCCGGACCGCCGCGTCCACCTCCTGGGCTGTGGCCTCCACCGCAACCTGTTCACGCTGCTTCCCGGTGCGCGGGTCGACACTCCAGACTGGTGCTGCTGCCACCGCGGGTCCCTCCCAGTAAGGCCGCAAAAGTAGGTCACCCATCAGTCGCGTTCGATATACTGAACACTGTCTCTGATGATGAATGTGCTGCTCGGAGACTACATATCTCGGGTCCTGAATATCCAGGCCCTCGTCGGACGAAGGGGTCAAGGGCGATGACGGCAGGCGACACAGGCGGCGGGGCGCAGGTCAAGTCCGCGGTACGGACCGTTGAGCTGCTCGAGTACTTCGCCGGCCGGCCCGGCATGCACTCCCTCGCGGCCGTGCAGGAATCCGTGGGGTACCCCAAGTCCAGCCTGTACATGCTGCTGCGCACGCTCGTGGAGCTGGGCTGGGTGGAGACGGACGCGACGGGCACGCGGTACGGCATCGGGGTGCGGGCGCTGCTGGTGGGCACGTCGTACATCGACGGCGACGAGGTGGTGGCCGCCGCCCGGCCGACCCTGGACCGGCTCTCCGACGACACCACGGAGACCATCCACCTGGCCCGGCTCGACGGCACCAACGTCGTCTACCTCGCCACCCGGCAGTCCCAGCACTACCTGCGGCCCTTCACCCGGGTCGGGCGCCGGCTGCCCGCCCACTCCACCTCCCTCGGCAAGGCGATCCTCGCCACCTACACCGACGAACAGGTGCGCAAGCTGCTGCCGGAGACGCTGCCCGCGCTCACCGAGAACACCCTCACCGACCGGGAGAAGCTCATCGAGGAGCTGCACCAGGTGCGGGAGCAGGGCTTCGCCGTCGACCGCGAGGAGAACACGCTCGGCCTGCGCTGCTTCGGCGTGGCGATCCCGTACCGCACGCCGGCCCGGGACGCGATCAGCTGCTCGGTGCCGGTGGCCCGGCTCACCCCCGCCCACGAGCAGATGATCAAGGACGCGCTGTTCGACGCGCGGGACCGGCTGACGCTGGCGACCCGCAGGCTCTGAACGCGCGGTCGTCGCCCCGGGGCCCGTGCCGTCGTAGGCTCGGACCCCATGGAGATCGCGCTGCGTGCCGTCCAGGACAGTGACCTGCCGGTGTTCTTCCGGCAGATGACCGACCCCGACGCCGTCCGGATGGCCGCTTTCGGCCCGGAGAACCCCTACGACCCAGAGGCCTTCGCGGCCTACTGGCGACGGGTGCGCGACTCCGCCCACGTGCTGCGCACGGTCCTGGCCGACGGCGAGGTGGCCGGCAACGCGGCGGTCTACGGGATGGCCGGCGAGCGCGAGGTCACGTACTGGATCGACCGGGACCACTGGGGCCGGGGCGTGGCGACGGCCGCGCTGCGGGCCCTGCTCGACGAGGTGCCCGAACGGCCGCTGTACGCGCGGGCGGCGGCCGACAACACCGCCTCGCTCCGGGTGCTGGCCAAGTGCGGGTTCCGCGAGACGGCGCGGGCCCAGGGGTACGCGAACGGGCGCGGGAAGGAGATCGAGGAGGTCGTGCTCGTCCTGCAGGGCTGAGCGCCTCCCCCGCGCGGCGGAGACGGATCGTCGGGGCGCAGGAGGTGAACGCCCCTGGTCGCGCGGGAGCGTTGAGGCATGACGATCTCCACGGCCACCGCCCCCGCCCGCGTCACCGCCGGGCGCCGATCGCTGCGCCTCATCACCATCGCCGCCTGTCTGCCGTACCTTTCCCTCAAGCTCGCCTGGATCGCCGGGAGCCACCTCGGCATCCCGCACGGCAGCCCGCTGCTGGAGCACCGGACGGCGCTGGCGCTCGCCAACGGTCTCACCGTGCTGATGGACGCGGCCGTCGTCGTGCTGGCGCTGCTGCTCACCCGGCCGTGGGGCCGGCGGGTGCCGGCCGCGCTGCTCGCGGTGCCGATGTGGCTGGCCGTGGGACTCCTCGCCCCGATCATGGTGGGCTTCCCGCTGCAACTCGTCGTCCGGGGCAGCGGCGGCGGGGACGGCGCGGGCGACGAGCCCTTCCTCGCCGGCTGGGTCTTCACGCTGGTCTACGGCGGGTTCATCGTGCAAGGGCTGGCGCTGGGCGCGCTGTTCACCGGGTACGCCCGCGAGCGCTGGGGGCACCTGTGGCGGGGGCGGGTGCGGGACCTGCCGGCCGGGACCGCGACGGGGGCGCGGCGGGCGGCGGCCGGCGCGGCGGCGCTGCTCGCGCTGTTCCCGGGCGCGGTGCGGCTGGTGCGGGCCCTGGGTGCGGCGAGCGCGGACGGCAGCGGCGACCGGTCCCTGCAGTGCGTCCACCTCCTGTTCCTCGCCGCGGCCGTCACCGGCGCCTGGCAGCTCGCCTTCCGCCGGGGCCGTGCGCTGCCGGTCGCCGTGCCGCTCGCGCTGGCCTGGACCGGCTCGGGGGCGGCGGCGTGCTGGGGCGGCTGGATGCTGCTGGGAGGGCTGGTGACGGGCAACCGGCCGACGGCGCTGACCGGGCTCACCTACGCTGGGCAGATGATCGTCGGCCTGCTCGTGGTGAGCGTCGTCGCCCGCCTCCTGTCGTCCCGGAGCGCCGAGGCGCCGCGGTGAGGGGACGGTTGCGCCCGCTGTTCGGCGGGCGGGCACGGCGCCGCTGGATCCACCTGATCCTGGGCGGCGCCCTCGCCATGCCCTACGTCCTCGTCGGCTCGGTGATCGTCGGGCCGGTCGTGGGTGTGGACGACGTCTTCACGTCACTCCCGCTCCAACTCGGCTCGTTCGCCCTCGGGTTGCCGATCGCCGCGGTCACCTCGCTGTTCCCGCTGACCCGGCCGCTGGAGGCCGCGACCGTGCGGGCCCTGTGCGGCGTCGCCCCGGACTCCCTCGCCCACGGCCCGGCCCGGACGCGGGCCGAACGGGTGCGTACGGCCGCCTGGTTCACGCTGCACCTCGGCTTCGGCGGGATCATCGCCGGGATGTCGCTGGCCGTGCCGCCGTTCGCGGTGACGCTGATCGTCCTGCCCCTGTTCGCCGGGCTGCGGCACTCCGCGGTCACCCCGCCCGAAGTGTCCGGCCACGCCTGGGCGCTGGCCCTCTCCCCGGTCGCGGGCGCGCTCATGCTGCTCGCGCTCGCCGCCTGCGCCGCGGGGTGCGGCGCCCTGCTGGCCCGCTGGGCGCCCGCGCTGCTCGGGCCCACGCCCGAGGACCGGCTGGCCGCCGCCGAGGCCCGCGCCGCCGACCTCGCCGTACGCAACCGGCTCGCCCGCGAGCTGCACGACTCCGTCGGCCACGCCCTGAGCGCCGTCACCCTCCAGGCGAGCGCGGCCCGCCGGCTGCTCGGCACCGACCCGGAGTTCGTCCGCGAGGCGCTCACCGCCATCGAGGAGACCACCCGGCGCACGGTCGGTGAACTCGACGCCGTGCTCGGCGTGTTGCGGGACGGGGACGCACCGGGCACCGCCCCCGCGCCCACCCTCGCGAGCGACCTGGACGGGCTGCTGCGCCGGACCCGGGCCGCCGGGCAGCCGGTGACGGCCACCGTCGGCACCGACCCCGCCGCCCTGCCGCCGTTGGTCTCCCGGGAGGCGTACCGGATCGTCCAGGAGGGCCTGAGCAACGCCCTGAAACACTCCGGCGCGCCGGTCTCCGTCCGTCTCGCCACCGGCGCCGGCCACCTGGAGATCACCGTCGAGAACCCGCTGGGCACCGTCCCGGCTCCGCGCCCCGGCGGCGGGCACGGCCTGCGGGGCGTCGCCGACCGGGTGCGGCTGCTGGGCGGCACCGCGGAGGCGGGGCCGTCGGGGACCACCTGGCGGCTGTCCGTACGGCTGCCCCTGACCACGCCCACGACAGCGGGCGGTCCACACGCCCGGCCGCTCCCGGAAGGACCCGCATGACCCAGTCCGCCATCCGGATCGTGCTCGCCGACGACGAGCGCATGGTCCGCACCGCCCTGCGCGCCATCCTCACCGCCGAGCCCGGCCTGGAGGTGGTGGGCGAGGCGACCACCGGCACCGAGGCCGTGTCGGTGGTCCGGGAACTGCGGCCCGACGTCGTGCTGATGGACGTCCGGATGCCGCAGGTCGACGGCATCCGGGCCACCGAGAGAATCGTCGGCACCATGGAGCGGCCGCCGCGGATCGTCATCGTGACCACCTTCGAGAACGACTCCTACGTGTACGACGCGCTGCGCGCGGGTGCCGCCGGTTTCCTGCTGAAGCGGGCCGACGCCGACGCCCTGGTGCAGGCGGTACGGCTGGTCGCGCGCACCGACAGCCTGCTGTTCCCGTCGGCCGTACGGGCCCTCGCGGCCGCACACGGGCGCGCCGCCGCACCGACCGCGCCGTGGGTGAGCAAACTCACCGGACGCGAGCGCGACGTCCTGCGGCACATGGCCGGCGGACTGACCAACGCCGAGATCGCCAGGCGGCTGGACGTGGGACCCGCGACCGTGAAGTCGCACGTGGCGGCCGTCCTCGCGAAGACCGGCGCCCGGGACCGCACCCAGGCGGTGATCGCCGCGTACGAGGCCGGTTTCCTGAGGACGGGATGAGAAATCCGGGCCTTCGGGAACGATCGCCCCCTTCTCGATCGTCTACGAAGCGGGATGAACAAGACGATCAGGCGGGCGTCCGTCTTCGCGCTGCTGCTCGTGCTCGCTCTGCTGGTCAGGGCGACCTGGGTGCAGTTCTACGACGGCAAGGCCCTCGCGGACGACAACGACAACCGGCGGAACGCGATCCAGACGTACTCGCAGCCGCTGGGGAACATCATCGTGGCCGGGAACGCGATCACCGGCTCGACCCGGACGACGGGCGACCTCGCGTACAAACGGACGTACACCGACGGCAGGCTGTACGCGCCGGTGACGGGCTACGCCTCGCAGGCCTACGCGCCCACGCAGCTGGAGGGCATCTACAAGGACCTGCTCAACGGCACGGACAGCCGGCTGAAGACCGTGATGGACACGCTCACCGGCAAGCGCGCCGACCCGGGCAACGTGCTCACCACGATCGACCCGGACGTGCAGAAGGCGGCCTACCGCGCGCTCGGCGGCAAGAAGGGCGGGGCCGTCGCGATCGACCCGAAGACCGGCAAGATCCTCGCGGTCGTGTCCACGCCGTCGTACGACCCCTCCGCGCTGACGGACGCCAACACGGCCGGCACCGCCTGGGCGCGGCTCAACGGGGACGCGGACAAGCCGCTCACCAACCGCGCGCTGCGCCAGCCGCTGCCGCCCGGCTCGACGTTCAAGCTGGTCGTGGCGGCGGCCGCGCTGGAGGACGGGCTGTACAAGAACGTGGACGAACCGACCGACAGCCCCGACCCGTACGTCCTGCCGGGCACCGTGCGTCCGCTGACGAACGAGAACAAGTCGGCGCCGTGCAGGAACGCCCCGATCCGCCGGGCCCTGCAGTACTCCTGCAACAACGTCTTCGGCCACATGGCCGTCCAGCTCGGCCAGGACAAGGTGAAGGCCATGGCCGAGAAGTTCGGGTTCAACGACGACTCGCAGGACGTGCCGGTGCGCGCCTACCCGAGCGTGTACCCCTCCGGCATGGACAAGGCGCAGACCGGCCTGTCCGGCATCGGCCAGTTCGACGTCACCGCGACCCCGCTGCAGATGGCCATGGTGTCCGCGGCCATAGCCAACGGCGGCAAGCTGGTTTCGCCGCATATGGTGTCGCAGATCACCGACAGTGGCGGTGACGTGTTGCAGAACTACGACGACAGCACGGACGACAAGGAGATCGTCAGCTCCTCCACCGCCGAGCAGCTCCAGTCGGCCATGGAGACGGTGGTCAAGGAGGGCACGGGCACGAACGCCCTGATCGACGGCGCCACCGTGGGCGGCAAGACCGGCACCGCCCAGCACGGCGAGAACAACAGCAAGACGCCGTACGCCTGGTTCACGTCCTTCGCCAAGTCCGACAGCAACGGCAAGGAAGTGGCGGTCGCCGTGATGGTGGAGCAGTCGGACGCGGCGCGGTCCGAGGTCAGCGGCAACGGGCTGGCGGCGCCGGTGGCCAGGGCGATGATGCAGGCGGCACTCAAGTGACGTCGGGGGGCGGTTCCGGGAACCGCCCCCTCACCCCTACTTCACCCCGAGAACCTGCTCGACCGGATCGATCGCGAAGTACACGAGGAACAGCACCGACACGGCCCACAGCAGCCAGTTGACCTCCCGCGCTCTGCCCAGCACCGTCTTGATGAGCACGTAGGAGACGAAGCCCGCGCCGATGCCGTCGGTGATGGAGTAGGTGAACGGCATCGCCGCGATGGTGAGGAACGCCGGGATGGCGATCTCGTACCGGTCCCAGTCGATGTGCTTGACGTGGGTCATCATCAGGAAGCCCACCGCGATCAGCGCGGGCGCCGCCGCCTGGAGCGGGACGATGGTGAGCAGCGGGGTGAGGAAGAGGGCGAGTCCGAACAGACCGCCGGTGACGAGGTTGGCGAGGCCGGTGCGGGCACCCTCGCCGACGCCGGCCGCGGACTCGATGTAGGCGGTGTTGGAGGAGGCGGAGCCCAGACCGCCGGCGACGGCCGCGGCGCCGTCGATGAACAGCACGCGGCCGATGCCCGGCACCTGCCCCCTCTCGTCGAGCAGTCCGGCCTCCGCGCTGATGCCGACGATCGTGCCCATGGCGTCGAAGAAGTCCGACAGGATCAGGGTGAAGACCAGCAGGACGGCGGTGAGGGCACCGGCCTTGGCGAAGCCGCCGAACAGGCTGAAGTGACCGATGAGCCCGAAGTCCGGGGCGGCGACGAGCTTGTCGGGCACCTTGGGTGTCGTCAGGCCCCAGCTCTTGATGTCGGCGACCGCGTTGATGACGATCGCGACGATCGTCATCGTGACGATGCTGATGAGGATCGCGCCCTTCACCTTCCGGGCCAGCAGCGCGACGGTCAGCAGCACACCGAGGCAGAAGACGAGCACGGGCCAGCCGGTGAGGCGTCCGACGGCACCCAGTTGTACGGGCACGGTGGTGTGCGCGGCGTCCGGGATCCGGCTGACGAACCCGGCGTCGACGAAGCCGATGAACGCGATGAACAGGCCGATGCCGACACCGATGGCCTGCTTCAGCTGCTGCGGGATCGCGTTCATGATGGCTTCCCGCAGTCCGGTGAGCACCAGCAGGCAGATGACGAGCCCCTCCAGGACCACCAGGCCCATCGCGTCGGCCCAGCTCATCAGGGGCGCCAACTGGAAGGCCACGACGGCGTTCAGGCCGAGGCCGGCGGCGATGGCGAGCGGGAGGTTGCCGCCGACACCCATCACGATCGTCATCACGCACGCCACCAGCGCGGTGGCGGTGACCAGTTGGCCGGTGTCCAGCGTGTGCCCGAACTTGTCCTTGGCGCTGCCCAGGATGATCGGATTCAGGACAAGGATGTACGCCATGGTGAAGAACGTGGCGAAGCCGCCGCGTATCTCCCGGCTGAACGTGGATCCCCGCTCGGAGATCCTGAAGTACCGGTCCACTGACATGGTCCCACTCCTCGCCACGTGATGATCGGCTTGCGGATGCTGGCTGGATTGTTCCCCCGTTCAACCTGTTTCAGGTTTTCCCCGTGTTACGGAATCTGGTTCGGTGGACCATACGTTGTCCGACCCTCCGTACAGTCACGGCCAGAGCCGCACCGAGAGGAGGTCACCCGTGGGCACAGTCGTCGACGACGCCTCCGTGGAGTTCCAGCCCCGTCGACCGGCTACGCGCTGCCCGCCGGCCCCCGCCACGGCACGGTGCTGCCGGTGACGGGGGCCGAGTACGAGCGGCTGCTCAGGACGTACGGCTGGCGCGTCGGCTCGGCTTCCGCCTCAGCTGACGAAGTACGTCGGGTTCGGCAGCTTGTAGGTACGGTCCGCGTGGCCGCCGTCCAGGTCCGAGTACTGGTCGCCGAAGTTGGCGATGATCTCGTACCCGAGGTCGTCCTCGATGTGCTTGCGCGTCCCGGACTTGTACTGCACGGTCGTGCAGTTCCAGGTGCCCGGGGTGGCGCAGTCGCTCAGGTAGGCCGGCGGGTTGGCCTTGTCCTTGAGGAACATGTGGTCGGCGTCGAGGTTCACATCGGCGCCGACCTTCTTCAGGTTCGCGACGGCGGCGGCGCGCTGGGCCTCGGACAGACCGGAGTTGTAGAAGACCTCGACGCCCTTGGACTGGGCGTACCGGACCAGCTCCGGGCTGCCGAAGACGGCGGGGCGGTCGGCGCGGTTCACGTAGTCGTTCCACGTGGTGGGGTTGTACGTGTAGTTGTACCGCTTCTCGTAGTCCAGGCTGAGCAGCAGCGTGTCGTCGATGTCGAACATGACGGCCGGCTTCTCGCCGTGGCGGTGCGCCCTGCGGGCAGCCTTGTCGATGTACCGCTTGGCGTCGGCGTCGATCTGCGCCAGGTCCTTGGCGTACGGGCTGTCCGGGGACGCCTGGTAGACGCCGTTGCTGTCGGCGGTCGTGCCGTAGTAGGTGTCGATGTCCTTCACCAACTGCCCGATGTTGTAGGGCTCGTGGGTGGAGTTCGCCGTCGACTGACCGGCGGTGGCCACGCCCGCGCCGTACAGCGCGACACCGGCGAGAGCACAGGCGGCACCGGCGGCGACGACTCTGTGGGACTTCCGCATGGATTCTCCGGATCTGGTGGATGAGAGTGATGTACCAGGTCGGAGACTGTCTACGCGCATAACACCCGGCGCCGCGAGGCCTGTTATCCGATCGATACACATTTATCCGCGCCGGCGGTCGGTCCATCGTCGCGCCGATCGTCGTACTGCCCGTCGTCAGGATCCTCTTTCGCCACGTGGGTCAGCCGGCGTAGGGGTCCGGCACGTGGCCCGGCCGGGCCAGGAACTCGAAGTCGCAGCCGGTGTCGGCCTGGGTGATCTGCCCGTTGTAGAGGACTCCGTAGCCGCGCTCGTAGCGGACGGGCGGCGGTGTCCACGCGGTTCTGCGGCGCTCCAACTCCCCGTCACCGACGTGGAGATGCAGTCTGCGGGCCGCGACGTCCAGGGTGATCGGGTCCCCGGTGCGCACCAGCGCCAGGGGGCCGCCGACGTACGACTCGGGGGCCACGTGCAGCACACAGGCGCCGTAACTCGTGCCGCTCATCCGGGCGTCGGAGATCCGGACCATGTCCCGCACGCCCTGCTTGAGCAGGTGGTCCGGGATGGGGAGCATGCCGTACTCCGGCATGCCGGGGCCGCCCTTGGGTCCGGCGTTGCGGAGCACCAGCACGCTGTCGGCGGTGATGCCGAGCGCGGGGTCGTTGATGGTGCGCTGCATGGTCCTGTAGTCGTCGAAGACCACGGCCGGGCCGGTGTGCTTCAGCAGGTGCGGCTCGGCGGCGATGTGCTTGATGACCGCGCCGTCCGGGCAGAGGTTGCCGCGCAGCACCGCGACCCCGCCCTCGCTCGCCACCGGGTTGTCCCGGGGGCGGATGACGTCGTCGTCGTGCACCCGGGCGCCCCGCAGTTGCTCGCGCAGGCTGTCGTACGACACCGTCGGCCGGTCCAGGTGGAGCAGGTCGGTGATCCGGGACAGGAAGCCGGGCAGGCCGCCCGCGAAGTGGAAGTCCTCCATCAGGTACTTCCGGCCGCCGGGGCGGACGTTGGCGAGGACGGGCACGGTCCGTGCGATGCGGTCGAAGTCGTCCAGGGTGAGCCTCACCCCGGCGCGGCCGGCCATGGCGATCAGATGGATCACGGCGTTGGTGGAGCCGCCGAGGCCGAGGACGGTGGTGACGGCGTCCTCGAAGGCCTCACGCGTGAGGATCCGCGACAGCCTGCGGTCGTTCCGTACCAGCTCCACGGCCGTCATCCCGGCCTTCGCCGCCATCCGGTCGTGCCCGGAGTCGACGGCGGGAATGCTCGACGCTCCCGGCACGGTCACACCGAGGGCCTCCGCGGCGGCGGTCAGCGTGGACGCCGTACCCATGGTCATGCAGTGCCCCGGCGAGCGGGCGAGCCCGCTCTCCAGCTCGGCCAGCTCGCAGTCGCCGATGAGACCGGCCCGTTTGTCGTCCCAGTACGTCCACATGTCCGTGCCGGACCCGAGCACCTCACTGCGCCAGTGCCCCGGCAGCATGGGCCCGGCGGGCACGAAGACGGCGGGCAGGTCGGCGCTGGCCGCACCCATCAGCAGTGCGGGCGTGGACTTGTCGCACCCGCCCATCAGCACGGCCCCGTCGACCGGGTAGGACCGCAGCAGTTCCTCGGTCTCCATCGCCAGCAGGTTCCGGTAGAGCATCGGAGTCGGCTTCTGGAAGGTCTCGCTCAGCGTCGAGACCGGGAACTCCAGCGGAAACCCACCGGCCTGCCACACGCCCCGTTTCACGGCCTGGGCGCGGTCCCGCAGGTGCACATGGCAGGGGTTGATGTCGGACCAGGTGTTGAGCACGGCGATCACGGGCTTGCCCAGATGTTCCTCGGGCAGGTACCCGAGCTGCCGGGTCCGGGCCCGGTGGCTGAACGAGCGCAGCCCGTCCGTGCCGTACCACTGGTGGCTTCTCAGGCCCTCCGGCCGCTTCACAGAGACCACCCCGCGGCGATCGCGGCCACCTCGGCGCGCTCGTCCTCGGGCAGCGGCCTGCTCGGCGGGCGGACGTCCCGGCGGCACAGGCCGAGGGCGGCGAGGGCTTCCTTGACGACGGTGACGTTGTTCGCGGAAGCGTGGGCGGCGCGGAGTTCCTCGAAGCGGCGGATCTGTTCCCAGACCTTCATGGCCGCCGGATAGTCGCCCGCTCGAAGCGCTTCGATCATGTTCAGCGAAACGGCCGGGGCGACGTTCACGAGTCCGGAGGTGAAGCCGGTGGCGCCCGCGGAGAAGTAGGAGGGGGCGTACGGTTCGGCGAGCCCGGCGACCCAGACGAAGCGGTCGAGGCCCGCGTCCCGCGCGAAGGCCGCGAACCGTGCGGCGTCCGGTACGGCGTACTTCACCCCGATGACGTTGGGGCAGTGGTCGCCGAGTTCGGCGAGCCGGGCGCCGGGCAGCTGGGCGTTGCGGATGTACGGCACCACGCCAAGCCCGGGCACGGACTCGGCGATGGCGCGGTGGTAGTCGACCCAGCCGGCCGCCGAGACGTAGGGGTGGACGGGCTGGTGGACCATCACCATCCCGGCACCGAGGTCGCGGGCGTGCCGGGCGGAGGCGATGGCGGTGGGCAGGTCGTGGCCGACGCCGACGAGGATCGCGGCACGGTCACTCGCCTCCTCGGCCGTCAACTCGGTGACGAGACGGCGCTCCTCGGGGGTGAGGGCGTAGAACTCGCCGGTGTTGCCGTTGGGCGTGAGGGTCCGGATCCCGCCGTCGAGCAGGCGACGCAGCAGGGCCCGGTGGGCGCCGGTGTCGACGGAGCCGTCCGCGGCGAAGGGGGTCACCGGGATGGCCACCACGTCGGCCAGGGCCGCCCGGTGGGTCTTGAACGTCACCCTGCTCATCGACGGCCTTCCTCCGAGTGGGGGGCGGTGTCCTCGCCGTCCGCGGGGAAGGCCCGCTCCACGAAGGACGTGATGTGGGCGTGCAGGGCGCTCGCCGCGCCGTCGGCGTCGCCGTCGAGCGCGAGCCGCAGGATCTCCCGGTGCTCGGCGGCCTCCCGTTCCCAGGAGGGGTCGGCGGCCCAGGCGACGGCGGAGACCAGCGCGGCCTGGTCGCGGACCTCGTCCAGCATCCGGCCGAGCAGCGGGTTGCCGCACGGCAGGTAGAGGGCTCGGTGGAACTCCCGGTTGGCGAGGGAGCGTTCGGCGGTGTCGGTGGCGTCGTCCGCGCGGGTCAGGGCGTCGCGCGCGGCGTCGAGGGAGGCCCCCCGTCCGACGGCCCTGCGCAGTGCCTCGGGTTCCAGCAGCAGCCGCACGTCGTAGACCTCGCGTGCCATGTCCGCGTCCACCATGCGCACCGTGACGCCCTTGTACTGGCTCATCACGACGAGTCCGGTCCCGGCGAGTGTCTTCAGCGCCTCCCGCACCGGGGTCTTCGACACCCCGAACTGCGCGGCCAGCTCCGTCTCGACCAGGGCCTGACCCGGCGTCAACTGTCCGGTCAGGATGCGGTGTTTGATCGCGTCCAGCACGTACTGCGTGCGGGACGGGATCGGGGTGGGCACAGAGGTCATGCGGCCCTCTCGGATCTCACGTATCGCGTCTCATATATGACGTACGAAGTACGACGCGTTGAAGGTAGGAGGGGGCCGGGCTTTCGTCAATGCTTCTGACAAAAGAAGCCGTTGAAACGAAGCCGGGGCTTCTCAGACGGTGTGGACGGCGCCCTCGACGGCGGTACGGGTGGGTCGGCCGCAGACCGCGGCGGCGCGGGCGGTGGCCGTCTCACGGGTGAGCGTGGGGCCGACGTGGGTGACGAGCAGTTCCCGTACCCGGGCGTCGAGGGCGATGCGCCCGGCGTCCTCCGGCGTCAGATGCACCTGCTCCTGGAACGCGCCGCCGCGATGCGCGTCGATGCCGGCCTCGCACAGGAACAGGTCGGCGCGGGAGGCGAGTCCGGCGAGCGCGGCACAGGGGCCGCTGTCCCCGGAGTAGGCGAGCACGCTCCCCTGGCATTCGGCGCGCAGCCCGTACGCCTCGGCGTCGTGGGCGACGGTGCGGGCCGTGAGGCGGAGGTTCCAGTGCCGGACGTCATGGCCGTCGTACAGGGCCCGGAAGTCGAAGACGCCCTTGAGGAAGCCGACGTCCGCCCGTCCGAGGAAACCGGCCAGCCGGTGGGCGCAGTCCTGCGGGGCGTACACCGGGATCGGCGCGGCCGGGGTCATCCCGCCGAAGGCGAACGCGTAGGCGGCGGACAGCAGGTCGGCGCTGTGGTCGGCGTGCAGATGGGAGATCCAGATGGCGGTGAGCCGCGCGGGATCCGTGTGCCGCTGCAACGCGGCGAACGTTCCGGGCCCCGCGTCCACCCATACCTCGGCGCCCCCGCCGGACAGCAGGTACCCGGAGCAGGGCCGGTCCGGGCCGGGGTGCGGGGAGGCGGTGCCGAGAACGGTGAGGGTGAGTGGCATGGGGGGAGAGTACGGCTCCCGGTGGCGTCACCGTCGTCCACCGGACAAGCGGAACGGGAGCTTTCGGTGTCCGTGCCCGCTCCCTCACGGGGCGGGCGGCGTGAACACCAGGAACAGCACCCCGAGGGGCGGCACCAGGGCGAGGAGCGCTGTCCGGGCACGCGGCACGGACCAGCGGCGCTTCCAGGGCAGCAGCCAGGCCGGGAGCAGGGCGACGGCGGAGAGCGGGCCGCCGGGGAAGAGCCGGCCGAAGCTCCAGGAGCGCGCTCATCAGTGCCGTCGCGGTCGCCGGCGTCACCCAGGCGTGGGAATCCCGCTCACGCCGGTCGGCCGGTCCCGTGAGCGGCGCGATGTGCTGTTTCGTCCTGCGGGCAGTGAACCGGCGCGACCGGGGACCGCCACACCGGTGCGCGTACTCGGGTCGCGGATGCCCTCCTGCTCGGTCACGGACGCCACCTCGGGTCCCGGCCGCTCAGGCCCACCGCCCGCTCCAGCAGGGAGGCGTCCTCCGTCACCGGAACGACCGGGCCGAAGAGGCCGCCGCCGCGGTCCGGGTCCTCGGCCGCCACGAGCAGGAAGCCGTGGGCCACGTCCAGGGCGGCGGGGTCGGGGGCGTAGAGGCGGCCGATGGCCTGGGCCAGGTCCCAGCCGTGGATGACCAGTTCGTCGGCGACGACGGCACCGGCGACCTCACCCGGCAGGTCGACCCCGCCCGCGCGGGTCATGCCGGTCCACGCGTCCGGATCGCGCCAGGCGTCGGCCAGCTCGTCCAGGGCCCTGGGCAGCTCCTCGCGCCAGCCGGGGCCGATGTCCCAGGCGGCGGCGGTCGGGCTGGTGTCGGTCGTCGCGCCGAGGTCCTTGCGGGCCGCGTCGCGGAAGGCCACGGAGAGCATGTGGATGTGGCCGAGCAGATTCCGCACCGTGAGGTCCGGGCACGGTGTGGCGGCCGTGAGCTGTTCGTCGGTCACCGTGTCGGCCAGCCCCGACAGCATTCTGGCCTGCGGACCGAGGTCGATCATGGTCATGCCGCTACTCCTTCACGGTTGCACTCCTCGTACGAAGGGCAGACCGGCCGGCCCGCCGGAATTCATCGGTACCACGCAGCCGCTCCCACGGCGAGCGCCCGCCGCCCAGACACCACACCGCGATCACCGGGTCGCACAGCGCGCAGCCGAACGAGGAGTCGTGGGCGAACGGCACGATCGGGTGCCCCTTGAGGTGGTGCACGACGTCCCAGACCGTGTGCAGCAGCCAGCCGGCGCCGGTCCAGGCCCAGGAGTCCAGGCCCTTGTAGGCGACGCAGGTGGCGACCGCGGTGAACGCGAACTCCCAGCCGCCGAGGCCACCGCCGCTGAGGTAGGCGGCGCCCGCACCGGCGACCATGACCGCGTTGAAGCGGCGCCGGTGGGGTTCGGGGATCAGGGACATGAGGAGGACGTAGAGGAGACCGATCAGGATCGGGGCGATGTAACGCATGTGGCCGACAGTAGGTTCCGGCCGGTACGCGCCCCAGGGGGATAACCGACAGGTTCCGACGGATTGCCGCCGACAGGGACAGGGCCCGGAATACGGCATCTCACCGATCCGCACCAGTCCCCCTTGGACCCACGATGACCAGGCATGACGACCTCCTGGCCGCTGCTGCGCGTCCTGCGCGACCGCGACGCGGCGCTGTATCTCACGGGACTGACGGTGTCCGCGTTCGGCACCTCCTCGCTGTCGCTCGCGGCAGGCGTGTGGGTCAGGGACCTGACCGGGTCCGACAGCCTGCCCGCCCTGTGCGTGTTCGCCGCGTGGGCCCCCGCGCTCGCCGGCCCGGTGCTGGGCACGATCGCCGACCGCGTGCGGCGCAAGCCCCTGCTCATCGGCCTGGACCTGGGGCTCGCGGCCGCCCTCCCGACACTGTTCTGTCTCCGCTCACCCGACGGGCTGTGGCTGCTGTTCACCGTCCTGCTCCTGTACGGCACCGTCGCCGTCGTCGCCGAGGCCGCCGAGTCGGCCCTGGTCGTGGCGACCGTGCCCGAGGACCTCCGCGGCGATCTGGGCGGACTGCGGACGACCGTCACGGAGGGCATGAAGCTCGTCGCTCCGCTGACCGGGGCGGGTCTGTACGCGGCCTTCGGCGGTCCGGCCGTGGCCTGTCTGGACGCGGGCACGTTCGTGGTCGCCGCCGGGATGTGCGCGCTGCTGCGGGTGCACGAGGAGCGGCCCGTGCGGCCGGGCGGCGACTGGCGCGCGGAGACCGCCGAGGGCGTCCGGTATCTGTGGGGTCACCCCGGGCTGCGCCCACTGGTCCGGGCGGGCGGTACGACGATGCTGCTCGCCTCGCTGAGCAGCACGACGGTGTACGCCGTCGTGGACCGCCTCGGCCACACCCCCGCCTGGACGGGCGTGCTGTACTCCGTCCAGGGCGCCGGTTCGGTGACGGCGGGGCTCGTCTCGGGCGCCGCGCTGCGGCGGTTCGGCGGGCGCCGGTTCGCGGCGGCGGGGATCGCGCTGACGGCGCTCGCGGTGGCCGCGCGTGCCGTGCCGGTGGACGCGGTGGCCCTCGCGTCCGCCGCGGCGATCGGTCTGGGCCTGCCCTGCGTGCTCGTCGCGGCGTTCACCGCCGTCCAGCGGGAGACGCCCGGCCCGCTGCTCGGCCGGGCCACGGCGACGGCCAACACCCTGGTCTTCACGCCCAACGTCATCGGCCTGGCCGCCGGCGCCGGACTGGTCGAACTCGCCTCCCCCGCTGTGCTGTTGCCGCTGTACGGCCTCGCGCTGCTCGTGACGGCGGCCCGGCTGCTTCAGCGCGCCGACAGCGTCCCACGCACCACGGCGAGGTCCCGGTCCGACGCCAACCCCACGTGATAGAGCCGCAGTTCGGTGGCGCCCCGCGCACGCGCGCGTGCCGCGTCCGCCGCGAGGGTGCCGGGGCTGCCGCCCATCCCGGTGACGACGGTGAGGTTGGCGGCCAGCACCGTCTCCTCGCGGGCGTGTTCGGCGAAGGGCGCCAGCAGGGACGTGCCCGAGGCGCAGGGCACCACCACGCCGTCGGCGACGGCGAGGACACGGGCGGGGTCGACACCGGCGTTGGCACCGCAGTGGTAGGAGACCGGGTCGGCGTGCAGCAACACCTGGAAACCGGCCGGGGCTTCGGCGCGTACGGCGGTGACGGCCTCCTCCTGGAGGGTGCCCGCGGTGTCGTCACGCCACGCCCGCGTGCGGGCCGCCGTCTCCTCGCCGAGCAGCTTCGCCACCGTCGGCCAGCCCTCGTCGGCCGCCGCGCCCCGCCACAGCGGCTCCAGCGCGGCCCGTACGGAGGCGGCCAGCCCGTCGGGGTCCAGGCCCTGTTCGCCGTAGCCGGCGCGGCAGGACGGGCAGAAGCACAGGGACATCAGGTACTGCCCGGCCTCGCCCAGGCCGACCCCGGAGATCTTGTCGTGGGCGTGCAGATGCTGGAGCCCGTACCAGCCGAGGGACTCCAGCTCGGTGCCCTGCGCGCCGGGGCGTACGGCGGCCTCGGCGGCCAGGTCGGCCAGGTACGCGCGCGTGGCGGGCTGGGCGATGCAGGGCGCCCAGGGGTAGCGGTCGCCGTAGGCGTTGACGACGGAGGTGTCCGGGTGCTCGGCGCCCATGCGGGAGTTGTGGGCGAGGACGACCCAGGTGTGCACCTCCAGGCCGGCCGCGGCGAGGGCCTGCGCCGCCTCGCCGTGGGCGTCGCCCGGGGCCCAGCGGCCCGCTGGGTAGGGGCGCAGGCCACGGCCCGCCCAGCGGTCGCCCGGGGGGTAGAGGACGGCCGCGTACTCGGCCGTGACGATGCGGTGGCGGGGGTGGCGGGGGGTCAGGGCGCGGGTGGAGTGATAGGCGGCGGCGAGCGTCACCTGCTCCACACCGAGCGCGGCGATGCGCGCGGGTGCCCCGGGATCCCCGCACACGTCCCAGGGATAGACGAACGCCGACGCCTTCACGCGCCCTCCTCCAGCAGCGCGTAACCGCGTTCGACGAGCTGGGCCAGTTGCTTGATGTGGTCCTCCGCGGGCTCGTGCAGCGGGGGCCGGACCTCGCCGACGTCAAGCCCGCGCAGTCGTACGGCCGCCTTGACCAGGGAGACGGCGTAGCCGCGGCCCTGGTCGCGCAGTTCCACGAACGGGCGGTAGAAGCCGTCCAGGAGGCGCCGCACGGTCGCCGTGTCGCCCGTCGTCACGGCGCGATGGTAGGCGAGGGCGATCTCGGGTGCGAAGCAGAAGACGGCCGAGGAGTACAGGGTGACTCCGAGGGCGTGGTAGGCGAGCTGGGTCTGCTCGGCGGTGGGCAGGCCGTTGAAGTACAGGAAGTCGCCGGGGACTTGGGTGCGTACGGCGCTGATGATCCGCTGCATCAGGTCGAGGTCGCCGAGGCCGTCCTTGAGGCCGGTGATCCCGTCGGTGCGGGCGAGTTCGACCACCGTCGCCGGGGTGAAGACGGCGTTGTCGCGCTGGTAGACGATCACCGGCAGGGCGGTGGCCGCGGCGACCTCGCGGTAGTGCCGCAGCAGGCCCTCCTGCCCGGCGACGACGAGGTACGGCGGCATGGCCAGCAGGCCGTCGGCGCCCGCCGCCGCGGCCAGACGCGCGTAACGGACGGCGAGCGCGGTGCCGTACCCGGCGCCCGCCACCACCGGGACGCGCCCCTCGGCCGCCTCCACCGCCACCCGGACGCAGGCCTCGAACTCCTCCGGCAGCAGCGCGTGGAACTCCCCGGTGCCGCAGCAGGCGAACACGGCGGCGGCACCGGCCGCGACGCCCCTGCGGACGTGGGTGCGGTAGACGTCGAGGTCGACCGAGCCGTCGGGTCCGTAGGCCGTGACCGGGAAGAAGAGCGGCCCGCTCGGGTCGCGGAGCCGGGCGGCGAGAGGGGCAGGCGTCACGGGCGCTCCCTGTCGGTGCATGTTTCTGATCGGCGTCCATATTTCTGAACGACCTCACGCTACGGGCCCGCGAGGGAGCCGGTCAAGCGCCCGAACGGGCAATCGAGCAGCGGATTCCCGCCCGTCACGGCACACTTGACGAGGCGGATCACCGCTCCCTAGCTTGTCCATGCATATGAACCTTGTCCATGCATGCGGTCGCTGACGTCAAGGAGACCCAAGGATGCCCGCTCCCCGCACCGTTCTGCTCACCGGCGCCGCCGGCGGGCTCGGCACCCTGATGCGGTCCCTGCTGCCGGAGTACGGCTACACCCTGCGCCTGTTCGACGTACGTCCCGTCGAGGGCGCGCCCGACGCGATCACCGCCGACCTCGGCGACACGGAGGCCCTGCGCGAGGCGGTGCGGGGCGTGGACGCGGTGCTGCACCTCGCGGGCATCTCCCTGGAGGCCCCCTTCGAGAAGATCCTGAGGTCGAACATCGAGGGCACCTACAACCTCTACGAGGCCGCCCGCCAGGAGGGTGTGCCCCGGATCGTCTTCGCCTCCTCCAACCACGCCGTCGGCTTCACCCCGGCCCCGCGCGCGGGTGAGCCGCCGATCCCGGTCGGCACCCCGCGCCGCCCGGACACCTTCTACGGCCTGTCGAAGTCCTTCGGCGAGGATCTCGCCCAGCTGTACTGGGACAAGCACGGCCTGGAGACCGTGTCGGTGCGCATCGGCTCCTGCTTCCCGGAACCCACCAGCGTGCGCATGCTCTCGGTGTGGATGAGCCCGGCCGACGGCGCCCGCCTCTTCCACGCGGCCCTGACCGCCGAGAACGTCGGCCACACCGTCGTCTACGGCTCCTCGGCCAACACGCGCCTGTGGTGGGACCTGAGCACCGCGCGGGCGCTCGGCTACGAGCCCCGGGACGACTCCGAACCGTACGCCGAGAAGCTGATCGCCGAGCAGGGCGAGCTGGACCCGGAGAACCCGGCGCACAGCCACCTCGGCGGCCACTTCGTGAACGACCCGCCGATCTGGCCGTACTGACCCGCCACGCCCGCGGGCATCTCTTCGGGCACTTCCGGAAAGCCTCGGAGCGCTTTCCGAACACCTTGGTGCGCTTTCCGAACGCCTCGGAGTGCTTTCCGGCGGACCGGGCGCCGGAAAACGATCAACCACGCGCTCATTCGGGCACCGAACGGGCCCGTGCGCCGCCACGTTCGGGCATCCGGGGCGCCCGATCCCACTCCCGCCCGCGCACCCCCGCAGGTCCACGCCGGACACCCCGCCCCGCAAACGGGCACACACGGGCAGTATCGGGCCCCCAACAGGCCTGGTCAGCTCCGCACGCCCCCTGTAGAACTTTTCCCGGGGCCCGAACGGGCAGGTCCGCGGAAGGTGGGTGACGGCATGAGCACGAGGACGGCGGAGGAGCGTCAGCGCGAGATCGTGCAGGCCGCGCGCGCGACCGGCTCGGTCGACGTCACCGCGCTCGCCGCGGAGCTGGGCGTGGCCAAGGAGACCATCCGGCGCGATCTGCGCGCCCTGGAGGACCACGGTCTGGTCCGCCGCACCCACGGCGGCGCCTACCCGGTGGAGAGCGCGGGCTTCGAGACGACGCTCGCCTTCCGCGCCACCAGTCACGTGCCCGAGAAGCGCAGGATCGCGGCCGCCGCGGCCGAGCTGCTCGGGGACGCGGAGACGGTCTTCGTGGACGAGGGCTTCACCCCGCAGCTCATCGCCGAGGCCCTGCCGGCCGACCGGCCGCTGACCGTGGTCACCGCGTCCCTGCCGGTCGCGGGCGCCCTGGCGGAGGCCCAGAACATGTCGGTCCTGCTCCTCGGCGGGCGTGTCAGGTCCGGCACGCTGGCCACCGTCGACCACTGGACGACGAAGATGCTCGCCGGCTTCGTCCTCGACCTCGCCTACATCGGTGCCAACGGCATCTCCCGCGAGCACGGCCTGACCACGCCCGACCCGGCGGTCAGCGAGGTCAAGGCACAGGCCATGCGGGCCGCGCGCCGCACCGTCTTCGCGGGCGTACACACCAAGTTCGGCGCGGTCAGCTTCTGCCGGTTCGCCGAGGTCGGCGCGCTGGAGGCGATCGTCACGAGCACCCTGCTCCCGGCCCCCGAAGCCCACCGGTACTCCCTGCTGGGCCCGCAGGTCATCCGGGTCTGACCCGTCGGCTCATCCGCCCCGTCGGGCACCCACAGCGGCAGAATGTCCACTATGTTCACATAAGCCCAGGAGTGATCCATGCGAACCCAGAGCCGGCGGAGGCCGCGAGTACCGCTCGCCATGGCCGCCGCAGGGACGCTGCTCGCCCCGCTGCTCTCCGGCTGCTGGGTCGGCGCGGGCGGGACCGGTTCCGGCGGCGACTCCATCAACGTCCTGATGGTCAACAACCCCCAGATGACCGAGCTGCAGAAGCTCGCCCCCCGCTTCACCGCGGAGACCGGGATCAAGGTCAACTTCACGGTCCTGCCCGAGAACGACGTCCGCGACAAGATCAGCCAGGACTTCGCCAACCAGGCGGGCCAGTACGACGTCGCCACCCTCTCCAACTACGAGATACCGATCTACGCCCGCAACGGCTGGCTGCGCGCGATGAACCCCTACGTCGCCAAGGACCCCGCGTACGACGAGCGGGACGTCCTGGCGCCCATGCGCCAGTCCCTGACCGCCGCCGACGGCAAGCTCTACGGTCAGCCCTTCTACGGCGAGTCGTCCTTCCTGATGTACCGCAAGGACGTGTTCGCGGCGAAGGGCCTGACCATGCCGGCCCACCCCACGTGGCAGCAGGTCGCCGGCCTCGCCGCGCAGGTGGACGGCGCCGAGCCCGGCATGAAGGGCATCTGCCTGCGCGGCCTGCCCGGCTGGGGCGAGATGATCGCGCCGCTGACCACGGTGGTGAACACCTTCGGCGGCACCTGGTTCGACAAGCACTGGAAGGCACACCTCGACTCCCCCGAGTTCGAGAAGGCGACGAAGTTCTATGTCGACCTGGTGCGCAGGCACGGCGAGTCCGGCGCCGCCCAGTCCGGCTTCGCCGAGTGCCTCAACGACATGACCCAGGGCAAGGTCGGCATGTGGTACGACGCCACGTCCGCGGCCGGCCTGCTGGAGGCGAAGGGCTCCCCGGTCAAGGGCAAGCTCGGCTACGCCCCCGCCCCGGTCGAGAAGACCCCCTCCTCCGGCTGGCTCTACACCTGGGCCTGGGGCATCCAGAAGGCCTCCCGCAACCCCGACAAGGCCTGGAAGTTCGTCTCCTGGGCGTCCAGCAAGGAGTACGAGCAGCTGGTCGGCAGGACCAGCGGCTGGTCGAACGTCCCGGCGGGCAAGCGGGCCTCGACGTACACGAACGCCGACTACCGCAGGACGGCCGCCGCCTTCCAGGACATGACCAAGCAGGCCATCGAGAGCGCCCGGCCCGATGACCCCGGCGTACAGGCGCGCCCCGCGCCCGGCATCCAGTTCGTCGACATCCCCGAGTTCACCGACCTCGGCACCAAGGTCTCCCAGGAGATCAGTTCGGCCATCGCCGGGCGCCAGTCCGTCGACTCGGCCCTGCAGAAGTCGCAAGCGCTCGCCGAGAAGATCTCCAAGGAGTACGAGGGACGATGACCGCGGCAACCGCCCCCCACGGAGCGACACCGGTACGCGCCACGCGGCAGCCCTCCGCCCGCCTGCGCGCCTGGGCCACCCGGGCTCCCCTCATGCCCGCCCTGGTCTTCATGATCATCGTGACCCAGCTGCCCTTCGTGGCCACGCTGGTGATCTCCTTCTTCCACTGGAACTCCCTCTACCCGAGGGCCCGCCACTTCGCGGGGGTCGACAACTACCGCGAGGTGCTGACCGATCCGGACCTGCGCCACGCCGTGTGGACGACCGTGCTGCTCACGGTGACGGTGGTGCTCGCCAGCCTGGTCATCGGTCTGGCACTGGCGCTGCTGCTGGACCACAGGTTCCCCGGCCGGGGTGTCGTGCGCACCCTGCTGATCGCCCCGTTCCTGGTGGTCCCGGTGGCCGCGGCCCTGCTGTGGAAGCACGTCCTCTTCAACCCCGAATACGGCTTGCTCAACGGCCTGTTGCACACCGTCGGCGGGCCCCAGCCCGACTGGATCTCCAACACACCGCTGCTGGCGGTCGAGGCCGCCCTGGTGTGGCAGTGGACCCCGTTCATGATGCTGATCCTGCTCGCCGGTCTGCAGAGCCGGGACCCCGAACAGATCGAGGCCGCGCGGGTGGACGGCGCGAACGAATGGCAGATCTTCCGCCATCTGACACTGCCGCACCTGCGCCGCTACCTCGAACTCGGCGCCCTGCTGGGCTCGATCTACATCGTCCAGAACTTCGACGCGGTCTTCACCATCACGTCCGGCGGCCTGGGCACCGCCAACCTGCCCTACACCGTCTACCAGACCTTCTACCAGGCCCATGAGAACGGCCTCGCGTCGGCCGCCGGCGTCCTGGTCGTCATCGGCTCGATCGTCATCGCGACCTTCGCCCTGCGCGTGGTGTCGTCCCTGTTCCGCGAGGAGGTGTCCCGCGCATGAGCGGCATCGCCGTGGCCCTCAAGAAGCACCGGGCCCTGAGCATCGGCCTGCTGGCCTGGCTGGTCGGCATCGTCTTCTTCCTGCCCATCGCCTGGATGGCGCTGACGTCCTTCCACTCCGAGGCGGACGCGGCGACCAACCCGCCGTCCTTCGCGGCGTCGCTGACCCTGGACGGCTACCGCGAGTTCTTCGGAGCGGGCGGCGGCGCGAGCCCCTGGCCGGCGCTGATCAACTCGGCGGTCGCGTCGGTGTTCTCGACGGCCTTCGTGCTGCTCCTCGCCCTGCCCGCGGCGTACGCGCTGTCGATCCGCCGGGTGAGGAAGTGGACGGACGTCCTGTTCTTCTTCCTGTCCACGAAGATGCTGCCGGTCGTGGCCGGCCTGCTGCCGATCTACCTGTTCGCGAAGAACACCGGGATGCTGGACAACATCTGGTACCTGGTCATCCTCTACACCTCCATGAACCTGCCGATCGCGGTGTGGATGATGCAGTCGTTCCTCGCCGAGGTCCCGGTGGCGGTGATCGAGGCGGCGCAGATCGACGGCGCCCGCCTGCCGACGGTCCTCACCCGCGTGGTCGCCCCGATCGCCCTGCCCGGCATCGCCGCCACGGCCCTGATCTGCTTCATCTTCAGCTGGAACGAACTGCTGTTCGCCCGGGTCCTCACGGGCGTGGTCGCCGAGACCGCCCCCGTCTTCCTGACCGGCTTCATCACCAGCCAGGGCCTGTTCCTGGCCAAGGTGTGCGCCGCGTCGCTCGTCGTCTCCCTGCCGGTGCTCGCCGCGGGGTTCGCCGCCCAGGACAAGCTGGTCCAGGGCCTGTCGTTGGGAGCCGTGAAATGAAGGCCGCCGTCATCGAGTCCGTGGGCCGCGCCGTCGTCGCCGAGGTCCCGGACCCGACGCCGGGACCCCGCGAGGTCGTCGTCGAGGTGGCCGCCTGCGGCCTGTGCGGCACGGATCTGCACATCCTCCAGGGCGAGTTCGCGCCCAAGCTGCCGATCGTCCCGGGGCACGAGTTCGCGGGCGAGGTGGTCGGCGTCGGCAGGCAGGTCACCGAGGTCGCGATCGGCGAGCGGGTGGCCGTGGACCCCTCCCTGTACTGCTACGAGTGCCGCTACTGCCGCGACGGCCACAACAACATGTGCGAGCGGTGGGGCGCGATCGGTGTGACGACGGCGGGCGGGGCGGCCCAGTACGCGGTCGCCCCCGTCGCCAACTGCGTGAAGCTGCCGGAGCACGTGCGCACCGAGGACGCGGCCCTGGTGGAGCCGCTGTCCTGCGCGGTACGCGGCTACGACGTCCTCTCCTCCCGTCTGGGCGCCCACGTCCTGATCTACGGTTCGGGGACCATGGGGCTGATGATGCTGGAGCTGGCCAAGCGGACCGGCGCCGCGCGTGTGGACATGGTCGACATCAACCCCGCCCGCCTGGAGACGGCCCACCGGCTGGGCGTGTCGGGCTCGGCGGCGAGCGCGGACGAGCTGGACCGGCCGCAGGGCTGGGACGTGGTCGTGGACGCCACCGGCAACGCGGCGGCGATCCAGGACGGCCTGGACCGGGTGGCGAAGGCGGGCACGTTCCTGCAGTTCGGTGTGGCCGACTACGCGACCCGGGTGACGATCGACCCGTACCGGATCTACAACCAGGAGATCACGATCACCGGCTCGATGGCGGTGCTGCACAGCTTCGAGCGGGCGGCCGAACTGTTCGCGAACGGGGTGCTGGATCCGCAGGTGTTCATCAGCGACCGGATCCCGCTGGAGCGGTACCCGCAGGCGCTGGAGCAGTTCGCCGCCGGGGTGGGGCGGAAGATCGTGGTGGTGCCCTGAGCCGTCTCGGGGCCGGGCCCTGACCGATCTGAGGGCCGGGGCCCTGAGCCAATTGGGGGCCGGGTAAGGGAACGGTAAAGCGGTGTCGCTCGTTCACCGGGCATGACAGCTATGACCCCTGGCTCGAACATCCCTCTCTCCGCCGTGCGCGTGACGGTGGACGTCGCCGCCCCGGTGCGGCTCGACGTGTCGGGCCTGCTGCTCACCGCCGACGGCAAGGTGCGCTCGGACGACGACTTCATCTTCTACAACCAGCCGACGGGCCCGGGCGTGAACCACGCCTCCGGCGGCGGGACGGCCCCCGACGCGATCACGGTCGACACCGCCGCCGTCCCGCCGGACATCGAGAAGATCGTGGTCACGGCCAGCCCGGACGCCGCCGGCCAGACCTTCCAGGGCATCGAGCCGACGGCCACGGTCCGCGACGCGGACGGCGGCACCGTGCTGGCCACGTTCACCCCGCCCCGGCTCGGCACGGAGACGGCACTGGTCGTCATGGAGATCTACCGCCGGGGCGGCGCCTGGAAGGCCCGCGCGGTCGGCCAGGGGTACGCCGAGGGGCTGGCCGGCATCGCCACGGACTTCGGGGTGACGGTGGAGGAGCCGGCGGCGGCCCCCGCGGCGCCCGAGCAGCCGGCGGCACCGCCGGCGCCGGCCACGCAGACCCCGGTCACCCCGCCCGCCCCGCCGGTGTCCGCTCCCCCGGCGCCACCGGCCCCGGCCCCCGGCGCCGGGAAGATCAACCTGGACAAGGGCCGGGTCAGCCTGCGGAAGCACCAGACGGTGTCCCTGATGAAGGGCGGCCGTCCGCTGCTCTCCCAGGTCCGGATGGGCCTCGGCTGGGAGCCCGCGTTCCACAGCGCGGACATCGACCTGGACGCCTCCGTCATCGCCTACGGCCCGCAGCGCAACCACATCGACAGCTGCTACTTCGGCAAGCTGACGATCCTGAACGGCGCGATCAGACACTCCGGGGACAACCTCACCGGGGAGGGGGCGGGCGACGACGAGGTGATCACGGTCGACCTGGGCCGCCTCTCCCAGGAGGTCACCGGCCTGGTCTTCACGGTCAACTCGTTCTCCGGCCAGAAGTTCACGGACGTCGCCAAGGCCTACTGCCGCCTGCTGGACGCCACCACCGGCGAGGAACTGGTCCGCTTCGACCTCACCCATGCCGAGCCCCAGACCGGCGTGGTGATGGCCAAGCTCGTCCGCCAGTACTCCGGCGAGTGGGACATGACGGCGCTGGGCGACTTCGTGAAGGCCCGGACGGTGCGGAACATGGTGGAACCGGGGGCGAGGGCCCTGTAGGCACCCGCACGACACGGTCGGCGCCCCCGTCGGTCCAGGGGGCGCCCGGTGCTCAGGCCCGCCCGCCCGGCCGGAGCCCCTCCGTCAGCAGCGACAGATAGCGGCGGATCTGCCGCCCCTGCACGTCCGCCAGTTCCGACGCCGACGCCACGCCGTGCGCGAGGCGCAGGACCTCGATCGGCTCGATGTCCGTGCGCAGGCTGCCCTCCCGCTGCGCCGCCTCCACCAGCCGCCGCGCCGCGTCCTGCACGGCGGTGCCGCAGGCCGTGCCCGCGAGGGAACTGCCGTCGGTGACGGCCGAGCCCAGGAGCGCCTTCATCCCGCGCACCTGGATCGCCCCGACGCCCACCTCGCCCAGCCACTCCAGCAGCGCCTCGCCCGGCGGCAGTTGAGCGGCCAGCGCGTCGGCCCGGGCCGCCATGGCCTCGATCCGGTCCACGTACGCGGCCTGAAGCAGGTCCTGCCGGGTCGGGAAGTGCCGGTAGAGGGTGCCGGAGCCGACGCCGGCGCGCTTGGCGATGTCGTCCAGCGACGCGTTCTCCCCGTGCTCGGCGAAGGCCTCGGCCGCCACCTGCAGCAACCGCTCGTAGTTGCGCCGAGCGTCCGCGCGCATGGGTCTGACCTGCGGCATCCAGATACTCCTCGCAAACCGGGGATTCCCTCCGAATCCTATCGGCCGCTTCGTGCCGGGCGCCCGGTCAGGGCCCCTCGGGTGGCCCGTACCCGTCGGCCGCCGGACCGGGTCCGCGGGGGCGGCGTACCGCGCCGGTCCCCAGGCCGATCAGGGCGCGCACCCGCATGGGGCCGTCACCGCGGCGGGACAGCAGGGCGATCTCGGTCACGCGCGCGTGCAGTGTGCCGAGCCGGGCGGCGCACTCGGCCGCGAGTTCCCGAGGGGCGCGGGTGCGCCCGAGCGAGAGGTGCGGGGTGAAGCGCGGAAAGCGGTCCGTGCAGTACGGGAAGGGCTCCGCCAGCGCGCGCCGGAGCTCCGTCCACGGCGCGAGACCGGCTGCCGCGGGGTCGAGCCAAACGGTGGCGTAGGAGCGGTGGCGGAAGGTGCGGACCCCGGCGAGCCGGACGCCGAAGGGCTCGCACTCCGTCGCCGCGGCGGCCAGCAGCGGGAGCGCCACCGGGAAGTCCTCCTCCGGTACGAAGCCGAAGAGGAGGTTCACATGGGGCGGCCAGCGGCGGATCTGCGGGTCGTGCTCGACGCGGATGCGCTGGATGGCGGGCCACAGCCCGGCCGGGGGCAACCACGCCACGGCGGACCGGGGCGTGGGAGCCGACTCGAGGCGGCCGGGGACGCCGGCCGGGCCGGACGCCGGTGTGGGGAGCACCCTTTCATCATGGCCCCGCCCCGGCCGGGCGCGCTCCTGGCGCAAGGCCGTCTGGAACAGGGCACTGCAGGCGCGTTGAGCGCCGGCCATGCGCTCGGCCCGTGCGGCCGGCCGCATCGCCTCCAGGGTGGACTCGTCGGGGATGTCGGTCTGCGGCCGGGCAAGGGTGTGGCCCGCACCCCCGGTGGGCGTGCGGGCCACGCTCAGGCCGGACGCCGCTCAGGCCTGCCAGGGCCAGCGGCTGTCGCCGACCGCCTCCAGCAGGGACACCATCCGGAAGGCCGCGTCCGACAGACCGCCGAAGGTGTGCCGGTTCCCCGTGCCCGACGGTCCGTGGCCCGCCCGGTAGCCCTCCAGGTTCCAGGTGTAGACGGGTACGTGGGCCGGGATCAGCTCGGTGGGGCCGCCGTGCCGGTTCGGGGCGTACTGCTCGTCGGTGACGATCAGCACCCGGTCGTGCTGCTCGTAGTGCCGGCGCACCGCGTCGGTGGTGTCGGTGCCGCCCAGGTCGCGGAAGCGCTCCAGGACCCTCAGCACCGACTCGCCCTTGCGGAACGTCACCTTATGGCTCGTGGAACCGAACTGGACCAGGTCGGCGTCGGCCGCCCGCAGCGCGAGGGCGGTGCCGAAGATCGCCGCCGCGTCGGCCCGGGTGAGCTCGGAGCGGTCGCGCGACGGCGCCCAGAACATCGAGCCCGACCGGTCGACCAGGACCAGCGTCCGGCCCGGCAGCGCGGGCACGTTGGCCAGCGAGTGGCCGAGCGCCTGCTCCAGCGGGTAGGCCCAGCGCAGCGACGGCGCGTGCCGGTGGGCGGCGAGGTAGCGGAAGGGGAACTGCCGCGAGCGCGCCACCTGCTCCGGGTCGCTGATCCTCGCCGCGACCCGGGCCGCCACCTCGTCGCAGACCCCGGCCTCGTCGAAGTTGCGCAGATTGCGGACCAGCGCCATCGCGCCCATGGACGGGATCACGGCCTCCCAGGCCGCCTTGTCCATCGGGCCCTGGAGCCAGCCGGCCAGCGCCTCCCAGGTGAGGCCGGCCGCCGCGAGCCGCTCGGCACCGCCGGGCGCGGTGACGACCGCCCGCCGCTCCCGCACCGGCAGCGCCATCAGCTCGCGGTGCGCGGTGAGCATGGGCAGGGACGCGGGCGGCACGGCGGTGTCCGGGTGGTGCCGGCGGTCGAGCGCGTACCGGAACAGCTCGCCCTGCCAGGGCTTGGCCGGGTCCGGGGAGGCGTGCACGAGGTTGAGGATGTCGCCGAAGCGGTAGCCCTTGGCCGCGGTGTCGTACTTCAGCAGCGACTTGGCGTGGTACAGCCGTCGTACGGCGTCGGCGACCCCGCGCTTGACGGGCTTGGGCACGGCGCGGCCGTACGTCGACGTCCAGTACGCGAGCAGCTCACCGGGCTCGTCCGGGCGCTGCAGCACCCGGTCCACGACCTGCCGGTTCGACGGGCCGTCGGCCGCCCCCGCCGTCAGACGCGCGTGGACGTACTCGGCGGCGCCGACGAGCGAGGCGGTCCGCATGTGGCCCTCACCGCGCAGCCAGCCGAGCAGACCGGCCGTCCAGACCGGGTCGCTGACGGCGAGGTCGCGCACGAGCCCCGTGAACCGGTCGTCGCGGTCGCGGGCGTTCTCGTAGAACGTGTTCCCCAGGAAGTGGGACACCGCCAGCAGGAAGAGCTCCGAACGCGCGTCGCGCTCCCGGCCCCGGCCGCCCTCATGGGTCCGCAGGGTACGACCGGTCGTGGTGACGGCCGAGACCGTCTGCGTCTTGACGGTACGCGTGTTGAATCGCGCCATGGTGAATTCCCCCGAATCCCCTGCTGTTTCGGAGGGAGGCGCAGCAAATGGAGGGTGCCCGAGATCAGGGTCGGCGGCGGACTTTTTCCAGATGCTCTGCCGATTGAGCTACACCGACCCGAAGTCGATGACGGGACTCGAACCCGCAACCGTCCGATCCAATGAAGTAACCGCTGCCTGCGCACCGGGCACCCACCATGAGCTGCGCCTCCCGAGATCAGGTCGGCTGCGGTTGTTGTTTCATTCCAGGAAAGGGAAGTAACCGCTGCCCTCGCACCGGGAGGTGCGTGCTGTCGTGATCTCACTGTAGGAGGCGCGGCGTTGGGGGTGCGAACGAATTAACTACCGCTTCTGCCGCTTCCACGGCCCCGTGATGGCGAGCATGATGCCGGGCGTCTGGATGTTGGCGAACAGGGTCCGGCCGTCGGGCGAGAAGGTGACGCCGGTGAACTCGCTGTACTCCGGCTCCGCTTCGGTGCCGATGTTCAGTTCGTTGCGGGCGATCGGATAGGTGCGGCCGCTCTCGGTGGCGCCGAACAGGTGCTGGACGCCCTCGCCGTCCTCGGCGACGACCAGGCCGCCGTAGGGGGAGACGGTAATGTTGTCCGGGCCGTCGAAGGCGCCGTCCTCGGCCGGGTCCGGGTTCACGCCGAGGAGCACCTTCAGGGTGAGGGTGCGGCGCCCCGGGTCGTAGAACCAGACCTGGCCGTCGTGCTGGACGGGGCTCTCGGCGCGGGCGTAGGAGGAGACGATGTAGGCGCCGCCGTCGCCCCACCACATGCCCTCCAGCTTGCGGGCGCGGGTGACCTGGCCGTCCTGGAACTGCTTACGGGTGGAGACCTGCTGGGCGTCGCGGTCGGGGACGTCCACCCAGTCGACGCCGTAGACGGTACCGGCCTTGGTGGCGCGGGACAGGTCGTCCACGAACCTGCCGCCGGAGTCGAAGCACCTGAAGGCCTGCAGCACTCCGGCGTCGTCGGCGAGGGTGCGCAGCTTGCCGCGGCCGTGGCGGAAGCCCTCCGGCGGGGTCCAGCGGTAGAGCAGGCCGTTGGGGCCGGCCGCGTCCTCGGTGAGGTAGGCGTGCCCGCGCCTGGGGTCGATGACGACGGCCTCGTGGGCGTAGCGGCCGAGGGCCTTGACCGGCTTGGGGTCCCGGTTGGCCCGGTGGTCCTCGGGGTCGACCTCGAAGACGTAGCCGTGGTCCTTGGTGAAGCCGTGTCTGCCGGCCTTGTCCTCGGTCTCCTCGCAGGTCAGCCAGGTGCCCCACGGGGTGCTGCCACCCGCGCAGTTGGTGGCGGTGCCGGCGATGCCCACCCACTCGGCGACCTCGCCGCCGCGGCGGACCTCGACGACGGTGCAGCCGCCGGCCGCCGCCGGGTCGTAGACCAGGCCCTCGGTGAGCGGGACCGGGTGCGGCCACTGGGCGCGGGCACCGGCGAGCTCGTGGTTGTTGACCAGGAGGGTGGTGCCGCGGGGGCCCTCGAAGGCGGCGGTGCCGTCGTGGTTGGACGGCGTGAACTCACCGGACTCCAGCGTGGTCCTGCCGCTGTAGGTGATGATCTCGTAGCTGAAGCCCTCGGGCAGGGCGAGGATGCCGTTCGGGTCGGGGACCAACGGGCCGTAGCCGACGCCGTGGTGGCCACCGTGGGCCGGCCGCGCCTCGCCGCTGTCGATGTCCGTCGCGGCGAGGGCGTGGGGCGCGGTGGCGAGCGCGCCGACGCTGCCCGCCAGGGCGACCCCGGCACCGGTGACCGCGGATTTCCTGGCGAAGTCCCTGCGGGTGAGCGACATGGTGTGTCTCCTGAGACGGTGGGAGTGCCGTGGAGGGTGGCGGACCTCGGTTCGGCGCACACGCTCTCGCCACACCCTGAACAGGAGTTGAACGACGGGCTACTCCAGAGACCCTTCTTCAAGAATCCGTATGCACTGCCCCATGACCGGCCCAAGGAGCCGCTCAACCGGCGTGCTGCGACCGCGCCTTGAACGCCGCCTTCCGCGCTGCCTTCGCCACCTTCTTGTCCGGGTGCAGCCGCCCCATCGCCTCCAGCACGTCCGCCGTGGCCGGGTGCTCCACCCGCCACGCGGTCGCGAAGAACCCGCTGTGCTGCGCGGCCAGCCCCTCCACCAGCGCCTGGAGCTCCTCGGAGTTGCCCTCGGCGGCGAGTTGCGCGGCCACCGTGTCGATGGTCAGCCAGAACACCAGTTCCTCGGACGGCGCCGGCACCCCGGCCGCGCCCCGTTCGCTCAGCCACACGCGGGCCAGGCCGCCCAGTTCCGGATCGTCCAGCACCTCCCGCAGCGCCGGCTCGGCCTCGACGCCGACCAGGGACAGGGCCTGCTGACAGCGCAGCCGGCGCAGCGGCGCCCCCGCGTCCGCACCCCGTGCCGCCGCCAGCAACTCCCGTGCCGCGGCGAGCGGTTCCCGCCGGTGGAGCCACTGCTCGGTCTCGGCGCGTGCCGCCTCCTGCCCGAACCGGGCCGTGCCGTCGAGCAGCGCGTCCGCTCCCTTGTCCGCGAGTTCACCGACGGCCGGCGCCTCGAAGCCGGCCTCCAGCAGGCGCGCCCGCAGCCCGTACACCCCGAGCGGGGTGAGCCGGACCATGCCGTACCGGGAGACGTCGGTGTCGTCGACGGGCGCGGAGGGCTCCTCGTCGGCGTCGGCCATGAGGGCCTCGTCCACCGGCTGGTACTCCACGAGCCCGACCGGCTCCAGGGTGCGGAACTGGTCGTCGAGCCGCATCATCGCGTCGGAGACCTGCTCCAGGACGTCGTTGGTGGGCTCGCCCATGTCGTCGGGGACAATCATGGACGCGGCGAGAGCGGGCAGCGGGACGGGCCCGTCGCCGGGGCCGTCCTCACTCACGGTCAGCAGGTACAGATTGCCGAGGACGCCGTCGAGGAACTCCGCCTCGGCCTCCGGGTCCCAGTCGAGTGACGAGAAATCGATCTCCGCGCCCTCGCCCAGGGCGTCGGCCAGGTCGTCCAGGTCGGGCACGCTCGCGTCGGCGAGGACGGTCTCCAGTGCCGCGAGCCACACGGCGAGCACATCGGCCGGGGAGCCGCCGGTGAGCCGCTTCAGCTCCTCGCCCGCCCGGAAGGTCCCGGCCTCCTCGTCCAGGATCTCGACGAGTCCCGCGTCCACGGCGACCCGCCAGGCCTCGCTCGCGTAGGCGGCGGCGTCGTCGCCGTCCAGGCCCAGCAGTTCCGCGGCGGCCGGGAGCTGCTCCTCGGCCAGTCCGCCACCGGCGTCCACACGTGTGCCGGGACCGGCCCAGCGGGCCAGGCGGACGGCGTGGGAGAGCAGCGGCGTGGACAGCGCGGCGCGTGCCAGCTCCGCTTCGGGGTGCAGCCGTACGGGCGGCAGGGGGGCGCTGTCTGACATCGGCTGGTTCTCCTCGGACCGTGAAACGGGCTCAGCCGCTCAGCCTAGACGGATTTCCACCCATGCCGCCCGGTTCATCTCCCCGTCGGCCACCGTACATGGCCGAAACCTTGACAACTCCCGGGCGGAGGCTGGAGATTGACGCGCGTAGAAGTTGGGGGGACAACTGTTCACTCGGCTCTACGCGTGTCACGGAGGGCCACCACCCCCACACGCTCCCGTACCACCCTCGTCCCGGCGCTCAGTCACGTCCCCGGAGGGATCCCTTGCCGAGCAGGTCTTCCGCGCGCCTCGCCGCGCTCACCGTCGCCGCCGTCTGCAGTGCGGCGTCCGCCGTCGTCCTCACCTCCCCCGCGCACGCCGACGCGGTGCGCATCCACGACATCCAGGGCACGACCCGGATATCCCCGTTCGCCGGGCAGAAGGTGACGGACGTACCCGGCATCGTCACCGCCACGCGCACGTACGGCTCCTCCAGAGGTTTCTGGCTCCAGGATCCGAGCCCGGACGACAACCCGGCCACCAGCGAGGGCGTCTTCGTCTTCACCGGCTCCACGCCGAAGGTCGCGGTCGGCGACTCGGTGACGGTGACCGGCACCGTCTCCGAGTACGTCCCGGGCGGCGCCTCCTCCGGCAATCAGTCCCTGACGGAGATCACCAAGCCGACGGTCACCACGGTCTCCACGGGCAACCCGGTCCCGGCGCCGGTCGTGATCGACGCGAAGTCGGTCCCGGACGCGTACACCCCGGCCGGCGACACGGCAGCGAACGGCTCCATCAACGGCCTGACCCTGGACCCGGCCCAGTACGCCCTGGACTACTACGAGTCCCTCGAGGGCATGAACGTCCAGGTCGAGAACACCCGCGTGGTCACCGGAACCGACCCTTACAGCGAGCTGTGGGTCACGGTGAAGCCGTGGGAGCACCGCAACCGCCGGGGCGGCACGGTCTACGGCTCCTACGACTCCCAGAACACCGGCCGGCTGCAGATCCAGTCGCTGGGCGCCACCGCGGACTTCCCGAAGGCGAACGTCGGCGACACCCTGGAGGGCACCACCACCGGCCCGCTGGACTTCAACCAGTTCGGCGGCTACACCCTCGTCGCGAGCGAGCTCGGCACGCTGAAGAGCGGCGGCCTGGAGCGCGAGACCACGCGGCAGCAGTCGGCCCGCGAGCTGGCGGTGGCCACCTACAACGTCGAGAACCTCGACCCGTCGGACAAGACCTTCGACCAGCACGCCGCCGCGATCGTGAACAACCTGCAGTCGCCGGACATCGTGTCCCTGGAGGAGATCCAGGACGACAACGGCGCCACGGACGACGGCACGGTCGACGCGAGCGTCACCGTGAACAAGCTGATCGACGCGATCGTCGCGGCGGGCGGCCCGAAGTACGACTGGCGCTCGATCAACCCGGTCAACGACCAGGACGGCGGCGAGCCGGGCGGCAACATCCGCCAGGTATTCCTGTTCAACCCGGAGCGGGTGTCCTTCGTGGACCGCGCGGGCGGCGACTCCACCACGGCGGTCGGCGTCACCAAGGAGAACGGCAAGGCCGAGCTGACGGTCTCCCCGGGCCGGATCGACCCGTCGAACGCGGCCTGGCAGGCCAGCCGCAAGCCGCTGGTCGGCCAGTTCGTCTTCCACGGCAAGACCGTCTTCGTGATCGGCAACCACCTGATCTCCAAGGGCGGCGACCAGCCGCTGACCGCGCAGTACCAGCCGGTGACCCGCGGCTCGGAGATCCAGCGCCACGCGCAGGCGACCGAGGTGAACACGTTCGTCAAGGACATCCTGAAGATCCAGAAGAACGCGAACGTCATCGCGCTCGGCGACATGAACGACTTCGAGTTCTCCGGCACCGCCAAGATCATGGAGGGTGACGGCGAGCTGTGGTCGGCGATCAAGTCGCTGCCGAGGAGCGAGCGTTACACCTACGACTACCAGGGCAACGAGCAGGTCCTGGACCAGATCCTGATCAGCCCGGCGATCCGGCGCGGCTGCGACTTCGAGTACGACAGCGTGCACATCAACTCGGAGTTCCACGACCAGATCAGCGACCACGACCCGCAGGTGCTGCGCTTCCGCCCGTGACGTGTGCTCAGGACCGGCTGAACACCCCGTTCAGCCAGTCCTGCCAGGCGGTCTCGTTCGCCCCGGCGTCGGCGTCCGGCGCGAAGTCGTGGACGCTGATGCCGAGCGGGGCGCCCCAGTGGCCGCGCCCGAAGAAACGGATCAGGGCGCTGTCGGTGCGCAGCCCGATGAAGTACGGGTTCCGGTAGTCGAGTACGGCGTCCAGGGTCCGCCCGCCGGGGCCCTGGACGGCGGCCTTCGCACCGGCGGCGGCGTCGTCCGCCAGGCCGAGGGCGTGACCGACGGCGGCGAGCGCCTGCGGGGTCCCCGAGGCCGCGGGTCCGTTCAGCTGGGCGAAGGCGACCGGGCGGGGCGCGAAGTGCGTCAGGTACTCGCACAGGGTGTGCAGGTAGAAGTTGGTGTGCTTGCTCGCGCCGTCGTACTGGTTGTTCCAGTCGTCGGTGAAGATGCCGCTGTGGACGTAGCGCACCCAGGAGCGGCGGCCCTCGTCGCGGGGCTCGATGGTGTAGTCGAGCTGGTTCAGGGACTGGACCGGGAAGCCGACGTCCTCGCTGCGGTTGGTGTACCGGTGGGGCGGGTCCCAGGCGGTGACGGTGGAGCCGAAGGGTCCCGCGCCGCCGACCCTCGGCTCGGGCGGGTCCATCGGCCAGAGATAGCCACCGGTGCCGGTGGTGACGGCGTCCCAGACCTTCTCCGGCGGGACGTCGACCTCGAACTCGCGGACGATCTCGAATTCCTGGGACATGGCGGGGCTCTTTCTCACTGGTCCAGTGCGGGGGCGGGCTGCTGGTCCTTGACCGTGGGGTGGAGTGCGACGACGATCCGGTGGTCGCGGCCGTCCTCGGCGTCGGGGGCGTCGTACTTGCGGATCAGCGCGCTCACGCCCGCCGTCAGCTCCTGCACGAAGGCCGCGCGGTCGGCGGCGGAGGCGAAGCGGACCTGGCCGTCGAGGGCGTAGGTCGCCAGCCGCTTGCGGGCCCGGGTGGCGCCGGTGATCAGCGCGCCGACGTCGCGCACCAGGCGGGCGCCGAGCGCGAGCAGCCAGCGCGCGGACAGCTGGTCCCGGAAGCGGTCCGGGTCGGGCTGCACCGCGGGCAGGGCGGCCGGCGAGATGACGTACGACGCGGCCGTCGCGCGCATCAGCCGCTCGGTGACGTTGCCCTTGCGGCGCTCTCCGGCCAGTTCGACCAGGCCGTGCCGCTCCAACGCCTTGAGGTGGTAGTTCACCTTCTGCCGGGGCAGCCCGACCTTTCCGGCCAGCATCGCCGCCGAGGCGGGTTCGACGGCCAGTTCGGCGAGCAGCCGGGCCCTCGTGGGGTCCAGCGACACGGCCGCAGCCTCGGGATCCTCGATCACCGTCACATCCAGCATGCGTCCACCCTCTCACCGAAAACTTTTATTGTCCAGACGGACCCAGTTTTCGGTGAGAGGGTGGTGAGCGGACGGGTGTGCGGCCTGCCGCGCGGCCGTGGTCAGCGGTGGCGCAGCCGGCGCCAGGCGATGGCGGCCGTCACCGCTGCCGCGCCCAGCACGCCCACGGCGATGACCGGTCCCGGATGGCGCATGCCCGCGCGCACGGTGCCGCGCAGGGGCTGGGGGACGGTGCCCTCGACGGCGTGGCCCGCGCGTCCGGCACGTTGCTGCACGGCGTGGCCCGCGTGCCCGGCCCGCTCCTGGACGGCGTGTCCCATCTGCGCCGCCCGGCCCTGCATCGCGTGACCGGCCCCGGCCGCCCTGCCCTGCACGGCGTGCCCGGCCTGCGCCGCCCGGCCCTGCATCGCGTGACCCGCCTTGGCCGCCCTGTCCTGCATGCCGTGTCCGGCCTGGGCGGCGCTCACGCGCAGCTGTACGGTCATGGCGCCGGCCTTGTCCATCAGGTCGGCGGCCCGCACCCGGGCCCGGCCCTTCACATCGGCCTTCCCGACCAGCTGGGCGACGGTGTCGCCGAGCTGGTGCCTGGTGTGCTCGATCTGCTGCCGCAGCTCGTCGGGGCCCTTGGCGCCCGAACCGTGCGGAATCCTGTGTTTCATCGGTGTGCCCTTTCCCTGATCTCCTCGACGTCCGCCCTGACGCTGCCGAGCGCCTCCTCGGGGGCGGGCGGGGCCGCACGGCGCAACTGGGCGCGTCCCGTCGCGGCCAGGACCGCGGCGACGACGAACAGCGCGACGGCGACGGTCAGCGCCGCCGCCCACACGGGCAGCGCCGCGCAGAGGGCGGCGGTGGCCGACGCGGCCAGGGCGATCAGCCCGACGTACCCGACGGCGCCCGCGGCGCCCAGCAGTCCGCCGCCGCGTCCGGCGCGCCGCCCCTTCTCGGCCAACTCCTCCCTGGCGAGGGCCACTTCCTGCCGCAGCAGCCGGGACAGCTGTTCGGTGGCCCGTCCGACGAGTTCGCCCGTGGAGGGGCGCCCGCCGGCCGCGGGCCGTGCCTGTGGGGTCACGGTCACGATGCTCCGCCTCCTCTCCGTACGGAACATCCGGGTACCCGGGCCGGGGACCATCAGTCCGTCAGTCCTGCCGCGCTCCCCCCGTTCCCGCGCTCGCCGAGACGCGCGAGTTGGCTCTGGAACCAGTCGAGGCGTGCCTGCAACAGCGCCGCCTCCGCGGCTAGTTCGGGCACACCGGGCTCCGCGCCGACCGCCAACCCGGCGGACGGGTGCCCCGTACCGCCCTCCCCCGCCACCACCCGCAGCCCCTCTCCGGCCAGCCGGGCGAAGCCGGCGAGCGAGACGGACGTACGGCCGCGCACACAGCCGGCGCAGACGGGGACGAGGGCCTTCCAGCCGGGTCTGCCCCAGCCGGCGTCGGCGAGCGCGGCGGCGGTGGCGCCGCAGGCGCACGGGCCGGCGGTGGCCGTGCGCACCCGCTGCCGGGCGTAGCGGAAACCGCGCTCGAAGCGGATGTAGGCGCCGAGCACCGAGACCTCCAGCAGGAGGGCCGCGCGGTGTTCGGCGGTGCACAGCATGGCCTCGGCGGCCGCGCGGTCGTGGACGCAGTGGAAGCCGCAGTCGCACAGACGGGCGGGCGGGCGGTGCCGGCGCCCGTAGACGCAGGAGGCGTCGTCGAGCACGGCGTACGGCAGTGCGCCGCCGAGCGACACACCGGTGAACCCGGCCCGGGTGCCGTCCTGCGACAGCACCGGGTGGGCGATCTTGTATCCGGTCGGCGGCCGCGCCGGGCGTTCCGCCGGGAGCCGGAGCCTCATCGGGCGGCCGGCACCTCTTCGCCGGCCGGCTCGGCCGGTTCGGTGCGGGCGGTCCCCCCGGGGAGCGGGGCCCCGAGGACGACCTCCTCGTGGGCGGCCTCCTCGTGGACGGCCTCCTCGTGGACGAGCGGCCGCTCCTCGGCGACTCCGGTGGCCAGTGCCTTGCCGAGCTTCATGGTGCCTCCCATGACGGACGTCGGTGACCCTCCGGCCATAGTGACCCATGAGGGGCCGAGTTGGACACAGGACCTTCGTCCGCCGCCAGCTCCTAGCAGCAATGCTTAGCAATACCTCGTAGGAGAATTAAGTAGAGCTTCACCGAGGAGGTGCCGAGACTACTCCCATGACGAGCACCGGCACCACCGCCCGGCCCTTCGGCCGCACTCTCTGCGCGATGATCACGCCGTTCACCGAGGAGGGCGCCCTCGACCTGGACGGTGCCCGGAAGCTGGCCACGTGGCTGGTGGCCGAGGGCTGCGACGGCCTGGTGCTGAACGGCACCACGGGGGAATCGCCCACCACCACGGACGCGGAGAAGTCCGAGCTGGTCGCGGCGGTCCGGGAGGCGGTCGGCGACCGGGTGTCGCTGGTCACGGGCGTGGGCAGCGCCGACACCCGGCACACCGTCGAACTGGCCCTCGCGGCCCGGAAGGCGGGCGCCGACGGAGTGCTCGTGGTGACGCCCTACTACAGCAGGCCGCCACAGGAGGCGGTGGAGGCGCACTTCCGCGCGGTCGCCGACGCCGTCGCTCTGCCCGTGATGCTCTACGACATCCCGGGCCGCACCGGCACCCGGATCGAGCCGGAGACGGTGATCCGCCTGGCCGCGCACCCGCGGATCGTGGCCGTCAAGGACTGTTCCTACGACTTCCTCGGCGCCCAGAAGGTGCTGGCGCACACGGACCTGGCGTACTACGCGGGCTGCGACGAGCACGTCCTCGCGCTGTACGCGGTCGGCGCGGCGGGCTGTGTCAGCACGGTCGCGAACGCCGTCCCCGGCGCGATCGCCGCGATCCTGGACGCCTTCGACGCGGGCGACACCGCCCGGGCCACCGGACTCCAGTTGCGGGCGACGCCGCTGATCGAGGCGATGATGGGCGCGGGCCTGCCCGGCACGGTCACCGCCAAGGCCCTCCTCACCCGCCTGGGCCTGCCCGCGGGCCCGGTGCGCGCACCGCTGCTGCCCGCCGGCCGGGATGCGGCCGACGGGCTGCTGACGCGGTACGAGGAACTCGTGACGGCCTGATCAGCGGTCGGCGAACACCGGCTCCCAGTCCCGCTCACCGTGGCCGTCGTTCGGCTCCTGGAAACCGCTGAGCGGGACGACCTGGGTGCTGCCGATCGTGACCAGCACCAGCCGGGGCCGGTACCGCTCCACGTCCGGATCCCGCTCCCAGGCGATGAGCCGCTCGTCGTCCGCCCAGGCGACCAGTTCCGCGCCGCGCACCCGGGTGATCTCCCTGCCGGTCAGCGGATCACGGATCGAGGAGTACGACGTGTGGTGCGGCTCCGCCACCAGCCCCCAGGCGGCGAGCCGCCCGCCGGGGGACAGCCGGGCGCTCACGTCCGACCGCAGTTGACGCTCGTTCGCGGGCGCGGCGACCTTCCGGCCCGTGAAGTCGTAGAACTGCTGCATGCCGTCGCGGGGTCCCACGATCCGCGAGTACAGCAGGTCACCCGCGCGGCTGAAGGCGAAGTCCTCCCGGCCCAGGAACTCCCGGCCCGGTGCGACCGCGACCCAGTCCCCCTTGCCCGAGGCCAGGTCCACGACCTCGAAGCCGGTCCGGGACGAGGAGTCGAACCGCGGCCCCCAGACCGAGCGGCCGGTCCGCGCGTCCCTGGCCTTCTCGAACCCGTCGGGATTGTCCGTGTACGTCGTGGCGACCAGCCTGCGCCCGTCCCGCGAGAAGGCGAGCCCTCCGACACCGTGCGACACCGGGATCCACCGCTCGACCTCCCCCGTCGCGAGGTCGAGCAGTCCGATCCGGGCGGCGGGCAGCGTCCGTTCCAGCACGGCGGCGGTCCTCAGACCCGGCGCGACGGCGACGAACGACCACCGGTCGTCCTTCTCGTACCGGCCGGTCCGCGGGTTCAGGAGCCGGTACGTGCGCTCGCCCGTCGCGTAGCGGGAGTCCCGCGGCACCACCTCGGTGGTGTAGTACGCGGCCACCGCCGACCGCCCCGCCGCGATCAGCTCGCGCGGCGGCCCCTGGTCGGGGTGCGCGATGACGTCACGGGAGTCCAGCGTGCCGGACGGCCGTACGTCCCTCTTGCCGCCGGAGTCCAGCAGCGGCACCCCGACGCCGACGGCGACCACCGCGGCGGTGGCGACGGCGACGGACGCCAGCCGGCGGGTACGGCGGCGCCGGCGGGCGCCCAGCACCCGGTCGGCGAATCCCGGTGGTGCCGGCGGCTGCTGCGCGGCCTGTTCCCGCAGCGCGTCGCGCACGAGTTCCTCGACGTTCACGGGCGCACCTCCACGGGCGAGAAGTCACGGGACGGGTGCTGCGGCCGGGGGTCCAGCGCCGCCAACTCGGGGGCCAGTTCCCGCAGTCTGGCCAGGGAGCGATGGGCGGTGGACCGTACGGTGCCCACGGAGCAGCCCAGGATCCGGGCCACGTCGGCCTCGGGCAGGTCCTCGAAGTAGCGCAGCACCAGCACGGTGCGCTGGCGGGCGGTGAGCCGGGACAGGGCCGTGCGCAGCACGAGCCGCAACTCGGCGGCCCCGGACGCGTCCGGGGCCACGGCGCCCTCCGGCAGCTCCGCGACGGTCACCTCCCGCCGTGGCCACTTCAACCGCCACCGGCTGATCTGCTGCCGGTACAGGATCCGCCGTACGTACGCCTCCGGCTCCTCGATCCGCTGCCACCGTCCGGCCGCCTTGACGAGCGCGTTCTGCAGCAGGTCCTCGGCGGCGTGCCGGTCGCCGCCGCTCAGCAGGACAGCGGTCCTCAGCAGCGCGGACGACCTGCCGGCCACGAACTGTCGGAAGTTCTCCTGCGCTTGGGCATCCATCGTCACCTTCTCTTTCCCCCGGGCCCCTCGTCGTCCGGGCCCTGCACCCGTCCTGACGCGCGGACCCGGCACCGGCTATGCCCCTCACCCGGAAGAATTTTCCGGTGCCCCACCGCCTCCCCTGCCGTACGGTGTCCCCGTGCGCCGCCCCCTGCTGTTCCTGGACGTCGACGGCCCCCTCAACCCCTACGCGGCCAAGCCGGAGCGCCGGCCCGAGGGATACACGACGATCCGCGTGCCCCTCGCCCCCCGGCGGCCCCTGCGGGTCTGGCTGAACCCGGCCCACGGCCCTGCCCTGCTCCGTCTCGGCTACGACCTGTGCTGGGCGACGAGCTGGATGGCCGAGGCCAACGTCTGGATCGCCCCGGTCGTCGGCCTGCCCACCGACCTGCCCCACGTCGACTTCGGCAGCGGTCTGTTCGCGGAGCGCCCGGACGGCGTCCACTGGAAGACGGAAGCCATCGTGGCGCACGCCGAAGGCCGCCCGTTCGCCTGGGTGGACGACGAGCAGAGCCCGGCGGACACCAGGTACGTCGAGGCCCACCATCCGGGCCCCGCATTGCTGCGGCACGTGAACCCCAGGCTCGGTCTGGGTGCGGTCGACTTCGCGGTACTGGCGGAGTTCGCGGCGGCTGCGCTACGCCGACGCGCGCCCACTGGTGGACAGGGCCGGTGGCCATGAGCCGATCACCGCTACGCGACGGTCAGAACAATGCCTCCCGGCGGGGGATCGGCCGGCACCGGGATGGACGGGGAACGACAGCCACACGGGCGCTCCGCCCCAGCTCAGAAGCCTCCCAGGTCAGCGACCACCCGCATACGCGATCTTCCAAACTGGGGCTGAGCCATGGGGCGGCGTCGGGTCGCCGACGTCAATGTTCAGGCTGACACCTCGCGATGATCACGACCGTCCAGGGCACTGGTTCGGGAGCTTTTTCAGCCGGCCGGGAATCCATCCATGCCAATACCTCTACGGCACTCTCGTAACTGGGCAGAAGTCCCTCAGCGTTGGGACGGATACGCAGCTCACCCCACACCTCTGCTTCGTAGCTGTAGCAGAGCCAAGAGTGGGAGAAGGAGACGCCGTACTCAACACCCACCACGTCGAACCCCAGGATCCTGGCGTCGGGCGGTAGGGACTGACCGGCAGACAGCAGTGTCAAAGCTGAGGGCTCGGTCGACTCTCGTTCCTCCGACTCCGCCCACGTCGTCGATGAGGCGTGATCACGCTTCAAGAGCTGGGCGTCCTCCTGGCTGAGGCCAACAGCCAGCAGTTCCGCAGCGGGCGCAAACCGGATACGGGCATGTTCGGCTTCCGCCCGATCGATGTACCAGTCGTAGAACTCGGGATGAGGAGTCCCATCGGCCAAAAAGCAACGACTGATCGTGACGAACCGTGCAGGCACGAGGTTGGAGTCCTGCCAGGGCTCGCGGACGACGGGCAGGGCAAGCACATAGCCGCCAAGTACGACGTCATCGGCCTTCAGGAGCTCCATGACGGCATTCAAGCTGACATCAGCACGTGACATCAACGTTGCCGGACCGTGGCGGTGTGCCGTCCCGGGACGTTGGTGACACGCGGGCCGGGTGCCTGAACAGGCGAGGGGATGCCTTCACGTCTCGGCGCGGCGGAACTTACGGTTTGTGGGTTACCCAGAGCAGTTCCGCCGGCCAGCGGTGTGCCCAGTCGGGTGGGTCGGTTTCGTTGTAGCCGTTGGGTGTTCCGGGTTCGGTCCGCGGCTCGATGAGGTCGTCGATGACGAGACCCGCGCCGCGCAAGACCTTGACCCAGTCGCCGTAGGTGAGCTGATAGCTGGTCGCGCCGTCGTCTTCGGCGATGGCGTTCAGCCCGAAGTAGTCCATCTGCAGCGTCGTGGTCACGCGGCTGGCGGCTTCGTCGTAGCAGACTTCGAACCAGGGGCTGGCGACGTTGAACACCAGGCGCCCGCCTGGGCGCAAGACGCGCGCGGCCTGCGGGACGGCCAGGTGCGGGGGTGCCCAGCTGAGCCCGCCGAAGTCGCAGAACACCAGGTCGAAGCTGTCGGCGGCGAAGGGGAGTTGTTCGGCGGCGCCTTGCACCAGCGGGTAGCGGGCCGCTCCCATCGCGCGTGCCGCTGCGGCGAGTTGGGCTTCGGACAGGTCGAGCCCGACCACGGTTGCGCCCTCGGCGGCGAGCGCCCTGGACCACTGGCCGGCCCCGCAGCCGAGTTCGAGGACGCGCTTGCCGGTGACGTCGCCCAGGGCGTGCAGGTGCGCGTCGGGGATGGAGTACATGCCCCACAGCCGGGGTGTGGCGCCGATTCGCGGGTCGTGCTGGTGCTGGTAGGCGCTGCTGATCTGGTTCCAGAGCCGCCGGTTGTCAGGGTTGCTGTCCACGCGCCGACTCCAGCACTGCCTGCCGGGGGCGGTCAACACGATCAGGGCACTGGCCGGCCCTCGCCTCGGTCCGCCCTGGCTCGGCCCATCATCCGCCGGACGAGCCCCATGGTTGCGCCGGACTCCATGGTGACGCGACGCGCCACAGGGTCATCGCGGCAGGCGCACGTGCCGTAGTGGCACTCCCTCGCTGCACCACAACCGCACCAGATCGAGCGGGGAACAGCGGGGAATCACGGTGAAAGCAGCACTGCGGCCGCGGGCCGGCCGTCGTCGAACCGCTTGGAGCGGGGCCCACGCGCGAGCGCCCTCCCGGGCCGTCCTGGGGCCGTGGAAGGGCGCTCGATGGTGACCGACGCCGACAGCTGCCGACAGCTCATCAGCAGGTCACGGCCGCCGGTGATCAGTTGTGGCTGTGCAGGATGTCGTTCAGGCCGCCCCAGACCGCGTTGTTCGGGCGGGCCTCGACCGTGCCGGTGACCGAGTTGCGGCGGAAGAGGATGTTGGAGGCGCCGTTCAGCTCGCGGGCCTTGACGATCTGGCCGTCGGGCATGGTGACCCGGGTGCCCGCGGTGATGTAGAGGCCGGCCTCGACCACGCACTCGTCGCCGAGCGCGATGCCGACGCCCGCCTCCGCGCCGATCAGGCAGCGCTCGCCGATGGAGATGATCACGTTGCCGCCGCCGGACAGCGTGCCCATGGTGGAGGCGCCGCCGCCGATGTCGGAGCCGTTGCCGACCACGACGCCCGCGGAGATCCGGCCCTCGACCATGGAGGTACCGAGCGTGCCGGCGTTGAAGTTGACGAAGCCCTCGTGCATGACGGTGGTGCCCTCGGCGAGGTGCGCGCCGAGGCGGACCCGGTCGGCGTCGGCGATGCGCACGCCCTTGGGGGCGACGTAGTCGGTCATCCGCGGGAACTTGTCGATCGAGGTGACCTGCAGGTGCAGGCCCTCGGCGCGGGCGTTCAGCCGCACCTTCTCGATGTCGTTCACGGCGACCGGGCCGAGCGAGGTCCACGCCACGTTGGCGAGGTGCCCGAAGATGCCGTCCAGGCTCTGGCCGTGCGGCTTGACCAGGCGGTGCGAGAGCAGGTGCAGGCGCAGGTAGGCGTCGTGCGCGTCGATCGGCTTCTCGTCCAGCGAGGCGATGACCGTGCGGACCGCGACCACCTCGACGCCCCGGCGGGCGTCCGGGCCGATCGCCGCGGTCGCGCCGCCGCCCAGCAGCTGAGCCGCCTGCTCGGCGGTGAGCCGCTCGGTACCGGCGGGGCCCGGCGCCTCGACAAGTTCGGGGGCCGGGAACCAGGTGTCGAGAACGGTGCCGTCGGAGGCGAGTGTGGCGAGGCCGGCGGCGACGGCGCCGGTGGTGCGGGTGGCAGAGTCGGTCATGAAGGAAAACCTAACGTGGGCGGGGTGGTGAGGGCGAACCGCGTCTCACCTGCCGGGCGCGGCTTCAGGGGATCAGCCGAGCCAGCGCGGCGCGGGCGTACTCCTCGTCGTACGAACCGCCGGTCAGCAGCACCTGGAGGCAGATCCCGTCCATCAGGGCCACCAGCGCCCGCGCCGTCACCGGGTCCACCCGTGCGGCCAGCCGCTGGGCCGTCTCCTGCGCCCACTGGGCGGCCACCGGACGCAGGGCGGGACGGCGCAGGGCCGCGAGATACAGCTCGTACTCCAGTTCCACGCCCGGCCGGTCTCGTCCGAGCCATTCACCGAGGACACGGGCGAGACCGGCGGCCAGGTCGCCGTCCGCGTCCGCCAGGACCCGGCTCGCGTCGAGCACCTGCGCGAACCCCTCGTTGGCCTGGCAGAGGGCGGCCACCAGCAGGTCGTCGAGGGTGGCGAAGTGGTAGGTCGTGGAGCCCAGCGGGACGTCGGCCTCGGCGGCGACGGAGCGGTGGCTCAGGCCGGCGATGCCGTCCCGGGCGGCCACCCGGATCGCCGCGTCGATGATCCGCCGGCGCCGGTCGGGGTCGTAGCGGCGGGGCATCAGTGGCTCGCCCCGCCCAGGTTCAGCACGACCACTCCGCCGATGATCAGCAGGATCCCGCCGACCTTGGCCACGCCCAGCCCCTCCCCGAACAGCAGCAGGCCGAGCACGGCGATCGTCGCGGTGCCGACCCCGGACCAGATCGCGTACGCCGTGCCGATCTGCACGGTCTTCAGCGTCTGGGCGAGCAGCGCGAAGGAGACGAGGTAGCCCAGAGCCGTCACCAGAGAGGGCCAGAGCCGGCTGAAACCCTCGCTGTACTTCATCGCCGTCGTCGCGGCGACCTCGGCGGCGATGGCGCCGGCGAGCGTCAGGTATCCCATGTGTACGAGCGTACACAACGGTTGTGTACGGGCGTACACAACGAGAAAGTTTCACTTTCACAGAAACCGCTCACTAGACCCCGGCCGACCACTAATGTGCGGGCCCATGCCCGACCACACCCCCCATCCCTGGGAGACCGGCCGTCCCGCCGACGCCTCCCGTACCCCCGGCACCCGAAGACTCTGGCTGGCCGGCGCGCTCGCGCTCGCGGTGGTCACCGCCTGCGTCACCGCCCTGACCATGAACTCCGGGCCCTCGCGGACCGCGGCCGCCCCGCGGACGACCGGAGCCCCCACGGACGACGGGCCCGGCCTGCTCTCCTTCGCCTCTCCGCCCACCGGTGGCACTCCGGACCGCACGGCCCGCAGCGGCATGTCCGCGGCGACCTCGCCGGGCGGCACCCTCTCCCCCGCCGCACAGCGGCCGTCGGCGCCGCCGAGTCCCGCCCCCTCGCCCGGCGGCCGGTCGACGAAGCCCGCACGGACCCGCACGTCCGTCCGCTCCCTCAACTACCCCGACCGTTACTGGCACATCAGCGGCGACCTCGTGCGACTCGACCCCGTCCGCACCCCCGCCGACCGACGTGCCGCGACCTTCACCGTCGTCAAGGGCCTTGCCAACAGCGGCTGTCACTCTTTCGTCACGGCGGACGGCGACTACCTGCGCCACCGGAACTTCCTGCTGCGCGCCGAACACGACGACGGCACCGCCCTGTTCCGTCAGGACGCCACCTTCTGCGCGCGCCGGTCGTCCCTCGGCGGAGCGACCATGCTGGAGTCGGTCAACTACCCGGGCCGCTTCCTGCGCCACCAGAACTTCCAGCTGAAGCTGGCCCCGTACGAGGACACCGAGCTGTACCGCGCGGACTCGGCGTTCCTGCTCGTGGACGGGCTGGGCTGAGGACGCCGAAAGGGGCCGCGGCACATGGCCACGGCCCCTTTTCCCAGCTCTGTGTCAGACGTTGAACCCGAGCGCCCGAAGCTGCTCCCGGCCGTCGTCCGTGATCTTGTCGGGGCCCCACGGGGGCATCCAGACCCAGTTGATGCGCAGCTCGTTGACGAGGCCGTCCGTGGCGGACTTGGCCTGGTCTTCGATGACGTCCGTCAGCGGGCAGGCCGCCGAGGTCAGGGTCATGTCGACGGTGGCGATGTTGGAGTCGTCGATGTGGATGCCGTAGATCAGGCCGAGGTTGACGACGTCGATACCCAGCTCCGGGTCGACGACGTCCATCAGGGCCTCGCGGAGCTCCTCCTCGGAGGCCGGCTTCATCTCAGCGGTGTCGGTCATGCCGTCTTCCTTTCGGCTTCGGCGCCACCCAGCGCCTGGGCCGTCGCGTCCTTCCACGCCATCCAGCTCAGGAGGGCGCACTTGACCCGCGCGGGGTACTTGGAGACACCGGCGAACGCGACCGCGTCCTCCAGGATGTCCTCCATCGCGTCGTCCGGCTCGATCCTGCCCTTGGACTGCATCAGCTCCAGGAAGGTCTCCTGGATCTTCTGCGCCTCGGTCAGGTCCTTGCCGACCAGCAGCTCGTTCAGCACGGAGGCCGAGGCCTGGCTGATCGAGCAGCCCTGGCCCTCGTACGAGACGTCCTCGATCTTCGTGCCGTCGTACTTCACTCGGAGGGTGATCTCGTCGCCACAGGTCGGGTTCACATGGTGCACCTCGGCGTCGCCATCCCTCAGACCACGCCCGTGCGGGTTCTTGTAGTGGTCCAGGATGACTTCCTGGTACATCGAATCCAGCTTCACCGTTTCAGCACGCCCCTCAGCCGAAGAAGTTCCGTACGTGCTCCAGCCCCTCGACCAGTGCGTCGATCTCGGCCGGCGTGGAGTACAGATAGAACGACGCTCGCGTGGTCGCAGGAATTCCGTAGCGGAGGCAGACGGGCCGCGCGCAGTGGTGGCCGACGCGGACCGCGATGCCCTGCTCGTCCAGGACCTGTCCCACGTCGTGCGGGTGGATGTCGCCGAGGGTGAAGGAGATCGCGGCGCCCCGGTCCTCGGCCGTCGTCGGGCCGATGATCCGCAGGTCCGGGACCTCGGCGAGCTTCTTGACCGCGTACTCGGTCAGCGCGTGCTCATGGGCGAGGATCTTGTCCATGCCGATCGAGTTGAGGTAGTCGATCGCGGCGCCGAGACCGACCGCCTGGGCGATCGGCGGCGTACCCGCCTCGAACTTGTGCGGCGCGGGAGCGTACGTCGAGGAGTGCATCGAGACGGTCTCGATCATCTCGCCGCCGCCCAGGAACGGAGGCAGGTCCTCCAGCAGCTCCTGACGGCCCCAGAGGACGCCGATGCCCGTCGGACCGCACATCTTGTGGCCGGTGAAGGCGACGAAGTCGGCCTGGAGGGCCTGCACGTCCACCGGCATGTGCGGGGCGGCCTGGGAGGCGTCGATGCAGACCAGCGCGCCGACCTCCTGCGCGCGGCGCACTATGGCCTCGACCGGGTTGACCGTGCCCAGGATGTTCGACACCAGCACGAAGGAGACGATCTTCGTCTTCTCCGTGATGACCTCTTCGATGTTCGACAGGTCCAGGCGGCCGTCGTCGGTCAGGCCGAACCACTTCAGCTTCGCGCCCGTGCGCTGCGCCAGCAGCTGCCACGGCACGATGTTGGAGTGGTGCTCCATCTCCGTGATGACGATCTCGGTCTCGTGGTCCACCCGGTAGGGCTCGTCGGCCCAGCCCAGCATGTTCGCCACGAGGTTCAGCGACTCGGAGGCGTTCTTGGTGAAGATCACCTCGTCGCGGCTCGGCGCGTTGACGAACTCGGCGACCTTGTCGCGCGCGCCCTCGTACAGCGCCGTGGCCTCCTCGGCGAGCACATGCACACCGCGGTGGACGTTGGCGTTGTAGCGCTCGTAGTACTCGCTCAGGGCGTCCAGCACCTGGCGCGGCTTCTGCGAGGTCGCAGCGTTGTCCAGGTACACGAGCTTCCTGCCGTCGTGGACCAGTCGGTCCAGGACGGGGAAGTCCTTGCGGATCGCCTCGGTGTCGAGGAGGCCCGGCAGCTGTGTCACTCGGATGCGCCACCCTTCGTGTAGGCCTCGTAGCCCTCGTTCTCCAGCTTGTCCGCGAGCTCGGGACCACCGGACTCGACGATGCGGCCGCCGGCGAAGACGTGGACGTGGTCGGGCTTGATGTAGCGCAGGATGCGCGTGTAGTGCGTGATCAGCAGGGTGCCGACCTCGCCGGTCTCGCGGACGCGGTTGACGCCCTCGGAGACGATGCGGAGCGCGTCGACGTCCAGGCCGGAGTCGGTCTCGTCGAGGATCGCGACCTTCGGCTTGAGCAGCTCGAGCTGGAGGATCTCGTGGCGCTTCTTCTCACCGCCGGAGAAGCCCTCGTTGACGTTGCGCTCGGCGAAGGACGGGTCCATGTTGAGGCGCTCCATGGCCTCCTTGACCTCCTTCACCCAGGTGCGCAGCTTGGGGGCCTCGCCGCGGATCGCGGTGGCGGAGGTGCGCAGGAAGTTGGAGACCGAGACGCCGGGGACCTCGACCGGGTACTGCATCGCCAGGAACAGGCCGGCGCGGGCGCGCTCGTCGACGGACATCTCCAGGACGTCCTCGCCGTCGAGCAGCACGGTGCCGCTGGTGATCGTGTACTTCGGGTGACCAGCGAGGGAGTAGGCGAGGGTCGACTTGCCGGAGCCGTTGGGGCCCATGATGGCGTGCGTCTCGCCCTGCTTCACGGTGAGGTCGACGCCCTTGAGGATCTCCTTCGTGGCGTTGTCGGCCTCGACGGTGACGTGCAGGTCTCGGATTTCAAGCGTTGCCATGGGTGCCTCAGGACTCCTGGGTGAGGGAGACGAGAACGTCGTCCCCTTCGATCTTTACGGGGTATACGGGGACGGGGCGCGTGGCCGGGAGGCCGGACGGCTTGCCGGTGCGGAGGTCGAAGGAGGAGCCGTGCAGCCAGCACTCGATCTGGCAGTCCTCCACCTCGCCCTCGGAGAGGGAGACGTTCGCGTGGGAGCAGATGTCGTAGATCGCGAACACCTCGCCCTCGGTCTTGACGACCGACACCGGCGTGCCGTCGAGTTCCACCCGCTTCGGGGTGTCCTCCTCCAGCTCGCTCAGCCCACAGGCGCGTACGAAGGTCATGCGACCGAAGCCTCCAGCTCCTCCTCGATCTTGGCGAGCAGGCGCTCCTCGATGTCGGCGACACCGATCTGCTGGACCAGCTCGGCGAAGAAGCCGCGGACCACCAGGCGGCGGGCCTCGTGCTCCGGGATGCCGCGGGCCATCAGGTAGAAGAGCTGCTCGTCGTCGAAGCGGCCGGTGGCGGAGGCGTGGCCGGCGCCGACGATCTCGCCGGTCTCGATCTCCAGGTTCGGCACCGAGTCGACGCGCGCGCCGTCCGTGAGGACCAGGTTGCGGTTCATCTCGTAGGTGTCCGTGCCCTCGGCCCTGGCCTCGATGAGCACGTCGCCGATCCAGACCGCGTGCGCGTCGTCGCCCTGCAGCGCGCCCTTGTAGACGACGTTCGACTTGCAGTGCGGGGTGTTGTGGGTGACCAGCAGGCGGTGCTCCTGGTGCTGCGCGGCGTCGGTGAAGTACAGCCCGAAGAGCTCGGCCTCGCCGCCGGGACCCGCGTAGGTGACGCGCGGGTGCAGGCGGACCACGTCGCCGCCGAAGGTGACGACCACCGACTTGAAGGAGGCGTCCCGGCCGATCAGCGCGTTGTGCTGGGCGACGTGAACGGCCTTGTCGTCCCAGTCCTGGACGGAGACGACGGTCAGCTTGGCGCCGTCACCGAGGACGTAGTCGACGTTGGCGGCGAGCACCGCGTCACCGGTGTGGTCGATGACCACGACGGCCTCGGCGAAGGCGCCCAGCTCGATCACCTGGTGGCCGAAGGCGGTGCCGCCCTGGCCGTGCACCGCGATGCGGATCGGCTCGGTGAGGACGGTCTCCTTGGGGACGGTCACGACCGAGGCCTTCTCGAAGGCGGAGTACGCCTGCGCGGCGATGCGGTCCACCGGGGTGCCCGCCCTGCCGAGGCGCGCGTCGTCGCGGCCGACGGCCTCGACGGTGACGCCCTCGGGGGCCTGTACGTCGACCTTCACACCGTCGCCGTTCGCGACGGCGGTGCCGTCGTGCAGCCCGCGCAGGCGCTCCAGCGGGGTGAACCGCCACTCCTCCTCGCGGCCGTGCGGGACCGGGAAGTCCGCGACGTCGAAGGACGGGGGCGCGCTCATGCGCGAGACGACGGTCGACTCCGCGGCGACCGCGATCGAGCCGGCGGTGGTGGAACCCACCGGGATGTTCTGGGCCTCAGCCATGGCTGTCGTAATGCTCGCTTTCTTGCGTATGGGCTTGACGGGGGTGCGGACCGGTGACTAACCGACCGCGCCCTCCATCTGCAGCTCGATCAGCCGGTTGAGCTCCAGCGCGTACTCCATGGGCAGCTCCTTGGCGATCGGCTCGACGAAGCCGCGCACGATCATCGCCATCGCCTCGTCCTCGGACAGACCGCGGCTCATCAGGTAGAAGAGCTGGTCCTCGGAGACCTTGGAGACGGTGGCCTCGTGGCCCATGGACACGTCGTCCTCGCGGACGTCGACGTACGGGTACGTGTCCGAGCGGGAGACGGTGTCGACCAGCAGCGCGTCGCACAGCACGTTGGACTTCGACCCGGCGGCGCCCTCGCCGATCTCGATCAGACCACGGTAGGAGGTACGGCCACCACCGCGCGCGACCGACTTGGAGACGATGTTGGACGAGGTGTTCGGCGCCATGTGGACCATCTTGGCGCCGGCGTCCTGGTGCTGGCCCTCGCCGGCGAAGGCGATGGACAGGGTCTCGCCCTTGGCGTGCTCGCCCATCAGGTAGACGGCCGGGTACTTCATCGTCACCTTGGAGCCGATGTTGCCGTCGATCCACTCCATGGTCGCGCCCTCGTAGGCCACGGCGCGCTTGGTGACCAGGTTGTAGACGTTGTTCGACCAGTTCTGGATGGTCGTGTAGCGGCAGCGGGCGTTCTTCTTGACGATGATCTCGACGACCGCGGAGTGCAGCGAGTCCGACTTGTAGATCGGGGCCGTACAACCCTCGACGTAGTGCACGTAGGCACCCTCGTCGACGATGATCAGGGTCCGCTCGAACTGGCCCATGTTCTCCGTGTTGATCCGGAAGTAGGCCTGGAGCGGGATCTCGACGTGCACGCCCTTCGGCACGTAGATGAAGGAGCCGCCGGACCACACGGCGGTGTTCAGCGCGGCGAACTTGTTGTCACCGGCCGGGATGACCGTGCCGAAGTACTCCTTGAAGAGCTCCGGGTGCTCCTTCAGCGCGGTGTCGGTGTCGAGGAAGATGACGCCCTGCTCCTCCAGGTCCTCGCGGATCTGGTGGTAGACGACCTCGGACTCGTACTGGGCGGCGACGCCGGCGACCAGGCGCTGCTTCTCGGCCTCCGGGATGCCCAGCTTGTCGTAGGTGTTCTTGATGTCCTCGGGCAGGTCCTCCCAGGACTCCGCCTGCTTCTCCGTGGAGCGCACGAAGTACTTGATGTTGTCGAAGTCGATGCCGGAGAGGTCGGAGCCCCAGTTCGGCATGGGCTTCTTCTCGAAGAGCTTCAGGCCCTTCAGGCGGAGCTTCGTCATCCACTCCGGCTCCGACTTCTTGCCGGAGATGTCACGGACGACGTCCTCGTTCAGGCCGCGCCTGGCGGAGGCACCGGCCACGTCGGAGTCGGCCCAGCCGTATTCGTACTTGCCCAGGCCCTCGAGCTCAGGGTGGGCAGTCTCCGTGGGGAGAGTCATGCGGGGTTCCTCCCGGCCGTGCTTGCAGGTGCGTCAGTGGATGTCTTGGGGATGAACGTCGTGCAGACGCCGTCGCCGTGCGCGATGGTCGCCAGTCGCTGGACGTGGGTACCCAGCAGCTCGGCGAAGATCTCCGTCTCCGCCTCGCACAGCTGCGGGAACTGCTCCGCGACGTGGGCGACGGGGCAGTGGTGCTGGCAGAGCTGCTCGCCGACCGGTGCGCTGCGCGCCGTAGCAGCGTACCCGTCGACGCTCAAGGCCTTGGCCAGCGCTTCGGCGCGCTTGTCCGGCGTCACGGCCTCGATCGCCTCGCGGTACGCGCCGGCCTGGGCGGCGATCCGGGCGCGGGCGAAGGCGGCGACCGCCTCGGGGCCGCCCCCCTGCTCGGCGATCCAGCGCAGCGCGTCCGCGGCGAGCTTGTCGTACGACTGGTCGAAGGCGTCCCGGCCGCAGTCGGTCAGTGCGAAGACCTTGGCGGGACGGCCGCGCGTGCGCGTGCCGTACACGCGCTGCTCGCGGGCCTCGACGACGTCGTCGGCGACCAGTGCGTCCAGGTGACGCCGGACGGCCGCCTGGGTCAGTCCCAGCCGGCCGGCGAGCTCGGCGACGGTCGACGGGCCGTGGTCCAGGATGGAGCGCGCGACGCGGTTGCGCGTGGAGCGCTCACCGGTCGCGAGTTCCTCCTGTGGGGCCCCCAGGGGAGCCTCCCGAGCCTCGCCGACGTTTTTCACAACGCCATTGTTGCGTAATTCCGCGGAGCCTGACAAGCGGCGTCCGGATCATCGGGCGGTGCCCTGCGTCACTTAGGCATACCTAATCCGACCTGCGAAAACGATCTTTGATCGATCATCGGTGAGCAATTCGGTGGCGTCGCCCGGGGCCCGTCCGGAAGACTCCGCAAGCATGGCGACACCCCCTCCGACCGGCCCTCTTGTCACGCGGGACACCCTCGCCGCACAGGTGCGCCTGCTCGGCGTCGAGACCGGTGAGATCCTCCTCGTCCATTCCTCGCTCCGCTCCCTCGGATGGGTGAACGGAGGCGCCGTCGCCGTCGTCCAGGGACTCCTCGACGCCCTGGGGCCGTCCGGCACGCTCGTCGTCCCCGCCCAGTCGGCCCAGCTGTCCGACCCGGCGCTGTGGGTGAGGCCTCCGGTGCCCCGCGAGTGGTGGGACCGGATCCGGGCCACCATGCCGCCGTACGACCCGCTGACCACCCCCACGCGCGGGGTCGGCGTGATCCCCGAGACCGTGCGGACCTGGCCGGGTGCCCTGCGCAGCGCCCACCCGCACACCTCCTTCGCGGCGCTCGGCCCGCACGCGCGGGAGATCACCGAAGGCCACGCACCCGACTGCCGGCTCGGCGAGCGCAGCCCGCTGGCCCGGCTGGAGCAGCGGGGCGCCCGGGTCCTGCTGCTCGGCGCGGGCTACGACTCCTGCACCTCGTTCCACCTGGCCGAGTACCGGATACCCGCGCCGCTCGCCGAGGTCGGACGGCCGGCCCCGGGCGGCGGCTGGGAGACCGTGGTCGAGGTGTCGATCGACGCCGACCGGTTCGACGAGCTGGGCCACGACTTCGAGCGGGACCGCCCCGTCGTGCGCGGCAGGGTCGGCGCGGCGGACGCACGGCTGTTCCCGGTGGCGGACGCGGTGGCCTACGCGGAGCGGTGGCTGCCGCTGCACCGACCTCGTGCGGAGGACTTCCCGCACCCCCGCGCCTGAGCCGTCCGGGCCCTCCCTAGACTCTGGATCCATGCGAAACGAGCCCGTGGTCCAGGTCCAGGCCCTGGTGAAGCGGTACGGCACGAAGACCGCGGTGGACGGCCTCGACCTGGTGGCCGAGGCGGGCGTGACCGCCGTACTCGGTCCCAACGGAGCCGGGAAGACGACGACGGTCGAGACCTGCGAGGGGTACCGGAAGCCGGATTCCGGCACGGTGCGCGTCCTGGGCCTCGACCCGGTACGGCAGTCCGCCGAGCTGCGTCCCCGCATCGGTGTGATGCTCCAGTCCGGCGGGGTGTACTCCGGTGCCCGGGCCGACGAGATGCTCCGGCACGTGGCCAGGCTGCACGCGCATCCGCTGGACGTGGACGCGCTGATCGAACGCCTCGGCCTCGGCTCCTGCGGCCGGACCGGGTACCGGCGGCTCTCCGGCGGCCAGCAGCAGCGGCTCGCGCTCGCCATGGCCGTCGTCGGGCGCCCCGAGCTGGTCTTCCTGGACGAGCCGACGGCCGGCCTCGACCCGCAGGCCCGCCGGGCCACCTGGGACCTGGTGAAGGACCTGCGCGCCGACGGCGTCTCGGTGATCCTCACCACCCACTACATGGAAGAGGCCGAGCAGCTCGCCGACGACGTGGCGATCATCGACGGCGGCCGGGTCATCGCCCAGGGCTCCCCGGAGCAGCTGTGCAAGGGCGGCGCCGAGAACACCCTGCGCTTCAGCGGCCGCCCCGGCCTCGACGTGGGCTCGCTGCTGAAGGCGCTCCCGTCCGACTGCACGGCCGCCGAGCTGACCCCGGGCGGCTACCGGGTCGTCGGCAAGGTCGACCCGCAGCTGCTGGCCACCGTGACCTCCTGGTGCGCCCAGCACGGGGTGATGCCGGACCGGATCTCGGTGGAACGGCACACCCTGGAGGACGTCTTCTTGGAGCTGACCGGCAAGGAGCTGCGCTCGTGACCGTTGGTACCTACACCCCGGAGCCGGGCGCGGCGCCCCTCCCCCGCATGATCGCGGCGCAGGCGGCGCTGGAGACGAGGATGCTGCTGCGCAACGGCGAGCAGCTGCTGCTCACGGTCGTCATCCCGACCCTGCTGCTGGTGCTCTTCAGCTCCGTGGACATCGTCGACACCGGCAAGGGCAAGGCGGTGGACTTCCTCGCCCCCGGCATCCTGGCCCTGGCCGTGATGTCGACGGCGTTCACCGGGCAGGCCATCGCGACCGGCTTCGAGCGGCGCTACGGCGTGCTCAAGCGGCTCGCGGCCTCGCCGCTGCCCCGCTGGGGCCTGATGACCGCCAAGACGGCGTCCGTGCTGGTCACGGAGGTCCTGCAGGTGATCCTGCTGACGGTGATCGCGTTCGCGCTGGGCTGGTCCCCGCACGGCAACCCCGGGGCCGTCCTGCTCCTCCTGGTCCTCGGTACGGCCGCCTTCTCGGGCCTCGGTCTGCTGATGGCGGGCACGCTGAAGGCGGAGGCGACCCTCGCCGCCGCCAACCTCGTCTTCCTGCTGCTGCTCGTCGGCGGCGGTGTCATCGTGCCGCTGGCCAAGTTCGGTGCGTCCGCGCAGGCCGTGCTCGGGCTGCTGCCCATCTCCGCGCTGTCGGACGGCCTGCGGGACGTGCTCCAGCACGGTGCCGGGACGCCCTGGGGCGACCTGGGGATCCTCGCCGTGTGGGCGGTCGTGGGGCTGGCCGCGGCCGGGAAGTTCTTCCGCTGGGAGTGAGGCGTCACGGTGGACCCTCGTGAAAGCGTGCACAAGCGGCGGCCTACGATGGTGGGCGTGCCCAAGCTGAACCCCGCCGACGCCGTAGCGGCCGTGCGCAACCCGCTCGACTTCATCGCCGCACGCTGGACCCCGTCCCCCAGGACGGTCCGGCGTGCGGCTCTCGCCGCGCTCGTGATGTCGGTGGTCATCGTCGTCACGGGTGGTGCCGTCCGCCTGACCGGCTCCGGCCTCGGCTGCCCGACCTGGCCGGAGTGCACCGACGGCTCGCTCACGCCGACGAACGCGCTCAGCTACCACAGCGCGATCGAGTTCGGCAACCGGATGCTGACGTACGTGCTGTGCGCCGCGGTCGGCTGGGCGATCATCGCCGCCCGCTCCGAGAAGCCGTACCGGCGCAGCCTGACCCGGCTGGGCTGGGCGCAGTTCTGGCTGGTGATGGGCAACGCGGTCCTCGGCGGCGTGGTCGTGCTCGTGGGCCTCAACCCGTACACCGTCGCGGCCCACTTCCTGCTGGCGACGGCCCTGACCACCGTCGCCGTGGTGATGTGGCAGCGCACCCGCGAGGGCGACGGCGCGCCCCGGCCGCTGGTCGGCAAGGCCGTGCAGCAACTGGTGTGGTTCCTGGTGGCCGCGTCCCTGCTGCTCATCGCGGCCGGCACGGTGGTGACCGGCGCCGGGCCGCACGCGGGTGACTCCAGCGAGGTCAAGCGGATCCCCATCGACTGGGAGACGGTGGCCAAGCTGCACGCGGTGCTCGCCTGGATCGTGGTGACGCTGACGTTCGCGCTGTGGTTCGTGCTGAAGGCGGTCGACGCGCCGAAGGGGCCGCTGACGCGCACCCGCGAGCTGTTCCTGATCCTGCTCGGCCAGGGCGTGATCGGTTACGTGCAGTACTTCACCCATCTGCCCGAGCTGCTGGTGGCCCTGCACATGTTCGGCTCCTGCCTGGTGTGGATCGGCGTCCTGCGCGTCCTGCTCGCACTGCGCGAACGCCCGGCGGCCGCCCTGGACCTGCCCGGTCCCTCGGCCGAGATGACGGTGGGCACGCGCGCGTGAGTCACCCGTGGGTGGCCACCAGCTTGTCGATCGCCGGCCCCAGGTAGGCGCGGGTCAGCTCGGCGCGGCGGGCGACCCAGGCGCCGTCCGCCGGCGCGGGGTCCGCGTAGCGCCGTCGGGTGATGTCCTTGACGACCTCGACGGGGGCACCGAGCGCCGGGAGTTCGCCGAGCGCCTCCCGCTTCGAGACGAGCCGCCCGTCCCGCAGGGTCACGGTGGCCCGGGCCAGGGTCAGCAGGCCGAGGTCGACCCAGGCGTCCTGCCGCCACAGCCGGGCCTTGCCGACGGCGGGCCGCCAGAAGTCCCGCTGGTCCCGCACGACGTAGGCGCTCAGCTGCCCCTGCGGCACCGGTGGGAGCAGCCCGGCCGGCGACTCGCCGTGCAGCACTCGCCCGAAGTCGTGCAGTTCGCGCCGGGTGACGGGGGTGACCGGGCGGCGCAGCACCCGCCGGTGCGCCCAGGTGAGGTGGGAGCGGTCCGGGTCGTCCAGAGTGGCCGGGGTGAGGTAGCTGCAGTGGAGCTTCGCGGCGAGCGGCAGGGCACGCAGGCTCCGGTGCAGGGCCACCACCCGCCGTACCGTGCCGAGGCCCACCGGGCCCGGCAGCAGCGCGATCAGGTCCAGGTCGCTGCGGCCCTCCTGGTAGTCACCGCCGGCCAGTGAGCCGTGCGCCCACACCGCGCGGGGTCGCAGCGGCGTGAGTCCGTCGAGGAAACGGTCGAGCAGCGATGCGGTCGGCATCCGCCCAGTCTGAGCAGCTCACGTCAGTCCGTAAACCCGGCGCGCGTTGTCCGCCGCGACCATCCGGGCCACCCGCTGGGCGTCCTCCAGGGACCAGGCGCCCTCGGCGACCCAGGTGCCCAGGACCCGGCCCAGCGCCTCGCGGAACAGGCGGGCGCCGACGACGTGCAGTTCGGGCAGGCCGTGGGCGCCGGTGGAGAAGAGGATCTTGCCGAAGGGGGCCAGCTCCAGGATCTCGGCGAGGACGGTGGCGGCGCGGGCGCCGGTGCGGAGGAGGGCGGCGCCGGAGTCCGTGTAGACGTGCGGGAAGACGCCGGCCAGATGGGCGGCGTGGCGGTGGTACGGATAGCCGTGCAGCAGGATCAGGTCGGTGCCGAGACCGGCCGTGGCCCGTACGAAGTCGGTGAGCAGCACGGGGTCGGTGCGGTCGATGCGGGAGCCCGGCTCACCGAGCCCGGCGTGCAGTTGCAGGGGCAGGCCCGAGGCGACCGCGATCCACAGCACGTGCCGCAGCAGCACGGGGTCGGTGAGCGCTCCGCCGACCCGCCGGCCGGCCAGCCAGCGGCCCGCCGCGCCCCGCACCTCCCCCGGCCCCGGCGGCTCGGGGGCGAGGGCCAGGCCGTGTCCGAGGCCCGCGACGGACGTGAAGGCGACCGCGTTCGCCGCGGCGCCGTGCACCGACTCGGCGAGGTTGGTGAGGAAGGACTCGACGGTGCCGGAGGTGTCGGCGACCTGCTCCGCGAGCTGCTCCAGCCGGACGATCTCACGGGCCTCGGCGAAACCGGCCGAGGCCAGCTCGACGGGGCCCGTGAGATCGCCGGGCAGGCCGGTGTCGACGAGGTAGGTGGTGATGCCGCTCCCGCGCAGCAGCCGGCGGCCCGCCTCCATGACGCCCAGCTCCCGGCGCCGGGCCAGATAGCGGGCGGGCGCGCAGTGCGGTTCCAGACCGAGCAGGGGCGGGCACCAGCGCCGTACGGCGAATCCCGTCTGGGTGTCGAAGAGGGTGGTGCCGGGCGCCGGTGGGCCTTCCGTACGGGCGAGTTGGGCCTCGAACGTGCCGAGGCCCAGCTCTGTTCGCAGTACGCCGTGGCAGTACTGGTCCACGAGGGACGGCGTTTCGATCATTCGGCCTCCCCGCGCCCGCCGGCTTTTGCGGCCTAACGAGTGAACGGGGTCCGAGGTCGCGGATGAGCTCGGGGACCGCGGCCCGTTCGGCGACTTCGGGCCGCATGCGGCCGGTCGCGCAGTTCCCCGCACCCCTTCCGGGGCGCCTCGCTCAGCCGCCGACCTGGATGCCGGCCATCCTCTTCCACTCGTAGGCGCCGGTCTTCACCTTCGCCGCGAACTCGCCGTCGAAGGACTCGTGGACCGTGATGCCGGACTTCTCGACGGCCTTCCCGGCGATCTCGGCGCTGGGGGCCACCAGGTCGCCCCAGCCGCCGTCCTCGCCGACGAGGACGATACGGGCGCCGCGCTCGCCGATGTGGGCCACCTGGCCCTCGGCGCCACCGTGCGCCTTGGCGAAGGCGCTGATCTCCCGGGCGAGCTTGGCCACCTTGCGCTCGGCCCTCGCGTCAACCTGCTGCGTGTCTGCCATGACCAGGATGCTACTCACGAGTAGATCGACTGGCGAGAGCAGCCCCCTGTGACGTACGTCAGCGCAGGAACGGGTCGACCGCGACCGCGACGAAGAGGATCGACACGTAGGTGATCGACCAGTGGAAGAGGCGCATCTCCTTCAGCTTCGCGCCGGTCACCTCGGCCTTCGCCCGGTTCTGCAGACCGTGCGCCTCCCACAGCCAGAAGCCGCCGGCCGCGAGGGCCACCACCGTGTAGAACCAGCCGGTGTAGCCGAGCGGGGTCAGGAGCAGGGAGACCAGGACCATCACCCAGCTGTAGACGACGATCTGCCGGGCGACCACCTTGTTCGAGGCGACGACCGGGAGCATCGGCACGCCCACGCGCGCGTAGTCGTCCTTGACCTTCATGGACAGCGGCCAGTAGTGCGGCGGCGTCCAGAAGAACATGACGAGGAAGAGGATGACCGGCGCCCAGGACATCGAGTCCGTGACCGAGGACCAGCCGATGAGGACCGGCAGGCAGCCGGCGATGCCGCCCCACACGATGTTCTGCGAGGTGCGCCGCTTGAGGATCATCGTGTAGACGACGACGTAGAAGAGGAGCGCTCCGAGGGAGAGCCAGGCGCTCAGCCAGTTGACGGTGAGCCCGAACAGCAGCGTCGAGACGACCGCCAGGGTGATGCCGAAGGCCAGGCACTCGCGCGGGCTGACCATGCCCGTCACCAGCGGCCGCTGCGAGGTGCGGTCCATCAGGGCGTCGATGTCACGGTCGATGTACATGTTCAGCGCGTTGGCGCCGCCCGCGGAGAGGTAGCCGCCGACGCAGGTCAGCAGGACCAGCTTCAGGTCCGGCACGCCCTGCTGGGCCAGGAACATCACCGGAACGGTGGTGATGAGAAGCAGCTCGATGATCCGCGGCTTGGTCAGAGCCACGAACGCCTTGACACGGGCCCCGAACGGCCGGTGAACCGGGCCCTGGCTCGCACCACCCAGCACGCCCTCCCCCAGAGCCTGAAGGGCCTGGGAGGGACCCCCAGGACGTGATTCGACGGCCGTCACGCACACCCCTGACAGAGACATCCCAGCAAGCCCCCCGTGTGAAGTCCCGGTAAAGGCTCGCGCGTACCACGCCACTTTAGACGTTGCCCATACCCCGGCCTTCGCGGGGGTGGGGTCGTGTTGGCGCACACCCCATAAGAGGACACCCGGCACTCGATTGAGCGCTCAGATGGCAGCCTCCGTATTCATGTGCCAAATGGCGCGTTCGGCCAGTCGGGAGGCGGATCAGACGGACTCCCGGCAGTCTGGAAACACTCGAAAAAATGCACGTCCCCACAGGGGTAGGCTCGGCAGCGGCCGGCGGGCAGAAGCGCGCCGGCGGCCGGGTGGGCACATGCCCCGAAGACCGGCGACCGACATGTGGAGAGGAGCCCTGACCCAGGGTGAGCACCAAGCCGACCACCACAGACCTTGAGTGGACCGAGCTGGACCAGCGGGCCGTCGACACTGCCCGTGTCCTGGCCGCCGACGCCGTACAGAAGGTCGGCAACGGCCATCCCGGTACGGCGATGAGCCTGGCTCCGGCCGCGTACACCCTCTTCCAGAAGGTGATGCGGCACGACCCGGCCGACCCCGAGTGGGTGGGGCGCGACCGCTTCGTGCTGTCCGCCGGCCACTCGTCCCTGACCCTCTACACGCAGCTCTACCTGGCCGGCTTCGGCCTGGAGCTCGAGGACCTGGAGTCCTTCCGGACCTGGGGTTCGAAGACCCCCGGCCACCCGGAGTACGGGCACACCAAGGGCGTCGAGACCACCACCGGCCCGCTCGGCCAGGGTGTCGCCAACGCGGTGGGCATGGCGATGGCCGCCCGCTACGAGCGCGGCCTGTTCGACCCCGAGGCCCCGCAGGGCGAGTCGCCCTTCGACCACTTCGTCTACTGCATCGCCGGTGACGGCTGCCTCCAGGAGGGCATCTCCGCCGAGGCCTCCTCGCTGGCCGGCCACCAGAAGCTCGGCAACCTGATCCTGCTGTGGGACGACAACCACATCTCGATCGAGGGCGACACCGAGACGGCCGTCTCCGAGGACACCGTCAAGCGCTACGAGGCCTACGGCTGGCACGTGCAGCGCGTGGAGGCGAAGGACAACGGCGACCTGGACCCGCAGGCGATCCACGCCGCGATCCAGGAGGCCAAGGCGGTCACCGACCGGCCGTCGTTCATCGCGATGCGTTCGATCATCGCCTGGCCGGCCCCGAGCGCCCAGAACACCGAGGCCGCGCACGGCTCGGCGCTGGGCGAGGAGGAGGTCGCGGCCACCAAGCGCGTCCTCGGCTTCGACCCGGAGAAGCACTTCGCCGTCGAGGACGAGGTGATCACGCACACCCGCAAGGCCCTGGAGCGCGGCGCCCAGGCGCGCGCCGAGTGGGAGAAGTCCCTGCAGGTGTGGCGGGACGACAACCCGGAGCGTGCCGCCGAGTTCGACCGCATCAGCAGGGGTGAGCTGCCCGCCGGCTGGGAGGAGAAGATCCCGGTCTTCGAGCCGGGCAAGGGTGTCGCGACGCGTGCCGCCTCCGGCAAGGTGCTGCAGGCGCTCGGCGCGGTGATCCCCGAGCTGTGGGGCGGCTCCGCCGACCTCGCCGGGTCGAACAACACGACCATCGACAAGGAAAGCTCCTTCCTGCCCGAGGGCAACCCGCTGCCCGAGGCCAAGCCGTACGGCCGCACGATCCACTTCGGCATCCGCGAGCACTCGATGGGCGCCGAGCTGAACGGCATCACGCTGCACGGCAACACCCGCGTCTACGGCGGTACGTTCCTCGTCTTCTCCGACTACATGCGCAACGCCGTGCGCCTGTCGGCCCTGATGCACCTGCCGGTGACGTACGTGTGGACGCACGACTCCATCGGCCTCGGCGAGGACGGCCCCACCCACCAACCGGTCGAGCACCTGGCCTCGCTGCGCGCGATCCCCGGTCTGAACGTGGTCCGCCCGGCGGACGCCAACGAGACCGCGATCGCCTGGCGCGAGATCCTGCGCCGCTACACCAAGGTGTTCGGCAAGGGCCGGCCGCACGGCCTCGCGCTCACCCGCCAGGGCGTGCCGGTCTACGAGCCCAACGAGGACGCCGCGAAGGGCGGTTACGTCCTGTTCGAGGCCGAGGGCGGCGAGCCGCAGGTGATCCTGATCGCCACCGGCTCCGAGGTGCACGTGGCCGTCGAGGCGCGTGAGCGGCTGCAGGCCGAGGGCGTCCCGACGCGTGTCGTGTCGATGCCGTCCGTCGAGTGGTTCGAGGAGCAGGACCAGGGGTACCGGGACTCCGTGCTCCCGCCGTCCGTCAGGGCCCGCGTGGCCGTGGAGGCGGGCATCGGGCTGACCTGGTACCGCTTCGTCGGGGACGCCGGCCGCATCGTTTCCCTGGAGCACTTCGGTGCTTCCGCCGACGGCAAGGTGCTCTTCCGCGAGTTCGGCTTCACTGCCGAGAATGTGGCCGCCAAGGCCCGGGAATCCATCGCCGCCGCCCAGCGCTGACGCTCATATACGACACGTAGGAGATGTAATTCCATGACAGACGCACTCAAGCGCCTCTCCGAAGAAGGCGTCGCGATCTGGCTGGACGACCTGTCGCGCAAGCGGATCACGTCCGGCAACCTCGCCGAGCTGATCGACCAGCAGCACGTCGTGGGCGTCACCACCAACCCGACGATCTTCCAGAAGGCGATCTCGCAGGGCGACGGCTACGACCAGCAGGTCTCGGACCTCGCCGCCCGCAAGGTCACCGTCGAAGAGGCCATCCGCATGATCACCACGGCGGACGTCCGCGACGCCGCCGACATCCTGCGCCCCGTCTACGACGCCACCGGCGGCAAGGACGGCCGGGTCTCCATCGAGGTCGACCCGCGCCTGGCGCACAACACCAAGGCCACCGTCGCCGAGGCCAAGCAGCTGGCCTGGTTGGTGGACCGCCCCAACACCCTGATCAAGATCCCGGCCACCCGGGCGGGCCTGCCGGCGATCACCGAGACCATCGGCCTCGGCATCAGCGTCAACGTCACCCTGATCTTCTCCCTGGAGCGGTACCGCGCCGTCATGGACGCCTACCTCTCCGGCCTGGAGAAGGCCAGGGAGCGCGGCCTGGACCTCTCGCTGATCCACTCGGTGGCGTCCTTCTTCGTGTCCCGCGTGGACACCGAGATCGACAAGCGGCTGGACGGGATCGGCACCGACGAGGCCAAGGCGCTGCGCGGCAAGGCCGCCGTCGCCAACGCGCGCCTCGCCTACCAGGCGTACGAGGAGGTCTTCTCCTCCGACCGCTGGCAGGCGCTGGAGAACGCCGGCGCCAACAAGCAGCGCCCGCTGTGGGCGTCGACCGGCGTGAAGGACCCGGCCTACCCGGACACGCTGTACGTCACCGAGCTGGTCGCCCCGAACACGGTCAACACCATGCCGGAGGCCACGCTGGAGGCCACCGAGGACCACGGCGAGATCAGCGGCGACACCATCGCCGGCACCTACGAGCAGGCGCGTGCCGACCTCGACGCGCTGGAGCGGCTCGGCATCTCGTACGACGACGTCGTACAGGTGCTGGAGGACGAGGGCGTCGACAAGTTCGAGGCGTCCTGGAACGACCTGCTCAAGTCCACCCAGGCGGAGCTCGAGCGCCTCGCCCCTTCGGAGGGCTGAGTTGACCCCCCTTTCCGGTTCCGGAGCGAACCCGCTTCGTGACCCGGCCGACCGACGGCTCCCGCGCATCGCGGGACCGTCGGGTCTGGTCATCTTCGGTGTCACGGGCGACCTGTCCCGCAAGAAGCTGATGCCCGCGGTGTACGACCTCGCCAACCGGGGTCTGCTGCCGCCGGGCTTCTCGCTGGTGGGCTTCGCCCGCCGCGAGTGGGCGAACGAGGACTTCGCGCAGGAGGTCCACGACGCCGTCAAGGCGCACGCCCGTACGCCGTTCCGGGAGGAGGTCTGGCAGCAGCTCATCCAGGGGATGCGCTTCGTGCAGGGCACCTTCGACGACGACGACGCGTTCGAGCGCCTGCGCTCCACCATCGAGGAGCTGGACAAGGCACAGGGCACGGGCGGCAACTTCGCCTTCTACCTGTCGGTGCCGCCGCGCTCCTTCCCGGTGGTCATCCAGCAGCTGAAGAAGCACGGGCTGGCCGACCAGTCGGGCGGTTCCTGGCGGCGCGCGGTCATCGAGAAGCCCTTCGGCCACGACCTGAGGTCGGCCGAGGAGCTGAACAAGGTCGTGCACGAGGTGTTCGAGCCGGACCAGGTGTTCCGCATCGACCACTACCTCGGCAAGGAGACCGTCCAGAACATCCTGGCGCTGCGCTTCGCCAACACGATGTTCGAACCGATCTGGAACCGGTCCTTCGTGGACCACGTGCAGATCACCATGGCCGAGGACATCGGCATCGGCGGCCGCGCCGGCTACTACGACGGCATCGGCGCCGCCCGTGACGTCATCCAGAACCACCTGCTCCAGCTCATGGCCCTCACCGCCATGGAGGAGCCCGCCTCCTTCGACGCGGACGCGCTGGCCGCGGAGAAGGAGAAGGTGCTCGGCGCCGTCCGGCTGCCGAAGGACCTGGGCGCCTCGACCGTGCGCGGTCAGTACGCGGGCGGCTGGCAGGGCGGCGAGAAGGTCATCGGCTACCTCGAAGAGGACGGCATCGACGCGAAGTCGAAGACCGACACCTATGCCGCGATCAAGCTGGGCATCGACAACCGCCGCTGGGCGGGCGTCCCCTTCTACCTGCGCACCGGCAAGCGCCTCGGCCGGCGCGTGACGGAGATCGCGGTCGTCTTCCAGCGGGCCCCGCACTCCCCCTTCGACACCACGGCGACGGAGGAGCTGGGCCAGAACGCGATCGTGATCCGCGTCCAGCCGGACGAGGGCGTCACGGTCCGCTTCGGCTCCAAGGTGCCGGGCACCTCGATGGAGATCCGGGACGTCTCCATGGACTTCGCCTACGGCGAGTCCTTCACGGAGTCCAGCCCGGAGGCGTACGAGCGGCTGATCCTGGACGTGCTGCTGGGCGACGCCAACCTCTTCCCGCGCACCGAGGAGGTCGAGCTGTCCTGGAAGATCCTCGACCCGATCGAGGAGTACTGGGACAGGCACGGCAGGCCCGCGCAGTACCCGTCGGGCACCTGGGGCCCCGCCGAGGCGGACGAGATGCTCGCACGAGACGGACGGAGCTGGCGCCGCCCATGAAGATAGACCTGACCGACACCACCGCCGGCGACATCAACAAGGCGCTCGTGCAGGGCCGCCGGGCCATCGGCACCCCCGCCGTCGGCATGGTCCTGACCCTCGTCATCGTCACCGACGAGGAGAACGCCTACGACGCGCTGAAGGCCGCCAACGACGCCTCGCGCGAGCACCCCTCGCGCACGCTGGTCGTCATCAAGCGGGTCTCCCGCACCCCGCGCGAGCGTACGAGGTCCCGGCTGGACGCCGAGGTGCGGGTGGGCGCGGACGCGGGCACCGGTGAGACGGTGGTACTGCGACTGTACGGCGAGGTCACAGGCCACGCCGACTCGGTCGTGCTGCCGCTGCTGCTGCCGGACGCCCCGGTGGTCGTGTGGTGGCCGGTGAACGCCCCGCTGGACCCGGCGAAGGACCCGCTGGGCGCGCTCGCCCAGCGCCGGGTGACCGACACCTACGCCGCCGAGCAGCCGGTGCGGGAGCTGTCCGCCCGCGCCGACGCCTACACCCCCGGCGACACCGACCTGTCCTGGACCCGGATCACGCCGTGGCGTTCGATGCTCGCGGCGGCCCTGGACCAGGTCATCTGCGAGGTCGAGGCCGTCGAGGTGGAGGGCGAGGAGTTCAACCCGAGCTGTGAGCTGCTGGCGATGTGGCTCGCGGACCGGCTGGACGTCCCCGTCAAGCGCTCGCTGTCGTCCGGTCCGGGGCTCACGGCCGTCCGGATGGACACCAGCTGCGGCCCGATCGTCCTGGACCGCGCGGACGGCTCGCTGGCCACGCTGTCCATCGAGGGCCAGCCGCCACGGGCGGTGGCGCTGAAGCGGCGGGAGACCGCGGAGCTGATCGCGGAGGAGTTGCGCCGGCTCGACCCGGACGACACCTACGCGTCGGCGCTGCGCTATGGCGTGGAGCGGCTGAACGCGGCTCCGGAACCGTCCGTCCAGGAGCCGGTGGCCGAGCCCGCGCCCGAGGAGGAGTCGGCCAAGGCGCCCGCGAAGAAGGCGGCCGCCAAGACCGCGAAGAAGGCACCCGCGAGGAAGGCGGCGGCGAAGTGAGTACTCCGCAGCTGGTCGTCCACCGCGACAAGGAACTGATGGCGCAGGCCGCCGCGGCCCGCCTGATCACGAAGATCGTGGACGCGCAGGCCTCCAGGGGCACCGCGTCCGTGGTCCTCACGGGCGGCCGCAACGGCAACGGCCTGCTGGCCGCGCTGGCGGCGGCGCCCGCGCGGGATGCCATCGACTGGGGCCGCCTCGACCTGTGGTGGGGCGACGAGCGCTACCTGCCCGAGGGCGACCCCGAGCGCAACGTCACGCAGGCCCGCGAGGCCCTGCTGGACGCCGTACCGCTGGACCCGGAGCGCGTGCACGCCATGCCCGCCTCCGACGGGCCGTACGGCACGGACGTCGAGGCGGCCGCGGAGGCGTACGCGCAGGAGCTGGCGAAGGCGGCCGGGCCGGAGAACCACGGCCCGGTGCCCACCTTCGACGTGCTGATGCTGGGTGTCGGTCCGGACACCCACGTGGCCTCGCTCTTCCCGGAGCTGCCGGCGGTCCGCGAGACGGAGCGCACGGTGGTCGGCGTCCACGGCGCCCCCAAGCCCCCGCCGACCAGGATCAGCCTCACCCTCCCCGCGATCCGCTCGGCCCGCGAGGTCTGGCTGCTCGCGGCGGGCGAGGACAAGGCGGAGGCCGCGGCCATCGCCCTGTCGGGCGCCGGCGAGATCCAGGCTCCGGCGGCCGGGGCACAGGGCCGCTCGCGCACCCTGTGGCTGCTGGACTCGGCCGCGGCCTCCCAGCTGCCGAGATCGCTGTATCCGCCGGCTTCGCCGTGACCGACTGAGGTCCCCCCTCGACCGGGCTTCACACTTTCTGCACGGAACATCCGTGCAACGCTCAACTTTTGTGTAAGCTCCTGGCGCTGTAACCGCACCACCGAGGGGGGACCTCATGCGTATACGCTTCGCGCTCGCCGCCACCATCACGGCCGGAACACTGGCCGTCGTCGTCGCGGCGCCGGCCCAGGCCACCGAGTACTCCTCCGCCCTGAAGATCAAGGGCGTCCAGTACGACGCGCCGGGGCGGGACTCCAACAACTGCAGTACGGGCAACACCCGGGACGAGTACCTGACGATCAAGAACTACTCGCGCACCGCGACGGTCAACCTCAAGGGTTACGTCGTCAAGGACGCCACAGGGAACCGGTTCACGTTCCCCTCGAACCACTACCTCCAGCCCGGCGACTACGTGAAGCTGCGCGGCGGCCACGGCACCGACTCGGACGCGGGCAACGTCGTCTACCGCCAGAACTGCAACTTCATCTGGAACAACGACCAGGACACCATCTACCTCTACAAGCCGTCCGGTGCCCACGCGGACACCCACGCCTACACCAAGTCCCGCGATGACCGGGACGGCAACGGGTACATCACCTTCCACGGCTGAGGCGACCCCGTCCCGGGCCGTCGCACGCGGGCTCGGTCACTTGACCGAGCCCGCCATCACCCCCTGTACGAAGTGCCGCTGGAAGGCGAAGAACACCGCCACCGGCACGATCAGGGACAGGAACGCGCCCGGTGCGAGCACGTCGATGTTGCTGCCGAACTGGCGGATCTGGGACTGGAGTTCCACGGTGAGGGGCTGCGAGGAGCTGTCGGCGAAGAGCAGGGCGACCAGCATGTCGTTCCAGACCCAGAGGAACTGGAAGATGGCGAGCGAGGCGATCGCGGGCCGGCCCACCGGAAGCACCAGCCGGGTGAAGATGCGCCACTCGCTGCCGCCGTCCATCCGGGCCGCCTCCAGCATCTCCTTCGGCATCTCCGCGAAGTAGTTGCGCAGCAGGAACACCGCGAAGGGCAGTCCGTAGGCCACGTGGAAGAGGACGACGCCGGGGATCGTGCCGAACAGGCCCAGCGCGCCGAAGAGTTTGGCCACCGGCAGCAGGCCGATCTGCACCGGCACCACCAGCAGGGCCACCACGAGCAGGAAGATCGGCTCCCTGAGCGGGAAGTCCAGCCAGGCGAAGGCGTATCCGGCGAGCGCGGCGATGACCACGACGAGGGTGGTGGCCGGCACCGAGATCAGTACCGTGTTCCAGAAGGCCTGCACCATGCCGGAGTTCTTCAGCAGGGCCGAGTAGTTGTCGAAGGACAGCTGGCCGGGGCTCGCCAGCGCCGTCCACCAGCCGCCCTTCGCGGTGTCCTGGGCCGAGCGCAGGGAGGACAGGAACAGGCCCGCGAGCGGGGTCAGCCAGACCAGGCCGATCACCACCAGGAAGGCCTGCACCAGGCCGTTGCCCAGGCCCCGCCTGATCGTGTTCATCGCTGACTCCCTCATCGCTGACTCCTGCGGAAACGGCGGACGTTGAACACCATCGCGGGGACGACCAGGAGCAGCAGGAGTACGCCGAGGGCGCTGCCGAGGCCCTGGTTGTTGCCGCCGCCGAAGGAGACCAGCCACATCTGGGTGGCCAGCACCGTGGCGTCCTCCTGCACCGGTCCGGGCGCGATGATGTAGACGAGGTCGAAGACCTTCATCACGTTGATGACGAGCGTGACGAAGACGACCGTCAGGACGGGTGCGAGCAGCGGGACGGTGATCCGGCGGAAGATCTGCCACTCGTTCGCGCCGTCCATCCGGGCGGCCTCCAGCGCGTCCCGGGGCAGGGTGGACAGGCCCGCACCGATCAGGACCATCGCGAAGCCGGTCCAGATCCACAGGTACGCGCCGATGATCGCCGGAGTGACGAGCGTCGGTCCGAGCCAGGAAATGCCCTGGTACGGCGGGGCGAAGTTCGATTGCGGGAGCTTCACCGTGTACGAGCCCGCGTGCAGCCCGGAGAACGCGAAGGAGCCGTCGGCCGCGGTCGTCGTGCTCGCGACCGTGCCCCCGTCCCGCACCGCTTCGACCTTCATGCCGGGCAGCCCGCTCTCCTTCGGGTCGACCTTGCCCTGCCTGCCGCCCCCGCCGGGGGTGAAGTCCAGGTAGACGACACCGCGCAGCTCGCCGGGCGCGGCCTTCCGCGCGGCCGCCGGGTGGGCGGGCGAGGCGCTCTTCGGCAGGTCCTTGGGCAGCACGCCGACCATCGGGAGCGTCACCGACCGGCCGGTGGAGGCGGTCGTACGGTAGGAGCCGTCGCGGTCCTGGGTCAGCAGGCCCGCGCGGCCGCGCGCCGTGGGATACGACGACGTGCCCTTGAAGGCGTCGTGGACGGAGACCGCGGCCGCGTTCAGCACGCCCTTGTTCGGGTCCTCGTCGTAGGCGAGCCGGAAGATGATGCCGGCGGCCAGGAAGGACACCGCCATCGGCATGAAGAGCAGCAGCTTGAACGCCGTGGCCCAGCGGACCTTCTCCACCAGGACGGCCAGGATCAGGCCGAGCCCGGTGAGCAGGGCCGGGGCCACGACCACCCAGATGGTGGTGTTGCGGATGGCCTTCAGGGTCGCCGGGTCACGGAACATCTCGGCGTAGTTGCCGCCGCCCACGAACCGGGTGCCGGAGGCGTCGAAGAAGCTGCGGCCGACGGAGAACAGCACCGGGTAGACGACGAGGGCGCCGAGCAGGAGCAGGGCGGGCAGGACGAAGAGCAGGGCGATCAGCCGGGCGCGCCGCCGGCCGAGGCGCCCGCGCGCCCCGCCGGCGGCGGTCCGCGGGGCCGCCTGCTGCTTGTCGACAGTGGTGGCGGTCATGGTGCTGCCGCTCAGCCCTGGTAGGCCTTGGCCGCGGCGGACTCCAGCTTCGCCGCGGTGCCCTTGGGGTCGGACGGGTCGCTCAGGAAGTCCTGGAGCAGCTTCCACTCTCCGGCGCCCTTGGTGCCGCCGAAGGCCGCGGGGGCCTGGTCGGACATGTCGAAGCGGACCGAGTCGCCCGCGCCGACGAGGGACTTGGCGGTGGCGCGGGTGACGTCGTCGCCGTAGGAGGCGGGGTCGAGCTTCTTGTTCGGGGACAGGAACCCGCCGGCCTTGGCCCACACGGCCGCGGCCTCGGGGGTGGCGAGGTACTCCAGGAGCTTCATGCCGGCCTTGGCGTTCTTGGCGTCCTTCAGGACGACGGCCGCGTCGCCGCCGCTGACCACCGGTGCCGTGCCGCCGTCGACCGCGGGGAACGGGAAGAAGTTCGCGTCCTTGCCGATGGTCTTGCCGAACTGGTCGTGCGCGACGCCGGCCACGAAGTCGCCCTCGTAGACCATGCCGGCCTCGGGCTTGGGTCCGAACACCTTCTCCACCGAGCCGGGGAAGTCGGTGTTCAGGGCCCCCTTCTGGCCGCCCGCGATCAGCTGCTTGTCCTTGAACAGCTTGCCGAGGGTGGTGAGCGCCTTGACGACACTCGGGTCGGTCCACTTCAGCTTGTGGGCGGCGAGGGCGTCGTACTTCTCGGGGCCCGCCTGGGAGAGGTAGATGTTCTCGAACCAGTCGGTGAGGGTCCAGCCGTCCTGGCCGCCGACGGCGAAGGCGGCGAGCCCGGAGTCGGAGACGGTGTGGCCGGCCTTGAGCATCTCGTCGTACGTCTTCGGCGGCTTGACCCCGGCCTGGGTGAGCGCGTCGGGGCTGTACCAGACGGTCGACTTGTGGGCGGCCTTGAAGTACAGGCCGTACAGGGTGCCGTCGACGCTGCCGTACTTCTTCCACACGGGCGCGTAGTCGGCGGTGATCGTCGTCTGCGCGGTCGGCGACAGCGGCTTGAGCCAGCCCTTCTTCGCGAACTGCTGCAGGACACCGACCTGCGGGACCATGACGACGTCGGGCGCGTTGCCACCCTCGATCTTGCTGCCGACGACGGTGGAGACGTTGTCACCGGTGGAGACGAACTGGGTCTTGGCTCCGGTCTTCGCGGTGAACGCGTCCAGCACCTTCTGGAAGTTCTTCTGTTCGCTGCCGGACCAGACACCGGCCACGGTGACCGTCTGGCCGCTGAGTGCCTTGTCGCCGCCGCCCGCCGAGACGGGCCCGCCGCCGCAGGCGGTCGCGCCGAGTGCCAGGGCCAGTGCGGTGCAGCTCGTGAGCAGGGTCGTACGTCGTCGCATCATCGCTGACGGCCTTTCATGAGAGGTGAGGTGACGGTGGATCAGAGGTCGCCGAGCCACCAGGCCGCCGTGGAGCCGGGCAGGACGCCGGGTGCGACGGGGCCGCTGGAGAGCAGGGGGGTGCCGGAGACCGGGGCGGGCGTGGGGGCCGTACCGAAGTTGACGGCGCAGACCAGCCCGTCGCCGCGGGTGAAGGCGAGGACACCGGGTGGGGCGTCCAGCCAGGTCAGCGTCCCCTCGCCCAACTGGGGCAGGGAGGCGCGGAGTTGCAGTCCGTCGCGGTACAGGTGCCAGAAGGAGCGGGTGTCGGCGAGGGCGCGGTCGGTGGCGTACTCGGCGAAGTAGTCCGGCTGGGGCAGCCAGGGCCTGGCCGACTCGGCGCCGGAGGTGAAGCCGAACGGGGAGGCCTGCCCGGACCAGGGCAGCGGCACCCGGCAGCCGTCGCGTATCCGGGCGCGGCTGCCGGTGCGGCGGAATATCGGGTCGGTGAGGACGTCGTCGGGCAGGTCGACGACCTCGGGCAGGCCCAGTTCCTCGCCCTGGTAGATGTACGCGGCTCCGGGCAGTGCCAGCATCAGCAGGGCGGCGGCGCGGGCGCGGGCGGCGCCGAGGCCGCTGCCTTCGGTCGCGGGTTCGCCGTAGCGGGTGACGGTACGGACCTGGTCGTGGTTGTTGAGCACCCAGGTGACCGTGGAGCCGGTGCCGGCGATGTCCTGCATGGCCTCGGAGATGACCTTGCGGAAGGCGTCGGCGTCCCACGGGGCACCGAGCAGGTCGAAGAAGAAGGCCTGGTGGAGTTCGTCGGGGCGGACGTAGAGGGCGTGTTCCCGGGCGGTGGGGACGGACACCTCGCCGACCAGGAGGCGGTCGCGGCCGTCGCGTGCGGTGTACTCCTCGCACACGGCGCGCCACCAGCGCCACACCTCGTGCACCTCGGGCTGGTTCCAGGCGAGCGGGTTGACCGAGTCCCGGGTGCGGGCGTCGGCCTCCGGGTCGTCGGAGTCGGGCAGCTCGGGGTGCTTGTAGAGCCCGGCCGCCACATCGATGCGGAAGCCGTCGACGCCCCGGTCGAGCCAGAAGCGCAGGACGCGGTCGAACTCGGCGGCGACCTCGGGGTCGCGCCAGTTCCAGTCGGGCTGCTCGGGCGTGAACATGTGCAGGTACCACTGGCCGTCGCCGACCCGGGTCCAGGCGGGCCCGCCGAACATGGCGTGCCAGTTGTTGGGCGGCTCGCTGCCGTCCGGGCCACGGCCGTCGGCGAAGTGGAAGCGGGCGCGGGCCGGGCTGCCGGGGGCGGCGGCGAGCGCCTCGCGGAACCACGGGTGCTCGCTGGAGCAGTGGTTGGGGACGATGTCGAGGAGCACCTTGATGCCGAGCCGCCGGGCGGCCGCCACCAGCAGGTCGAACTCGGCGAGGTCGCCGAAGAGCGGGTCGACTCCGCAGTAGTCGGCGACGTCGTAGCCGTGGTCGTGCTGGGGCGAGGGGTAGAACGGGCTCAGCCAGATGCCGTCGACGCCGAGCTTCTTCAGGTACGGCAGCCCGGCCCGGACGCCGGCCAGATCGCCGATGCCGTCGCCGGTGCTGTCCAGAAAGCTGCGGACGTAGACCTGGTAGATCACCGCGTCGCGCCACCAGTGGTACTTACTCAACATGCATGCATGTTAGGTAGGCGCTGCGCACGGGTGTCAATGAAATGAACAGAAGCTACTGGCCAGTTGACGGTGCAAAACCGGACTTAACCGGGCACGGCGAAGCCAAATGAGATGGTGGCGTTACTTAACAAGTAACTAGCGACGAGCGATGGCGTCGAGCTCGCGCGCGAGCCGGCGCACGGCCTGCTCGGGCGTCTCCCGCCCGGACAGCGCGTCCTGCACGACCGCCTGCACCACCAGGCTCACCTGGTCGTAGTGCGCGCTCTTGGGGCGCGGCGCGGCGGTGAGCACGGCGGTGCGCAGGGTCGGCAGGTAGGGGAAGCGCCGGATCAGCGCGGGGTCCTCGTAGAGCGCGGCGCGCACGGGCGGCAGCGCGCCCCGGGTGAGCACCTGGCGCTGGACCGGCGCGCTGGTGAGGTAGGCGATCAGACGGGCGGCCGAATCGGGGTGCCGGGTATGGGAGTTGACCGCGAGGTTGGAGCCGCCGAGCACACTGGTCCCCGGCCCGTCGGGCCCGGGTATCGGCACGGCGCCGATCTTCCCGGCGACCTCGGAACCCTTGGCCGAGGCGACGGCGTAGGCGTAGGGCCAGTTGCGCAGGAAGAGCAGCTTGCCGTCCTGGAAGGCCTGTTTGGACTCCTCCTCCTTGTACGTCAGCGCCGCCTTCGGTATCCAGCCCTCGCGCACGCCGCGGGCCAGGAAGCCGATGCCCTCGCGGGCGGCGGAGGAGTCGACCGTGACCCGGGTGCCCTCGTCGCCGAGGATCGTGCCGCCCGCCGAGTACACGGCCTCGGCCGCGTTGACGGTGAGGCCCTCGTAGGGCAGGAACTGGCCCGCGTAGCCGCCGAGGTGGTACTTGGGCGCGATGGTCTTCGCGTCGTGCTCCAGCTCGGCCCAGGTGCGCGGCGGGGGCACGCCCTCCTTGGCGAGGATGTCCTTGCGATACAGGAGAAGTCCGGCATTGGTGACATACGGGACCGCGTACAGCCGGCCGTCGTAGGTGGCCGTGTCCACGACCGGAGGCAGGAAGCTCCTCAGCGGGAAGCGGTCGCGCGGCAGCGGACGTATCCAGCCGGCCGCCGCGAACTCCGAGGTCCAGTTGACGTCGATGTTCAGCACGTCGAAGCGGCCCCGGTCGCCGCCGCGCAGGTCGGTGGTCATCTGCGCGTGGGTCTCGTCGGCGGAGTCCGGCAGCTCGACGAGGGTGACCTTCTCGCCGGGATGGGTGCGGTTCCAGCCCTGGAGCAGCGGGGCGAGATAGCCGGTGAGGTCACCGGCGGTGGCCAGGGTGAGCGGGCCGCGACCGGAGCCGGCGACCTCGTCGGCCCGGGCGCCCGAGGCGACGTAACCGGTCATGACCACGGCGAGTACGAGGAGCCCCCTACCGGCGGCGCGTATCCACCGCATAGGTTCCTCCCTGAACACCTACACACGGCTCCGGGCACCCTCGCCCGGGAGTCAGAGGCCATGTATACCTGTTAGGTATGGGCGATACTAGGGCCTGGAGCACATTGTGAGCGGACAGGAGGAGAGCACGAGTGCGCCTGCCCCTCCTGGCACTCCTCGCCCGTGGCCCGGCCCACGGCTACGAGCTGAAGCAGGACCTTGAGCAACTGCTGGGCTCCGCGTACCCTCAGCCGAACGTCGGCCAGATATACGTCACCCTCGGCCGCCTCGAGAAGTCGGGACTGATCGAGGGCGAGGACGTCGAGCAGTCCAGCCGGCCCAACAAGAAGGTCTACCACCTCACCGACGCCGGGCGGGAGGCGCTGCACGCCTGGTTCGAGGAGACCGAGGACGAGCCGCGGGTACGGGACGAGTTCTTCATGAAGCTCGCCCTCGCCCCGCAGACCGGTCTCGCCGACCAGATCGCCCTCATCAACAAGCAGCGGCGCCAGTACCTCACCACCATGCGCAACCTGTCGAAACTGGCCGCGGCCGAGAACCGGGACAACCGCATCGCCCATCTGCTCATCGAGGGCGCGATGCTGCATCTGCAGGCCGACCTCGACTGGCTGGAGCGGTGCCAGGAGGAACTGGAGGACCTGGAGTGAGCACGGACGACACTCCGGTGCTGCGCGCCGAGGGGCTGGTGAAGACCCACCACGGCGAGGGCGCGCCCGCGCACGCCGTGCGCGGGGTCGACCTGTCCGTGGCGCGGGGCGAGTTCGTGGCGATCACCGGCCCGTCCGGCGCCGGCAAATCCACGCTCCTGCACCTGCTCGGCGGGCTTCAGCGGCCCGACGGGGGCAGCATCTGGCTCGACGGGCGCTGCACCGACTCCTTCAGCGAGGCACGCTGGGCGGTGGAGCGCCGCAAGGCCATCGGGATCGTGTTCCAGTTCTTCAACCTGGTGTCGAACCTGTCGGTGGCCGACAACGTCGAGCTGCCCGCGCTGCTGGCCGGCGTCCCGCCGAAGAAGGCCCGCGCCGAGCGTGCGGAGCTGCTGTCCGAGCTGGGTCTTGAGGGCAAGGAGCGCAGCATGCCGGGCGAGCTGTCCGGCGGCGAGCAGCAGCGGGTCGCGCTCGCCCGGGCCCTGGTCAACCATCCGCCGCTGCTGCTCGCCGACGAGCCCGCCGGGAGCCTGGACAGCAAGGGCACCCGCGAGGTGATGCGGCTGCTGTCCCGTTTCCACGGACGCGGTCAGACCATCGTGCTGGTCACCCACGACGCCCGGCTGGCGAGCGCCGCCGACCGCGTGATCAGCTTCTTCGACGGCCGCATAGCAGACGACGCGCCCCTGGACGGCGCCCCGCCGCCCCGGCGCGGCGGCATCTCCGGTGTGCTGGAGCTGAGGGACTGACGGTGGTGGATCTCAGGGACGTACGGGCCACCCTGCGCTGGGCGCACTCCGATCTGCGCGCCCATCGCGGCGAAGCGCTGTTCCTCGTGCTGGCCACCGCCGGGATCGTCGCCTCGCTGCTGCTGGCCACCGCCCTGTTCGGCTATGCGACCAACCCCTGGCAGCGGGTCTTCACACAGGCCCACGGGGCGCATGTGTGGCTGCACACCGTGCCGAACGCGGACACCGGCAGGCTGGCCCGGCTGGACGGTGTCGCCTCCGTGGCGGGTCCGTACCGCACCGAGTCCGCCACCGTCGCCGAACGCGGCACCCGCGCCTCCGTGGAGCTGCGCGGCACACCCGAGGTGCCGTCCGTCGGACGTCCGCTGCTCACCGCCGGGCACTGGCTGGACACCGCGGACCCGGACGGCGTGGTGCTGGAGAGCAGCCTGGCCCGGGCCCTGCTGGCCGAGCCCGGGGACACCCTCACGCTGCCCGGCACCGCCCGCACCCTGACCGTCGAGGGCATCGCGGACAGCGCCGAGCCCCGCTACAGCGCGGGCGAGCAGCCGGGGCTGGTCTGGGCGCTGCCGTCCGCGGTGCGCGCACCCGGCGGTCAGGTGATCGGGCTGCGCCTCGCCGACCCGGCCGACACGGACTACGCGGTGCAGCGGGCCGTCACGGTGCTGGGCGCGGGCTCCGTCGGCGAGGTCTCCACCTGGCAGCAGGCGCGCTCCGCGGCCCAGGGCGACAACCGGCTGCTCGGGCAGGTGCTGGGCCTGTTCGGTCTGGGCGCCCTGATCGCCGCCGGGTTCGCCGTGCACGGGGCGATCGCCACCCGCATCCGGGGGCATCTGCGGGACCTGTCGGTGCTGAAGGCGATCGGCTTCGCGCCCGGCCAGGTCGTACGGATCTTCCTGCTCCAGCATCTGGCGTACGCCCTGCTGGGCTCGGTGGCGGCCGCGGCCCTCACCGAGGCACTGGGCAGCCGGATCCCCGGCCGGCTCGGTGACGCCGTGGGTCTGTGGGACGGGCTGCCTGGGCACACCGTGGCGCTGCTCGTGGTTCCGGTGGGCGCCGTGCTGTTCATCGGCCTGACCACGGGGCTCGCGGCCTGGCGGGCCGGGCGGGTGCCGCCGGTTCCGGTGCCGCGTACCGCCGCGCCGGCCGGCGGGCGGCTGACCGGCCCCGCCCGGCAGGCGCTCGGGCTGCGGCTGCCGGCCGCGCTGGTCCTCGGCGTCCACAAGACGTGTGCGGGGCGCGGCCGCTCGCTGGCCACCGTGGCCCGGCTGACGCTGCCGCTGCTGCTGATCGTGGTGGCGCTCAGCGCCTGGACCACGATCGACCGCTTCCACAGCCGGCCGGAACACATGGGCCTGCCGACGGCCCTGACCGTCCGCTCCGACGGTGCCCTGGACGCGTCCGGCGTACGGGCCCTACTCACCGCCGATCACCGGGTCGCCGCCGCCTACCCCGGAGTCGAGGTCGCCGCGCTGGTCCCCGGCCAGACCGGCACGATCGCGCTGCGCGGCGTCGGCACCCACGCCGAGCCCTACCCCTATGCCCTCGCCGAGGGCCGCGCCGCGCGCGGACCGGACGAGGCGGTGGCCGGCCAGGGCCTGCTGGACCTGCTGCACGCGCGGGTCGGTGACTGGGTGCGGATGACGGTGGGCGACCGGCCGCAGATCCTGCACATCGTGGGCCGCAGCATCGAACCGCAGAACGCCGGCCGGGTCGTGACCACCTCCCTGGACGTCCTCCGCGAGAACGACCCCGGGCTGACGCCCGCCTTCTACGAGCTGCGGCTGCGCCCCGGCGCCGACCCGCACCGGGTGGCCGCCGCACTCACCTCGGCGGGCCGCGGCCACCTGGACGTGCACCCGGTGACGAACCCCGCCGACGGACTGTCCCCGCTCCGCGCGGTCGTCGCCGGGCTGATCGCCGTACTGGCCCTGATCGGGCTCGTCGAACTGCTCACCGCCATCGGCGGCACGGTTCGCGAGGGCGAGCGGGACGTGCTGGCGCTGAAGGCGATCGGCATGTCCCCGCGGCAGATCACCGCGATCACCGTCACGGCGACGAGCTGTACGGCACTGGCCGCGGCGCTCGCCGCCACGGCGCTGGGGCTGCCGCTGGGCCGCCGGCTCATCGACGCCCAGGGCAGCTCCAGCGGCATCGGCGCCGGCATCGCCCAGTCCCCCTCGCCCGCGCTGCTGCTCGTGCTGGGCGCCGCCGCCGTGCTCGGGGCGGCGGCGCTCGCCGCGCTGCCCGCGAGCCGCGCGGCCCGCCGGCGCCTCGCGGACACGCTCAGCGCGGTGACCTGACGCAGGTCAGGAAGACAGCTTCCCCCACTCCTGGGGCTGCGCCCGGACCTTCGAGAGCAGACCGGCGAACGCGTCGGCGTCGAAGAGCACGCCGTTGTACTCGGGCGGGATCCGGAGGTCGTTGATGTCCGCCGTGGGGGTGCCGGGCCCCTGCGGGGCCAGCGCGCCACCCGCCTTTTCGTACGCGCCCTCGGCCTCGGTCACGAACGAGCGGTACTTCATGGTCTTCACGGCCGAATCGAAGTCCGGCCCGCGCAGCCCGGGGACCCGTGCGGCCAGCTTGAGGAGGTAGGCGTCGGTGAACCCGTCGACGCTCTCGGCGGGCTGGTGGGCGTAGAGCACGTCGTGGTACTCGGCGAACCTGCCCTTGGCCAGCGCGGCCCGCAGGGCGTTGACCGCCTTCGCGGAACCCGCCCCGCCGAGCCGGTCGTCCAGGAAGGAGGCCAGCGTGTACTGGGTCTTCGCCTCCCGCCGGACGATCGCTTCGCGCAGTCGCGGGGCACCGCCGGTGGTCTCGAACTCCTTGCACACCGGGCACCGCGGGTCCTCGTACAGGTGCACCGTCACCGGGGCGGCCGGGTCGCCGACCGTGATGGTCGTCCCGTCGCTCCCCAGCCGCTCCGGCACCTGGGCCAGCCCGGAGTAGGCCGGCGCGGCCTTCTGCCGACCGTGTTTCGCGTCCGCGGCCGGGTCCCTGTCGCCGCAGCCCACCGCCGATATCCCCACCACGGCCACCGCGACCGCCGCGGCGAACCCTCTGTGCACCATGCGTCTGTCCTCCCCTGAAGTCAGCCGAACCTTAAGGGATGCGCAGGGAGAACTCACAGCGGGATTCGCCGCGGCCGGCCGGGCGCGGGAGCAGCGGGCGCCGGGTCGGCGGGCGCCGGCTCAGCTCCGGCCGCGCAGCTGCCGGTACTTGGCGACCAGCGCCTTGGTCGAGGCGTCGAGGCCCGGCACCTCCGCGCCCTCGGTGAGCGCCGGCTCGACGCGCTTGGCGAGGACCTTGCCCAGCTCGACGCCCCACTGGTCGAAGGAGTCGATGTTCCACACCGCGCCCTGCACGAAGACCTTGTGTTCGTAGAGGGCGACCAGCTGGCCCAGGACGGACGGGGTGAGTTCCCTGGCCAGGATGGTCGTGGTGGGCCGGTTGCCGAGGAAGGTCTTGTGCGGGACCAGTTCCGGGGCGACACCCTCCGCGCGGACCTCCTCGGGACTCTTGCCGAAGGCGAGGGCCTGGGTCTGGGCGAAGAAGTTGGCCATCAGCAGGTCGTGCTGCGCCCTGAGTTCACCGCTCAGCTCGGCCACCGGCTCGGCGAAGCCGATGAAGTCCGCCGGGATCAGCTTGGTGCCCTGGTGGATCAACTGGTAGTAGGCGTGCTGCCCGTTGGTGCCGGGGGTGCCCCACACGACCGGCCCGGTCTGCCACTCGGTCTGCCTGCCGTCCCGCGCCACGTACTTGCCGTTGGACTCCATGTCCAGCTGCTGGAGGTAGGCGGTGAACTTCGACAGGTAGTGGCTGTACGGCAGCACCGCGTGCGACTGGGCGTCGTGGAAGTTGCCGTACCAGATGCCCAGCAGACCCAGCAGGAGCGGCGCGTTGGCCTCGGCGGGCGCGGTGCGGAAATGGTCGTCCATCAGCCGGAAGCCGTCGAGCATCTCCCGGAACCGGTCCGGCCCGATCGCGATCATCAGGGACAGGCCGATCGCGGAGTCGTACGAGTACCGGCCGCCGACCCAGTCCCAGAACTCGAACATGTTGTCCGGGTCGATGCCGAACTCGGCGACCTTCCCGGCGTTCGTGGACAGCGCCACGAAGTGCCGGGCGACCGCCTTCTCGTCGCCTTCGAAGGCTTTCAGCAACCACTTGCGTGCGGAGGTCGCGTTGGTGATCGTCTCGATCGTGGTGAACGTCTTGGAGGCGACGATGAACAGCGTCTCGGCCGGGTCCAGGTCACGGGTCGCCTCGTGCAGGTCGGCGCCGTCCACGTTGGAGACGAAGCGGACCGTCAGCGCGCGGTCGGTGAAGCTGCGCAGGACCTCGTAGGCCATCGCGGGACCGAGGTCGGACCCGCCGATGCCGATGTTGATCACGTTCCTGATGCGCTTGCCGGTGTGGCCGGTCCAGGCGCCGGAGCGGACGCGGTCGGCGAAGTCGGCCATCTTGTCGAGCACGGCGTGGACCTGCGGGACGACGTTCTCGCCGTCGACCTCGACCACCGCGTCCCGCGCGGCGCGCAGCGCGGTGTGCAGCACCGCGCGGTTCTCGGTGACGTTGATCCTCTCGCCGCGGAACATGGCGTCCCGCAGCGCGAACACGTCCGTGGCGGCCGCCAGCTCGCGCAGCAGCCTCAGCGTCTCGTCGGTGACCAGGTGCTTCGAGTAGTCGAGGTACAGATCGCCGACCTGGAGCGTGTACCCCTCGCCGCGCCCGGGGTCGGCGGCGAAGAGGTCCCTCAGATGGGTGCCGGCCAGCTCCTCCCGGTGCTTGGCGAGCGCGGTCCATTCGGGCGTCTGGTGGAGCCTGGTACGGCCGTCTGCGTTCATTTCCGACTTCCGCCTTCTTTCGTGCCTGTCCCAGCTGTTCCAACCTAATTGATCACCGTGCGCCACGAGCCGACGTGACAACGTGACGTCCTGACGTCGTCGTCCGGCGCAACAACAGGTACGTCCGGCACGCAGGCCCGTATCAGCGCGGTGACGGCGAGGCCGGGGAGGGCGGCGGCGGGCGGGCCCGCTGTCCCCGAGCGGGGCGGGAGGCTGTGACGGTGTGGCGGAAGAGGGCAGGAGGGCGGTTGCTGGGCCACGCCACGAGCAGCACCCCCGGGCCACCTGGGCGCGCGTGCGCGCCCCGCCCGCTGACCGTGGTCGGCCGCGGGTGGGCGGATACGGCTCCGGCCAGGCGTCTTCAGGCGCCCGGCCGGTGTCAAGTCCTAGATCTCGCCCCGCAGTTTGGCGAGCGCCTCGGCGAGGATCGCCTCGCCGTCCGCGTCGCTGCGCCGCTCCCGTACATACGCGAGGTGCGTCTTGTACGGTTCGGTGCGCGGTGGGTCCGGGGGGTTGTCCCGGTCCTGGCCGGCCGGGAAGCCGCAGCGCGGGCAGTCCCAGGTGTCGGGGACCTGTGCGTCGCTGGCGAAGCTCGGCTGCGTCTCGTGCCCGTTGGAGCACCAGAAGGAGATGCGCAGACGCGGCGCGGACTCGCCACGCTCGGCCTCGCCCATCGGCCCCGCCCCGACCCGGCTTCCTCGGATCGCGTTGCCACTTGCCACGGTGTAACTCCCTGCGTGATGGTGCCGCGAAGCGAGTCGGCGTTTCGCTTCGCTGCGAGCGCCTCAGTCTACGTAAGGCCCAACGCGCGTCCAGTGATTGGAGTTACAAGCCCCACATCCAGACGCAAGCCCCATGATAGGCCGCGCTCAGGAGCGCGTACCGAACATGGGGCCTTACGTACCGAATATGCGTGATGTGTGTGCTGAGCTGAGTGTCAGCTGTTCGTCTTCATCAGGATGCCGAGGACGATGATGCACGCGAACCAGAGCAGACCGATCACGATGGTGATCCGGTCGAGGTTGCGCTCGGCGACCGAGGAGCCGCCGACGGAGGACGCCATGCCACCACCGAACATGTCGGAGAGGCCGCCGCCCTTCCCCTTGTGCATCAGCACCAGCAGCATCAGCAGCAGGCTGAAGACGATCAGGGCGATCGAGAACCCCAAAACCACGGCTGGACCAACTTCCTCGGATTCGGATGGACGACGGGGGCACAGCACCTCGGCTGTGCCCCCGCAAGAGTACGACGTATCGTCGCTACCGCCTACTCACAGCTCGTCCTACTGATCGCGGAAACGCACGATCTTGACGAACTCGTCGGCGTCCAGCGAGGCGCCGCCGACCAGGGCGCCGTCGATGTCGGCCTTGGCCATGATCTCGGCGACGTTGCCCGACTTCACGGAGCCGCCGTACTGGATGCGGACCTTGTCGGCCACGTCCTGCGAGTACAGCTCGGCGATCTTGGCGCGGATGGCGGCGCAGACCTCCTGGGCGTCCTCGGCGCCGCAGACCTTGCCGGTGCCGATGGCCCACACCGGCTCGTAGGCGATCACGATCGTCTCGGCCTGCTCGGCCGGGAGGTCCTTCAGACCGCCCTCGACCTGGGCGAGGGTGTGGCTGACGTGATTACCCGCCTCGCGGACGTCCAGCTCCTCGCCGACGCAGAGGATCGGGGTCAGGCCGTGCTTGTAGGCGGCCTTGACCTTGGCGTTCACGAGCTCGTCGGTCTCGTTGTGGTACTGGCGGCGCTCGGAGTGGCCGATGACCACGAAGGTGCACTTCAGCTTGGCCAGCATCGGACCGGAGATCTCACCGGTGTAGGCCCCGGAGTCGTGCTGTGAGATGTCCTGGGCGCCGTACTTGATCTTGAGCTTGTCGCCGTCGACCAGGGTCTGTACGGAACGCAGGTCGGTGAAGGGCGGCAGGACGGCGACCTCGACGGCCTCGTAGTCCTTGTCGGCCAGGGCGAACGCGAGCTTCTGGACGTGCGCGATGGCCTCGAGGTGGTTGAGGTTCATCTTCCAGTTGCCCGCCATCAGCGGCGTGCGCGTGCTCAAGGTCAGTCCTCCAGTGCGGCGAGGCCGGGGAGCGTCTTGCCCTCGAGGTATTCGAGGGAGGCGCCGCCACCGGTCGAGATGTGGCCGAATGCGTTCTCGTCGAAGCCGAGCGTACGCACGGCCGCGGCGGAGTCACCGCCACCCACGACGGTGAAACCGTTCGAGTCGACGAGGGCCTGGGCGACCGCGGCGGTGCCCTGGGCGTAGTCGGGGTGCTCGAAGACGCCCATGGGACCGTTCCAGAAGACGGTCGCGGCGTCGGCGAGCTTCGAGGCGTAGAGCTCTCGGGTCTTCGGGCCGATGTCCAGGCCCTCCTGGTCGGCGGGGATCTTGTCCGCGTCGACCACGGTGTAGTCGGCCGGCGCCTTGGTCTTCAGGTCCGGGAACTCCCGGGAGACCAGGACGTCGACGGGGAGCACCAGTTCCACGCCCTGCTTCTCGGCGCGCTCCATGTACTCCGTGACGACCGGGATCTGGTCCTCCTGCAGGAGGGAGATGCCGACCTCGTGGCCCTTGGCCTTGAGGAAGGTGTACGCCATGCCGCCGCCGATGAGCAGGCGGTCGGCCTTGCCGAGCAGCTGGTCGATGACGGCGAGCTTGTCGGAGACCTTGGCGCCGCCCAGCGCGACGACGTAGGGGCGCTTGACGTCCTCGGTGAGCTTCTTCAGCACGCCGACCTCGGTGGCGATGAGGTAGCCGGCGTAGTGCGGCAGCCTCTTCGGCAGGTCGAAGACGGACGCGTGCTTGCGGTGCACCGCGCCGAAGCCGTCACCGACGTAGACGTCGGCGAGGGCCGCGAGCCGGTCGGCGAACTCGCCGCGCTCGGTGTCGTCCTTGGCGGTCTCGCCGGGGTTGAAGCGCAGGTTCTCGATGACCGCGACCTGGCCCGGCTGGAGACCGTCGACGGCGTCGTGGGCGGCCGGGCCGACGGTGTCCTGGGCGAAGGCGACCGGGGCGTCGAGCAGTTCGCCGAGGCGCTCGGCGGCGGGCAGCAGTGAGAAGGCGGGGTCCGGGGCGCCCTTGGGGCGGCCCAGGTGCGAGGCGACGACCACCTTGGCGCCGGCGTCCACCAGGGCCTTGATGGTGGGCAGGACGGCGCGGATGCGGCCGTCGTCGGTGATCGTCCCGTCGGCCAGCGGGACGTTGAGGTCGGCGCGGACGAAGACCCGCTTGCCGCTCACGCCGTCGGCGAGAAGTTCGTCGATCGTCTTCATTGAGTGGACTCCAAAGGAGGGCTCGTGGTGCACCTGATCGTAAGAGGACGTGGTCCGGGCGTAGGACAGGGCCCGGACAGCGCGGCGCTGCGCTGCCCGAGCCCTGCCCTCACTTCAAGGTCCTGCTGCGGCGATCAGAGCTGGTTGCCGACGAAGACCGTGAGGTCCACGAGGCGGTTGGAGTAGCCCCACTCGTTGTCGTACCAACCGATGACCTTCACGTTCTTGCCCTCCTGGACCATGGTCAGGGAGGAGTCGAAGGTGCAGGACGCCGGGGCGTTGACGATGTCGGAGGACACGATCTGGTCCTCGGTGTAGTCCAGGAGGCCCTTCAGCTCGCCCTCGGCGGCCTTCTGGAAGGCGGCGTTGACCTCTTCCTTGGTGACCTCGCGGCCGAGCTCGACGACCAGGTCGGTGACCGAGCCGGTCGGGACCGGGACGCGCATCGCGATGCCGTCCAGCTTGCCCTTGAGCTGCGGGAGGACCAGCGCGGTGGCCTTGGCGGCACCGGTGGTGGTCGGGATGATGTTCTCGGCGGCGGCACGGGCGCGGCGCAGGTCCTTGTGCGGGAAGTCGAGGATGCGCTGGTCGTTCGTGTACGCGTGCACCGTCGTCATCAGACCCTTGACGATGCCGAAGTTCTCGTCGAGGACCTTCGCCATCGGCGCCACACAGTTGGTGGTGCAGGAGGCGTTGGAGATGACGTGGTGGTTCGCCGGGTCGTACTTGTCCTGGTTGACGCCCATCACGATGGTGATGTCCTCGTCCTTGGCCGGGGCCGAGATGAGGACCTTCTTCGCGCCGCCGGCGATGTGCTTCGCGGCGTCTTCCTTCTTGGTGAAGATGCCGGTCGACTCGATGACGATGTCGACGCCCAGCTCGCCCCAGGGGATGTCGGCCGGGTTGCGCTCGGAGAGCACCTTGATGGTGTGGCCGTCCACGGTGATGGTGTCGGCGGTGTGGGAGACCTCCTGCTTGAGGCGACCCAGGATCGTGTCGTACTTGAGCAGGTGAGCGGTGGTCGCGGTGTCACCCAGGTCGTTGACAGCCACAACCTCGATGTCCGCCCCCTGCTCCAGCAGCGCGCGGAAGTAGTTACGCCCGATGCGGCCGAAGCCGTTGATGCCTACGCGGATCGTCACGAACCGATCTCCTCGTTGGTACGCCGGCCATGCGGTGCCGGCGAGCTCTGTTTGGGATGTCCCCGACCACCCATGACCCTACCTCTCTGCGGGCCCCGGGGTGACATCGAGATGGCCCATACACGGGCAGGCGGTCCGTACCCGCCAGTAGGGGTACGGACCACCTCGGATCGACAGTGGATTCACCCGTATTTAGTACTGAATGCCGGGCGGTTTTCAGGCCCTCTTCACTCGTTCGTGAGCGGGTCGGCTCACTTGATCAGGCCCCGTTCTGCGCACCGTTGAGAGGCCTTCCGCTCACCTGTTGGAACAAGTCGGGCGGGATCTGTCAACGTGGCGCCCCTCACCCACCGAGCGCCGCGAACGCCTTCCTCACCAGGGCTGCCCGGTCGGCCGGTGACGACACCTGTTCCAGACCGAAGCCGAGCAGCACGGTGTCGTCCGTGGTGACCGCTCCGTACGTCTGGAACAGCGTCCCGGAGCGCTCCCAGTCCTTCAGCACGGCCGGGCTGCCGGCGGGCGGTCCGGCCACGTGCCAGGCGCCCAGCGAGGACTCGAACCCCTCGGTCTCCTTCGCCGTGCCGCCGACGACGAGCGAGGCGTCGTCGGCGAGGACGCCGTGTCCGCCGGTGCCCGGGTCGGTGATGTAGCTGATCGAGACCTCGACGGACTTCCCGGCGTAGGCGCTCAGGTCGAAGGTGACCTGCTGCCAGCCGCCGGAGCTGCCGGTGAGGCTGTTCCAGGAGCCGGTCGTGCCGCGCGCGGTGCAGGCGTTGCCGGCGAGTGTCAGATAGTGCTTGAGCCAGGGGTGCTCGGCGATCAGGAACCCCTGTCCGCAGTCCGCCGGCACGGCCGCCCTGGTGGCGCCGCCGGCCTCCGGCAGGGTCGTCCAGTCGTCGGCGCCCACCGTGTGCGCCTCGACCACCGCGTGGTCGTAGCCCGGCTCGGTGTCCCACAGCAGCCGGGTGGTGAGGGCCGGCTTGCCGGCGGCGCCGACTCCGGTGAGGTCGATGGTGCGGGTGAGGCGCTTGTAGGCGTCGTCGGTGTGCACGGCGGCGGCCATGTACGACCCCGCGTACGGCCCGTAGGGGTTGACGGTCCCGGCGAACCGGCCCGCGCCCGCACTCTTGAACTGCGGGTACGTGGCCGCCGGAAGTTCGTCGGAGGTGACGCCGTAGGTGCCGGCCCGGTCCAGCGGGTTGCCGGGCGCGTCGCCGAGGGCGCCGGTGTAGCCGTCGAGGGCACCGGAGCCGGCGAAGCCGGTGGCTCCCCTGGTCGACGTACGGCTGTAGGCGCCCAGGTAGTACTGGCTGAAGTCGTCCGAGAGGGTGCCGCCGCCGAGGTCGACGCTGCCGCCGGCCAGCTCACCGGCCTCGATCAACCGGCCGCCCTCGTTGAGATAGGCGCGCAGTTGCAGCTGGGTGGCGTTCCCGGGGCCCTGCGCGCCGGAGTAGTGCACGACCGTCCTGAAGTGCTTCAGCACGCCGAGCGCGTCCGGGGCGCCCTGGGTGGCGACGTCCCACACGACCGCCCTGTGCCCGGCCGCCCTGACCGCGTCCACGTACTTCTGCGCCTGCGTGGCGGCCGCGCCCTCCTCGGCCACGACGAGCGTGTCGGCCTCGGGCCGCGCGGCGACGGTGTAGGTGAAGTGCGAGCTGGAGACCTTCCTGCCGCCCCTGGTCTCGCCGGTGAACCACACCTCGACCTTGTCGCCCGGCGCGCCGTCCCGCACCTTGGCCCGGTACTCGTCGAAGTAGAGGTTGTCCCGGCCGCCGTAGGTCCGTCCGCCCTTCCAGGGCCTGAGCGCCCGGTCGCGCGTACGGCCGCCGTTGACGCGGTACTTGAGCTCCTTGTCGCGGACCGCCTTGCGGACGACGACCGAGACCTCCTGGTCCGCGCCACGGGAGTACGACGTGGAGAAGGTGGCCGGGGTGAAGTCGGCGGCGCTCAGCCCGACCGAGGAGACCGGCCTGTCGGGGTGTACGGCGGTCTCGGCGACGGACAGCGCGAACGGGAGGTTCTTGGCGAACTCCTGCTGGATCAGCTTCTCGTCGTCGGGGAAGTTGAAGACGGACTGGCAGTCCTCGGGCTTCCAGGCGTCGTCCGGGTCGACGTTCGACGCGGTCTCGCAGGTCGACATCTCGGGGGTGAACATCGCCGTGCCGTTGACGTTCGACGCGTGCCCGTCCGCCTCGCCGTTGGTCGTGTACAGCTCCGAGGAGAGCTGTGAACGGTAGCCGGGGATGGCCGGGTTGTCCGGGGTGCCGGCGAGCGCCTTGTACAGGACGTCGTCCGGGGTGGGGGTGGCGACCTGCCAGCCGACGCCGTACAGGAGGAGTTCGGCCGCGGAGTGGTAGTTGACGGCGTACCGGAAGCCCAGGCGTTTCTCGAAGCCGTCCAGCGCCCTGGTCTCGGGCTCGGACTCGGGGCTCGCGCCGCGGTAGGTCTCGCTGGTGGGGTTGGGGGACGAACCCTCGTCGTCGTAGCCCCACTTGTAGGGGAAGTTGCGGTTGAGGTCGACGCCGTCACCCGTGCCGATGACGCCGTCGCCGTTGACGTCCCGCAGGTTCTTGCGCCACAGGCGGGTCGTGGAGTTCTTGAACGTGTAGTCGTAGCCGTCGGGATTGGCCGAGATGACGAACCACAGCTCGGTCGAGTCGACGATCCTCCGGATGCGCCGGTCCGTCCGGTAGTGGTCGAGGTAGTAGTGCATCAGGCGCCGGGTCATCTCCGGCGTGATCCACTCGCGTGCGTGCTGGTTGGACATGTACAGCACGGACGGCTTGGAGCCGTCCTCCGTCTTCCTGGCGCCCCTGGTCAGTCTGAGCGCCAGGACGTCCTGGCCGTTCACCGTCTTCCCGATGGACTCGACCTTGGTCAGGCCGGGGTTGGCCCGCGCGGTCCGGAGGATCTCCTCCTTGAGCCCGCCGCTTCCGCCGTAGGGCCTGAACACACCCTCCGAGGCCTTCTCGACGCGCGCCCGCGCCCTGGCGGGGACGGTGTGCTCGGTGAGGTCGACACCCTGTTTCCGGAGTTTCGCGGCCTGCTGCTCGGTGAGGTAGACCTCTACCTCCGACTTTCCGCTGCCGGTGACCTGCCCGGTGAGTTCGTCACCGTCCTGCCCGGCCTTCAGCAGCAGCGGCAGCTGCTGCCGGGTGATGTCGGCACGGAAGACCTTGACCTCGTCCTGGTCGGACTTCGCCGGACTTCCGCTCTGCGCCTGCGCCACGGGTGCGAGGCTCGCTCCGCCGATCAGGAGCGCGCCGACAGCGAGGATCGATCTCGCTCTGTGTCTCATGAACCCCCCTAGCGGTGGTCCGCCACAGCGGCGAACAGATTGTCAGGCTCATGCCACTCAATGATCGAGTCAAGAGTGCCTCACAGCCACGTGAACGACGGCGCGCCGACTACGGAAACGCGGGTGCCGAAGCCCAACCGGGCCTCGGCACCCGCCCGTTGACACGAAGCGGTCAGCCCGCCAGGTTGTCCGCCAGCTCCTCGCTGAGGTTGGCCTCCGTGCCCGGGATGCCCAGGTCGGCGGCGCGCTTGTCGGCCATCGCCAGCAGCCGGCGGATACGGCCCGCGACCGCGTCCTTGGTCAGCGGCGGGTCGGCGAGCGCGCCCAGCTCCTCCAGCGAGGCCTGCTTGTGCTCCATGCGCAGCCGGCCGGCCGCCGCGAGGTGCTCGGGCACCTCCTCGCCCAGGATCTCCAGCGCCCGCTGCACCCGGGCACCGGCGGCCACGGCGGCACGGGCCGAGCGGCGCAGGTTGGCGTCGTCGAAGTTGGCGAGCCGGTTGGCCGTGGCCCGCACCTCCCGGCGCATCCGGCGCTCCTCCCAGGCGAGCACCGACTCGTGCGCGCCGAGCCGGGTCAGCAACGCCCCGATCGCGTCGCCGTCGCGGACCACCACCCGGTCCACGCCCCGCACCTCACGGGCCTTCGCGGCGATGGACAGCCGGCGGGCCGCGCCGACCAGTGCGAGCGCGGCCTCCGGACCCGGGCAGGTCACCTCCAGGGAGGAGGAACGGCCGGGCTCGGTCAGCGACCCGTGTGCCAGGAAGGCCCCGCGCCAGGCCGCCTCCGCGTCGCACGTGGCCCCCGAGACCACCTGCGGGGGGAGGCCCCGGATCGGGCGGCCGCGGCCGTCCACGAGCCCCGTCTGCCGGGCCAGCTGGTCACCGCCCGCGACGACCCGCACGACATAGCGCGAGCCGCGGCGCAGCCCGCCCGGTGCCATCACGATCAGCTCGGAGCTGTGGCCGAAGATCTCCAGGATGTCCCGCTTGAGACGGCGGGCCGCCATCGCGGTGTCCAGCTCCGCCTCGATCACGATGCGCCCGCTCACCAGGTGAAGGCCGCCGGCGAACCGCAGAATGGCGGAGACCTCCGCCTTCCTGCAGCAGGTACGGGTGACGGGTAGCCGGGAGATCTCGTCCTTCACCGCTGCCGTCATCGCCATGGGCCGATCCTTCCATGCATCCGAAAAATACGGTCGTACGCGGCGGCCAACAGCTCCGGATCATGCCGGGGTGATCCATCGGTCCGGGCCACCGGGGCCAGCTCGACCGCGGCTCCCAGCCGTTTGGCGGCCTCGGTGAGCGAGTCGCGGTCGGGCACGGCGGCCTCGTCGGCCAGCACCACGTCCAGGGCGAGTTTAGGGGCGTGTCGCCCCAAAACCTCCAAATGACGCTGCGGGGAGAAGCCCTCGGTTTCACCCGGCTGCGGGGCGAGGTTCAGCGACAGCACCTTGCGGGCCTTGGTCTGCGTGAGGGCGTCCAGCAGCTCGGGCACGAGCAGATGCGGGATGACCGAGGAGAACCAGGACCCGGGACCGAGCACCACCCAGTCCGCGTCCAGGACCGCCGCCACGGCCTCGGGCACGGCCGGCGGGTCGTGCGGCACCAGGTGCACCGACTGGACCTCGCCGGGCGTCAGCGCGACCGTCGCCTGCCCGCGCACGGTGTCCACGTCGTCCGGGCGCTCCGGGTCGTGCCCCTTGACCAGGGCCTGCAGCTCCAGCGGTACGGCGGACATGGGCAGGACCCGCCCGTGGGCACCCAGCAGCTTGCCGACCAGGTCCAGGGCCTGCACATGGTCACCGAGCTGCTCCCACAGCGCGACGATGAGCAGATTGCCGACCGCGTGCTCGTGCAGATCGCCCTTGGACTGGAACCGGTGCTGGATCACCCGGGCCCAGGTCTGGCCCCACTCGTCGTCGCCGCACAGCGCGGCCAGCGCCTTGCGCAGGTCGCCCGGCGGCAGCACGCCCAGCTCGTCGCGGAGCCGGCCGCTGGAGCCGCCGTCGTCGGCCACGGTGACGACGGCGGTGAGGTCGCCGGTGATCCGGCGCAGTGCGGCCAGCGAGGCGGACAGGCCCATGCCGCCGCCCAGCGCGACCACCTTGGGCTGGGCGCCCCGGCGGCGCGGGCGGCCGCCACGCGTCTCGACGGGGCGCACTGCCCGCGCCTCGGCCGCGGCACGGCTCGACCGCCCCTCCGGCACCATCCGGCGCAGCCTGCCGAGCCGCCGTGTACGTTCCGTCATTCCCGTCCCATGTCCCGGTGTACGACCACCGTCTCCACACCCTCGGCCGCCAGGCGCGCGGCGAGCTTCTCCGACATCGCGACCGAGCGGTGCTTGCCGCCGGTACAGCCGATCGCGATGGTCACGTACCGCTTGCCCTCGCGCCGGTAGCCCGCCGCGATCAGCCGCAGCAGCTCGGCGTACCGGTCGAGGAAGTCCTTGGCACCCGGCTGGTTGAAGACGTAGGCGGCGACCTCCTCGTTGAGACCGGTGAACGGGCGCAGCTCCGGGACCCAGTGCGGGTTGGGCAGGAACCGCATGTCCGCGACCAGGTCGGCGTCGACCGGCAGACCGTACTTGAAGCCGAAGGACATCACCGTGGCCCGCAGCTCGGGCTCCTCCTCGCCGGCGAACTGGGCGTCCATCTTGGCACGCAGCTCGTGCACGTTGAGGCTGGAGGTGTCGATCACCAGGTCGGCGTCGCCGCGCAGCTCGCGCAGCAGCTCACGCTCGGCGGCGATGCCGTCCACGATGCGGCCGTCGCCCTGGAGGGGGTGCGGGCGGCGCACCGACTCGAAGCGGCGCACCAGGGCGTCGTCGGAGGACTCCAGGAAGACGATCCGGCGGGTGACGCCCCGGCTGTCCAGGTCGGCGAGGGACTCGCGCAGGTTGTCGAAGAAGCGCCGGCCGCGCACGTCCACGACGACCGCGATCCGCGCCACGTTGCCCTGCGAGCGGGCGCCCAGCTCCACCATGGTGGGGATCAGGGCGGGCGGGAGGTTGTCCACGACGAACCAGCCGAGGTCCTCCAGACACTTCGCGGCCGTCGACCGCCCCGCTCCGGACATGCCGGAGATGATCACCAGCTCGGGGATGGCCGCTTCGGGCCCGCCGGCCGGCGTACCGTCCGTGCTCACCTGTGCTCCGTCGTCCTGGGCCGCGGGCTGCTCACCGGCCGCGGGCTGTGGCTGATCCTGCCCGGCTTCCCTGTGGGCCCGATCTCGGTCCGCTGTGGGCTGTGCGTCGTGCTCGCTCATGTCTCCTGCCCCCGTCGTTCGTCCGGGCCGCCCGCGGTTACGGGCTCCCCCGAGGACCCCGCCGTCGTCTCGGGTTCCTCGTCATCAATGATCTCTCCAGTCGCCGTGTTCACGGCGGGTGCGGCCGGGGCCGCCTGGGCGAGGGCCACGGCGATCGTCTCGGCTGTCTTCCGGCCTATCCCGGGCACCTCCTGGATCTGTTCGATTGTGGCGGACCGGAGCCTTTTCACCGAGCCGAAATGCTTGATGAGCGCCTGTTTGCGTGTCTCGCCGAGGCCGGGGACGTCGTCCAGGGGGCCGGCCCGGAAGCGCTTGGCGCGCCTGGTGCGCTGATAGGTGATCGCGAACCGGTGGGCCTCGTCCCGCACGCGCTGGAGCAGGTAGAGGCCCTCGCTGGTGCGGGGCAGGACCACCGGGTCGTCATCGCCGGGCAGCCAGACCTCCTCCAGTCGCTTGGCGAGTCCGCAGACGGCGATGTCGTCGATGCCCAGCTCGTCCAGGGCGCGCCGGGCCGCGGCGACCTGCGGCTGCCCGCCGTCGACGACGACCAGCTGGGGCGGGTACGCGAACTTCCTGGGGCGGCCGTCGTCGTCCTTGAGGGAGTCGGTGACCGGGTCCGTCCCGGTGAGCGCGCCGTCGCCGTCGGTGAGGACGCCGTCCGCACCGGCTCCGTCGGCCCACTCCCCCGTCCTCTCCTTCTCGGCGAGATAGCGCCGGAAGCGGCGGGAGATCACCTCGTGCATCGAGCGGACGTCGTCCTGGCCCGCGAAGCCCCTGATCTGGAAGCGGCGGTACTCGCTCTTGCGCTGCAGGCCGTCCTCGAAGACGACCATGGAGGCGACCACGTCGTCCCCCTGGAGGTGCGAGATGTCGTAGCACTCGATGCGCAGCGGGGCGCTCTCCAGGTCGAGGGCCTCGGCGATCTCCTCCAGGGCGCGCGAGCGCGTGGTCAGGTCGGAGGCCCGCTTGGTCTTGTGCAGCGCCAGGGCCTGCTGGGCGTTGCGCTGCACGGTCTCCATGAGCGCCTTCTTGTCGCCGCGCTGCGGGATGCGCAGGGAGACGTTCGCCCCGCGGCGGCCGGTCAGCCACTCCTGGACCGGCTCGACCGGCTCGGGCAGCGCCGGGACCAGGACCTCCTTGGGGACCGCGTCCCCGGTCTCCTCGCCGTAGAGCTGCTGCAGCGCGTGCTCGACGAGGGCGCCGGTGGTGATCTCCTCCACCTTGTCGGTCACCCAGCCGCGCTGGCCGCGCACCCGGCCACCCCGCACGTGGAAGATCTGCACGGCCGCCTCCAGCTCGTCCTCGGCGACGGCGATGAGGTCGGCGTCGGTCGCGTCGGCGAGCACGACGGCGTTCTTCTCCATGGCCTTCTTCAGGGCCTCGATGTCGTCGCGCAGCCGCGCGGCCCGCTCGTACTCCATCTCCTCGGCCGCCTGCGTCATCTGCTTCTCCAGACGGCGGAGGTAGGTGCCGGTGCGGCCGGCCATGAAGTCGCAGAACTCCTCGGCCAGGTCCTGGTGGTCCTCGGGGCTGATCCGGCCGACGCAGGGGGCGGAGCACTTGCCGATGTAGCCGAGCAGGCAGGGGCGGCCGGTGCGGGCGGCGTTCTTGAACACGCCGGCCGAGCAGGTGCGCACCGGGAACACGCGCAGCAGCAGATCGACGGTGTCCCGGATGGCCCACGCGTGCCCGTACGGCCCGAAGTACCGGACGCCCTTCTTCTTGTGACCGCGCATCACCTGCACGCGCGGAAACTCCTCGTTCATCGTCACCGCGAGGTACGGGTAGCTCTTGTCGTCGCGGTACTTGACGTTGAACCGGGGGTCGTACTCCTTGATCCAGGAGTACTCCAGCTGGAGGGCCTCCACCTCCGTGGACACCACCGTCCACTCCACGGACGCGGCGGTGGTCACCATCGTCCGGGTGCGCGGGTGCAGGTTCGCCAGGTCCTGGAAATAGTTCGCCAGGCGCTGGCGCAGGCTTTTCGCCTTTCCGACGTAGATCACCCGGCGGTGCTCGTCACGGAACCTGTACACCCCCGGAGAGTCCGGGATCTCACCCGGCCTGGGGCGGTAGCTGGAGGGGTCGGCCATGTCTCACACCCTACTGGCGAGCACCGACACCGCGTCGGGCCTGTGGACAACGCCCACCGCCGCTCACCCGTCCGCACACCAGCCGGTGTGCGGACGCGGCGGCGCCTGCCGATCACGTGCCGGACGACCCGGAGCGCCTCGGCGAGCGGCACGGGTCCTAGTCGGGAAATCGGGAAGGGTGTCGCACTGCCCGTTCGCGAGCCGGAAACCCCCGCTCGTCCCCCGGGCCCCGGGCTCCCGGAAACGGCGTGCGCACCGCATCGTCTTCCCGCCCAGGGGCATCACCAGCGCGTTCGGCGTTGGTCACCGCGGACGGCCGGCGCCCGGTGGAGCCGGCGAGGCAGGTGTCGCGAGGGCCCTCGTCGATCCGGCCGCACAGCGCGGCGGGCGCCTCCTCACCCGTCACTGCCGTGCGGTCGCCGTCGAAGGCCCAGGTCTCCGTCACGCGCCGATCCTCCCATCGGCGGGCGCGCGGCTGCTCGTGGCCGGCGTTGCGGCTCGGCGTCACCGCCGGGCCCTGCCCGGCCGTGGCGGGTTCGAGGTGTTGTCGGGGTCTGGTCAACACGCTTCAATGCGGGGGAACTCGGGTCCGTGCACACACGCGCACCGGCGCGGCGTGCGCAGCCACGGGCGTCCACCGCGCCCACGGGGGTGACCCGGACACCAGCGCATGCGGTCCGACCAGCCGTTGCGACACCTCACAGAAAGGCGCCTCGGCATGCGGCATGCCACAGAACACGCGCACCTTCCCACCGCGGAACTGGACACGGCCCTGCGGGGCGGCCCCTTCCATGTGGCGCTGCGCGCCGCGATCGCCGCACGCGGGCTGCCGCTCCAGCGGGTCCAGCACCATCTGTCCCGGCACGGCGTCAAGGTCGGTGTCACCAGCCTGAGTTACTGGCAGCAGGGCGCCCGCCGGCCGCAGCGCCCGGAGTCGCTACGGGCCGTGAGGGCGCTGGAGGAGATCCTCCAGCTGCCGGACGAGTCGCTGATCCGGCTGCTCGCCGAGGCCGACGAGCACGCGGTGTCCGGCCGCCCGGCCGGCCGCTCCTACCGCTCCCTGATCGAGGCCTCGGACGTCGAGGACCGGCTCCGGGCCGAGCTGGGCTGGTCCCTCGACGGCGGACTGCACGCCCTGGGACACCACGAATGCGTCCGCATCGGCGCCCGGCGCGAGCTGGCGGGCCGCGAGGCCCACCACATCGTCCGGGCCCACCGCGACGGCGTCGACCGATTCGTCGCCGTGCACCACGGCGATCCCGGCTGCCGCCCGCACGACATCAGAGTGCGGGCCCTGGAGAACTGCCGCACGGGACGGGTCCGCTGGGACCAGGACACCGGCGTGCTGGTGGCGGAGCTGCTCTTCGGCACCCGGCTGCGGGCGGGCGACACCTTCCTCTTCCGTTACGGCTTCGAGGACGGCACGGCCGGACCCTGTCGTGAGTACCTCCACCGCTTCGGCTTCCCCGGCGGCCAGTACGCGCTCCAGGTGCGCTTCGACACGGCCGCACTGCCGGCCCGCAGCCACCGCTTCAGCCAGCCCTCGACGGCAGCCCCCCGCAGCGGCCGCCAGGAACTTCCGGTCACCGGACCACACCACTGCGTCCATGTGGTCGAGCCACGGATACGTCCTGGCATCGTCGGCATCGCATGGGACTGGGCATGAAGTCCCACTGGGCACAGGGCGGTTGACGCCGCCTCGAGTCTGCCGGGGCCGGTGACGGCCTGGGCGGGCGCGGGCCGGGGAGCGGCTTTCCGGTCAGGCGCCCGGGCCGGCGACGATCCTGCCGTTCGCGGTCTTCACCGGCAGCTCGGCCAGGGGCTCGGTGGCCGGGGACTGGACCACCTTGCCCGTCACGGCGTCGAACTGACTGCCGTGGCAGGGGCAGATCAAGGTCGTGCCCTGCAGCTTGTTGATGGGGCACCCGGCGTGCGTGCAGATCGAGCTGTAGGCCTTGAGCGCGCCGCTCCCGTCACGGCTGACGACCACGTTGTGATCCCGGTAGAGCTTGGCGCCGCCCTTCGAGACCTCGCTGTCGGCACCGAGGTCGACCGGCGCGGTCGGCGTGGCCGCGGCCGAGCCGCCCTGAGCCGGTGCCGAGCAGGCGGCCAGGCCGAGCCCGGCGGCCGGGACCACGGCGGCCCCTCGAAGGACGGTACGGCGGCTCGCGGAAGGTCGGGCTGGCATGGCGGACTCCACTGCTCAAGGGGTGTGCAGGGCGACGATACCCGGACAGAAGGGCCGGTCCGGGGGTGGGGGCCAGGTGGGGACGTAAACGCTTACGCAAACGTTTACGCGGGGGCATGAATGAGATACCGTCCGGGCCAGAAGGCTGCGCACAGTCGGTTCAGGGAGGTGAAGGCGATGGCCACCATGGCGGACGTCGCGCGCAGCGCCGGGGTCTCGGTGGCGACCGTCTCCCATGTCCTGAACGGCACCCGCCCGGTGCTGCCCCACACCCGCCAGGCCGTGCTGGAGGCCATCGACGCCCTCGGCTACACCCCCAACACCCTCGCCCGCTCCCTGGTGACCTCCCGCACCCGCTCCATCGGGCTCGCGGTGTCGGCGATCAGCAATCCCTACTTCACGGAGATCCTCCAGGGCGTGGAGGCCGCCGCCCTGGAAGCGGGCTACAGCCTGCTCATCGCGGACCCGCACGACGACCCCCGGCACGAGCGCAAGGTCGTCCAGCTCCTCCATGAGCGCCGGGTGGACGGCATGATCGTCGCCCCCTCGGCGCGCCCGCACGATCTGGTCGGCTATCTCCGCCGCCACGCCGTACCGACCGTCTTCCTGGACCGGGTGATCGACACGGACCTGGCTGACGGCACCGTGCCCGGCGGTGGAGCGGGCCCCGCCTCCGCCGCGGACGCGCCCTGGTACGACCAGGTTTGCGCCGAGAGCACCGAACCGACCGCCCGTCTCGTCACTCACCTCGCCGGCCTCGGCCACCGCCGGATCGGTCTGGTCGCCGGCCTGCCCGGGCTCAGCACCACCAATGAGCGCGTCTCCGGCTACCAGGCCGGCCTCACCGCCGCCGGGGTGGCCCACGACGAACGGCTTCTCGTGTCCGGCAACTCCGAGTCCGCGGGTGCCGAGCGGGCCACGGCCGCCCTTCTCGCCCTGCCCGATCCGCCCACGGCGCTCGTCACGGCCAACAACGCGATGACCATCGGCGCCCTCGGTGCCCTGCGCCGTCACGGCCGGTCCGTCCCGGACGACATCGCCCTGTGCTGCTTCGACGACTTCGCCTGGGCCGACCTGTTCTCCCCCCGGCTCACCACCATCGCCCAGCCCAGCAGGGAACTGGGCGCACGGGCCGTCCAGTTGCTCCTGGGCCGTCTGGAGGAGGCGCACCGGCCGACCCGGACGGTGCGGCTGCCGTGCGCGTTCGTCCACCGCACGTCCTGCGGCTGCCCGGAAGAACCTGGCGGGTCCCAGGAGCCTGGCGGGTCCCAGGAGTCGGAGCACACCGCATCATCCACGCTGTCGCAGAAGGGAACCGCCTCGTGATCGTCGTCGCCGGTGAGGCACTGATCGACCTGGTACCGCAGGGCTCCGGTGCCCTCGCGGACCTGAAGCCGGCGCTCGGCGGCGGGCCGTACAACACCGCCGTGGCCCTCGGCCGGCTCGGCTCCCCCACCGCCTTCTGCTCCCGGACCTCGCATGACGCCTTCGGGGAGGCCCTGCTCCACGGGCTGCGGCGGGCGGGGGTGGACGTGTCGGTGGTGGAGCGCGGGCCGGAGCCGACGACCCTGGCCGTGGCCACGATCGACGCCGGTGGCTCGGCCGCGTACTCCTTCTATGTCGACGGCACCGCCGACCGCCTGTTCACCACCCCCGCCACGCTTCCCGCCGACACGCGCGCGGTGTCGTTCGGCACTTGCTCGCTCGTCCTGGAGCCCGGGGCGAGCGCGTATGAGGAGCTGATGCGCACGGCGGCCGGACAGGGGCTGTTCACCGCGCTCGACCCCAACATCCGGGCGGGACTGATCCCGGACGCGGATGCCTACCGGGCGCGTTTCAAGAGCTGGCTGCCCTCGGTGACGCTGCTGAAGCTCTCCGCGGAGGATGCCGAGTGGCTGGGCGGCACGCCGCGCGAGTGGCTGGCCGCTGGGCCGGCGGCCGTCGTGGTGACCCGGGGCGGGGAGGGCCTGACCGTATTCACCCGGGAGGGCGCGGAGTACTCCGTACCGGGTGAGAAGGTCGCCGTGGTGGACACCATCGGCGCCGGTGACACGGTGAACGCCGCCTTGCTGCACGGGCTTTCCGCCCTGGACGCACTGTCTGCGGAGGCGCTCGCCACCCTCGGGACTCATGGCTGGACGCGGCTGCTGTGTTTCGCGGCACGTGCGGCGGCGATCACCTGCTCGCGGGCGGGGGCCGAGCCGCCCTACGCGGCGGAAGTCGGCGAACTCTGAGCGGCCCCTTCACCTCTGCTCCGCTCTGCTGTTGTCAAGGTGCGGCCGGAGCCGAGGGGCGGGGACCTGTCGGACCTCGGAGCCGGGGCGGCTGATGGTGGAACGAACGGCGCCCCGCGGGGAGTTCCCGCGGGGCGCCGTCTTTCTGGTGGTGTGTCAGGCCTTGCGTGCCCGCGTCGTCTTCTTCGCGGGCGTCGCCTTCTTCGTGGCCGCGGCGGCCTTCCTGGTCGCCGTGTTGTTGGCCTTGGCCGTCACCGTCTTCTTCGCCACCGTCTTCGCGGCGGCCGTCCTCTTGGCCGTGCCGGCCCGCTGCGCCGGCACCGGTTCCGCGTCGCTGATCCGGTCGGCGCCGAGGATCTCGCGCAGGAACTTGCCCGTGTGGCTGGCCGGAACCCCGGCGACCTCCTCGGGGGTGCCCTCGGCGACCACCAGGCCACCACCGGCACCACCCTCCGGACCCATGTCCACGATCCAGTCGGCGGTCTTGATCACGTCGAGGTTGTGCTCGATGACGATGACCGTGTTGCCCTTGTCGACCAGGCCGCCGAGGACCTTCAGGAGCTTGCTGATGTCCTCGAAGTGCAGACCGGTGGTCGGCTCGTCCAGGACGTAGACCGTGCGCCCGGTGGACCTCTTCTGCAGTTCGCTGGCCAGCTTCACGCGCTGGGCCTCACCGCCGGAGAGGGTGGTGGCGGACTGGCCGAGGCGGACGTAACCGAGGCCGACGTCCTTCAGCGTCCTCAGGTGCCGGGAGATGGCCGGGACGGCCTCGAAGAAGTCGGTGGCCTCCTCGATCGGCATGTTCAGCACGTCGGCGATGGACTTGCCCTTGTAGTGGACCTCCAGGGTCTCCCGGTTGTACCGGGCGCCGTGGCAGACCTCGCACGGGACGTAGACGTCCGGGAGGAAGTTCATCTCGATCTTGATCGTGCCGTCGCCCGCGCAGTTCTCGCAGCGGCCGCCCTTGACATTGAAGGAGAAGCGGCCCGGCATGTAGCCGCGGACCTTCGCCTCGGTGGTCTCGGCGAACAGCTTGCGGACGTGGTCGAAGACACCGGTGTACGTCGCCGGGTTGGACCGCGGGGTGCGGCCGATCGGCGACTGGTCGACGTGCACGACCTTGTCGACCAGGTCGTCGCCGTCCACGCGCGTGTGCCGTCCGGGGACGTTCCTCGCGCCGTTCAGCTCGCGGGCCAGGTGCGTGTAGAGGATGTCGTTGACCAGGGTCGACTTGCCGGACCCGGAGACGCCAGTGACGGCCGTGAACACACCCAGCGGGAAGGACACGTCGATGTCCTGCAGGTTGTTCTCGCGGGCGCCGTGCACGGTGAGCCTGCGGGACGGGTCGCGGGGACGGCGGATGTCCGGAAGCGGGATCGCCTTGCGGCCCGAGAGGTACGCGCCGGTCTGCGACTCGGTGTTCTCCAGCAGCTCCTTCAGGGAGCCGCTGTGCACGACCTTGCCGCCGTGCTCACCGGCACCGGGACCGATGTCCACGACCCAGTCGGCGACCTTGATGGTGTCCTCGTCGTGCTCCACGACGATGAGCGTGTTGCCCATGTCGCGCAGCCGGACCAGGGTCTCGATCAGCCGGTGGTTGTCCCGCTGGTGCAGACCGATGGACGGCTCGTCCAGGACGTACAGGACGCCGACGAGGCCGGAGCCGATCTGGGTGGCCAGGCGGATGCGCTGGGCCTCGCCGCCGGAGAGGGTGCCGGCCGCGCGGTTCAGCGACAGGTAGTCCAGGCCGACGTCGACCAGGAAGCGCAGCCGCTCGTTGACCTCCTTCAGCACGCGCTCGGCGATCTTCTTGTCGCGGGCGTTCAGCGTCAGCCGGCCCAGGAACTCCGCGCAGTCGCTGATCGACATCGCGGAGACCTCGGCGATCGACTTCTCCATGATCGTGACCGCGAGGACGATCGGCTTCAGGCGCGTGCCCTGGCAGGAGGGGCACGGGACCTCGCGCATGTAGCCCTCGAAGCGCTCGCGGCTGGCGTCGCTCTCGGCCTCGCTGTGCCGGCGCTTCACAAAGGGCACCGCGCCCTCGAAGGGCGTGGTGTACACCCGCTCGCGGCCGTACCGGTTGCGGTAACGGACCTCGATCTGGGTCTTGTGGCCGTACAGCAGGGCCTTCCTCGCGCGCTGGGGCAGGCCCGCGAAGGAGATGTCCGTGCGGAAGCCGAGCGCGTCCGCGAGGGCGCCGATCAGGCGGCCGAAGTAGTCCTTGGTGTGTCCGTGGGACCAGGGGTGGATGGCGCCCTCGTCCAGGGACTTCTCCTCGTCCGGGACGATCAGCTCGGGATCGACCTCCATGCGGGTGCCGATGCCGGTGCAGTCCGGGCAGGCGCCGAAGGGCGAGTTGAAGGAGAAGGAGCGGGGCTCCAGCTCCTCGAAGGAGAGGTCGTCGTACGGGCAGTACAGGTGCTCGGAGTACATGCGCTCGCGCTCGGGGTCGTCCTCGGGGAGGTCGACGAAGTCGAGCACGATCATGCCGCCGGACAGGCCGAGGGCGGTCTCCACGGAGTCGGTGAGCCGGCGCTTGGCGGACTCCTTCACCGTCAGGCGGTCCACGACCACCTCGATGGTGTGCTTCTCCTGCTTCTTCAGCGCCGGGGGCTCGGAGAGCTGGATGGTCTGCCCGTCCACGCGCGCGCGGGAGTAGCCCTTGGTCTGGAGGTCGGCGAAGAGGTCGGCGAACTCGCCCTTGCGCTCGCGCACGAGAGGCGACAGCACCTGGAAGCGGCTCCCCTCCGGCAGCTCCAGGACCTTGTCCACGATGGCCTGCGGCGACTGGCGGGAGATCGGGCGGCCGCACTCGGGGCAGTGCGGCTTGCCGATCCGCGCGAAGAGCAGACGCAGGTAGTCGTAGACCTCGGTGATGGTGCCGACCGTCGAGCGCGGGTTGCGCGAGGTCGACTTCTGGTCGATGGAGACCGCCGGGGACAGGCCCTCGATGAAGTCGACGTCCGGCTTGTCCATCTGGCCGAGGAACTGCCGCGCGTAGGAGGAGAGCGACTCCACGTAGCGCCGCTGGCCCTCCGCGAAGATCGTGTCGAAGGCCAGGGAGGACTTGCCCGACCCGGACAGGCCCGTGAAGACGATGAGCGAGTCACGAGGCAGGTCGAGCGAGACATTCTTCAGGTTGTGCTCGCGCGCGCCACGGACGATGAGACGGTCGGCCACGCCGGTCCGCACCTTTCTTGAGAGAAGTGACAGGGGCGGGGCCCCCGTGCTTCTTCAGACTAGGGGGAGCCACTGACAACGCCGGTCGGATTGCCCGGTTGCATAACAACCACCGACCATCCAGCATGCCCGACGCCACCTTCGACGATATAGCACGTGCTTTCGATTTGCGGACGTGCTTCACCACCTTCACCCAAAGGTGTGGCGGGGCTAGTGTCAGGCTCATGATTGATCACGCTCATGACCTGGCATCTGTACGTGGCGCGACCGCACGGCTCCTCAGCGCGGTCGCCGAACTGGACAACGCCGCGCTCGCCGAGGCGTCACGGCTCCCGGGCTGGACCCGCGGGCACGTCCTCGCCCATCTCGCCCGCAACGCGGACGCGCTCGTGAACGTGCTCGAGGGGCGGCCCATGTACGAGAGCGCCGAGGCGCGGGACTCCGACATCGCGCGTGACGCCCCGCGCCCCCTCGACCTCCAGCTCACCGACCTGCGCGAGACCGCGGCCCGCTTCCAGGCGACGGGGGACGCGCCGGCGGACTGGACCCGCACGGTGGAGCTGCGCAACGGGGTCACCGACTCCGCTTCCCGGGTGCCGTTCCGGCGGTGGGCCGAGGTCGAGCTGCACCATGTGGACCTCGGGATCGGATACGAGCTGGAGGATCTTCCGGCGGAGTTCACGGAGCGGGAGATCGACTTCCTGGCGGAGCGCTTCGCCGGGCACAAGGAGGTGCCCTCGACCGCTCTGGACACCGGCAACGGCCGGATCCGGACCACGGGCGGCGGCGCGTCGGGCGGACCGGTCGTGGTCGAGGGCACGGCCGCCGACGTGCTGGGGTGGCTCGCCGGGCGGCGCGACGGCTCCGGCCTGACCACGAAGGGCGCGCTCCCGAGGCTGCCTCCTTTGTAGGCCGCCGACGGTCTGCGGGCCGCTGCCCGCTATAGGCTGATCACCATGACGTACACCGGAGAGGTCAGGGTCGGCGGACCGGCGGATGTGCACGAGCTCAAAGACCTGATGATCACGAAGATCGCGGTCGGCCCGATGGACAACAACGCCTATCTCCTGCGCTGCCGGGCCACCGACGAGCAGCTTCTGATCGACGCCGCCAACGAGGCGGGGGCACTCCTCGGCATGATCGGTGACGACGGCATCGCGTCCGTCGTCACCACGCATCGGCACGGCGACCACTGGCAGGCGCTCGCCGAGGTCGTCGCGGGCACGGGCGCGCGTACGTACGCCGGCCGCGAGGACGCGTCCGGCATCCCGGTGCCCACCGATGTTCTCGTGGACGACGGCGATGTCATCAGGGTGGGGCAGGTGGAACTCACCGCGCGGCACCTCGTCGGGCACACCCCGGGTTCGATCGCGCTCCTCTACGACGACCCGCACGGCCACCCGCACGTCTTCACCGGCGACTGCCTGTTCCCGGGCGGCGTCGGCAACACGCACAAGAATCCGAAGGCGTTCGCCAGCCTGATCCACGACGTGGAGACGAAGATCTTCGACGTGCTGCCCGATGAGACCTGGGTGTATCCGGGACACGGCAACGACACGACCCTCGGGGCGGAGCGGCCGCACCTGCCGGAGTGGCACGCGCGCGGATGGTGAGCGCCGGGCGCGTCCATTGTGTCGCGCGCCCCGTGTGAACTTTTCGCTCACACCGGGGGCGCGTGCGCGCTCCCGGCGCGCCGTGTCACGCAGTCAACTGGTGGCAGCCCCGCAGAGGATGACGGCTCCTGTGCGGTAGGGCCGCCGGTCTCCAACCCCGCCCTCGACCGGCGGCCTGGCCAACGCCCCGCGCCGTGCGCGACGTTCACACGCCTGCAACACACGCTCCCACTATGCGGACAGTTACGGTCGTGACCTGGACAAACGCCGGGTTCGCTGCCAATCTCCCGCCATGTACCTCGCCCCCCGCACCCTGCGCCGTGCGCCGGCCGCCGTCACCGTAGCCCTGCTCGCCACCGCTGTCGGCTGTGCTCCGCAGCCCGACGGGAAGGCGTCGGCCGCCCCGTCCGGCTCGGCCGCGAAGAGCTGCGCCAAGGGCAAGTTGGCCACCAAGGCGTCCGAAAAGCTGACGATCGCGACGGACGAACCGGCGTACGAGCCCTGGTTCAAGGACGACAAGCCCGCGAACGGCAAGGGCTTCGAGTCGGCGGTCGCCTACGCCGTGGCCCGGCAGCTGGGTTACGGCAAGAGCGCGGTCGTCTGGCAGAGCGTGCCGTTCAACAAGGCGTTCGCGCCCGGCGTGAAGACCTTCGACTTCGACGTCAACCAGGTGTCGATCAGCGCCGAGCGCAAGAACGCCGTCGACTTCTCCTCCGGCTACTACGACGTGCGTCAGGCCGTCATCGCGCTGAAGGGTGGCAAGGCCGCCAAGGCGACGCGCATCGCGGATCTGAAGAACCTCAAGCTGGGCGCGCAGGTGGGCACCACGAGCCTCGACTACATCACCGACGTGGTGAAGCCGAAGCAGGAGGCCGCCGCGTTCGCGAAGAACGACCAGGCCAAGTCGGCGCTGAAGAACGGCCAGGTCGACGCCATCGTCGTCGACCTGCCGACGGCGTTCTACATCACCTCGGCCGAGGTGACGAACGCGAAGATCGTCGGCCAGTTCGAGAACCAGGGCGGCACACCCGAGCAGTTCGGGCTGGTGCTGGACAAGGGCAGCGCGCTGACCTCGTGCGTGAGCGGAGCCGTGGACGCCCTGCGCAGGGACGGCACGCTGGCGAAGCTGGAGAAGCAGTGGCTCTCCGACGCCGTCGACGCCCCGGTGCTCAAGTGACGGTCGTCAAGGACGAGTCGGCCCGGGAGGGGGCCGACGGCAAGGGTGGCACGACGGGCGGCGGCGCCGGTGACGGCTACGCGCCCTCGGAGCGGCGGCTGGAGCGCGAGCGCCACCAACGCGCGCGTGCCCGCCGCGCCACGGCCATCGCGGCGCTCTCGACGCTGGTCACGGCCGTCGTGCTGTACCTGGTCGTGGTCAACGCGCCGGGCTGGCCGCGCACCAAGGAGACGTTCTTCAACGCGCACTACGCGCGCGAGGCACTGCCGAAGGTCCTCGACGGGCTGTGGCTGAACGTCCGCCTGCTCGCGGTATGCGGCATCGCCGTCCTGGTCCTCGGCATGCTGATCGCGATCGCGCGCACCCTTCGCGGCCCGGTGTTCTTTCCGCTGCGTGTGCTGGCGGCGGCCTACACCGACTTCTTCCGCGGCCTTCCGCTGATCATCAATCTGATGATCGTCGTCCTCGGGGTGCCGGCCCTGCGACTGCAGGGCGTGACGGTCGATCCGGTGCTCCTCGGCGGTACGGCGCTGACGCTGACGTACTCGGCGTACGTGGCCGAGGTGTTCCGGGCCGGCATCGAGTCGGTCCACCCCTCGCAGCGCGCCGCGGCCCGCTCGCTGGGCCTGACCAACCGGCAGGCCCTGCGCTACGTCGTCCTTCCCCAGGCGGTACGGCGTCAGGTGCCGCCGCTGCTCAACGACCTGGTGTCGCTGCAGAAGGACACCGGTCTGGTGTCGATCGGCGGCGCGGTGGACGCCGTGAGGGCGGCCGACATCATCGTGGGCCGCAGTCTGAACTACACGCCGTACATCGTCGCGGGCCTGGTGTTCGTGGCGCTGACCATTCCGATGACCCGCTTCACGGACTGGGTGACGGCCCGGATGGACCGGCGGCGGGCCCAGGGAGGTTCGCTGTGAGCGACGCACACGCGCCCGTGCTGCGCATGGAGTCCGTCCGCAAGACCTTCGGCGGCTCCGTCGTGCTGCGGGACGTGGATCTGGAGGTCGCACCGCACACGGTGACCGCCCTGATCGGCGCCTCCGGCTCGGGCAAGTCCACTCTGCTGCGCTGCGCCAACCTCCTGGAGGAGGTCGACGACGGCGCGATCTGGCTGGACGGAGAGGAGATCACCGATCCCCGCGTCGACCAGGACGCGGTACGGCGCCGGATCGGCGTGGTCTTCCAGGCGTACAACCTCTTCCCGCACATGACCGTGCTGGAGAACGTCACGCTGGCCCCGCGCCGGGTGCACGGCGTCTCCCGAGCGGAGGCCGAGGAACGGGCCGGGGAGCTCCTGGAGCGCCTCGGACTGGGTGCCAAGGCGGATGCCTACCCGGACCGGCTCAGCGGCGGTCAGCAGCAGCGGGCGGCGATCGTACGGGCGCTTGCCGTGCGGCCCCGGCTGTTGCTGCTGGACGAGATCACCGCGGCGCTCGACCCCGAACTCGTGGGCGAGGTGCTGGAGGTGGTCCGGGACCTGAAGGACGACGGCATGACCATGGTGCTGGCGACGCACGAGATGGGTTTCGCACGGGACGTCGCCGACCAGGTCTGTTTTCTGGACGGTGGCGTCGTCCTGGAACGCGGCACCGCCGAGCAGGTGTTCGGCGACCCGCAGCAGGAGCGCACGCGGCGGTTCCTGCGACGGATCGTGGAGGCGGGCCGGCTGTAGCTACGCGTCCGCCTGGGCCGCGCCCACCAGGGCGGCCACGCGCTCCACACCGAAGACATAGCCCTGCACGCCGCATCCGGCGATCACCCCGTCGGCACGCAGCGAGACGTAGGAGTGGTGCCGGAACGATTCGCGCTGGTGGATGTTGGAGATGTGCACCTCCAGCACGGGCATGCCGTCGCAGGTGTTGAGTGCGTCCAGGATCGCGACCGACGTGTGGGAGTAGGCACCGGGGTTGATGACGATCCCGCAGTGGTTCAGGCGTGCCTCGTGGATCCAGTCGACCAGTTCACCCTCGTGGTTGGACTGCCTGAGGTCCACCGTACCGCCGTGCGCGGCCGCGGCCTTGGCGCACAGCGCCTCGATGTCGGCCAGTGTGTCCCTGCCGTAGATCTCTGGCTGGCGCTGGCCGAGCAGGTTCAGGTTGGGCCCGTTGAGGATCATGATCGGGGCGGTGGCCAGGGTACGGGGCACGGTTCCTCCGGTCCGTTCGGGGCGGTACGTCGACGACCGCTACTGGCACCCGGTCTATCACGGTGACCGGGGCGGACGGCGCGCCGCGCACGCCGCCGTCCCGGCGCGCACTCCGGTCGCTCTCGTCACCTCCACACGCCCCCGTAACCCGTGATCACGGTGGGTAGTTGACGCGACATGAAAGCTGCACGCACCGTAGGGACACCGTCGATGCTGCGGCTCGCCGCGGCCTCCCTGGCGGGGACCGCGATCGAGTTCTACGACTTCTTCGTCTACGGCACAGCGGCCGCCCTGGTCCTGGGGCCGCTGTTCTTCCCGACGTTCTCGCCGCTCGCGGGGACGCTGGCGGCCTTCGCGACGTTCGGAGCCGGGTTCGTCGCCCGGCCGCTGGGCTCGGTGTTGTTCGGGCACCTCGGCGACCGGCGCGGACGGCGGCCCGTGCTGGTTCTCTCGCTGCTGCTCACGGGCGCCTCGACGGTCGCGGTGGGCTGTCTGCCGTCGTACGGATCGATCGGTGTGGCCGCGCCCGCGCTCCTGCTCGCCCTGCGCTTCCTTCAGGGGCTGGGCCTCGGCGGCGAGTGGGGCGGCGCGGTCCTGCTGACCGCCGAGCACGCGCCACCCGGGCGGCGCGTGCTGTGGTCCAGCTTTCCGCAGGTGGGTCCCGCGCTCGGGTTCGTGCTCGCCAACGGGGTGATGCTCGCCCTGTCGGCGACGCTGTCCGACGCGGAGTTCGGCGCGTGGGGGTGGCGGGTGCCGTTCTGGACGGCGGGAGCGCTGGCGCTGTCCGGGCTCTGGCTGCGCTCGTCGCTCGCCGAGAGCCCTCGGTTCCTGGAGATCGACGACCACGCGCGCGTGCCGTTCATCGAGGTCGTCCGGCATCACGGTCGGCTGGTGCTGCTGACGGCGGGGGCGCTGGCCGCGGGGTACGCCGTCTTCTACACGGTGACGACCTGGTCGCTGGCCTACGCCACGGAGCGGCTCGGGGTGAGCCGGACGGTGATGCTGACCTGTGTCATGGCCGCGGTGGTGATCAAGGCGTCCCTCACGCCATTCATGGCTCTGCTCGGCGATCGGTACGGGCGCCGGCCGATGTGCCTCACGGGGTGCGCGGCCTGCTGCCTGTGGATGCTCCCGATGGTCGCGCTGCTGGCCACCGGCCGGCCACTGCTGATGTTCCTGGGCATCCTGGGAGCCTTGGTCTCCTTCATCACCATGTTCGCGGTGATCGCCGCCTACCTGCCCGAGCTGTACGAGGCGCGGGTGCGCTGCACGGGGGCCGCGGTGGGCTACAACCTCGGTGGAGTCCTCGGCGGCGCCCTCACCCCGATCGTGGCCACGGCGCTCGCGGAGCACAGCGGGCGCGTCCCGTGGAGCGTGGGCGCCTATCTCACGGGCGTCGCACTGCTCAGCCTGGCCTGCTTCGCCCTGCTGCCCGAGACCCGCCCGGTGCCCGTGCCCCTGGTGGAGCCGGCCACGGGCTGACCGGCCGGGACCGGACGGACGGCTACGGGTTGATCGCCAGTTCCAGGTAGGCCGCGAAGATCACCAGGTGGACACCGCCCTGCAGGGGCGTGGCCCGTCCCGGTACGACTGTCAGGGAGCTGACCACGACGGTCAGCGCGAACAGCAGCATGTGGGTCGAGCCGAGGCCGAGGACGAGGGGTCCGGACAGCCAGACGGAGGCGAGGGCGACGGCCGGGATGGTCAGGCCGATGCTGGCCATGGCCGAGCCGAGCGCGAGGTTGAGACTGGTCTGCACCCGGTCCCTGCGTGCGGAGCGCAGCGCGGCGATCGTCTCCGGCAGCAGGACCAGCAGGGCGATGATCACGCCGACGACGGCGTGGTGCAGGCCCGCCGCCTCCACGCCCGACTCGATGGTCGGCGACACGCCCTTGGCCAGGCCGACCACGCCGATCAAGGCCAGGCCGAGCAGGCCGAGGCTGATCCAGGTGGTGCGCACGGACGGGGGGTTGGCATGCTCCTCGGCGGTGATGACCTCGCCCTGCCGGGTGATCGGCAGGAAGTAGTCGCGGTGGCGCACGGTCTGGGTGGCCACGAACAGCCCGTACAGGATCAGTGAGGACAGCGCCGCGAAGGTCAGCTGAACCGGGGAGAACTCGGGTCCGGGCTTGCTGGTGGTGAACGTCGGCAGCACGAGGCTGAGCGTGGCGAGCGTCGCCACGGTCGCCAGGGCGGCGCCGGTTCCCTCCGGATTGAAGACCGCGATGCCGTGCCGCAGGGAGGCGGCGAGCAGACAGAGCCCGACGACGCCGTTGCAGGTGATCATCACGGCGGCGAAGACGGTGTCCCTGGCCAGGGTGGAACTCTTGTCGCCGCCGTCGGCCATGAGGGTGACGATCAGGGCCACCTCGATGATCGTGACGGCGATGGCCAGCACCAGAGAGCCGAAGGGCTCGCCGACACGGTGGGCGACGACCTCGGCGTGGTGGACGGCCGCCAGGACGGACCCGGCGAGCACCAGAGTCACCAGGGCGACGACCGCACCCGGCAGGCCTCGGCCCCAGGTGAAGACCAGGAGGACGACCGCGAGGACGGGCACGAGGAGTGTCCATCGCCGGGTCAGCGACCGGAGCCGAGTGATCATGCCGCGATGGTCGCAGAGACGTACAGGGTTCGCATTCCGTTCCTTTCGGATACCTCTCATCCCTTCCGCCGTGATCACGGCACGTGGGAGCGGGGGTCTGCCGGCGCGCAGGCCCGCTCCCACCAGGGGGCGCCCATGCCGCGGGCTCGGTCAGGCGTCGACGCCGGCCTTCCGGACGTCTTCCCCGCCGGTGTCCGCCGCCTCGACGGCCGTCTGCTTCCTCGTGGCCATCAGGCTGGTGACGGTCGTGACGACCAGGACCGCGCAGATGACGCCGAGCGAGACCGGGATGCTGATCTCGGGGACGTGGACGCCGGACTCGTGCAGGGCGTGCAGCACCAGCTTGACGCCGATGAAGCCGAGGATGACCGACAGGCCGTAGGAGAGGTGGACCAGCTTCTTCAGCAGGCCGCCGATGAGGAAGTACAGCTGCCGCAGGCCCATGAGGGCGAAGGCGTTGGCGGTGAAGACGATGTACGGGTCCTGGGTCAGGCCGAAGATCGCGGGAATGGAGTCCAGGGCGAACAGGACGTCCGTGGTGCCGATGGCGAGCATCACGACCAGCATTGGGGTCATGACCCGCTTGCCGTTCCGCTGGATCCACAGCTTGGTGCCGTGATAGCGGTCGGCCACGCCGAACTTGCGCTCGGCGGCCTTCAGCAGCCTGTTCTCCTCGTACTCCTCGTCCTCCTCGTCCGCGCGGGCCTCCTGGATGAGCTTCCAGGCGGTCCAGATCAGGAAGGCGCCGAAGAGGTAGAACACCCAGGAGACGCCGGCGATGATCGCGGCTCCCGCGGCGATGAAGACGGCCCGGAGGACCAGGGCTATGAGCACGCCGACTAGCAGGACGCGCTGCTGGTACTGCGTGGGCACCGCGAACTTCGCCATGATCAGGACGAAGACGAAGAGGTTGTCGACGCTCAGGGACTTCTCGGTGATGAATCCCGCGAAAAATTCTCCGGCCGGCTGTCCGCCGCCGAGGACGAGGAGACCGAGACCGAACAGCCCGGCCAGGGTTATCCAGACGACGGTCCAGACACCGGCTTCCTTGACCGACACTTCGTGGGGCTTGCGCCCGATGAAGAAGTCGACCGCGATCAGGGCGGCGAGGCCCACGACGGTCAGGACCCACAGGGTCACGGTGACGTCCACTGCACCTCCGGCATTACGTAACGGCAAACACATCAGCGTCGTCGCTGCCGGAGGTCTCTTCCACCCGCGTCGGGCCGGCGCCCCGGGACCGGAACCGGTCCGTACTGACGGGTGCGCCGCAGTCAGGGAGTACTCCCCTCCGCAGGGAAGACAGTACCCGAATCACCAAGGAAAGGTAAAGAGAAAAGTAAAATAAAGACCAAGGTACCTGGTCAGGAAGGTTTACTTGCGCTTGGCCTGAGCTCTGGCCACCTCGCCGAGGACGTGCTGCACGATCTGGCTGCCGGGTGGCACCACCGGGGGTTCATAGGTCCAGGCGTGCCCCACCCAGGGGTCGGCGAAGTGGTCGTCGGGCAGGGGGGTGAGTCGCATCAGCGAACGCCACAGCGGGTCGAGCAGGGGGCCGTACGCGGCGGCGTCCGCACGGTCCGCGACCAGCAGGAGGTGCACACCGACGTCGGGCCCCTCGTCGGCGAGGTAGCGCAGTCGGGTCACCGCCCGGTCGTCGAAGCCGTGCGGGAAGTCGTTCACGATCAGCAGCTGACGCGCGGTGTCGACATCAGCCGGCAGCGACTCGGGCGCGCCTGCGCGCACCGCCATCTGCACGAGATCGACCCGTCGGGTGAGCTGCTCCAGCAGCGCCGTCACCCCTGCCGCCCCGGTTGCGGGCGGCGCCGCGAGTGCCCCGGTCCGCGTCAACGGGCCGAACGCCGTGGCCCCCGCGCCGGCCGGGTCGATGATCTGTACCGCGAAGTCCCCGGCCGGGTGGACGGCGAGCAGCCGCGCCGCGAGTGCCACCGCCACCTCCACGGCCAGCCGCCGCAGCTCGGCGGAGTCCGGGAGGCCGTCGAAGTCCGCGGCCGCACCGCTGTCGATCCACAGGCCGCGTTCCAGCGGCAGCCGGACCAGGAGGGGGATGCGCAGCGGCACGCTCTCGGGCAGGTGGAGGTCGCCGAGACGCAGGGCCATGGGCGGCTCGGCGGGCACCCGGTAGGCGTGCCAGACCGGGTTGTCCCAGCCGGCGTAGGCGGGTGGGAGCGCGGGCTCGACCACCTCCGACTCCGCGGTGAGCTGGGCGAGGTCGCGGTCGAGGACGGCGCGCGCCTGGTCCACCAGCTGCGTCCGGCGGGCGTGGGCCGCCTCGCGTGCGGCGTCGCCCGTGGTGCCGAGCCGGTCGCGGGGGTCGGTGAGGACCTGGTCGAGCTCCTTCTCCAGGCGGGAGTCGGCGAAGTCGACGGCGCTGCGGTACGCGGCCGTCGTCCGGGCCAGGTCCTCGAACATGCCCCAGACCTGGTTGTACAGCCGCTCCTCCATCGACCAGCCCACGGCGTCACCCGCGACAGGCGGTGCGGGTCCGTCATCGGCGCCGGGAGCAGCGGGCGCAGGTGTGCCGTGCGGGCGACGACCGGGGTGGGTGTAGTCGACCCGGGCTCCCGGGTCCCGCGGGGTGGTGCCGGACGCCTGTGCGTCGTACGAGGCCGCCGGCTGCCCCTGCTGCGTGGCGTACGAGGGCGTCGGCCCGGACGCCGACGTGTCCCGGGTCTTGGGCCGGCGTATGTCGTACGGCGCGGGAGCCGAGGCGTCGTGCGGAGCGAAAGCGGGCGCGTCGTGCGACACGGTCGGGGAGGTGTCGTGCGGTGTGTGTGCCGGCGTCTCGTGCGGTGACGGGATGGAGGGCGGCGCCGGTGCACGGGACGGGTCATGGGCCGCGGCCGCGTGGACGGCGGCCATGATGTCCGCCGTGTCGTGCAGGCCCTGGTCGGCGAGGAGTGCGCCGAGCCCGGAGGCGTAGCCCTGGCCCATCGCGCGCACCTTCCAGGCGCCCTGTCTGCGGTACAGCTCCAGGGCGAGCACGGCCGTCTCGGTGTCGAGGCCGGTGAGGGTGTAGCAGGCGAGTTCGGTGCCGTCGGGCCCCTCGACCGCGGTGTGCGGGGCGGCGACGGCACCGAACTCGTGCGGTCCTCCGGCGACCGCGGGCAGGGTGAGGAACACGTCGACGCGGTGCACGGCCTCGGGCAGCGCGTCCAGGTCGACGGCCAGCCGGTGTTCCGCGGCGGCCTGCCGGGGCACCTCGACGCCGGGCAGAGCGGGGGCGCCGGGATGGGCCACCCACTGGGGGCCGTGCACCGTGCCGTTGTCGTCGCCGAGCGTGGCCCCGGCCAGGACCGGTGTCCCGGCCGAGATCCGGATCACCAGCCGGACCTGGGACAGCGGGTGGTTCTGTCCCCGCACCAGCTCGGCCGTCATCGCCGTCGCCCCCCTGTGTCGTTGTGTCGTGCGCCCCGCCGGTCGAGCGGGCGGTCCTACAGGTGCGGCAGGATCGCCGGCATCAGGTCCTGGAAGGTGCGGCCGTTGGCCGAGGTGCCCAGGGCGGTCATCGTCCAGCCCGTGCCCGCGCGGTGCACCTTCGCCATGATCTGGGCGGTGTAGTCACCGCCACCGTCGAGTGTGTAGCGGGCGAGCTCCTGGCCGTTGGTCTCGTCCACGAGGCGGCAGAACGCGTTCTGCACCTCCTGGAAGGTCTGGCCGGTGAAGGAGTTCACCGTGAAGACGATCTGGTCGATGTGGACCGGAACGCGCTGCAGGTCCACCAGGATCGCCTCGTCGTCCCCGCCCTGGCCGACACCGCCGACGAGGTTGTCGCCGGTGTGACGGACGGAACCGTCGTCGCTCACCAGGTGACGGAAGAAGACGACGTCGACCGGCTGCTTCTCGGCGAAGAGGACGGCGGAGGCGTCCAGGTCGATCTCGCGGGTGCGGGAACCGAACAGCCCGCGCCGCTTCGCCGCCTGCCAGCCGAGTCCCATACGGACCGCGGTGAGGGTGGCCCCGTCCTTCTTCTCCAGGCTGATGGCCTGACCCTTGCTCAAGTTGACGGACACCGCTGAATCCCCTCTCGAAGGTCCCCTGTTGCCGCGCAGTGCGCGGTTGTCAAGAACCCTACGCAGGGGCACCGACAGTGCCGAACCCCGGCCCGCGCTTTGTGTCGGTGTTGCAACACTCGGCGCATACACCGAGGTCCGGCAGGGTGAAGGGGACTCAGGCGAGACCGGCTTCCCGCATCTGGCGCAGCTCCTTCTTCATCTCCGAGACCTCGTCGCGCAGCCGGGCCGCGATCTCGAACTGCAGCTCCGCGGCGGCGGCGCGCATGCGCTCGGTCATCTCCTCGATCTGCTCGGCGAGTTCGGCCGCCGGGCGGTCCGTGGGAACCACGGCTGCCGCCTTGCCCTTGGCGGCCTTGCCGGCCTTCGCGCCCTTGGCCGCCTTGTCACCCAGCGCCGGGACGGGAGCCTTGGCGGCCTTGCCGTCCTTGGACTTGCGGTAGCCGGAGCCGAGGAGCTGCTCGGTGTCGACCTCCTCGCGGGCGATCTGCGCCACGATGTCGTTGATCTTCTTGCGCAGCGGCTGCGGGTCGATGCCGTTGGCCTTGTTGTAGGCGACCTGCTTCTCCCGGCGGCGGTTGGTCTCCTCGATGGCCTTCTCCATCGCCGGGGTGATCTTGTCGGCGTACATGTGGACCTGGCCGGAGACGTTGCGCGCCGCGCGGCCGATGGTCTGGATCAGCGAGGTGCCCGAGCGCAGGAAGCCCTCCTTGTCGGCGTCCAGAATCGCCACCAGGGACACCTCGGGCAGGTCGAGGCCCTCGCGCAGGAGGTTGATGCCGACCAGGACGTCGTACTCACCGGAGCGCAGCTCGCGCAGCAGCTCCACCCGGCGCAGGGTGTCGACGTCGCTGTGCAGATAGCGCACCTGGATGCCGAGCTCCAGGAAGTAGTCGGTGAGGTCCTCGGCCATCTTCTTGGTGAGCGTGGTGACGAGGACGCGCTCGTCCTTCTCCGTGCGTTTGCGGATCTCGTGCACCAGGTCGTCGATCTGGCCCTCGGTGGGCTTGACCACGACCTCCGGGTCGATGAGGCCGGTCGGCCGGATGATCTGCTCGACGACACCGTCGGAACGGGACAGCTCGTAGGTGCCCGGGGTGGCCGACAGGTAGACGGCCTGGCCGATGCGCTCCTGGAACTCCTCCCACTTCAGGGGGCGGTTGTCCAGTGCGGAGGGCAGGCGGAAGCCGTGCTCGACGAGCGTGCGCTTGCGGGAGGCGTCGCCCTCGTACATCGCGCCGATCTGCGGCACGGTGACGTGCGACTCGTCGATGACGAGCAGGAAGTCGTCCGGGAAGTAGTCCAGGAGGGTGTTGGGCGGGGAGCCGGGCGAGCGGCCGTCGAAGTGCATCGAGTAGTTCTCCACGCCGGAGCAGGTGCCGATCTGGCGGAGCATCTCGATGTCGTACGTGGTGCGCATCCGCAGGCGCTGGGCCTCCAGGAGCTTGCCCTGCTTCTCCAGCTCGGCCAGACGCTCCCCGAGCTCCTTCTCGATGTCGTTGACGGCCCGCTCCATGCGCTCGGGACCGGCGACGTAGTGAGAGGCGGGGAAGACGTACAGCTGCTGGTCGTCGCTGATGATCTCGCCGGTGAGGGGGTGCAGCGTGGACAGCGCCTCGATCTCGTCGCCGAACATCTCGATGCGGACGGCGAGCTCCTCGTAGACCGGGAAGATCTCGATGGTGTCGCCGCGGACCCGGAAGGTGCCGCGGCTGAAGGCCATGTCGTTGCGCGTGTACTGGATGTCGACGAAGCGGCGCAGCAGCTCGTCCCGGTCGATCTCGTCGCCGACCTTCAGGGGGACCATCCGGTCCACGTACTCCTGCGGGGTACCGAGGCCGTAGATGCAGGACACCGAGGCGACCACGACGACGTCGCGGCGGGTGAGCAGCGAGTTCGTCGCCGAGTGGCGCAGCCGCTCGACCTCCTCGTTGATCGAGGAGTCCTTCTCGATGTAGGTGTCCGACTGCGGGACGTAGGCCTCGGGCTGGTAGTAGTCGTAGTACGAGACGAAGTATTCGACCGCGTTGTTCGGCAGGAGCTCGCGGAACTCGTTGGCCAGCTGGGCGGCCAGCGTCTTGTTCGGCGCCATCACGAGTGTGGGGCGCTGGAGCTTCTCGATCATCCACGCGGTGGTGGCGGACTTGCCGGTGCCGGTCGCGCCCAGCAGGACGACGTCCTTCTCGCCGGCCTCGATGCGCTTGGCCAGGTCGGTGATGGCCGTCGGCTGGTCGCCGCTGGGCTGGTAGGGGCTGACGACCTCGAAGGGCGCCACCGTGCGTTCGATGTGGGAAACGGGCCGCATGTCATCAACCGTACGACCCCGCACTGACAACGGGTCCCGATCTGCGGTTTCACGCGCTCCGGGAGCCGTGGTGCTCGGGGCGGCGCCCCTCGTGGAGGGCGGGGCGGCGGTCCAGGCGGGAGGGTACCGCCGCGGCCGGGACACCCGGTTTGCGCTCGGCGGGCATGTGGACGGGCCGGCCCAGGACCATCGTCGGGTCGAAGACCACGACGACGGCCGCCAGGAGCAGGAAGGCGAGCGGTCCGATCAGCATGGGCGCGAGCACGGACGGCTCCGGAACGCCTCCACCGGTGTGGGAGGCGGCGTCGAGGTGGACACCGAGAGCCGCCATGCCCACGTAGTGCATACCGCTCACGGCGAGCCCCATGACGAGGCTCGCCCCCACGCTCCACAGGAAGCCGCGGACACGTCCTGCCGCCCACAGGGCGGCGGTGGCGGCCACCACCGCTATGACGACGGAGGCGGCGACGGTGAGCGTGTTGTAGGTGAACCGCCCGTGGAAGCGCACGCCGGCCATGCCCAGGTAGTGCATCGAGGCGACGCCGAGACCGGTGATGGTGCCGCCGGTGAACAGCGCGGTGCCGGTGGCGCCCCGGTAGCCGACGATGAAGATGCCGATGCCGACCATGACGACGGCGAGGCCGAGGCTGGCGTAGGTGACCGGCTGGTCGTAGTGGATCGGGGCCTCCCTGATGGCGAAGCCCATCATGGCGACGAAGTGCATCGTCCATATGCCGGAGCCGATCGCGGCGGCACCGAGGGTCAGCCAGGCGGGCCGCCAGGAGTGCGTGACCAGCAGTGCCCGGGTGGTGCAGCGCAGACCGAGGGCGCCGCCGAGGCAGGCCATCAGATAGGCCACCACTGGGGTGACGGCCCCGTAGCTGAATCCGTCGACCGTGCCTTGCATCCGCGGCTGCCTTTCCGCCCTCTTGCGTCCCGGAATACGTGAAATGCCCCCCGGTCCCCGGACCGCGCGGGCGGTCAGGGTTGTCGCAGAGAGTATGACCTCCACCGGAATGGTCGAACGATTTTCCGGCAAAGAAACACGGCCTTGCCCCAGTTGTGCGGCAGCCGTGAGGGGACTTGGACAGCTCCCTTCGGTCTGTGGTCATCGTGCGCCCGGGTGCCGGTGACGGTCAGCTGTCAGTCTTGTTGCTGTCCGTATTCGCTCGACGCGAGGAGTCTGCATGCACGCACGCGTTGTTGCCGTCGCGGCCGCCGCGATCCTGGGCACGGCGGCCCTCCTGAGCCCCACGTCCGCCGCCCGGGCCGGCGATGTCGGCGATACCACGGTGATCGCCCACCGGGGTGCCTCCGCCTACGCCCCCGAGAACACGCTGGCCTCGATCGACAAGGCCGCGCAGCTGGGTTTCTCCTGGGTCGAGAACGACGTGCAGCGCACCAAGGACGGCGAGCTGGTCGTCATCCACGACGACAGCCTCCGGCGCACCACCAACGTCGAGCAGGTCTTCCCCGGCCGGGCACCGTGGAAGGTGAAGGACTTCACCGCCGCCGAGATCGCCCGGCTGGACGCGGGCAGCTGGTACTCCCCCGCGTACGCGGGCACGCGCGTGCCGACGCTGAAGCAGTACATGCGCCGGGTCGAGCACAACCACGAGAAGCTGCTCCTGGAGATCAAGAATCCCGCGCTGTATCCGGGCCTCGAGCAGCAGACCCTGAAGCTCCTGGGCACCGAGGGCTGGCTGGACCGGAAGCATCTGCGGCGGCTCGTCGTGCAGAGCTTCAGCGCCGAGAGCATCCGGACCGTGCACGCCCTGCGGCCCGCGGTCACCACGGCCTACCTCGGGAAGCCCACCGTGGCGCAGCTGCACTCGTACGCGCGCTTCACCGACCTCGTCAACCCCTCGTACGCCTCGCTCACCCTGGGGTACGTCTCGGCCGTGCACGCCTTCCACGGGCCGCACGGCAGGCCGCTCGGGGTGTTCGCCTGGACGGTGAACGACGCCGCCACAGCGCGCCGGGTCGCGGGCTACGGTGTCGACGGGATCATCACCAACAAGCCCGACGCGGTGCGGGCGGCACTGCGTTCGGACTGAGCGGGGCGGGCGTTGTCAGTGGCGGGTCGTACGGTGGGCGCATGGACAGCCATGGGCAGGATGAGCAGCAGGTCGTGTGGACCGTGGTGGGCACGGACATCGGGCCGCTGATGCTGGCGGCGACCCGCGACGGCCTCGTCAACGTCGTCTTCCACGCCACGGACGCGGTGCGCGACCGCGCCCTGGAGGGGCTGGCGGCCCGGCTGGGCACCGCTCCCGTGGAGGATCCGGACGCTCCGCTGCTGGCGGAGGCGGCAGGCCAGCTGCGGGCGTACTTCGCGGGCGAGCGCCACGACTTCGACCTGCCGCTGGACTGGTCGCTGATCTCCGGCTTCAACCGGCAGGTGCTGCGCGAGCTGGCGGCCGGCGTGCCGTACGGCACCGTGGTGGGGTACGGCGATCTCGCCGGGCGGGTCGGACAGCCCGGCGGGGCGCAGGCGGTCGGCGCGGCGATGGGGGCCAATCCGCTGCCGGTCGTCGTGCCCTGCCACCGGGTGGTGGAGAGCGACGGCGGTATCGGCGGCTTCGGGGGCGGGCTGGAGACCAAGCGAAGACTGCTCGCGCTGGAGGGGGTCCTGCCCGAGCCGCTGTTCTGACCGGGCCCGGCTAGTCGTCGTAGTGCCGGGCTTCGAAGACGTTGCCGTCGGGGTCGCGGAAGTAGAAGCTGCCGGTGGCGTTGCCGCGGGCGCCCGACAGGTCGTGGTCGATGGCCGACACGGTGACGCCGTGGTCCTCCAGGCGGGCGCGGACGCCCGGCAGGGCCAGGCAGATGTGGTTGACCGGGTGGCCGGCGCTCTCGGCCGCACCGGGCAGCATCCTCATCCGTGCGGCGAAGGTGAGCGGGGCGAGATCCAGGATGGTCTCCTCGTTGACGCGTACAGAGGGGAAGGCCACTTTTCCCTCGGCGAACTCGGCGACCCCGATCGGCTCCAGCCCGACAGCCGTCTCGTAGAAGCCGGCCGCGGCGACCGGATCGGTGACCCACAGGACGACGTGGTCGAGACGCGTGCTGTTGTTCGTCATGCGGCCCAGACTGGTGGCGTCCCCCACAGGCCGCAAGCGTTTAGCGCCGGCCGGCGCCCGCCAGAGATGGAGGAAAGGCCGACGGACAGGAGGCGGTGCGCGTGGTGCTGGTGTTGTCGGAAGAAGTCCGGGAAGCGATCGACGCACGGCGGCCGGTGGTGGCCCTGGAGTCCACGATCATCGCGCACGGGCTGCCCCGCCCGCGCAACCTCCAGGTGGCGCTGGAGCTGGAGGACGCGGTGCGCCGGGAGGGCGCCGTACCGGCGACCGTCGCCGTCCTCGACGGCCGCCCCCGCGTCGGTCTGGACAAGGAGCAGCTGGAGCGGGTCGCGAACGAGGACGGCATCCGCAAGCTGGGCCACCGCGATCTGCCCCTCGCCGTGGCAGCCGGGGTGAGCGGGGCGACCACGGTGTCGGCCACGGCACAGCTGGCCGCGCTCGCGGGCATCCGGGTGTTCGCCACCGGCGGGCTGGGCGGTGTGCACCGGGAGTGGACGGTCACCCAGGACGAGTCGGCCGACCTGGGGCTGCTGGCACGCACCCGGATCACGGTGGTCTGCGCCGGCGTGAAGTCCATCCTGGACGTTCCGGCGACCCTGCAGCGGCTGGAGACGCTGGGGGTGGCCGTCGCCGGATACGGCACGGACCGCTTCCCGGGCTTCTACCTCGCCGACTCGGGACATCCGGTCGACTGGACGCTGGACACCCCGGAGCAGGTGGCGGACGTCATGCGGGCCCAGGACGCGCTCGACGCGCCGGCGTCGGCGCTGATCGTCGCCCAGCCCGTGCCCGAGGCGGAGCAGCTGGATCCGGAGCTGCACGGGCGCGTACTGGCCGACGCGCTGCGCGCCTGCGCGGACCAGGGCGTCACCGGGCAGGCGGTGACGCCGTTCCTGCTGGACTACCTGGTCCGGCACACCGACGGCGCGTCCCTGAGCGCGAATCTGGCGGCCGTGCGCGGCAACGTACGGCTGGCGGCGCGGATCGCCACGGCGTGGACCCAGGGGTGACCACGGGCCGGAGCGGGGCCCTGCTGGTCGTGGGTGACGTGGTCACGGATGTGGTCGCACGGCACCGGGGGCCGCTCGCGGCCGGCACCGACACGGCCGCCGCGATCCGGACGCTGCCGGGCGGCGCGGGCGCGAACGTGGCCTGCTGGGCGGTGCACGCCGGCTGTGCGGACGTCCGGCTGCTGGGCCGGGTGGGCGCGGACGCGGCCGCGTGGCACGAGCGCGCGCTGGTGGCGGCAGGGGTGCGGCCCCGGCTGGTGGTCGATCCGGCGGCCGCCACCGGGACGGTGATCTGCCTCGTCGACACGGGTGCGGCGGCGGAGCGCACGTTCCTCACGGACAGCGGGGCGTCCTTGCGGCTCGAACCCGCCGACTGGTCGGACGCGTTGCTCGACGACGTCGCCCGGCTGCACCTGTCGGGGTATCTGCTGTTCACAGAGCCGAGCTGGGAGCTCGCGCGGGCGGCACTCGCCGCGGCACGCGCGCGTGGCGTGCCGGTCAGCATGGATCCGGCGTCGGCGGGCTTCCTGGTGCGGCTGGGGGTGGACCGGTTCCTGGCGTTCGCGGAGGGGCTGGACGTGCTGCTGCCCAGCCGGGACGAGGCGTGCCTGCTGACGGGGCTGCCGGATCCGGCGGACGCGGCGGCCAAACTGAGCCGTCTCGTTCCGCTGGTGGTGGCCAAGGCGGGCGCGGACGGTGCGCTGGTGGCCCGTTCCGGTGGCACGCCGGCGCGGATCCCGGCGACGCCGGCGGTCCCGCGGGACACCACGGGCGCCGGTGACGCCTTCACCGGCGGGTTCCTCGCCGCCCTGCTCGCGGGCGCGGACCCGGAGGAGGCGGCGGCACGGGGCTGCCGGGCGGGCGCGGAGGCGGTGGAAAGGATCGGCGGCAGGCCGCCGCATCCGGGAGGCGACGGCTAGCCGGTGAGGGATCGGCGTTCGCTCGGTCGAGTGAGTGGCTCGTCCCCCCTGTCCGCGACGAAGGAGGGTATCCGCCCGGGACCTCGGTGGCCTGCCCGCCGGAGAAGAGCAGGGTCAGCCGGTGAGCGCCGGCCTCGATGAGGACGTCGTGAAGTCGACCCCGGGGTGGTGCGGCCAATGCCGGGCGCCATCCGACTGCGGAAGCGGCTTCGCGCCCGGGTGCATCGGATGCCACCGCACGCCCGGACGAACCCGTCGAGGCCGGACCCGGTCGCAGAACGGCATCGGTCGCAGGGACCGGCCGGACCAGCCCTAGCCCTAGCCCTTGCGTCCCCACACCGAGATCATCGGGGCGGTGGCCAGGTCCATGCCGCCGGCCTCGACGTTGGCCAGGTGCTGTTCGATGTCCTCGTCGGTGGCGAGCCCGGCGGTGACGAGACGGTCCCGGATCTGACGGACCGTCGCGGCCTCAAGGGCGGTACAGGCAGGGGACGTCACCGGGAAGTACGCATCGGCCTGCACCTCGGCGAGTCCGGCCTCGCGCAGCAGACGCGGGAGTTTGCGGCCGTAGGACAGATCGGCGCCGCGTTCGGCGAGCAGCTTGCGGAAGCCCTGCCGCAGCCGGTTGGCCAGCCGCTGCTCGGGCCCGTACTCGTCGGGACAGATCAAGGGCTGGAGAGCGGGGTCGGCGTCCTCGACCAACAGCCGGCCACCGGGCCGCAGCGCCTGGATCATGGATCGCAACGCCCTTTCGCGGTCCGGGACATGGACGAGGACGAGCCGGGCGTGGACCAGGTCGAAGCCCTCACCGGGCGGTTCCTCCGCGCCCACGTCGTGGACGCGGTCCTCCACCGGCGGACGAGCCACGGAAGCGAGACGCGACGTGTCGATGTCGGTCGCGACGACCTCGCCGGTGGGACCCACCTGCTCGGCGAGCCAGGACACCACGGAGGTGCCCCCGGCGCCGACTTCCCAGCAACGAAGGCCGGGCCCGATGCCCAGCGCCTCGATGTGCCGGAAGGTCGTGGGATCGAAGAGGGTGGCGAAGGCGTCGAAGCGCTGTCCCGCCTCGTTCTGCCGGTTGTCCAGGAGGTATCCGTCGGATGGCGTCATGCCCCGATCATCCCATTCGAGCGTCTTGTTCAGAATCGTCCGACGCCCCGAACGCGAGCACGGGGCGGGGCCGAGGCCGGGGCGCCGCCGCACTGTCCACAGGCGGAAGCCAAGCGGAACCTCATATTCCCACAGGCTTACCCGCGTTTTGCCCTCGACTGGCAGACTGGCCCGGCAAGGCGCGAAAGCGTTACGCGAGGAGATCCAAGCGAGGAGATCCAGATGTCCATGGCGGGGAATCTGCGCAAGGTCACGGGGCTCGGCAGGGTCGGTGGCCTGCGCAAGGTGGCGCGGCTGGCCCGGCGACGGCCGCGCGTGGACCTGAGCCACCCCGCCCGGTCGCCCCTGGGCTCGTCGGTGGTCAACTGCGTGACGTACCAGGACGGCGTGCGCGTACCGCAGTGCACCGACCTCGTCGATGCCGTGAAGATGGTGCGCAAGACGGGCGAGGGGTTCGTCTGGCTCGGGCTGCACGAGCCGACGGACCGTGAGTTCGCGGGCATCGCCGAGCTGTTCGACCTGCACCCGCTGGCGGTGGAGGACGCGGTCGAGGCCCATCAGCGCCCGAAGCTGGAGCACTACGGGAACACGCTCTTCGCGGTGTTCAAGACCGTCTGCTATGTGGAGCACGAACAACTGACGGCGACCAGCGAGGTGGTCAACACCGGCGAGATCATGGTGTTCGTCGGTGAGGACTTCGTCATCACCGTGCGGCACGGCCGGCACGGCTCGCTGGGCCCGTTGCGCGAGGAGCTGGAGGCGCATCCGTACCAGCTCGCCAAGGGGCCCGCGGCCGTGCTGCACGCGATCGCCGACCATGTCGTCGACGACTACCTGAGCGTCACGGACGCGGTGCAGGCCGACATCGACCAGGTCGAGACGGACGTGTTCTCCGAGAACGGCGCACGGCTCGACCCCGGCCGCATCTATCAGATGAAACGCGAACTGCTGGAGCTGAAGAGGGCGGTGGTGCCGCTGGGCCGCCCGGTGGAGGACCTGGCCACCCGGCCCATACGAGTCGTCGCCCCGGAGATACAGGCCTACTTCCGGGACGTGCTGGACCATCTGATCCGGGCCAAGGAACAGATCGCCGCCTTCGACGAACTGCTCAACTCGATCCTGCAGGCCCACCTCGCCCAGGTGACCGTCGCGCAGAACGAGGACATGCGGAAGATCACGGCCTGGGCCGCGGTGATCGCCGTGCCGACGATGGTGTGCGGGGTCTACGGCATGAACTTCGACCACATGCCGGAGCTCCACTGGCAGTTCGGCTACCCACTGGTCATGGCGGTCATGGCGGGGGCGTGCGTGGCGCTGTACCGGGGCTTCCGGCGCAACGGCTGGCTCTGAGCCGCGACCGTACGACCACGGGCTCGCCGCCGGGCCGTTCGGATTCAGCCGCTCCAGGCGGGATGGCGTGGGTCGTCGGCGCGTACCAGGACGTCCGCCGTGCCGGCCGGATCGGTCTCCGACTCGTAGCGCTCGAAGGCGGGGAGTGTCCAGTGATCGGCCTCGGGGGTGCGGCGGCGCAGGGCACCCGGGGAAAGGAGGAGGTGCACGGTCAGATCGAAGGGGAACCAGTGGCGCAGCAGGAGGGGGCCGTGGAGCAACAGGATCCCGCCGGGCGGGAGTTGGACATAGGTGCTGCGGGTCGCCCGGTCGGTGGCCGGATCCCACAGGTCGGGCAGGACGCGCCCACTGCCACCGGGGTCGAGCGGGCCGAATACCTCCCGCCACAGGGCACCGGTGTCGAACCATCCGCCGTAGTACGACTCCGCGTCGCGCCGCCCGTGCTCCAGGCGCAGTGAGGCCGGCCGCAAGAACCCCTCGGCGCCGACCACGAGTGAAGGCCGGCCACGCACACGCAGTGCCTGCCCGACCCGCTCGGCGAGGTCGCCGGGCCGGGCGGCCGGGGCACCGTCGAGGCCGACACGCGGCCAGGCACCGCCGTCGGCGGTCTCCAGGCCCGCCAGCCGGTCGGCGAGCAGCTCGGCGAGCCGGTCCCAGGTGATCGCTTCGAGTCGCACAGGCCCATGATGCCGGGTGGCGGACAGCGGGGTGACGGTGCGGGCCCAGGGCCGAGGTCCGGCGGGCGAAGAGCGGCGGGATCAGCTGTGGTGTCCACTGGCTCGGCGGGATCAGCTGTGGTGTCCGGTGGCTCGGCGGGATCAGCTGTGGCCTGCGGTGGCTCGGCGGCCCACGGCAGTGCCTGTGGACGGGGGCTCACGCCAAGCGCGGGCAGCACCGAGAAGGGCTCGGCCCGTCCGGGCCGGGCCGGGCTCGGTGAGCATGCGCCCGTCGGGGACAGGCGTGGTCCCCGACGGCCTCGACGCCGCACGAGCCTGCCGCCTCGCGCGGCCGGCGGATGTCGCGGTCCGTGTAACCACGGCGGCTGACGGCGCCGAATGGCAACGCCCAGAGGTCTCCTTCCCAGGGCAGCGCCGGCCCTGGGCGTAGGCCAGCGGGCGCAGCAGGTCGGCGGCGCGCAGGACGTCAGCGCGGAGGCGGCGGCCGAGGGCGGCGGCCATGGCCCGGTCGGCGTGGCGAGGCAGACCGGGGACGGACGGCCCGGCGGGCTTCCGCGTGGCCTGCCCGCCGGAGCTCCGCTCCGTTGGCCAGGCGGGTGCCGGTGTTCACATTCGGGAGCGGGGAGGAGAACGGCATGCGAGAGGAGGAGAGCGAGTGGGCAAGGCGTGGGAGGCGCGGGCGGTGGCGGGGAAAGTACCGCGTATGGCCCTTCCCTCAACTCCCCACTCCCCCGGTCGGCTTGTCGCCATCCAGGCGCTGAAGCCGAAGCGATGTGCCGCGTGCCGGCGCGGGCCGCTGTCGCTGCTCGTGCTGGAGGACGGGGCGCCGCGTTGCCTGGACTGCGCGGACCTCGGCCACCTGGTGTTCCTGCCGCGCGGAGACACCGCACTGACCCGCAGGTCCAGGGAGGAGAGCGGCCTGTCGGTCGTGGTGGTGCGGTTCAACCGGCGCAAGAGCCGTTACGAGAGGCAGGGCGTGCTCGTCGAGGAGGCCGCGCTGGCCCGGGCCGAGGCCCGCTGCCTGGCGGACGCGGAGGCGCGGCGCCGACGGAGGGCACGGGACGCGCGGCGCAGGGCGGCGGAGGACGAGCGGTTCGCGGCGGCGTTCGCGGCCGAGATCCTCCGGCTGTTTCCCGGCTGCCCGGCCGATCGCGCGCGGGCTGTCGCGGCGCACGCGTCCGCGCGGGGCAGTGGGCGGGTCGGGCGCAGCGCGGCAGGACGGGCGCTGACGGAGGGCGCGGTGATCTCGGCGGTCGTGGCGGCGGTACGGCACGTGGACACGCCGTACGACCAACTGCTGATGAGCGGCGTGTCCCGGTACGAGGCACGACGCCGCATCGCCCCGGCGGTGGAGAGCGTGCTGCTGGCCTGGCAGGACGCCGGTGCGGACGTGGGCTGAGATGAGAGAGGGGATTTAGCGACAAAGCAGTGAGAGAGGGAGACGCCGGCGTATGTCGTCGAGTTCCCCGGCCATGGCCGGCGCTGTTTCCCGGGCATTTGCTGGTAGTGATGGTGATGCCGGGCGCGCGGACCGGACGCGACGAGACGAGATGGGGCGTGGAGATGATCGACGGGCCGTTCTTCGTGCTGGTCGTGGTGGGGATTCTCGGCACTGGGCTGATGGCCGGCGTCTTCTGCGCGTTCTCGACCTTCGTGATGCGGGGGCTTGCCGCGTTGCCGCCCGCGCAGGGAGTGTCGGCGATGAACGCGATCAATGGCGCGGCGGTACGGCCTGCCTTCATGACGGTGTTCACCGGCTCGGCGGTGCTGAGCGCGATGATCGCGGTGGTGACGTTCGTGGTGTGGCCGGACGCGGGAAAGCTCGAGCTGCTGCTGGGCAGCGCGCTGTACATCTTCGGCTCGTTCGGGCTCACGGTGGTCGCCAACGTCCCGCGCAACGACAGACTGGCCCGGCTGACCCCCGGCGCCCCGGAGGCCGCCGTGTACTGGCCCGCGTACGTGCGTGAGTGGACGTTCTGGAACCACGTCCGCGCCGTCGCCTCCGCCACGACCGCCCTGGTCTACGTGCTGGCGCTCACCTGACCGCCGTACGGCCCCATCCCTGGCCTGACCCGGGCCTGCCCCCGACAGCCTGACCTATCCCTGACAATCAGCGGTCCCCTCGGAAAGCGCTGTCCACCCCGCCGTCCGCCCCGCCGTCCACCCCGCTGTCCACCGCTCTGCGCGCCGGTCGGGGCGGACGTATCGTGGCCGGAAGAGTGCCGAAGGATGCCGCCCCCCCGATGACGTACGGCCCGTCGTACACCCGGTACCCGCGCGGTATCCGTACGCGAGGAAGACGACCATGGCCGATCCCAAGGGGTTCATGACCACGCCGCGCCAGGAGTGGCCGCGGCGGCCCGTGGAGGAGCGGGTGCGGGACTGGGACGAGGTGTATGTCCCGGGAGCGCTGCTGCCCATCATCAGCAAGCAGGCCGACCGGTGCATGGACTGCGGTGTCCCGTTCTGCCACCAGGCCTGTCCGCTCGGCAATCTGATCCCGGAGTGGAACGACCTCGTCTCGAGGGAGGACTGGCGGGCGGCGAGCGACCGGCTGCACGCGACCAACAACTTCCCGGAGTTCACCGGCCGGTTGTGTCCGGCGCCCTGTGAGGCGGGGTGCGTCCTGGCGATCAACCAGCCGGCCGTCACCATCAAGAACGTCGAGTGCGCGATCGCCGACCGGGCCTGGGAGGAAGGTTTCGTCCCGGCGCGGCCGCCCGAGCGGCTGACCGGAAAGACGGTCGCCGTCATCGGTTCGGGGCCCACCGGTCTCGCCGCGGCACAGCAGCTGACCCGGGCCGGGCACACGGTCGCCGTCTACGAGAAGGACGACCGGATCGGCGGCCTGATGCGGTACGGGATCCCCGAGTTCAAGATGGAGAAGCGGCATCTGGAGCGGCGGATCGAACAGATGCGGGCGGAGGGGACGAAGTTCCGTACGTCGACAGCCGTCGGGCGGGACGTCGGGGCGGTGGAGCTGCGGGGCCGGTACGACGCCGTCGTCATCGCCACGGGGGCCACGGCGTGGCGGGAACTTCCGGTATCGGGCCGGGAGTTGAGCGGGATTCACCAGGCGATGGAGTATCTGCCGCTGGCGAACCGGGTGTGCGAGGGGGACCTGGAGGTGTCACCGCTGTCGGCGGCCGGCCAGCACGTGGTGATCGTCGGCGGCGGCGACACCGGGGCGGACTGCCTGGGGACCGCGGTGCGCGAGCGGGCCGCGTCCGTGTCCCAGCTGGACATCTACGCGCAGCCGGGCGCCGAGCGCGACGAGGACACCGAGCCCTGGCCGACGTACCCGAAGATCTACCGGCTGTCGGCCGCGCACGAGGAGGCCCGGGACCTGCGGACGGCACCGGCGGCGGACGCGGACGCGCGGCTGTTCGCGGCGTCCACGCTCCGCTTCACCGGGGACGACGGCGGGCACGTGCGGTCGCTGCATCTGGTGGAGGTCGACGAGCGGCGGCAGCCGGTCGCGGGCACCGAGCGGACGATTCCGGCCGATCTCGTGCTGCTCGCCCTCGGGTTCTCCGGGCCGGACCAGGAGGACGGGCTGATCGGGCAGTTGGGGCTGCGGCTCGCTCCGCGCGGCACGATCGCCCGGGACGACGGTTTCGCGACCAACGTGCCCGGGGTGTTCGCCGCGGGTGACGCGGCGCGCGGGCAGTCGCTCATCGTCTGGGCGATCGCCGAGGGGCGGGCGGTAGCAGCGGCCGTCGACCGCTATCTGACGGGGAGTTCACGGCTGCCGGCCCCGGTCTCGCCGGGGGATCGGCCGATGCGGGTGTAGGCGGTGGCCGACGGTTCCTCGTGGCCGTTTGGCGGCGTTCCGGCCGGACGGTCGGATCGTGAGCGTCGCGCCGTGGGCGCCGGCCGTGCTCGGGTCACTTGCGTTCGTCCGTGCCCGCCACCTTTCCCGTCGACAGGGCCACCCGGTTCCACGTGTTGATCGTGCAGATCAGGGCGATGACGTGGGCGAGTTCCTCCTCGTCGAAGCGGGCCGCGGCCTCGGCGTAGACGGTGTCGGGGACGCCGGCGTCGGCGACGAGGGTGAGGGCCTCCGTGAGCGCGAGGGCGGCCTGCTCCCTCGGGGTGAAGAAGTGGCGGGCCTCGCGCCAGACGGCGACCATGTGCAGGCGGTCCTCGCTCTCGCCGGCCTTGCGGGCGTCGCTGGTGTGCATGTGCAGGCAGTAGGCGCAGTGGTTGAGGTGCGAGGCGCGGATCTGGATCAGCTCGACCAGTGCCGGGTCGAGGCCCGCGCGGGCGGCGGCGTCGAAGCCGACGACGGCGCGGAACACCTTCGGCGCGGACTTCGCGAAGTCCAGTCGGGTGCGGGAGGCCTCGGCCTCGGCGATCGCGCTGGTGATGCCGTCTGCGGCGGTCGTCTTGTGCGTGGTCGTGTGCGTGGTCGTGTGCGTCGTCGTGTGCGTCGTCATGACTTCAACCTACGAGCCCGACAGACCGGCGATAGGGTGCATTTTCATGACGGAATCGTGGGTCAATTCCGCCGAGCGGATCGGCGCCGATCTGCATCTGGAACTGCCGGGTCCGGGCGGGCGCAGGGCCGCGCTCACCCGGGCGCTGCGGGAGGCCGTGCGCAGTGGACGGCTGGCGCCGGGCACCCGGCTGCCGCCGTACCGGTCGCTCGCCGCGGACCTGGGCGTGGCCCGCAACACGGTGGCCGACGCGTACGCGGAACTGGTCGCGGAGGGCTGGCTGACCGCCCGTCAAGGGTCGGGCACCCGGGTGGCGGAGCGTACGGAGCCGCTGCGGCACGCCGCGCGGACGCCCGTGAAGGCACCCGCACGCGCGCGTGGTCCGCGGCACGATCTGCGCCAGGGCACGCCGGATGCCTCGGCGTTCCCGCGGGCGGCCTGGTCGGCCTGCTATCGGCGGGCACTCCAGGCGGCTCCGAGCGAGGCGTTCGGGCCGGGGGACCCGGCCGGCCGGCGGGAACTGCGGGAGGCGCTGGCCGAGTATCTGGCACGCGCGCGTGGGGTGCGGACCGACCCGGACCGGATCGTCGTCTGCTCGGGCTTCGCGCACGCGCTGCGGCTGCTGTTCGGCCAGGGCGCGGGAGGCGTGCTGCGCGGGCCGCTGGGCGTGGAGGCGTACGGGCTGGAGTTCCACCGCGGGGTGCTCGCCACGGCCGGGGTGCAGACGGTGCCGCTGCCACTGGACGAGCACGGTGCGCGGGTGGACGTGCTGGGGCGGGAGCGGGCCGTGCTGCTCACGCCGGCGCACCAGTTCCCGACCGGCGGCCCGCTGCACCCGGAGCGCCGGGCGGCGGTGATCGACTGGGCACGCGCGCGTGGGACGGTCGTTCTGGAGGACGACTACGACGGCGAGTTCCGCTACGACCGCAGGCCGGTCGGTGCGCTCCAGGGTCTGGATCCGGAGCGGGTGATCCATGTCGGGTCGGTCAGCAAGAGCCTGTCGCCGGCGCTGCGGCTGGGCTGGATGGTCCTGCCGCAGCGGTACGTCTCCCCCGTGCTCGCGGCGAAGGGCGAGCGGGAGGGCTGGGCGAGCGTCCTGGACCAGCTGGCGCTAGCAGAGTTCATCGTCTCGGGGTCGTACGACCGTCATGTGCGGCGGATGCGGCAGCGCTACCGGCGTCGGCGTGACCGGCTCGTCGCCGCGCTCTCGGTGCACGCGCCGCAGGTCGAGGTGACGGGGATCGCGGCCGGGTTGCACGCGGTGCTGCGGCTGCCGCCGGGCACCGAGCCATCCGTGGTGAAGGCCGCGGCGTGGCAGGGTGTCGCACTGGACGGACTCGCCGCGTTCCGGCATCCGCAGGCGGAGCCGACGGCGGGCGACGGACTGGTGGTGGGCTATGCGTCGGCCGCCGAACACGCCTACGGCGCGGCGCTGGAGGCGCTGTGCGGGGTGCTGCCGCCGGGGTGAGCGTGTGGCGGTTCAGAGATCGGGGTCGGCGGCGGTGACGTAAACCTTCGCGCCCGGCGGCCGGCCGTGGGACGGCGCCGGGATCCGGTCGGCCGGAGTGGGGCTCGGCGGACCGGGGGGTAGCGATGACTTGCGACGGAAGGATCCGCTGCCTGCGCACCTGAACCGCGTCCACCGTAGGCGCGGGGTGCGCGGCCGCGCAGCCGAATAAACGCCGGACGGGGCCGCCCACGGTGGCGCGGTGCGCGGCACACGGCCGGATCAGGAGAGCAGGAAGTCGGCCTCCCCCGCCTTCGCGCCCTCGATGAACGCGGTCATCTCGTCCGCGGTGTAGATCAGCGCCGGGCCGTCCGGGTCGGTGGACTGGCGTACCGCGATCCGGCCGTCGGCCAGCTTCATCGCCTCCAGGCAGTTTCCGCCGTTGCCGCCGCTCCAGGGCTTGTGCCAGCCCTCGCTGCCCAGGTCCCGCGCGGGCATGCCGTTGTAGACGTGTCCGCGCGGCGTTATGCGATCCATTCACAGCTCCTTGCGGAGATCCCGGAGGATCTCCTTCGTGCGTTGTGCCGTAGCGGCCTGCGCCGCCATGCGGTCCATGACCTCGAGGTGGGTCGCCACCTCGGCGCGGGCGTCGAGGTAGACCGCGCCGGTCAGGTACTCGCTGTAGACCATGTCCGGCAGTTCCGGCATGGCGAACCGGAACAGCACGAAGGGCCCGTACGTCCCCGGGTGCGGCCCGCTCGCGAACGGGGCGACCTGGAGGGTCACATGGGGCAGCTTCGTGGCCTCGAGCAACTTGTCGATCTGGGCGCGCATGACCTCCGGTCCGCCGGCGGGGCGGCGCAGGGCGGTCTCGTCCATCACCGCCCAGAAACGGGGGGCGTCGGGCCGGGTGAGCAGTTCCTGGCGCTGCATGCGCAGGGCGACGTGCCGCTCGATGTCGTCCGGGCTGGTCTGGCCGATGGCGCCGGACATGAGCACACCGCGCGCATAGTCCTCGGTCTGCAGCAGACCGGGGACGAAGTGCGGTTCGTAGGAGCGGATGAGGCTCGCCGCGCCCTCCAGGCTGACGTACATCGAGAACCAGCCGGGCAGGATGTCGTGGAAGCGCTGCCACCAGCCGGGCCTGTTGGCCTCCTCGGCCAGCCGGACGAAGAGTTCGGCCTCGTCGTCGGGAACGCCGTAGGCCTTCAGCAGGAGTTGCAGGTACGGGATCTTGAGGGCGACCTCGGCCATCTCCATACGGCGGACGGTGGCGGGTGCGACGCGCAGGACGCGGGCGGCCTCCTCGCGCTTGAGGCCGGCGCGTTCCCGCAGGTCCAACAGGCGTCGGCCGAGGACCACCTGGCCCACCGTCGGCGCGGACCGCGGTTCGCTCACGCTCCCACCTCCATCGAAGACTCGCCCGAAAGCCCCACCGGAGCCTGAGCCGAAATGCTTTCCGACAGCCCTGCGGCGCCATTCGAAGGTGCATTCGAAGACCGGGGCGGATCCTCGATGACCCCAATTGGCGCCGCTCGACGTGCTGTTGCGAGCAGTGTGCCACGGCCTCTGACCGAGTCACACAGCACTCTGCAATTTTCAGAGTGACCCTTGCCAAGTGTGCACGGCGGGGAGATAGTGGCAAGCGTGATTCCGTCCGCGCCCTTAGGAACAGACGCCGCCGCAGACCGTTCCGGTCTCGGTGCCGCCGCCGGAGCAGCCCCTCAGTGGGGTGCTGCCGGGCGCCGGTTCCGCTTCGAGCTGGCCGCACATCCGGGTTCCGTGGCCCAGGCGAGACGTCTGGCGCACGCCCGGCTGACCGGCTGGTCGGTGTGCGCGGACACCTGCGACAGCGCTGCCCTGGTCGTGTCCGAGCTGGTCACGAACGCCATCGTGCACACCGCGAGCAGTCGTGTCGTGTGCGAGCTGCACGACCACGACGACATGGTGCGCATAGCCGTACGCGACGAGGGGTGCGCCCCCGGCGAACCCCACCCGTCCCCGCAGCGGCCCGACGAGGAGCACGGGAGGGGATTGCTTCTCGTCGATGCGCTGTGCCGGGCCTGGGGGGCCCAGGAGTCCGGGCCCGGGCTCCTGGTCTGGGCCGAGCTGGCCCGGGCCGGCACCGCCGACGACACCGCCGGCCCCAGCAACGACCTGGGCTGGGGGGCCCGCCCCAAGCCGGGCCGCGCGGACGACGCCGACGAGGACGAGTCGCCGGAGGGCCGGCACGGGACTGCCGGGCGAGGGCTGCGCCAGGCGCCCGAGCAGCGCCGGAGACTGGACCGGCCGCCGCACCAGTCACCGCACCGGACTCCCGACCAGCACCGCGCCGCGGAGCACTCGTGACCGGCGGCCACGACCGGGACCGGCGGACTTTGGCCGGCCCGGACCGGCACGGCCCCGCCCGCCCCGACGCGCCCGCGGCCATCGACCCGGGCCCCGCCGGCGGCGACCCGCGTGACGCCAGGGGCCCCTTCCGTACCAGCACGGCCGGCCAGGGCCTCGGACTCGACACCCTGGTAAGGCTGCAGCGCCGCAGGTCCGTCCCCGACACGCCTCATCGGCTCACGCTGCCCGACGGCATGACCGCTCCGCTCGGCCGGGACGCCGTGGCGGTGCCCGACCGGCTCGGTCCGCTGGTCGTGCCCCGGCTGCCCCGGCTCGGCTGTGTGTACACCGACGGCGCCCGCTGGTGGTGGATCGTTCCGTCGGACTCCGACTACGCGCTCCCCTGGCCGTCCCCGGCCCACTACGCCCCCGGCGCCCTGGTCACCGGCACCGCCCGGCTCATCCACCGGCCCGAGAGCACGGTTCCGTACACCCCGCCGATCCCGCTGTACCTGGTCCTGTGCCGGGTGACCGGGACGACCCCGGACTGGGCGCTGCACCAGCCCCGGCCGTGACCTCCCCTGGGGCCGGGTTCCGCTCGTAGGGGGCTGCGGGCCGTGTGTGCCGACCGCGCCCATCCGGCCGTAGCGCATGTCCGACGCGGCCCTGCCTCCCCGGGCCGGCTGCCCCGCCGACGGCCCGGGACCTGCCTCCGCGCCCGACCGCGGCCCGGCCTCTCCCCCAGAGGCGCCCGAACGCCCCGGCACTCCCCCGCACTTCTCCGTGCGCCCCCACGCGCCCTGCCCCTTGCCGGTCCCTCCGGGGATAGTGGCCGTTCGGGGAGGACCGGGGAGGTCGGTCGTGAGGAAGAGACGGGGGACGCCCGAGCCCGCGGTGTCCGGGTCGGAGCGGCTGCTGTTCGGGGGGCCGCTGCGGTACGACGTCGGCTGGAACGAGCACGCGGACGCCTTCCTGGAGCTGAGCCTCCGCGCGATGGTGGTCCGGCTGCCCGGCATGCTGGCGTCCAGTCTGCGGCTGGCCCTGCAGGCCGACGCCCGGGCCGCACGGATCGTCCTCGCCGCCGAAACGGTCCGCGGCGGCGCCCAGGCGGTCGGCCTGCTGGCCGTGAACAGCGCGCTCGGCAGGCTGCTGGCCGGCCCGGACATCGAGCAGCGCCTGCGCTCGGCCGCCCCGGCGCTGGCCGCCATGGCCGCCGTGTCACTCGTGTCCGTCCTGCTGCGGGCGGCCTCCACCCATGCCACCGGGCGGCTGGAGCCCAAGGTGGAACGGGTGGCGACCGAGCTGTACCTGGAACGGGCGGCGAACGTGGAGCTGGCCGCGATCGAGGACCACGCCTTCCACAAGCTGCTGGACACCGCCCAGTACGGCGCCGAGTCCGCGCGCCGCATGATCTCCTACGGCACCCGGGTGATCGGTGCGCTGATCTCGCTGATCGCGGCGGCGGGCGTACTGGCGGTGCTGCACCCGGTCCTGCTGCCGCTGCTGGTCACCATGACCCTGCCCAGTGCCTGGAGCGCCCTGACCAACGCCCGGCGCCGCTACGAGTCCTTCCACGTCTGGGTGCAGCACGCCCGCGCCGGCCGGCTGATCAGCCACCTGCTCACCGAGCCCGCCGCGGCCCCGGAGATCCGCGTGCACGGGGTCGGCCCCTTCCTGCTGCGGCACTTCCGCGCCATGTCGGAGACGTCGGAGGCGGAGCAGGCCCGGCTGTCCCGGCTCGCCGCCCGGACCGGCCTGATCGCGGCGGCCTGGACGGGCCTCGCCACCCTCGCGACCTACGCCACCCTCGGCGCGCTGCTGCTGGCCGGCGCCATGGCCCTGTCGGTCGCCGGCACGGCGGTGATCGCGATCCGCACGGGCGCGTCGAGCCTGGACACGCTGGTGCTGGAGATCAACCAGCTGCACGAGGAGGCCCTCTTCGTGGGGGACCTGCAACGCCTGTACGTGGAGGCGGCCGAACGGGCGATCCCGGAGGGCGGCGAGGCCCTGCCGGAGGACCCCAAGGAGATCCGGTTCGAACACGTCACCTTCAGCTACCCGGGTGACTCCGCCCGCCCCGCCCTGGACGACGTCACCCTCACCCTGCCGCTCGGCCGGATCATCGCGCTCGTCGGCGAGAACGGCTCCGGCAAGTCCACGCTGGTCAAACTGCTCGCGGGCCTCTACACCCCGGACCGGGGCCGGATCCTGTGGGACGGCGTCGACGCCGCGCGGGCCGACCGGCGACTGCTCGCCGAACGCATCGCGATGGTGGCCCAGGACTTCAAGCGCTGGCCGTTCACCGCCCGGGTGAACGTGGCCGTCGGCCGCTCCGCCGCACCCATGACCGAGGAACGTCTGACCGCGGCCGTGGCCGAGGCGGGCGCCGAGGAGGTGGTCGCGGAGCTGCCGCGCGGCCTGGACACCCTGCTGGCCCGCGACTTCAGCGGCGGGCACGAACTGTCCGGCGGCCAGTGGCAGCGGCTCGGCATCGCCCGGGCGGCCTACCGGCGCGGGCGGGTGCTGGTCGTGGACGAGCCGACGGCCGCGCTGGACGCGCGGGCCGAGCTGGAGGTGTTCGAGAAGATCCGGGCGCTGGCGGGCAGCGGACAGACGGTCGTGCTGATCACCCACCGGCTGGCCTCGGTCCGGCACGCCGACCTGGTGCACGTGCTGGAGCAGGGGCGGCTGGTGGAGTCCGGCACGCCGCAGGAACTGCTGGCCGGGGGCGGTGTCTACGCCGAGCTGTACGCGCTCCAGGCGGAGCAGTTCACGGCGAAGGTACCGGCACCGAAGCCCGCGTGAGCCGGCCGGGCGGCACCGGTGGCCTCACTCGGCGGCCTCGGCGCCCCGCACGATCACCAGGAACGTGTCCGTCGCGAGGTCCATGACGACCTCGGCCGGCAGGCCTTCCAGACGCCGCGCGTGCGCGAACTCCTCCGCGGGCCGGGAGCCCCGCGGACCACCGGCGGGAAAGCGTTCGAGCACCGTTCGCCCGTTCACCATCTCGCACCTCCAGAAAGCGTCGTAACTTATTGGAGTTAACGCCCTGGAGAAGGGAAACGCCTCGCTCAGTGACGGGACTGAGACATTACCTACACCCGTTCGGAGCGGATCGTGAGACTCCGTTCACTTTGTGACACGAACCGCACCCTCCGTGTCAGAAGTCGTACTCGTCATGAAGGCGGAGCCGGTCGCTGCCGGCCGGAGCGCGGCCCAGCACGGTGAGATCGAGCAGGCCGACGACGGTACCGACCGCGTCCAGCCCGTCGTCGTACACCGAATAGGTGTGGAAGACCCGGTCGCCCTCGCGCAGGAAGCAGCTGAGGCCCGGGCGCTCGGCCAGGCCCCCGTCCGAGGGCACGGTGGCCTCGAAGTCGAGGTTGAAGTCGCCGTCGTACGACGAGTACCAGGGCACCGCCCAGCCCATCCGCGCCTTGAACGGCAGGATCCGGGTGAACGGCGCCCGGGAGACGGCCGCGAAGGAGGTGCTCCGGGCCCGCAGATGGGCGAGGTGGCCGACCTGGTCCAGGAAGGCGGAGCAGCAGGGGCAGCCGGACTGCCACTCCGGCGCGAACATGAAGTGGTGGACGACGAGCTGGGCCCGGTCCTCGAAGAGGTCCAGGAGGGTGGCCTTGCCGTCGCCGCCCTCGAAGACGTACTCCGTGCCGACCTCGACCACGGGCAGCCGCCGCCGCTCCTGCGCGAGCGCCTCCCGCGCCCGTGCGACCGCCTCCTCCTTGCGCTGCAACTCCTCGCGCGCCGCGCGCCACTGCTCGCGCGAGACGATCTCGGGGAACGACATGGGCCCTCCTGTCCGACGGTCGGTCGAAGGTGGTGACCGTCGCCGGGAGCGGAACTCATCGCGCCGCGCGAAGATTTTTCCGGTCAGTACGTCACCGGCAGGGTCAACAGCCCCCGGGCGCGCATCGACGGCCGCCAGGTGGGCTCGCCCTGCGCCAGGGCGAGTTCGGGCAGGCGTTCCAGCAGGGCCGCCACGGCGATCTCCGTCTCCGCGCGGGCCAGGGGTGCGCCCAGGCAGTGGTGGATGCCGTGGCCGAGGGCGAGTTGACCGGCCGTGTCGCGGGATAGGTCGAGACGGTCGGGGCCGGGGAAACGGGCGGGGTCACGGTTGGCGGCCGCCAGGGACACCCAGACCGTCTCCCCGGCGGGGACGGTGACACCGGCGATCGTCACGTCCTCGACCGGGAACCGGCGGATGGCCAGCAGGGCGGGCCCCTCCAGACGCATCAACTCGTCCACGGCCGCGGGCACTCGGGACGGGTCCTCGCGCAGCCCGGCGAGCTGGTCGGGGTGCTGGAGGAGGGTGAGGACGGCGTTGCCGATGAGATGGACCGTGTTCTCGTAACCGGCGAAGAGGATGAGGAAGGCCAGCGACATCAGCTCGTCCTCGGTGAGCCGGTCGCCCTCGTCGCGTACGGCGATCAGGTCGGAGAGCAGGTCGTCGGCTGGCTCGGCACGCTTGGCGGCGAGCAGGCGGGTGAGGAAGCCGAGCATCGCCGCCATGGCCTGCCTGGAGGCGTCCGGGCGGGCCGGGTCGGGGGTCATCAGGGTGTCGGTCCACTGCCGGAAGTCCAGCCGGTCCCCCTCCGGGACGCCGAGCAGGTCGCAGATGACGGTGATCGGCAGCGGGGCGGCGTAGGAGGCGATCAGGTCGGTGCTGCCGTGCGGGCCGAGCCCGTCCAGGAGCCGGTCCGCGGTACGCCGGACGGGCTCGCGGAGCCGCTGGACGCGGCCCGGGGTGAACGCGCGGGCGACCAGGCGCCGGATGCGGGTGTGGTCCGGCGGGTCCATGTTGAGGAGGTTGGCGTCGAGGGCGGGTGGCAGGGAGAGCCCCTTGTAGGTGCCGGGTGACGCGTGCCGCTTGTCCAGGGAGAGCCGCGGGTCGGCGAGCGCGGTCCGGACGTCCTCGTACCGGGTGACCAGCCAGGCGGAGGTGCCGTCGGGTCCGGTGATGCGGTGGACGGGTGCGGTGTCGCGCAGGCGCCGGTAGACGTCGTAGGGGTGATCGATGAGGCCGTCCGCGGGGTCCATGCCGGTCAGCCTACGCGGGATCAGGTGTCGTACTGCTGGATGCGCCGCCCGTGCCCGCGGCCGGTCGGCGCGCGCAGCCGTCGCCCCAACTCCCTCACTGTGGACGGCACATCGGCGGTGGGGAGGCGGCGGGGAGGCCCGGCCGGTGGCCCGGCCCGCCCCGCCGCCGGGCCGTCAGTGCCCGGGTCCGCAGCTCACGTTGGCCAGCAGCAGGTTCGGGTCCCGCTGCGTGAAGTACGCGGCACTGTCGACGTAGACCGTGCCGTCGTGCACGGCGAGCGAGGTCGGGTTGGACAGCCCGTCCGCCTGGGTGAGGACGGCGGTGTGGGTGCCGTCGGGGCGCACCACGACGACCTCGTTGTCGCCGATCAGGGCGGCGAGGACGGTGTCGCCGTACGGTGTGGCGAACGTGAAGTCGTCGACGTGGTCGAGTCCCGTGGCCCGGGTCTCGACCGGCCCGGCCGAGCCGTTCGCCCGCAGGGGAACGCGCAGCAGCGTCCCCCGGTCGCTGTTGGACACCCACACGGCGCCGTCGTGGACCTTGACGCCGTTGGCGCCGAAGCCCGCGCCGGTGACGGGGACCGGGTCGAGGGCGGTGTCCTTGGCCCACACGACCGGCGCGCCTCCGGCCTGCGGAACCCGCCACACGACCCCCTGCACCGAGTCGGCGGCGTAGAGCACGCCGTGGCGTTCGTCCAGGGCGAGGCCGTTGGGCAGCGCGTTCGCGGGCAGTTGCGCGATCTGCTGCGGAGCCCCGCCGTCGGGGGCGATGCGCCAGACACCGGTCTTGTCGGTGCCGGTCGCGTAGTCGACGTAGAGCGTGCCGTCGTGGGCGCGGGCGATACCGAAGACCGTCGCCGCCTTCAGGTTGGGGGTGTTGGCGTTCGGCTCCTCGGGCAGGGTCGCGCGGATCGTGGTGCGCCCGTCCGGGGTGACGTGGGCGACCTGCCGGGCCGAGGCGAACGTCAGGTCGGCGGAGCCGTCGGGCTCGACCGTGATGTTCTCCGGCGACTGTCCTGCCGCGAGGTCGAAGTGGGCGACGATGTGCGGCTGGGACACGGTCGGTGTGTCGGCGGCCGCGGGCGACGCCGCGAGCACGCCGACGGCGACGACGGCCGTGGCGGCGCCGGTCACGAGTCTGAGACGAGCGAGTCGGGGCACGAACCTCTCCTTGAACCTCTGCTGGGACGGGGAACATGGACCTTTCTCTTGGACGCGGACAGGACACGGCGGGTTGACTCGGCGAATGTACAAGTGAATTGATGTGCCGTCAGAACGCTGGCGGGATCACCCGGCGAGGGGCAGCTCGGGCAGCCGCAGTGCCGTCCGCTCCCGGCGCCTGTCGAACTCGTCCAGCAGCTGCCTGAGTTGGTCCGCCTGCCGGGTCGCGAGGCGGCCGGAGTCGTCGAGGTGGACGGCGCAGGCGGTGGTCGTGTCCACGAGCCGTTCGAGGACGGCGACGATCTCGTCCGCGCCCCGCGAGTGCCGGGCGAGCGGGGGGAGTTCGGCGGCGGCGAGGGCGATGGCGGCACGGGCCTCGGCGAGGGAGCGGTAGGCCTCGCGGCGCAGCGCCCAGCGCTCGGCGCGGTCACCGGACTCGCCGAGCACGTGCACGAGGTAGGCGTGCGCGGCGCTCCCTGCCGTGGCGAGCCGCGCCCGTACCCCGCCGCCACGCTCCCCCGGCATCGGCACGTGCCCGACGACCAGCACGAGCGCGCAGGCCAGCAGGGTCTCGCCGATCCGGCTGACGGAGGCCTCGGGCTCACCGCCGGCCATGACGAGGGCCAGGACGAGGACCGTGACGACGGCGGTCAGCGCGGCGAAGTGCCGGGTGGCGACCGGCACGAGGGCCCCGCAGACCGCGACCAGCGCGATCAGCCCCGCCGGCCGGGGCAGCAGCGTGGCGAGCCCCGCGAACACCAGGGCGCCCAGCACGGTCCCGGCCGCCCGGCACAACACCCTGGAGGCGAGCGGCCCGAGGTCGGGCTTGACGAGGAAGACGGCCGTGGCGGGCAGCCAGTACCAGTGCTGGTGCTGGCCGTACCAGCGGGCGTGGTGCAGCGCCTGGGCGATGGCGGCGCTGGCCCCGAAGCAGAGGGCGACCCGCAGCCCGTACTCGCGTCCGCCGGTGCCGAAGGCGAGGCGCACCAGCGTCCCGGCCGTACGCCTGCGGGTGCGCAGGTCGGCCGGGTTGCCGCGGTCGAAGGCCTCGGCGGCGTGGAGCAGGGCGTCGTCGAGGGCGCGCAGGGCCGGGGCCGACCGGTGCGGGGCGGGCAGCGGGCCGGGGCCGGTGTTGCCGCGGACCGCGGCGGCGAGCCTGCGGGGCCCCTGCGCGGAGCGCGGCGGCACCGGCTCCCCCGCCCAGAACAGCGCGGTCGCGGCCTCGGCGAGGGGCAGCGCGGCCGTGTACTGGGCGTGCAGCCGGCGCTCGGCGGCGGAACTGGCGTACCGGCGCAACCGGGGCCCGGCGAGGGCGTCCTGGGCATGGTCGAGGGCGGCGGTGAGCGCGGCCCGGCGTGCGGTGGCGTGCGCGCCGCCCACCGCCTCCAGCAGTGCGGCGACGGCGTCGTACACCTCGGCGACCGCCGCCCGCTCCCCGTCGAACCGGAAGTCCCCCGCGAGCGAACCGGGCGTGGGCAGGGCCAGCCGCAGCAGAAGCAGCCAGCCGGTCCCGGCGAGGAAGGCCAGGGCGCGCTGCCAGCCGCTGTCGGCCGCCGGCATCCCGGCGCCGATCGCGGCACCGACGAGCAGCTGCGTCCCCGCGGCCGAGGCGACGGGACCGACCGCGCTGATGCCACCGGCGACCAGCCCGAGCAGGGTGAGCGCCAGGGTCAGCGGTACGGCGGCCAGGCCCTGCCCGGCGTACGTCCCCACGAGCAGCCCGAGGGCGCCGGCCAGCGCGGGCACCCCGAGCCGCTTGACGGAGGCCCGGCGGCTGCCGGGCCGGTCGTTGATGCCGGCGAGCATCGCACCGATGGCCGCGAGCACACCGACGGCCGTGCGTCCGGCGAGCACACCGGCGAGCAGCAGCGGTCCGGTGGCGAGCGCGCCCCGGACCACCGCGCTCCAGGGAACGGGACCGCGCTGGGCGCGCAGGGCGTGGGCGAGCCAGGGGGGTGCGGCGAGCCGGGACACGGGGCTCCTGTTCGTGACGAGGGCGGGGTGGGCCTTCGGACGACAGTGGCCGGTGGACCGTGCCCCCACGGTAGGGGGCGTTCGCCGTGTCAGGGCGGCGATCACGTTTCAGGCAGGTGAAACGTGCTTGGGACGGCCGGTTTCTTTATGAACGCAATGCAGTTCCCCGGCCGTGCCTTGCTTTACGAGGGTGGTGTGCGCGAGTGCCCGGGACGCGCCGGCCGTGCGCCGGCACGGCGGGCCGTTTCCTCGAACCGCTGCCGTGTGCCGAGAAATCCGGATGCGTCGGCGCCGCGGGGCGCGGATGATCGGGAGGTTGTCCCTGCCAGCTCCTGGGAGCCGCCATGATCCGCCGAGTCGACGCACCCGGCCTCTTCCCACCGCCCACGTACGCGCACGCCTCGGTGGTGGAAGCGGGAGCCAGACTCGCCTTTCTCGCCGGGTCCGTGCCGCTCGACGAGAAGGGGGAGATCGTCGGACCCGGCGATCCCGTGCGGCAGGCCGAGCAGGTGATCGCCAATCTGCGGGAACAACTGCACGCCGTCGGGAGCGACTTGGGGCACGTGGTCGCCACGGAGGTGTACGTGGTGACCGGTGAGCCCTCGGAGCTGTCCGCGGTGTGGGAGGTCGTGGAGGCCTCCGGGCTGAGCGCGGGGCCGCACTCCTCCACGCTGCTCGGTGTCGCCTGCCTCGGTTACACCGGGCAACTGGTGGAGATCACGGCCACGGCCGTGGTGCCGGAAGCGGGAGGGCAGGGATGACGGGCGAGATCCTGCTGCGCCGGGCCGTGGCGGCGGACGCCCGTGCGGCTGCCGATGTGTATCTGCGGTCCTTCGACACCGCCCTGCCCACCGTCGTCCGGCCGCGCACCGACGACGAGGTGCGCGCGTACATCCGGGAGGTCGTCGTACCGTCACGGGAGACCTGGGTGGCGGAGGCCGCGGGTGGCGGGATCGTCGGGCTCATGGTGCTGGACGGCGGGTTGCTGTCCCAGCTGTACCTGGATCCCGAGTGGCGCGGGCGTGGCATCGGCGACCGGTTCGTCGCGCTGGCCAAGGAGCGCAGCCCGGGTGGGCTGGCCCTGTGGACCTTCCAGGTCAACGAGCCCGCCCACCGCTTCTACGAGCGGCACGGGTTCACGGCCGTCGAGTTCACCGACGGCAGTGGCAACGAGGAGCGGGAGCCGGATGTGCGCTACGTCTGGCAGCCCGGCCCCGATCCGGCCCGGTCCTGATAGGCCCTGCCCTCCTCGGCTCCGGCTCACTCCGCCGGCCACCGGCCCCACCTCCGCTCCTTCGGCAGCGGCTTCTCGTAGCCGCCCGCCCGGCTGGTGCTCAGGCCCAGGGTGACCAGGGACTCGGCGAGCTTGACCGCCGCCGCCACGCCGTCCACCACCGGCAGCCCGAGTTTCTCGCCCACCGCCTGCTGCAGGCCCGTCATCCCGGCGCAGCCCAGGACCAGGACCTCGGCGCCGGCGTCCCGGGCCCGCTCGGCCGCCGTCAGGAAGGCGGCCTCGGTGCGGCCGGGGTCGCCGGCGAGGTCGAGGACGCCGAGGCCGGTGCCGACGACGGCGGCGCAGTTGCGGGCCACGCCGGCCGTCTCCAGGCTGTCCTCGATCTGGCCGCGGGAGCGGTCGAGCGTAGTGACGACGCCGTAGCGGCGGCCGAGGAGGCAGGCGAGGTGGGCGGCGGCCTCGGTGATGTCCACGACCGGGACGTCCACCAACTCCCGTACACCCTCCCGGCCGTGCTCGCCGAAGCCGGCCAGGACGACGGCGTCGTACGCGGGGCCCTCGTACGTGCGCAGTGTGTCGAGGACGGCGGCGGCGGAGAGGTAGCTGTCCAGCCAGCCCTCGGCGGACGCCGGGCCCCAGGCGGGGGTCAGGCCGGTCACGGTGGTGGCCGGGCCCGCGGCGGTGCGGGCGCCGCGGACGATCTCCTCGGTCATCTCCCGCGTGGTGTTGCAGTTGGTGACGATGATCCGCAACGCCGTCAGACCTCCCCGGCCGCGCGCTCCCGGCGGCCCAGCAGCGCGTACAGGGAGGCGGCGAGTGCCGTGCCGATGAACCAGGAGTACGGCGCCACGTCGCTGAAGCTCTTCACCAGCGCCAGCACGGCGGCGACCGCGGCGGACGGGAGGAACGCCCACAGCGCCTTCGGGTTGACGCCCCCGCGGTAGTGGTAGAGGGAGCCCGGTCGGGCGTCGAACAGCGCGTCGACGTCGACCGTGCCGCGCTTGACCCAGTAGTAGTCGACCATGATCACGCCGAACAGCGGGCCCAGGAAGGCGCCGAGGCCGCCCAGGAAGTAGTTGACGACGGTCGGGTTGGAGAAGAGGTTCCACGGGGTGACGACCAGCGCGGCCACCGTGCTGATCATGCCGCCGACCTTGAAGGTGATCTTCTGCGGCCAGACGTTGGCGAGGTCGTACGCCGGTGAGACGAAGTTGGCGACGATGTTGACGCCCATGGTGGCGACCGCGAAGGTCAGCGCGGCGACGACGAGCACCCAGGTGTTGCCGACCTTGGCGACCAGTTCCGCCGGGTCGGTGATGGCCTGCCCGAACGCCTTCAGCGAGCCGGCCGTGACGATCACCGAGACGACGACGAAGGCCGTGGAGTTGATGGGCAGGCCCCAGAAGTTGCCGCGCCGCACGGTCCGGTAGTCGGGCGCGAAGCGGGAGAAGTCGCAGAAGTTGAGCATCAGCGTGCCGTAGGTGGCGAGGATCAGGCCGATCGCCCCGAACCACTGCCGCCACTGCTCGCCCGTGGACACCGGGTGCGGGGTGGAGGTGAGCGCGATGCTCCAGTGGGCCTTGGCCAGGACCCAGACAGCCAGTGCGATCATCACCAGCCAGATGGCCGGGCCGCAGAAGTCCTGGAACTTTCGCACCGCTTCCATGCCCTGGCTGATGATCAGTGCCTGGATCAGCCAGAGCGAGACGAAGGAGATCCAGCCGAGCGCGTCCAGGCCGAGGAAGGAGTGGTGCGTGAGGGAGCCGAGACCCGGCCAGGCCGCGAGCAGCATCACATTGACGGCGACGGAGGCCAGATAGGTCTGGATGCCGTACCACATGATGGCGATCACGGCGCGGATCAGCGCGGGGATGTTGGCGCCCCAGACGCCGAACGCGATGCGGCTGACCACCGGGAAGGGCACACCGTGGCGCTGGCCGATCCTGCCCATCCGGTTCATGCCGACGTAGATGAGCACGAAGCCCACGAGCAGGGAGGTGAAGACCTGCCAGACGTTCATGCCGAGGACCAGCAGGCCGGCGGCGAAGGTGTAGTTGCCGAGGTTGTGGACGTCGGACATCCACATGGCGAAGAGGTCGAAGACCTTCCAGTTGCGCTTCTCGGCGGGGGCGAGGTCCTCGTTGACGAGGCGGGGGTCGGGGACGAACGCGGGTGCGCCGGTGGTCTCGGCGCGGTCGGCGAGGGACACGGGGCCTCCTGAACGGGGGGGACGAAGGGGCCATACCGCAGGAACTCGGGCACACCGGCTGGCTGGAAGTCAGCGGTGCGTGGGCGCGTTTGGTATACCAAACTGCGGACATGGTGCCGCCGTCAAGCGTTCGGACCGATGTCCTTGCCGTTACGGCCCCGTAAAAGTCGCCTCGCGTCCGCGAAGATGGGCCCATGACGAAGATCGAACCCCTGGGAGCCGTGCGCGAGCGGGTGCTGGCGAGCCTGCGGGAGGACATCATCGCCGGGCGCCTGGGGCCCGGTGACCGGCTCGTCGAACGCGAACTGGCCGAGCGGTTCGGTGTGTCGCGGGTGCCGGTACGGGAGGCGATCCGCGCCCTGGTCGCCGAGGGCTTCGTCCTCTTCGAGTCGGCCCGTCGCACGGTCGTACGCCGACTGAACCCGACCGACGTCAGAGAACTCTTCGAGCTGCGCGAGGCGTTGGAGGTGTACGCGGCGGGGCTCGCGGCGTCCCGGGTGACCCCCGAGGCCCTGGCGGAGCTGCGGGACCTGCTCGAGCAGGCGGCGCGGGCGACGAAGGAGGGCGATGCCGAGGCGATCACGGACATCAACACGCGCTTTCACGACCGCATCCGCGCCCTGGCCGGCAACAGCCTGCTGATCTCGGTCATGGAGCCGGTCGACGGCCGCCTGCGCTGGCTCACCCGGCGGAACGAGGAATGGCCCCAACTCCTCACCGAACACCGCGAGTTGTACGAGGCGATCGCCTCCGGCGACCCGGACCGCGCCCGTGCCCACGCGCTCGGCCACGTCCGCGCCAACTACCGCTCGACGGTTCGCCACCTGTTCGGCACCGATCCCGCCGACGCCGACTGAGCCGACGGTGACCGAGCCGACGGGGACCGAGCAGCGGACCGCCGAGCAGAGGGCGGGCGAGCAGAGGGGGCTGAGGGCGAGGGACGGCCGAGGACGAGGGCCCGGTTCGGCGGGCCGGGCAGGGGCTACCGCAGTCCGGCCGCCTCCGCCGCCCTGGACAGCACCTCCCGGAGCATCTCGGCGGTGAGCCGGCCGGTGAAGGTGTTGCGCTGGCTGACATGGAAACAGCCGAAGAGGTCCAGGTCACCGAGGGCGACCCGGGTGCCGTGGGCGAAGGGCGGGCGGGGCCGGGGCACGGTCCAGCCCGCCTCGGCGAACGCGGGCAGCGCGGCCTGCCAGCCGAACGCACCGAGCACGACTGCGGCCTTCAGCGTCGGGCGCAGCAGCCTGAGCTCCTGGACCAGCCAGGGCCGGCAGGTGTCGCGCTCACCGGGGGTCGGCTTGTTGGCGGGCGGTGCACAGTGCACCGGCGCGGTGACCCGGACCCCGTACAGTTCCAGCCCGTCGTCGGCACTGACGGAGGTGGGCTGCGAGGCGAGCCCCACGTCGTACAGCGCCTGGTAGAGCACGTCTCCCGAACGGTCGCCGGTGAACATCCGGCCGGTGCGGTTGCCGCCGTGCGCGGCGGGCGCCAGCCCGATGATCACCAGCCGGGCATCCGCGGGACCGAAGCCCGGCACCGGACGCCCCCAGTACGTCCAGTCGGCGAACGCGGCCCGTTTCGTGCGCGCCACCTCCTCGCGCCACTCGACCAGCCGGGGACAGGCCCGGCAGTCCGCGACACGCCGGTCGAGCCGCGCGAGGGCGCTGCTGTCGTCCATAGGCCCACCGTATGCCTCGGCCGACCCAGGTGGACGCGGCACCCGACACCCGGTGCCCGTCCGCCTGGGAAAACGCCTCCGGCTCGCCCGGCCGAGGGAGTTAGGGTCGGGGCATGGCTTCCGAGCACGCGGACGAGAACGTGAACCCTGGCACCGGCGGACCGGTCGGGACCGGCCCCGGCCAGGACACCCGGGGAACCCAGGGCTCCGATACGTCCGCCGACCAGCCCGTCGATCCGAAGGTCGCCGCCGCCGTGGCCGCCGCCGAGGCCGCGGGCCCGGCCAACGGAGAGACGGTCCGGATCGACAGCTGGATCTGGGCCGTCCGCCTGGTCAAGACGCGTTCCCTGGGCGCCACCGCCTGCCGCGGCGGCCACGTCCGTGTGAACGGCGAGCGGGTGAAGCCCGCCTACTCCGTGCGCGTCGGCGACGAGGTGCGCCTGCGTCACGAGGGCCGGGAACGGATCGTGATCGTCAAGCGGCTGATCCGCAAGCGGGTCGGTGCCGCCGTCGCCACCCAGTGCTACGTCGACAATTCGCCTCCGCCTCCGCCCCGCGAGGCCGTCGCTCCCGTCGGCCTCCGGGACCGGGGCACCGGACGCCCCACCAAGCGGGACCGCCGCGAGCTGGAACGCCTCCGCGGCCTCGGGGGCCCGGGCGCCCTGGGTGGCTTCGGTGCCCTCGGCGGCGCCGGAGGCCCCGTCGGCTTCCCCGGACCCGGCGGGTCCGGGGAAGCCGACGGGCCGGGTGGACCCGGGTCGGGCGGGCACGACGGATCGAGCGAGGGCGCCGGGTCGAGCGAGCGCCCCGGGCCCGGTGGCCGCACTGGATCCCGTGGCCGCGCTGGATCGGGTACGCGCGGCGGGACCGATGGCCGCGCTGGATCCGGTGCGCGCGGCGGGACCAGTGGGCGCGGCAGATCGCCGGGGGCCGACGGGGCGGGTGGGCGTCGCCGCGGACGGTGATCCGAGGCGCCCACCCCACAGGCACACACCGGCACCGCCGGCCGGGCCCCCGCGCCCGGCCGGCGGCGTCGGTGCGGCGCAGCGGGGTCACCGCCGCCGCACCAGCCGCAGCAGCTCACCGTTGTGTCCGCGTCGGGCCCAGGCGATCAGGGCGAGCGGCACCATCAGGATCAGCGGCGTCGCCGCGTTCTGGCCGTCGAAGGCCGTGAGCTGGACGATGAACGCGCCCACCATGAGCGCGCTGAGCGCCATCGCCGCCACGGACTGCAGCACAGGGACCAACAGTGCCACGGCTCCGGCGAGTTCGAGCGCGCCGATGGTGTACATGGCCCCGCTGCCCCAGCCGATCTTGTCGAAGGACTCGACGGCGGAGGGGTGCGCGATGAGCTTGGGCAACGCGCTCGCGATGCCGTAGAACAGCGCGAGGAGCACCTGCACGGTCCGCAGTGCGACCCGGGCCGCGCGCTTGCGGCCGCCGAGGGCGCCGGCGGAGGCGACGGAAGCGGTGGTGGTGACGGGAGCGGTGGTCTCGGACATGAGGGTCTCCTGGTGGAAGCGGTGCCGGTTGCTTTCACCGAGGTAGACCCGGAAGGGGCCGTGAACTCATCGCTCCGCGACCGCCCGATGCGACCGCGAGTCCGCTATGCCTTCGCCACTGCCCGCACCCATGTCCCGTCCTGTGTCAGATACGCGTCCACCTCCAGTCCGGCTTCCGCCAGTGCCGACTCGAACTGCTCCTTCGTCAGGGGCCGGGCCAGGAATGTCTGGGTCCAGACCGCGTCCGGGAACACGTACTCCGCGCGGACCGAGTTCACCCCGTCCCCGACGGGTTCCACCGAGGCGATCCGTACGGTGAAGCCGCTCGGGTCGATCCGCTCCCTCGGCACGTTCGTGTGGTAGTCCTCGCCCTCCCGCTGGACGAGTACGCAGCCGCCCTCCGCCACATGCCGGGCACAGGTGCGCAGCATGCCCCGGCGGACCTCGGGGTCGCTGCTGTGCACGAGGAACGACGCGAGCATCACCACGTCGAACCTCTCGGCGCCCAGGTCCAGGCCCTCGATGGTGCTGCATATCGTGCGCGCCCCGTGGACCCGGCTCAGCATGTCGGCGGACTCGTCCACCGCCGTGACCGTGAAGCCGCGCTCGAGCAGGGGGTGGGTCATCCGGCCCACACCGCTGCCCAGCTCCAGGATGTGTGCCCCGGCCGGTACCGCCGCGGCGATGATGTCCGGCTCGTCGCCCACCGGCAGGCGCTCGTACAGCTCGACCGCGCAGCCGTCCGGGGTGATCGCACCCGGTCCCGTGCCCTCGTGACCCTCACGCATGTCGACCGTCATGCCCGAACAACGGCCCGTGTCCGTACGCCCGTTCCCGTTCGGCCTCGGTTCACTCGTTCGAGCTACTTCGCTGCCCCGGCGTCAACGGACGCTGGTCGTGAGGAGTCGGCCCGGTCGGGAAGGGGAACCATCCGTGGCCGATGTACCAGTGGCCGCCCGCCCGGAGATGGTCGCCGACGGCCCGCTCCACGGAGGTGCGGCGGGGCAGCTCCGCGACCGGCAGGTCGGGGTCGCCGAAGACGAACTGGACGGGTTCGGTGTCGGAGGGCTCGGTGTCCTCGCGGGCGGTGCGGAAGCGTTCCTGGAAGCGGACGATGTTGGAGTCGGCCGGCAGGTACCGCTTCAACTGCGGGTCGAGCAGCCAGGAGTGGCACAGCGCGGCCACCGGTCGTTCCTCGGGGAAGTGCCGGGCGAAGAACTCACGGGCCAGGTCCAGGGAACGGTCACAGGCGGCCGGGGTCAGCGGGCCGTGGAAGTCGGGTATGTGCAGGTTCAGGCAGGGCGTGCCGGGGACGGCGTCCAGTCCGGCCGCCGCGAGCACGGGCGGCGTGCGCTGTCCGAGCCGTGCCCGCTCGAACTGGAGCCGGCCCAGCTGGTACAGCTCACCGCGGAAGTGGCGGACGAGCCAGCGCCGCGCGTTCACTCCGGTCGTGCCGTGCCGTCTGCGGTGCACCGCCATGTGCCGGCCCAGGTCGGCCAGGGTGCGCCTGGAGATCTCGGGCGGGATGCCGCGTTCCCGGTGCCGGGCGAGGGTCCGCGGCAGCGCGGCGAGGAAGACGTACACGGCGAAGATGCCGTTCAGCTCGGCCGGCACCGCCTGGAAGAGTTCGGCGAGGTCGGCTGGGTGGCCGGTCGCCTCCGGGTGACGGAACAGCTCCTCGACGCACTCCTCCAGGAGTCTGAGCGCTCCCGGGTCGTCGGTGAGGCGACGCCGTCCGGCCACCACTTCGTTGACGTCCTCGTGCGGCACGGCCAGGTCGAGGAGCAGTTCGGGCAGGTCGTCGGCGTTCGGCAGCAAGACTTCCCCCTTCGACGAACAACGGTGGAGTGCCGTTGATGAAAGTCGTCCCCGAAGAGTACGTTGCAGGCAGGAGTGGTGGTCCGATGCGGCGTACGGGCAGTGAACCGGTGACCGCGCGCAGTGCTCTGCGGGCGCGGTTCTGGCTGTGCCTGTGGGGACTGGTCTGGGCCGTCTTCGGTACGGCGGCGTTCGCGCTGGTCGGGCGCCCCGGCTGGGCGGCGGCCTGCGGGGTGCTGTGGCTGGTGGTCGTCGCCGACATGACCATGATCCTCAGGCACATCCGGCAGGGCCCGCACTACCAGCCGGGCCGTGACGTACCGCCGTACCGGCCGCCGGAGCAGGGGCCGCCGTTCACCGGGCCACCGAGGCACCGGCATCCGTGACCGCCCGGGGCACCGAGCCCGGATCGGTGCGGCGCGACGCCGCACGTGGGCGCGGCGGTCAGTCGTCGAAGCGGGCCGCCTTCAGGTACTGCGGGTTCGGGTCCAGTGCGGCCGCCAGGCGGAAATGGCGTTTGGCCTGGTCGGAGCGGCCCTGGCGTTCGTAGGTGCGGGCCAGCGCGAAGTGCGCGAACGCGTTGTCCGGCTCGCGCTCCAGCACGATCGTGAACTCCAGTTCGGCGGGCCTGAGTTGCGCCGCGGCGAAGAAGGCACGCGCGCGGAGCAGCCGGGCCGCGGTGTTCTCCGGGTGGGCGGCGATGACCGGGTCGAGCAGCTTGACCGCGCCCCGGGGGTCCCGTGAGTTGAGCAGCTGCTCGGCTGCACGGAAGTCGATGACATGCGTCTCCGGAGTACGTCCGGTGGAACCGCTGGTCTCGGGCACGGCAGAGTCCTTCCCTCACTCCACGGTTTCAACGCCCGCGGAGGGGGCCGCTATTCCGCGGATCCCTCGCGCGCCCGCCGTACGAGGTCCTCCCACACCTCGGCGACGCGTTTGTGCAGCGCGTCCAGCGGCACGTCGTTGTCGATCACGATGTCCGCGATCCGTCTGCGCTGCTCGCGCGTGGCCTGGGCGGCCATGCGCGCGCGTGCGTCGTCCTCGGTCATTCCGCGCAGCCGGACCAGCCGGTCGAGCTGGGTCTCGGGGCTCGCGTCCACGACGACCACGAGGTCGTAGAACGGCGCCAGGCCGTTCTCGGTGAGGAGCGGCACGTCGTGGATCACGACGGAGTCGGAGGCCGCGGCCTCCTCCAGCTCCCGGGAGCGGGCGCCGACCAGGGGGTGCACGATCGAGTTCAGGACGGCGAGCTTCTCCGGGTCGGCGAAGACGATCGAGCCGAGCCGGGGCCGGTCCAGGCTGCCGTCCGCGGTGAGGACGTCCTCGCCGAAGGCCTCGACCACGGCGGCGAGACCGTCAGTGCCGGGCGCCACGACCTCGCGCGCGATGCGGTCCGCGTCGATCAGCACGGCTCCGTGCTCCACCAGCAGCCGTGACACCTCGCTCTTGCCGGCGCCGATCCCGCCGGTCAGGCCCACCTTCAGCATGAGGCGAAGCTTAGGCCCTGCCACTGACAGCGGGACCGGCGGAGGTCAGTTGTCGCCCTCCCGCTCCGCCAGGAACCGCTCGAACTCGCGGCCGATCTCGTCGGCCGACGGGATGTCCACGGGCTCGGCGAGCATGTTGCCCCGGGTCTCGGCGCCCGCGGCGGCGTCGTACTGGTGCTCCAGGCCCTGGACGAGGGCGGTGAGCTCCTCGTCGCCCTCCTGGATCTGGCGGTCGATCTCCGTCTGTGTGCGGTACGCCTCCGTGCGCAGCGCGTGCGCGATGCCCGGCAGGACCAGTCCGGTGGCGGCGGTGATGGCCTCCAGCACGGTCAGGGCGGCGTCCGGGTAGGCGGAGCGGGCGATGTAGTGCGGGACGTGCGCGGCGACGCCCAGGACGTCGTGCCCGGCCTCCGTCAGGCGGTACTCCACCAGCGACTCGGCGCTGCCGGGTACCTGGGCCTCCTCGAAGGGGCTGCGGTGGCCCGGGACCAGGTCGGTGCGGTTGCCGTGCGGGGTGAGCCCCACGGGGCGGGTGTGCGGGACGCCCATGGGGATGCCGTGGAAGTTCACGGACAGGCGTACGCCGAGCCGTTCGACGATCTGCTGTACGGCCGCCGCGAACCGCTCCCACTCCACGTCCGGCTCGGGTCCGGACAGCAGCAGGAAGGGGGCACCGGTGGTGTCCTGGACGAGGCGGACCTCGATGGCCGGGACCTCGTAGTCGGTCCAGCGGTCCCGCTTGAAGGTCAGCAGGGGCCGCCGGGCCCGGTAGTCCACGAGCCGGTCGTGGTCGAAACGGGCGACGAGCTGGTGGGGCAGTGAGTCGAGCAGCCGGTCGACGATCTGGTCGCCGGTCTCACCCGCGTCGATGTATCCGTCGAAGTGGTAGAGCATGACAAGGCCGGCCGACTCCTGGGCGAGCGCCATGTCGACGACGGCGAGGCCCTTCGGCTCCCATGCGTACAAACCCTGCGGATCAAGCACTGTGACCGCTCCTCCTCGTGTTCGCCATGGACAACGCGCCCTGGAACGCGGGCATTCCCGCAACCGGCCACTGATCAGTGCTCTCGCACCGGCGACCATGACGCGTCGTCAGCTGGTCCGTGCCGTCACCGGACGACGTCGTTCACGGGGGCGGCTCACGTTCAAGTACAAGATCAGCGATCCTGGAAGGCCGTCCTCACCGACGGCGGCGACCACGGGCTTCGTCCGCGCGGCGCCCGCCACGGGACGGTCAGCGGGCTGACCCTGCCCGGTGGCCGGAAGGGCATCGTGCCCGGCGCCGCCAAAGGGGTGAGACGTGGCAGCGCGAGCTGCAGGACCACGGCCCACTGGGGGCGCACCGAAACGCCTGAGGGGCCGTACCTCGAAAGGTACGGCCCCTCAGGACCAGCTATCGGCTAAGCCTCAGCCGCAGCGCTTCAGCTCTGGCCGCCGGCCAGCTTCTCGCGCAGCGCGGCCAGCGCCTCGTCCGAGGCCAGCGCGCCGGAGGTGTCCGCGCCCTCGGAGGAGTACGAACCGCCGGTCGCGGCCGGAGCCGCAGCCTCGCCACCCTCGGCCGCGGCAGCGGCGTCGGCCTCGCGGGACTTGATGACCTGCTGCTGGTGCTGCTCGAAGCGGGCCTGCGCCTCGGCGTACTGGCGCTCCCACTCCTCGCGCTGCTTCTCGTAGCCCGGCAGCCAGTCGTTGGTCTCCGGGTCGAAGCCCTCGGGGTAGATGTAGTTGCCCTGGTCGTCGTAGGACGCGGCCATGCCGTACAGGGTCGGGTCGAACTCGACCGAGGCCGGGTCGGCACCGAAGGACTCGTTGGCCTGCTTCAGCGAGAGGCTGATGCGACGACGCTCGAGGTCGATGTCGATGACCTTGACGAAGATCTCGTCGTTGACCTGGACGACCTGCTCCGGGATCTCCACGTGACGCTCGGCCAGCTCGGAGATGTGGACCAGACCCTCGATGCCCTCGTCCACGCGGACGAACGCACCGAACGGCACCAGCTTCGTGACCTTGCCGGGCACGACCTGGCCGATCTGGTGGGTGCGGGCGAACTGCTGCCACGGGTCTTCCTGGGTCGCCTTCAGCGACAGGGAGACACGCTCGCGGTCCATGTCGACGTCGAGGACCTCGACGGTGACCTCCTGGCCGACCTCGACGACCTCGGACGGGTGGTCGATGTGCTTCCAGGACAGCTCGGAGACGTGGACCAGACCGTCGACGCCACCCAGGTCCACGAAGGCACCGAAGTTGACGATCGAGGAGACGACACCGGAACGGACCTGACCCTTCTGGAGGGTCGTGAGGAACGTCTGGCGGACCTCGGACTGGGTCTGCTCGAGCCAGGCGCGGCGGGACAGGACCACGTTGTTGCGGTTCTTGTCCAGCTCGATGATCTTGGCCTCGAGCTCCTTGCCGACGTACGGCTGCAGGTCGCGGACGCGGCGCATCTCGACCAGGGAGGCCGGGAGGAAGCCACGGAGGCCGATGTCGAGGATGAGGCCACCCTTGACGACCTCGATGACGGTACCGGTGACGATGCCGTCCTCTTCCTTGATCTTCTCGATGGTGCCCCAGGCACGCTCGTACTGGGCGCGCTTCTTCGAGAGGATCAGGCGGCCTTCCTTGTCCTCCTTCTGGAGGACCAGGGCCTCGATCTCGTCGCCGACGGCCACGACCTCGTTCGGGTCGACGTCGTGCTTGATCGAGAGCTCGCGGCTCGGGATGACACCTTCGGTCTTGTAACCGATGTCGAGCAGGACCTCGTCCCGGTCGACCTTCACGATGACGCCGTCGACGATGTCGCCGTCGTTGAAGTACTTGATCGTCTCGTCGATCGCTGCGAGGAATGCTTCCTCGTTACCGATGTCGTTGACCGCTACCTGCGGGGTGGTGGCGGTGGTCTCGGTGCTGCTCGTCATGTGGGAAAGGGCTCCGGTACGGACATTGAAGTCGTAGGCACTGCTTACGCCGGGAGCCCGTTTCGCTCTGCAGAAGCCGGACAGCCAAGGAAGCGCCCCACCAGTACCGGTGATGGCGCCTCGACAACCGAGGGGACATACAACAGATGCGAGCGCAGCCTGCTCCGTCTGAGGTGCGCAGGCCCGCAGCGCAACTTGTAGCATACGGGGGCAGCCGGACATGGTCAATGCGCGAAGGCGCACACCCGGGGCGGATCGCCGCATACCCGGCACAAGAAACGTCCCACGAGGCCACGCAGGCCTTCGGGACCCCTTCCGCGACACGCGCCCGGCGGGTTGGACGGAAGAGTACGACGAGGGAGCCGATCATCCAAGAGCCGGAAACGCACCAGCCCGAAGGAACCGCGGAGTACGAGCCGGAGGCCACCAGGCGTGACGCCGGCGTCGCGGAGAGCACGCGGGCCAACCGGGGCTGGTGGGACCGCAACGCCGACGAGTACCAGGTCGACCACGGCACGTTCCTCGGCGACGACCGCTTCGTGTGGGGTCCGGAAGGCCTGGACGAGGTGGAGGCCGAGCTGCTCGGCCCGCCGGAGGAGCTGAAGGGCAAGGACGTCCTGGAGATCGGCGCGGGCGCGGCGCAGTGCGCGCGCTGGCTGGCCGCCCAGGGCGCCCGCCCGGTGGCCCTGGACCTCTCGCACCGGCAGCTCCAGCACGCCCTGCGCATCGGTGGATCGTTTCCCCTCGTCTGCGCGGACGCCGGAGCGCTGCCCTTCGCGGACGGCTCCTTCGACCTGGCCTGCTCCGCCTACGGGGCGCTGCCGTTCGTCGCCGACCCGCGGCTGGTGCTGCGCGAGGTGCACCGGGTGCTGCGGCCGGGCGGCCGGTTCGTCTTCTCGGTGACGCATCCGATCCGCTGGGCGTTCCCGGACGAGCCGGGCCCCGAGGGCCTGTCGGTGTCCGCGTCCTACTTCGACCGCACGCCGTACGTGGAACAGGACGAGGAGGGCCGCGCGGTCTACGTCGAGCACCACAGGACGCTCGGGGACCGTGTGCGGGACGTCGTGGCGGCCGGCTTCCGGCTGGTGGACCTGGTGGAGCCGGAGTGGCCGTCCTGGAACACCTCGGAGTGGGGCGGCTGGTCCCCGCTGCGGGGCAACCTGATCCCGGGGACGGCGATCTTCGTGTGCGAGCGGGACCGAGGCTCTGCGCGTACGCGCGCGTGAGGAACCCTTTCGCCGTCGTACGACACTGGGGGGCGTGATCCGTTACGACGCTCTGGACGCGCTGCCCGTGCGTTCCGCCCTGCCCGCCCTGTCGGAGGCCTTGGAAGCCGCCGGCAGCGCCGTGCTCGTGGCGCCGCCCGGCACCGGCAAGACGACGCTGGTGCCGCTCGTGCTGGCGGGGCTGGTCGGGGGTGGTCCCGCGCGGCGTGTCGTGGTGGCCGAGCCGCGCCGGATCGCGGCACGGGCGGCGGCCCGGCGGATGGCGTGGCTGCTCGGGGAGAGGCCCGGCGAGAGCGTGGGCTTCACCGTGCGCGGCGAGCGGAGCGTGGGGCGGCACACGCGCGTGGAGGTCGTGACGACCGGTGTGCTGCTGCAGCGGCTGCAGCGGGACCAGGAGCTGCCGGGCGTCGACGTCGTCGTCCTGGACGAGTGTCACGAGCGGCATCTGGACGCCGACACGGCGGCCGCCTTCCTGTGGGACGTACGGCAGACGCTGCGGCCGGAGCTGCGGCTGGTGGCCGCGTCGGCGACGACGGACGCCGACGGCTGGGCCCGCCTGCTGGGCGGGGCGCCGGTCGTCGAGGCGGAGGGTGTCGCGCACCCGGTGGCGGTGGTGTGGGCACCTCCGGCGCGCCCCGTACGCCCGCCGCACGGGATGCGCGTCGATCCGGCGCTGCTGGCGCACGTCGCGTCGGTGGTGCGGCGGGCGCTGGCCGAGCGGGACGGGGACGTGCTGTGCTTCCTGCCGGGCGTGGGCGAGATCGCGCGCGTGGCGGGCCGGCTGGGCGACGTGGCGGACGTCGACGTGCTCCAGGTGCACGGGCGGGCGCCTGCCGCCGTGCAGGACGCGGTGCTGGCGCCCGCGGCGCGGCGCCGGGTGGTGCTGGCGACCTCGGTGGCGGAGTCGTCGCTGACGGTGCCCGGGGTCCGGGTGGTGGTGGACTCGGGGCTCGCGCGGGAGCCGCGGGTGGACCACGCGCGCGGGCTGAGCGGTCTGACGACGGTACGGGCGTCCCGGGCGGCCGGGAGGCAGCGGGCGGGCCGGGCCGGGCGAGAGGCGCCGGGGGCGGTGTACCGGTGCTGGTCGGAGGCCGAGGACGGGCGTCTGCCGGCGTTTCCGGCGCCGGAGATCAAGGTGGCCGACCTGACCGCGTTCGCCCTTCAGGCGGCTTGCTGGGGCGATCCGGACGCCTCCGGGCTGGCGTTGCTCGATCCGCCGCCGGGTGGGGCGATGGCGGCGGCGCGCTCCGCGCTGACGGCCGTGGGCGCGGTGGACCCCGTCGGCCGGGCCACGCCGGTGGGGGTGCGGCTGGCCCGGCTGGGGGTGCACCCCCGGCTGGGGCGGGCGTTGCTGGACACGTCGGGTGACGGGGCCGAGGTCGTCGCCCTGCTCTCCGAGGAGGTGCCGCGGGACTACGGGGACGATCTCGCCGGTGCGTTGCGCCGTGCGCGGCGAGGGGGTGACGCCTACTCGGCGCGGTGGGCCGCGGAGGTGCGGCGGCTGCGGGCCGTCTCACAGGACTTCTCCCACCCGTCCGCCGGTGACCGCCGGACCGGACATGCCCTTGGGGCCGGGCCGGGCACCAGTGACGACCGGCTCGCCGGGCTCGTGGCCGGGCTCGCGTTTCCCGAGCGGGTGGCCAGGCTCGACGGCGGGTCGTACCTCATGGCGTCCGGCACCCGGGGCGAGCTCGCGGAAGGCTCCGCGTTGCGGGGTGCGCCCTGGATCGTCGTCGCCGTGGCCGATCGGCCCGTCGGCAAGGGACACGCGCGCGTGCTGCTCGGAGCCGCCGTGGAGGAGGGCGTGGCACGCGCCGCCGCCGGCGCTCTGCTCGCCGAGCGGGACGAGGTCCACTGGGCCGACGGAGACGTGCTGGCCCGGCATGTCGAACGGCTCGGGGCCGTCGAACTGGCCGCGCGGCCGCTGAAGGACGCCGACCCGGCGCTCGTACGCGCCGCCCTGCTCGAAGGGCTGCGGCAGGAGGGGCTCGGGCTGCTGCGGTGGACGCCGGAGGGGGAGACGCTGCGGCAGCGGCTGGCGTTCCTGCGGGCGCATCTCGGTGAGCCGTGGCCGGACGTGTCCGAGGACGCGCTGTACGCGCGGGTGGACGAATGGCTGGAGCCGGAGCTGAGCAGGGCACGGCGGCGGGCCGCTCTCGGCCGGATCGACGCCGGGCAGGCGCTCGCCCGGCTGCTGCCCTGGGCGGGCGGGGAGGCCGGCCGGCTGGACGAGCTGGCGCCGGAGCGGATCGCCGTACCGAGCGGGTCCAGAATCCGGATCGACTACCGGGATCCGGAGCGGCCCGTGCTCGCGGTGAAGCTTCAGGAGATGTTCGGACTGACGGAGACGCCGGTGGTGGCGGGGGTGCCCTTGCTCGTGCACCTGCTCTCCCCCGCCGGGCGGCCCGCCGCCGTCACCGCCGACCTCGCCTCGTTCTGGAGGGACGGTTACCAGGGCGTACGGGCGGAGCTGCGCGGACGGTATCCGAAGCATCCGTGGCCCGAGGACCCGGCGGGCGCGGAGCCCACCAGGCACACCAACGCGCGGCTCAGGCGGTGACCGGTTCCGGCTCCGGCGTCTCGGTGGGCGCGGGGTCCCCGGGGCGGCGGGCGCGGGCCTCCAGGTAGAGGGCGAGGGCGAGGAGCAGCAGGCCGGCGGTCAGGGCGCCCCGGGGGACGTACGAGGTGAGCAGCAGGACCAGGGCGCGGTTGTGCTTGACCAGGGCGACGGTGTGCTCGACGTAGTCCTCGCGCATCTTCACGTCCCCGGCGAACGCCGTGACCCTGTCCCGGCCGCCGAGCAGGGTGCCGCCGCGCAGCTCCTCCTTGTGGAGTTCCTCGCCGTAGACGGGCGCGCCGGTGACCGGTTCGACCCAGAACCTGCGGACCGTGCTGTACCAGCGGGTGGTGCCCGTCCTGGCGACCGATTCCGGCGTGATGCCCTGGACCGGCATGGTCTTCGGCATGGAGACCTTGGTCCAGGGGATGGTCTGTTCGAAGTAGTAGACCTTCAGGCCGCGGAAGGTCCGGGTGCCCTGGTAGCGGATGGGGCTGGTGGTGCGGGTCTGCGCGTCGAAGTACTCGTAGTCGCGTTTCTGCGTCAGGAAGGGCCACTTGAACTCGATGCCCGTCCGGGTGACCGGGTCGCCGTCGACCATCTCGCCGGTGGCGTGCACGGGGTCCTGGCTGTGGGCGTCGAAGATGTAGCGCTCGGGGACCTTGGAGACCATCTTGCCGTCGGGGCCCTGGACGTAGGAGAGGCCGTCCCAGACCACGACCGGCCGGCCCGCCGTTTTCTCCATCCTCTTCGCGGCCTCCACGTCGCCCTTGAGGGTCTGCACGATGGTGACCTTGGAGACCTTCCTCGCGCGCATGGTGCCGTAGTCGAGGAGGGTGGCGCCCTTCGCCTCGAGGACCATGTCCTGGTACTGGTTCGCGGGGATCCGGGCCAGTCGTGGGAAGGCGTACCAGCGCATGAGCGGGGACAGCGCCGCGCAGAAGACGGCGCAGGCGAGCAGGACCAGGCTTGCCTTGCGGCGCATTGCAGGCCTCCTTCCCGGACGGGCTCGGCTACGGGTGCGAGGGCACCGTCGTCAGCAGCGGCTCGGGGGACGTCCGGCCCGTCGGCGACCCCATGGCGGTCATCGCCAGGACCAGGGCGAGCGCGAGGGCGAGACCGGTCGCGGCGGCGATCAGGGCGCGCATACGGGCCTCCCGGCGGACGTCTCGTCTCCCGACACGTTCCTGATGGTTCGTCAGGTCCGGCACCGTAGCAACGGGCGGGTGAGATGAGAACAGCGGTGCACGCACGAACGAGGGCGCCCTCCCCGCCGGTGCGGAGAGGGCGCCCTCGGGTGATCTCAGGAGGAGGCGGACGGGCTCGGGGACGGACTGGCCGAGGAGTCGGCGGCGGCGACCTTCAGCTCGACGGTGAGCGTCGCGCCGCCGGTGGTGGTGATGCGGAGCAGGAAGGTGCCGGTGGTGTCGTCCGCGTACAGCTTCGGCAGGGTCAGCAGGCCCTTGGCGTCCGTCTGGAGGCCGGTGAGAGTGCGTACGGTCTTGCCGTCGGCGTCCTTGAAGTAGGGGCCCTTGTCGTTCTCGGTGGCGTCGGTGCCGGACTTGATCAGGGTCGCGGTGGCCGCGACCTTGTCCGCGACGGCGCCCTTGTACGTCGCCTTCACCTGGACCTGGTCGGCGAACTCGCCGCCCGGCGTGCAGGTCGGCGGGGTGTCGCTGGTGCGGGTCAGGGTGTCGGCGGCGCGCGCGGTGACGGTGGCCGAATATCCGAGAGCCTTGACCGAGCGGCCCACGACGGTGGCGAGCACCTTGAAGTCACCGGTCTTCTCGCCCGCCTGGAGCGCCGGTGCGAGGGCCACACCCTTGGCGTCGGTGGCGACCGTGGCCACGGTCTCGCCACCGGCGAAGGTCGCGTCGGTGTCCCCGGAGATGGTGAACCGGACTCTGACCTTCGCGACGGACTTGCCGGCCTTGGTCTCGGCGCGGGTGCCGATCCGCTCGCCGAAGGCGTGGCCGGCCATGGTGGTGAGCTCGGCGGTGTCCGCGTCCTCCAGGTGGTCGACCGTGTCGGTGGGGGTCGGCGGGGTCGTCGGCGGGGCGGGCGGCTTCGGCGGGGTCGGGCTGGGGTTCCCGCTGCCGCCACCGGGCTTGCCGGGCCTCGGGTCCGGCTTCGGATCGGGCTTCGGGTCCGGCTTGGTCCTCGGCGGGTCCGAGGGTGCCGACGACCGGGTGTGCCCGGTGCCGTGGTCGCTGCGGTGGGTGGGCTCGCTGCCGGTGCCGTCGGGCACGGAGTGGGTGCCCTTGCGGTAGTACTCCAGCCACGACAGGACGGTGTTCAGGTAGTCCTGCGAGTTGTTGTAGCTGAGGATCGCGCTGTGCAGGTCGCCCTCGCGCGCGAGGTCCCAGTCGTTGCGGCACAGGTAGTGGCCGGCGGCCAGGGCGGCGTCGTAGACGTTGTTCGGGTCCTTCTTGCCGTCGTCGTTGCCGTCGCGGCCGGCCCAGGCCCAGGTCGACGGGATGAACTGCATGGGGCCGACGGCCTGGTCGTACTCCGTGTTGCCGTCGTACTCGCCGTGGTCGCTGTCCTTGATGAGCGCGAAGCCGTTGCCGTCGAGGGCCGGGCCCAGGATGCGGCCGATGGTGGTGCCGTCCGCGTCGACCCGGCCGCCGCGGGCCTGGCCCGACTCGACCTTGCCGATGGCGGCGAGCAGTTGCCAGGGCAGATTGCAGCCGGGCTTGGCGGAACGGAGTTCGGCCTCGGCCTTCTTGTAGGCGTCGAGAACCGTCGCCGGGATGCCTGCCTCCGCGTCACCCTGGGCGACGGGAGTGCCGGTGGCGCTCGGCGAGGGGCTGGGGTCGGGGCTGTTGAGGGGCGGCAGGTCCGTGTAGTACGGCGAGTTGCCGGTGGCGTTGCCGTCGGAGTTCGCGTCGGGCGCGGGGGCGGAGGCGCCGGCCGCGGACTGTCTGCCGTGGTCCTCGCCGACCACTCCCGGAGCCTGGGACGCCGACAGGGCCGCGACCGCCGCCGCGGCCACGGCGGTGGTCGCCGCTCCCTTGCGCAGCCGCCTTCCGAAATGCGCCGCCATCGAGTGAACCCCTCCCGTGGACGTCACGCGTCCGTCTCCGTCCGTCTGCCTCGCTCTGGTGTGACGGTTGACCCGGTGCTCCGGTTGCCCCTGTGGCGTCCTTCCGTCCGTGCGATCTGCGTTCGACCGCGCGCCCGCGCGGCGACCCAGGCGACCCTACGACAACTTGCTTTGTGTCGGGACCCGTTCACGCCCGGTTTTCACCCGTTGGCCAACTCTCGTTGTCACCCATGTCCCCCGGTCGGCCCGCGTCGGCGGTCTCCCATACTGGACGGACCCGATCACCGGCTCGGTGTCGCGGCCGACGACCGTTCCAGGGGGCCCTGTTGCCGTTCACGCTCAGCCATGCGGCGGCCGTGCTGCCCGCGGTCCGCCGGGACGGGAGCGGACGCGGCCCCCTGCTGCCGGCGGTGCTCGTCGCGGGGTCCTTCGCGCCCGACATGCCCTTCTACGCGGCAAGTGTCCTGCCAGGCGGCATGCAATTCGGCGCGGTCACGCACTCGTTCGCCGGGGTCCTCACGGTCGACGCGCTCATCTCCTGGGCGCTGGTGGGGCTGTGGCTGCTCGTCCGTGAACCCCTGCTCGCGCTGCTGCCGCGGGCCTGGCAGGCACGGCCGGCCCGGCTGCTGGGCCCCGGTGTGCCACGCGCGCGTGCACACGCCGTCGCGGTGGTGTGGTGGTACGTCTCCGCGGTGCTGGGCGCGCTGACGCATGTGGTGTGGGACGCGTTCACGCATCAGGGGCGGTGGGGGACGCGGCTGATTCCGGCCATCCGGCGGGACCGGGCGGCCGGCATGCCGCTGTTCTCGTGGCTGCAGTACGGCTCGTCCGTGGCCGGCGCGGTCGTGATCGCGGTGTTCACCACGCGTGCGCTCCGGCGTACGCCGGCCGGGCAGCCGGCGGGGGTGCCCGTGCTGTCCGTACGGGACCGGTGGTGGGCCGGCGCGCTGGTCGGCGGTTGTGCGATGGCCGGGGCGGTGCAGCGGGCGGCGAGGCCGTGGGCGCCGGCGGGTGCGCCGGAGCGGGTGTGGGATCTGGTGCCCTCCCTGTGCTTCGGGGTGGGCGCCGGACTCGTCCCGGGGCTCGTGCTGTACGCCGCCGGGGTCAGGATGCGGCGTCCGGACCGGGCTCCGTCCGGTCCACAGGATCCACAGCGCCCTGCTGATCCCGGTGATCCCGGTGATCCCGGTGATCCCGGTGATCCCGGTGGGGTGGTCGGCAGAGGCCGGGGGCGGCCGGTCGATCGGTGAGGGACGCGACGAAGACCGTGAGGGTGTGCCGGGGGCGTGATCTCGGTATCGCGGTGAGCGCGAGGGCGAGATAGCCGCGGGCGAGGTCGGCCCACTGGCGCCAGTCCGGCGCGGGGGCCACGTGGCCGCTCAGGCCGGTGAGTCTGTGCCGGAGGCCCGCGGCGGCCCTGCGGACGGTCGCGACCAGGTCGACGGGGATGCGGGCGGTGCTTGCGTCGGCCGCGAGGGCCGGGACCGGCGAGGCGGGCATGGCCTGCGCCGAAGCGGTGTCCGCCCAGGCCCGGGTGTCTGCCTCGGGCGTCCGGCGGTGAAGCATGCGTATACCCATGCCCGCAGTTTTGCGGCTGTGGGGGGCGGGGGCGTTTTGTCGGGGGCCACGTGAGTGACGGGTCCCTCCGAGGTTCGGCCGACTTGCTGAGCTGGGCGTCGGGGGCGCGGTGCGGGGTGTCGGGTGAGCGTCGGGTACCGGGCGGCGGCACCGCCAGGTGTGCCGTGGGGTGAGCGCGGTTACGGTCGGATCGTGAGGCGGGGGGCGGAGTGCCCTGGTGGTCCCCGAGTGCGGTGGTGCGGTGGGTACGGCACCACCGGTCCGCGCCGCGAGGGCTGGGCACCACCGGTCCGCGCTGCGAAGGCTGGGCACCATTGCGGCATGAGCGCGGGGCGACGGCTTCGGGGCGCCCGACCGGATGGCCCCGGCAACGGCTCACGCCCTGAGTACGACGTCACCGGCCCGGCCGCGAGGGCTGAGGCCATTGCGGCGGGAGCGTGGAAGGTGGCTTCTGGGCGCCCGGCCGGATGGCCCTGGGAACCCGCTCACGCCCTGAGTACGGCGTCACCGGTCCGCGCCGCGAAGGCGCCGGTCCGCGCCGCGGGGGCCGGTACCTGTGTCGGTGTCTGTACGGCGGTGGGGGTCTTGCTGCCGACGTCGGCTGCAAGACCCCCACCCGCGCGTATTGCTGCCGAGGCCGGCTGCAGGGCCCCGCCCGAGCGCCGCAGGCTAGTGCGCTGCCGACTCCCAGTCCGGGCCCACGCCCACCGAGACGTCCAGGGGGGCGCGGAGCTCGACGGCGTTCGCCATCTCGTGGCGGACGATCTGCTCCGCGGCCGTCCGCTCGCCGGGCGCGATCTCCAGGACGATTTCGTCGTGGACCTGCAGGAGCATGCGGGACTTCAGGTCCGCCGCCCGCAGCGCGTTGTCCACCTTGAGCATGGCGATCTTGACGATGTCGGCCGCCGTGCCCTGGATGGGCGCGTTGAGGGCCATGCGCTCGGCCGCTTCGCGACGCTGGCGGTTGTCGCTGTTGAGGTCGGGGAGGTAACGCCGGCGCCCGAAGACCGTTGCCGTGTAGCCGGTTGCGCGCGCCTCGTCCACCGCGCGGCGAAGGTAGTCGCGGACTCCGCCGAAGCGCTCGAAGTAGGCGTCCATCAGGGCGCGTGCCTCCGCCGCCTCGATGTTCAGCTGCTGGGACAGGCCGAAGGCGGAGAGACCGTAGGCCAGGCCGTAGGACATCGCCTTGATCTTGCGGCGCATCTCCGCGTCCACCGCGGCGGGCTCGACGCCGAACACCTGGGCGGCGGCGGTGGTGTGCAGGTCCTCGCCGGAAGTGAACGCCTGGATCAGGCCCTCGTCCTCGGACAGGTGGGCCATCACGCGCAGCTCGATCTGGCTGTAGTCGGCGGTCATCAGGGACTCGAAGCCCTCGCCGACCACGAAGCCGCGGCGGATCGCCCGGCCCTCGTCCGTGCGGACCGGGATGTTCTGGAGGTTCGGGTCCGTGGAGGACAGGCGGCCGGTCGCCGCGACCGTCTGGTTGAACGTGGTGTGGATACGGCCGTCGGCCGCGATCGTCTTGATCAGGCCCTCCACCGTGACGCGGAGTTTCGCCTGCTCCCGGTGGCGGAGCATGATCACGGGCAGTTCGTTGTCGGTCTGGGTGGCGAGCCAGGCCAGGGCGTCGGCGTCGGTGGTGTAGCCCGTCTTGGTCTTCTTCGTCTTCGGCAGGGCCAGTTCGCCGAAGAGCACCTCCTGGAGCTGCTTGGGCGAACCCAGGTTGAACTCGTGGCCGGCGGCCGCGTGGGCCTCCTTCACCGCCTGCTGCACCGCGCCCGCGAACGTCTGCTCCATCGCCTCCAGGTGCGCGCGGTCGGCCGCGATCCCGTACCGCTCCATGCGGGCGAGCAGGGCGGAGCTGGGCAGCTCCATGTCGCGCAGCAGGTCGGCCGCGCCGACTTCCCCGAGGCGGGTCTCGAAGGCCGCGCCGAGGTCGAGGACCGCGCGGGCCTGGATCATCAGCGCGTCGGCCTCGGCGCCGTCGTCGGCACCGAAGGCCAGCTGGCCGTCGGCCGCGGCGGCGGGCGTCAGCTCGCGGTGCAGGTACTCCAGGGACAGCGCGTCCAGGTCGAAGGAGCGGCGGCCGGGCTTGACCAGGTAGGCGGCGAGCGCGGTGTCCATGGTCACGCCCTCGGCGGACCAGCCGTGCTCGGCGAAGACGCGCATGGCGCCCTTGGCGTTGTGGAGCACCTTGGGGCGGGCGGGGTCGGCCAGCCAGGCCGCGAACGCGTTCTCGTCGGCCTCGTCCAGCTCGGCCGGGTCGAACCAGGCCGCCGCTCCCCCGGCCGCGGCCAGCGCGACCTCGGCGACGGAGCCGGTGCCCAGCGCCCAGGTGTCGACGGTGGCGACGCCCAGGGTCTCGGCGCCGTGCCCGGCGAGCCAGGGGGCCAGCTCGCCGGTGCCGAGGATCTTGCCGTCGATCTCCACGCCGTCCGTCGCGACCGGGGTCGCCTCGGCCTCCTCGGAACCGGGGTCGACGGCGAAGAGGCGCTCCCGCAGCGACGGGTTGCGGATCTCCAGGGTGTCCAGGACCATCGCGACGGCCTTGCGGTCGTACGCGGCGCGCTCCAGGTCGGTGACCGACTTCGGCAGCTCGACCTGGCGCTCCAGCTCGGTGAGGACGCGGTTGAGCTTGACCGACTCCAGGTGGTCGCGGAGGTTCTGCCCGGCCTTGCCCTTGACCTCGTCGACGCGCTCGACCAGCTGCGCGAAGGAGCCGAACTGGTTGATCCACTTCGCGGCGGTCTTCTCGCCGACGCCGGGGATGCCGGGGAGGTTGTCGGACGGGTCGCCGCGCAGGGCCGCGAAGTCCGGGTACTGGGCGGGCGTCAAGCCGTACTTCTCGAAAACCTTCTCCGGGGTGAACCGGGTCAGCTCGGAGACGCCCTTGGTGGGGTAGAGGACGGTGGTGTTCTCGGTGACCAGCTGGAAGGAGTCGCGGTCACCGGTGACGATCAGCACCTCGAAGCCCTCGGCCTCGGCCCGGGTGGCGAGGGTGGCGATGACGTCGTCCGCCTCGAATCCGTCGACGGCGAAGCGGGGGGCCCGCATCGCGTCGAGCAGCTCGCCGATCAGTTCGACCTGGCCCTTGAACTCGTCGGGGGTCTTGGAGCGGTTCGCCTTGTACTCGATGAACCGCTCGGAGCGCCAGGTCTTGCGCGAGACGTCGAAGGCCACGGCGAAGTGCGTGGGCGCCTCGTCACGCAGGGTGTTGGCCAGCATCGACGCGAAGCCGTAGATCGCGTTCGTCGGCTGGCCGGTCGCGGTCGTGAAGTTCTCCGCGGGCAGCGCGAAGAACGCGCGGTAGGCCAGCGAGTGCCCGTCCATGAGCATCAGCCGGGGTCGGGTGCCGCCGGGGGTCTTGTCGGTCTTCTTCGATGCTGTCTCTGCCACGTCCCCGATCCTGCCACGCCGCACTGACACTCCGGCCCGGGGCGCCGAGGGTGACCGGTCCGTCGCTCCTTGTGCTGTCGGTGGGGGCGGAGCCGTTGTCACCGGCCCGTGGGAGGATCGGCACGGTACTTCTCACACGCAGTCGAAGGGGAGCGTGCGATGGCGACGAAGCCGCCCAAGGGTGATCCGGTTCAGGACGCGCCGCAGGTCGCGGAGCCGAAGCACGCGGCCGCGGGGCTGCCCGCCATCGGGCACACCCTGCGCATCGCCCAACAACAAATGGGTGTGCGGCGCACGGCGCTGACGTTGCTGCGGGTGAACCAGAAGGACGGGTTCGACTGCCCGGGCTGCGCCTGGCCCGAGCCGGAGCACCGGCACAAGGCGGAGTTCTGTGAGAACGGCGCGAAGGCGGTGGCGGAGGAGGCCACTCTGCGCCGGGTCACCCCCGAGTTCTTCGCCGCGCACCCCGTCGCCGGCCTGGCCGGCCGCAGCGGCTACTGGCTGGGCCAGCAGGGCCGGCTCACCCACCCCATGTATCTGCCCGAGGGCGGCACGCACTACGAGCCGGTCAGCTGGGAGCGTGCCTTCGACATCGTCGCCGAGGAGATCGCCGCCCTCGCCTCCCCGGACGAGGCCGTCTTCTACACCTCGGGCCGCACCAGTAACGAGGCCGCGTTCCTGTACCAGCTCTTCGCGCGCGAGCTGGGCACGAACAACCTGCCGGACTGCTCCAACATGTGCCACGAGTCGTCCGGGTCGGCGCTCAGCGAGACCATCGGCATCGGCAAGGGCAGCGTCCTGCTGGAGGACCTCCACAAGGCCGATCTGATCATCGTCGCCGGTCAGAATCCGGGCACGAACCACCCCCGTATGCTCTCCGCGCTGGAGAAGGCCAAGGCGAACGGCGCGAAGATCATCAGCGTCAATCCGCTGCCCGAGGCGGGCCTGGAGCGGTTCAAGAACCCGCAGACGCCGCAGGGCATGCTCAAGGGCGCGGCGCTCACCGATCTGTTCCTGCAGATCCGCATCGGCGGCGACCAGGCCCTCTTCCGGCTCCTCAACAAGCTGATCCTGGACACCGATGGCGCGGTCGACGAGGAGTTCGTCCGCGAACACACCCACGGTTTCGAGGAGTTCGCGGCGGCCGCTCGGGCCGCCGACTGGGACGAGACGCTCAGGGCGACCGGCCTCACGCGCGCGGAGATCGAGCAGGCCCTCGGCATGGCCCTCGCCTCGAAGCGGACCATCGTGTGCTGGGCGATGGGTCTGACCCAGCACAAGCACGCCGTGCCGACCATCCGCGAGGTGGTCAACTTCCTGCTGCTGCGCGGCAACATCGGCCGTCCGGGCGCGGGCGTGTGCCCGGTCCGCGGTCACAGCAACGTCCAGGGCGACCGCACCATGGGCATCTTCGAGCGTCCGGCGCCCGCCTTCCTGGACGCGCTGGAGAAGGAGTTCGGGTTCGCGCCGCCGCGTGAGCACGGCTTCGACGTCGTACGGGCCATCCGCGCGCTGCGCGACGGCGAGGCGAAGGTGTTCTTCGCCATGGGCGGCAACTTCGTCTCCGCCTCCCCCGACACCGAGGTGACCGAGGCCGCGATGCGGCGGGCGCGGCTGACGGTGCACGTGTCGACCAAGCTCAACCGCTCGCACGTCGTCACGGGCGCGCGGGCGCTGATCCTGCCCACGCTGGGCCGCACCGAGCGGGACCTGCAGGCCAGTGGTGAGCAGTTCGTGACCGTCGAGGACTCGATGGGGATGGTGCACGCCTCGCGCGGGCGGCTGGCGCCGGCGGGCCCGCGGCTGAAGTCGGAGCCCGCGATCATCTGCGGCCTCGCCCGCCGGGTGCTCGGCGAGGGCAGCGTCGTGCCGTGGGAGGAGTTCGAGAAGGACTACGCGACGATCCGTGACCGCATCGCGCGCGTGGTCCCCGGTTTCGAGGACTTCAACGCGCGCGTGGCCCGGCCGGGCGGCTTCACCCTGCCGCACGCCCCGCGCGACGAGCGCCGCTTCCCGACCGCCACGGGCAGGGCGAACTTCACGGCGGCGCCGGTGGAATACCCCGAACTGCCCGAGGGCCGGCTGCTGTTGCAGACCCTGCGCTCGCACGACCAGTACAACACCACGATCTACGGACTGGACGACCGCTACCGGGGCATCACGGGCGGCCGCCGGGTGGTGCTGGTGCATCCCGAGGACGCGCGGGCGCTCGGGTTCGCCGAGGGGGCGTACGTCGACCTGGTGAGCGAGTGGAGGGACGGGGTGGAGCGGCGGGCGCCCGGTTTCCGCGTCGTGCACTACCCGACGACCCGGGGCTGCGCCGCGGCGTACTACCCCGAGACCAACGTCCTGGTCCCGCTCGACGCGACCGCCGACACCAGCAACACCCCGGCCAGCAAGTCCGTGGTCGTACGTCTTGAAGGTCACACCCGGACCCCGGAGGGCCGTCTGGAAGAATCGGCGACCGACTGAGCGTTTGCTCAGCCAGGAGACAGCCGCAAGAGACGGCTGGACGACGAACGGAGCCGGGGCCATGGGCGAGCAGCAGCAGGTGACATTCCCGCAAGAGATCATCGACGAGTACGCGGCGCTCGGTGTCGACCTGCCGGCCCTGTTCTCGGCCGGGCACCTCGGCACGCGGATGGGTGTGCAGATCCTGGAGGCCTCGGCGGAGAAGGTCGTCGGGACGATGCCGGTGGAGGGCAACACCCAGCCGTACGGCCTGCTGCACGGCGGCGCCTCGGCGGTGCTGGCGGAGACCCTGGGCTCGGTGGGCTCCATGCTGCACGGCGGCAGCTCGAAGATCGCGGTCGGTGTGGACCTGAACTGCACGCACCACCGCGGGGTCCGCTCGGGCCTGGTGACCGGTGTGGCCACGCCGGTGCACCGGGGCCGTTCGACGGCGACGTACGAGATCGTGATCAGCGACGAGGAGGGCCGCCGGGTGTGCACTGCCCGGCTGACCTGCCTGCTGCGGGACGCGCGGCCGGGCGACGCGGCGCAGGTGCCGCCCACCGCGGACTGAACGCCTCGCGCCGGACCGTTGCCCCCCGCCGTCGCTCCCCTTAGCTTCTGCTCATGGGACGGCGAGGGGACCCCCGGCCGGGGGTGAGGTTCCTGGTGCTCGGGCTGGTGCTGCCGGCACTCCTGTGGACGACGGCATGCGGCCGGTCGGGCGGCACGCCGCCGCACTCGGCCCGCCCGTCCCCGTCCGCGACCTCCGACGCCGAATTGTGCCACCGGCTCGTCGCGCACTGGTCGCGTGAGGTGCTCGACGGCACCACCTACGGCGATTACCAGTCGATGGGGCTGTCCACCGGACAGTTCGAGATCCTGCGGGACATCGTCGACGCGGCACGGGCCGTGAAGCGGCGTCAGGGTGCCGCCGCCGCCCGGGAGTTGATCGACCGTCGGGCGAGGCGCGACTGCGCCGAGCGTTACCGCCACGGAACTCCGACCGGAGGTTCCTGGGCATGAGTGGTATCGGCCCCCTGGAGCCGGGCGAGGGCACGCACGCCCGGGACGAAGACCCCCCGGCGCGTCCAACTCACGGCCGTGCGGCCCTGGTTCGCTCCACCCTGGCACTCCGGTACGCCCGTCACCGGCCGGCCGTCCTCGCCCTCGCCGCGACGGCCGCGCTCCTGGCCGGGGGCGGTTACCTCTACGCCACCCGGCCGCGGCAGGCGCCGCCGCCCCCGGCTCCGTATCCCGCACAGGTCGTGGAGGTGGCCTACGCGGGCGGACGGCCCACCGCGCCGGACGCCCCGCCCCGCAGCTTCAGCTTCGCGGTGCTACTGAGCGTGCAATCGGGGCCGCCCGTCACGGTGACCGGGGTGACCCAGCCGTACGCGGGAATCTCGCTGGTGACGGACCCGCGGCCGCCCTTCCGGACAAAGGCAGGTTCGGACCGCAAGATCACGATAACCATGCACGTGACGCAATGCGGAAAAGCGCCCAAGGACGCCGGACTCCCTTTCCTGGATGTAACTCTGCGTAATGCGCGCGCAATCCAGATTCAGGGCTACATCCTCGGCCCCCGGTACGCGCGGCACCTCTCGCAGGCCCTGAAAGGTGCCTGCAGCAACAGAGCCGCGTCATCACCAAAACCCTCGAGACGCCTGAATTGATCATGGTGATTCCTGCGGGTTCTCACATTGCGGACGGCGCGAATCGGCCGGAATTCCGCCCTTTCCCCCAGCGCGCACCGCTCTGCATTACGTCGTGTCATAACAAGAGCGTCACAGCCTTCGTCAGACACTCCTCCACGTTCCCCACACGCGCTTAGAGTCACGGCCAGTCACCGCGCCCCCGAATCGCCTCTTCGGCTCGTCCCTTCGGTCAGGCGCGCGGCTCGACCGTTTCCAGGGGGGAACGGTCGTCCTGGGGAAAGGACTGATCGTGCGTCAACGTTCGCTTATCGCCATCACCGCCGCACTGGCAGCGGGAGCACTCACCCTGACGGCCTGCGGCTCGCGCGACAGCGGCGACAAGGGCTCGGACTCCAAGGGCGGCGGCAGCACCGTCACCATCGGCGTCGACGCCCCGCTGACCGGCGACCTGTCCGCGCTCGGCCTGGGCATCAAGAACTCCGTGGACCTGGCGGTCAAGACCGCCAACAAGAAGAACTACGTCAAGGGCGTCACCTTCAAGATCGACGCCAAGGACGACCAGGCCCAGCCCTCCTCCGGCCAGTCGAACGCCTCCGCGTTCGTCGGCGACCCCAGCGTCTACGGCGTCGTCGGCCCGCTGAACTCGTCCGTGGCGCAGTCGATGCAGAAGGTCTTCGACGACGCCAAGCTCGTCGAGGTCTCGCCGGCCAACACCAGCCCGGACCTGACCCAGGGCGCCAACTGGCAGACGTCGAAGTCGCGGCCGTACAAGTCGTACTTCCGCACGGCGACCACGGACGCCATCCAGGGCCCGTTCGCCGCGCAGTACGTCTACAACACGGCCAAGAAGACCAAGGTCTTCGTCATCGACGACAAGAAGACCTACGGCGCCGGCCTCGCCAAGACCTTCACCGACGAGTTCAAGAAGCTCGGCGGCAAGGTGGTCGGCACCGAGCACATCAACCCCGACACCAAGGACTACTCCGCGGTCGCCACCAAGGTGAAGAACTCGGGTGCCGACGTGGTCTACTACGGCGGCGAGTACCCGCAGGCCGGTCCGCTCAGCAAGCAGATCAAGGCGGCGGGCGCCAAGGTCCCGCTGGTCGGCGGTGACGGCATCTACGACCCCACCTTCATCAAGCTCGGCGGCAGCGCCTCCACCGGTGACCTCGCCACCTCGGTCGGCGCCCCGGTCGAGACGCTCGCCTCCGCCAAGCAGTTCGTCTCCGACTACAAGGCGGCGGGCTACAAGGAGGACTACGCGGCCTACGGCGGCTACTCCTACGACTCGGCCTGGGCAATCATCGAGGCCGTGAAGAAGGTCGTCGACGACAACGGCGGCAAGCTCCCGTCCGACGCCCGCGCGAAGATCACCGCCGCGGTGCAGAACGTCTCCTTCGACGGTGTGACCGGCAAGGTCTCCTTCGACGAGTACGGTGACGCGACCAACAAGCAGCTCACCGTCTACAAGGTCGACGGCGGCGCCTGGAAGGCTGCCCACTCCGGCACCTACACCCCCAGCAGCTGAGCCACACCCCCACCACCGAGCCGCGCGGGGCGCTGTTCCACTGGCGCCCCGCGCGCACTCACATACGGCCACATCCGTCGAACTTTCCGAACGTCTCGGAGGACATGCGGTGAACGAACTGCCGCAGCAGCTGGTCAACGGCCTGCTACTGGGATCCATGTACGGGCTGGTCGCCATCGGCTACACGATGGTCTATGGCATCGTCCAGCTCATCAACTTCGCCCACGGCGAGATCTTCATGACCGGGGCCTTCGGCGCGCTCACGGTCTACGCGTACGTACTGCCGGACGGCACCTCGATGTGGATCGCCCTGCCCCTCATGCTGGTTGGCGCGGTCCTGGTAGCGGTCCTGGTCGCCGTCGGAGCGGAACGGTTCGCCTACCGTCCCCTGCGCACCGCTCCCCGGCTCGCCCCCCTCATCACCGCGATCGGCCTCTCCCTGGCCCTGCAGCAGGCGGTGTGGGCCTGGTACCCCCAGGCGAAGTCCGCGCGCACCTTCCCGACCATTCCGGGCGGCCCCTTCAACATCGGCAACGTCACGATCCAGACCGGTGACATCTTCCTGGTGATCGCGGCTCCCCTCAGCATGGCCTTCCTCGCCTACTTCGTGATGCGCACCCGTACCGGCCGTGGCATGCAGGCCACCGCCCAGGATCCGGACACCGCGAAGCTGATGGGTGTCAACACCGACCGGATCATCGTGATCGCGTTCGCCCTCGGCGCCGCCTTCGCGGCCGTCGGAGGCGTCGCCTACGGCCTCAAGTACGGCCAGATCGACTTCAAGATGGGCTTCCTCCTCGGTCTGAAGGCCTTCACCGCGGCCGTCCTCGGCGGCATCGGAAACATCTACGGCGCCATGCTCGGCGGCCTCGTCCTCGGCGTCGCCGAGGCCCTGTCGACCGCCTACATCTCGGACATCCCCGGCATGGACAAGTTCGGCAGCCAGTCCTGGGCAGACGTCTGGGCGTTCGTACTCCTCATCCTCGTACTGCTGTTCAGGCCGCAGGGCCTGCTCGGCGAACGCGTCGCGGACAGGGCGTGACACCGATGACCACACAGACCACCGCATCCGAGACCCCCGAGACCCCCGAGACGCCGAGCGCGCCCGACACCGCCCCGTCCGGCCTGATCGGTCTGCCGGCCCCGGTCGGCCGGGCCCTCGCCACCGGCGGCGGCGCCCTCGCGATCGTCTCCACGTTCCTGTCCTGGACCTGGACCGCCGACTTCCCCGGTGACCTCACCGTCTACGGCTACCCGGGCGGCCTGCAGGTCCTGGTGCTGGTCGGAGGCATCCTCACCACCCTGTTCGGCCTCGCCTCCTACGGCGTCAAGGGCCTCGGGTGGCTGGCGCCCGGAAGCGCCGACGCCGCCCTGAAGCTGGCCGCCCTCGGTACGTTCGCCACCGCCTGGTACACCGTCATCGCCATCAGCGACGAGCTCGGCGGCCTGGTGAACCTGGAGCCCGGCGGTTTCGTCGTGGCCGTCGCCACCCTGGCCGCCCTGGTCGGCTCGCTGGCCCTGCCGTTCGAGCGGCCGGAGCCCGAACTCTCCGACCCGGACGACCGCGGCTGGGAGCTGTTCCGCCACAAGTCCCGGCAGAACTGGAACGTCTTCAAGGCCGCCTTCGCCGCCAAGGCCCCGGCCCCGGGACGCGCCCTTCCGGCCTACGCCGAGATCCTCGTCATCGTCGCGGCCATGGCCGTGGGACTGGTGGTCTTCAGCTACGGCGTCAGCACGCCGTACGACGAGCTGTTCATCGGCTTCCTCCTCATCGCCGGCTTCGGCTTCACGGCTCTGTCCAAGGCCGGGCTCGTGGCCCGGGTCTCGGCGATCACCGCGAAGCACCGCTCGCTCACCATGATCGGCGCCTTCGTCGCGGCCGCGGCCTTCCCCTTCACCCAGTCCAACGACCAGTACGCGACGATCGGCGTCTACATCCTGATCTTCGCCACCGTCGCGCTGGGCCTGAACATCGTCGTCGGCCTCGCCGGCCTCCTCGACCTCGGTTACGTCGCCTTCCTCGGTGTCGGCGCCTACACCGCGGCGCTCGTGTCCGGCTCGCCGTCCTCCCCGCTGCACGTGAACTGGCCGTTCTGGGCCTCGGCGTTGCTCGGCGCGGTCGTCGCCATGATCTTCGGCGTCATCATCGGCGCCCCGACCCTGCGGCTGCGCGGCGACTATCTGGCCATCGTCACCCTCGGCTTCGGTGAGATCTTCCGCATCACCGTCCTCAACATGGACGGCACCTCGGGCCCGGACGTCACCAACGGCTCCAACGGCATCTCCTCGATCCCGAACCTGAAGATCCTCGGCTTCGACTTCGGCCAGCAGCACCAGATCCTCGGCACCACCATCGGCCGGTTCGCCAACTACCTGCTGCTGATGCTGGTCATCACGCTCATCGTGGTCGTGGTGTTCCGGCGCAGCAGCGACTCCCGCATCGGCCGCGCCTGGATCGCCATCCGCGAGGACGAGACCGCGGCGCTCGCCATGGGCATCAACGGCTTCCGGGTCAAGCTCATCGCCTTCGCGCTGGGCGCCTGCCTGGCCGGTCTGTCCGGCTCCGTCCAGGGCCACGTCACCTACACCGTGACCCCGGAGCAGTACCAGTTCGCCTACGCGGTGCCGCCCAACTCGGCCTTCCTGCTGGCCGCCGTGGTCCTCGGCGGCATGGGCACCATCGCCGGTCCGCTGGTCGGCGCGTCCCTGCTGTACCTGATCCCGGCCAAGCTGCAGTTCCTGGGCGACTACCAGCTCTTCGCCTTCGGCGTCACCCTCATCCTGCTGATGCGCTTCCGTCCGGAGGGCCTCATCCCCAACCGGCGCCGCCAGCTCGAGTTCCACGAAGAGGCCGAAGCACCCGCCGTCCTCACCAAGGCAGGGGCCTGACCACGATGACTACCGACACCACCACCCAGGACGCCACCCCCGGCGCCTCCGCACCCGGCGAGGTCGTGCTCGACGCACGCGGCGTGACCATGCGCTTCGGTGGCCTCACCGCCGTACGCAATGTCGACTTCACCGTCAACAGCGGCGAGATCGTCGGCCTGATCGGCCCCAACGGCGCCGGCAAGACGACCTTCTTCAACTGCCTGACGGGCCTGTACGTGCCCACCGAGGGCGAGGTCCGCTACAAGGGCCAGGTGCTGCCGCCGAAGTCCTTCAAGGTCACCGCCGCCGGCATCGCCCGTACCTTCCAGAACATCCGGCTGTTCGCGAACATGTCGGTCCTGGAGAACGTTCTCGTCGGCCGGCACACCCGCACCAAGGAGGGCCTGTGGTCCGCGCTGCTGCGCGGCCCCGGCTTCCACCGCGCCGAGAAGGCCTCGCGCGAACGGGCCATGGAACTGCTCGCGTTCGTGGGCCTGGAGCGGAAGGCCGAGCACCTCGCCCGCAACCTCCCCTACGGCGAGCAGCGCAAGCTGGAGATCGCCCGCGCGCTCGCCAGCGAGCCCGGTCTGCTGCTGCTCGACGAGCCGACGGCGGGCATGAACCCGCAGGAGACCCGCGCCACCGAGGAACTGGTCTTCGCCATCCGGGACAAGGGCATCGCCGTCCTCGTCATCGAGCACGACATGCGCTTCATCTTCAACCTCTGCGACCGGGTGGCCGTCCTGGTGCAGGGCGAGAAGCTCGTCGAGGGCGACAGCGCGACCGTCCAGGGCGACGAACGCGTCGTCGCGGCCTACCTCGGCGAGCCCTTCGAGGACGCGCCCGGCGACGAGGAGGTGGCCGAGGTGGAGGCCGCCGAGGCGAACGCCGACGCCTCCGACGCGCCGACCGGGACTCCGGCCGAGGCCACGGCCGAGGCCGCCGACGCGGAGACCACCACCGACGCAGCGCCCGGCAAGGAGAACGACCGATGACCGCACTGCTCGAAGTGGAGGACCTGAGGGTCGCCTACGGCAAGATCGAGGCCGTCAAGGGCATCTCCTTCAAGGTCGAGGCCGGTCAGGTGGTCACCCTCATCGGCACCAACGGCGCCGGCAAGACCACCACCCTGCGCACGCTCTCCGGCCTGCTGAAGCCGGTCGGCGGACAGATCCGGTTCAACGGCAAGTCGCTGAAGAAGGTCCCGGCCCACCAGGTGGTCTCGCTGGGCCTCGCCCACTCCCCCGAGGGGCGGCACATCTTCCCGCGCATGACCATCGAGGACAATCTGCGCCTCGGCGCGTTCCTGCGCAACGACAAGCCCGGCATCGAGAAGGACATCCAGCGCGCCTACGACCTCTTCCCGATCCTCGGGGAGCGGCGCAAGCAGGCCGCGGGCACCCTCTCCGGCGGTGAGCAGCAGATGCTGGCGATGGGCAGGGCGCTGATGTCCCAGCCGAAGCTGCTGATGCTGGACGAGCCGTCGATGGGCCTGTCGCCGATCATGATGCAGAAGATCATGGCGACGATCGCCGAGCTGAAGTCGCAGGGCACGACGATCCTGCTGGTGGAGCAGAACGCCCAGGCGGCGCTCTCGCTCGCCGACCACGGCCATGTCATGGAGGTCGGCAACATCGTCCTGTCCGGCACGGGGCAGGACCTGCTGCACGACGAGTCCGTGCGGAAGGCCTACCTGGGCGAGGACTGACCGGGGTCACGACGAGGCCCGCGCCCCCTTCTCCGGGGCGCGGGCCTCGTCGTACGGGTCAGTCCTTCTTGGCCGCCCTCTTCTCCTCGCTGTCCGCGATGACCGCTTCCGCGACCTGCTGCATCGACATGCGACGGTCCATGGAGGTCTTCTGGATCCAGCGGAAGGCGGCCGGCTCGGTCAGGCCGTACTCGGTCTGCAGGACGGACTTCGCGCGGTCGACCAGCTTGCGGGTCTCCAGGCGCTGGGTGAGGTCGGCGACCTCCTTCTCCAGCTGCTTCAGCTCGGTGAAGCGGGAGACGGCCATCTCGATCGCCGGGACGACGTCGCTCTTGCTGAACGGCTTGACCAGGTACGCCATGGCACCGGCGTCCCGGGCGCGCTCGACGAGGTCGCGCTGCGAGAAGGCGGTGAGCATCAGGACCGGCGCGATGGACTCCTCGGCGATCTTCTCGGCCGCGGAGATGCCGTCCAGCTTGGGCATCTTCACGTCCAGGATGACCAGGTCCGGCTGGTGCTCGCGGGCCAGTTCGACGGCCTGCTCGCCGTCGCCGGCCTCGCCGACGACGGTGTACCCCTCCTCCTCCAGCATCTCTTTCAGGTCGAGTCGGATCAGGGCCTCGTCCTCGGCGATGACGACTCGGGTCGTCAGCGGAGGCACGTGCGACTTGTCGTCGTCGGGCGCGTCTACGGGCTGGGGCGACTCGGCGGTCACGGGGGCTCCTCGTTCCAGGCAGGGGTACTGCTGACAAGAGCCTACCTAGCTACGGTATGGTGGACGCGCGGAGGGTCGGGGGAAACCTTGGATTCTGCGAGCCCCGGTAGCCCAATTGGCAGCAGGCAACGGATTCAAAACCCGTACAGTGTCGGTTCGAGTCCGACCCGGGGCACTTTTCCTTGGATTCCAAGGTCCGTACTTCTGCTGGGCCCCTCCGGTGAGGGGCCCTTTGCCGTCGTAGCGGCCGTCACTTCGGGCTGTCGTCCTCGCCGATGTGGTGAACCCGGACCATGTTGGTCGAGCCGGAGACCCCGGGCGGGGAACCGGCCGTGATCACCACGATGTCGCCCTTCGCGCAGCGGCCGTACTTCAGCAGCAGCTCGTCCACCTGGTCGACCATGGCGTCGGTGGAGTCGACGTGCGGGCCGAGGAAGGTCTCGGCGCCCCAGGTGAGGCTGAGCTGGGAGCGGGTGGCCGGCTCCGGGGTGAAGGCGAGCAGCGGGATCGGCGAGCGGTAGCGGGACAGGCGGCGGGCGGTGTCTCCCGACTGGGTGAACGCGACCAGGAACCTGGCGCCGAGGAAGTCGCCCATCTCGGCGGCGGCCCGGGCGACCGCGCCGCCCTGGGTGCGCGGCTTGTTCCGCTCGGTCAGCGGCGGCAGCCCCTTGGCCAGCATGTCCTCCTCGGCGGCCGCGACGATCTTCGCCATGGTGCGCACGCTCGCGACCGCGTGCTTGCCGACGCTGGTCTCTCCGGAGAGCATCACCGCGTCCGTGCCGTCGAGGACGGCGTTGGCCACGTCGGAGGCCTCGGCGCGGGTCGGGCGGGAGTTGTCGATCATCGAGTCGAGCATCTGGGTGGCGACGATGACCGGCTTGGCGTTGCGCTTGGCGAGCTTGATCGCGCGCTTCTGCACGATGGGCACCTGCTCCAGGGGCATCTCCACACCCAGGTCGCCGCGCGCGACCATCAGCCCGTCGAAGGCGGCGACGATGCCGTCGAGGTTCTCCACCGCCTGCGGCTTCTCGACCTTGGCGATCACCGGGAGGCGGCGGCCCTCCTCGGCCATGATGCGGTGCACGTCCCTGGCGTCGTCGCCGCTGCGGACGAAGGACAGGGCGATGACGTCGAAACCGGTGCGCAGCGCCCAGCGCAGGTCGTCCTCGTCCTTCTTGGAGAGGGCGGGCACGGAGACGGCCACGCCGGGGAGGTTCAGGCCCTTGTGGTCGGAGATCATGCCGCCCTCGACCACGAGCGTGCGGACCCGGGGGCCGTCGACGGCGGTGACCTCCAGGCAGACCTTGCCGTCGTCGACGAGGACCCGCTCACCGGGGCTGACGTCGGCGGCGAGGCCGGCGTAGGTGGTGCCGCACCGGTGGCGGTCGCCCTCGACGCCCTCCTCGACGGTGATGGTGAACGTGTCGCCGCGTTCAAGGAGTACCGGTCCTTCGGCGAAACGGCCGAGCCGGATCTTCGGACCTTGAAGGTCGGCGAGAATTCCGACGCTGCGGCCGGTTTCGTCGGCCGCCTTGCGCACTCGCCGGTAGCGCTCCTCGTGTTCGGCGTGCGTGCCGTGGCTGAGGTTGAACCGGGCCACGTCCATTCCGGCGTCGACCAGTGCCTTGATCTGGTCGTACGAGTCGGTGGCGGGCCCCAGAGTACAAACGATCTTTGCTCGGCGCATACATCGAGCCTAGGCCTTACCCGTGGGTAGATAATCGGCCCCACATGACCACTCAACAACCTTTGAGTAAAGGGTCATTGACAAGTGTTGAATTGTGCGGTCACTCGCTCCGATGAGCGAATTCCTCAGCACCGCGAAGTGGATCTAGAGGTCGAGCAGTTTCAGGTCGACGGCGTCGGCGATCGCCCCGGCGCCGGCGTCGTTGACGTGCAGGCCGTCGCCGCTGTCGAACTCGGCGCGGATCCGGTCGGGCCGGGCCGGGTCCGCGACGGCGGCGGCCGCGTCCACGACGCCGTCGAAGGGATGCGTGTCCCCGAGGAGCCAGGCGTTGACCTCGCGCCGGACGGCCTGGCCGGCTTCGGTGTCGTACCCCTCGTGGACCGTCCCCCGGTACGGGCCGATGGTGGCGGCGACGACGCTGAGACCGGCGGCGTGCAGGCGCTCGGCGAGGGCGGTGAGCCCGGCGGTGAGGTCGGACGCGGTGGGGCCCTCGGCGGGCTCGGGGTGGGCGCGGTAACCGGGCATGCCGAGGTCGTTGAGGCCGATGTGGACCAGGACGTGACTGACACCGGGGACGGCGAGGACGTCGTGGTCGAGGCGGGCGAGGAGATGCTCGCCGATCTCGTCGGTGAGCAGCCGGTTGCCGGAGATGCCCTGGTTGACGATCCAGCCGCGGGTGAGGCGGCGGCCGAGCTGGGACGGGAAGCTGTTGTCCTGGCCGGGGGTGGTGGCCGCGCCCTCGATCCAGGAGTCGCCGAAGGCCACGGCGATGCGGGTGCCCTCGGGCGCGAGCACGTCGGCGGCCAGGCCGAAGTGCCCGGTCGTCAGCTCTTCGGCGTCCCGGAGGTCCGGGGAGGTCAGCTGGTTGCCGGGGGCGGCCCGGCCGATGTCGTGCGGCACCGCGGAGAACGTGGTGGGGCCGGTGTCCCCGGGCAGGTACAGGCTGACGGTGAGGACCTGGCCCGCGGCGACGCGCTGTTCGACCGGATCGCTGACGAGCTCCTCGCCGGCCGGGACCGTGACGGCCGCGGCCCCGCCGAAGGCGAGCGGGGTGTCGATCCCGGCTCCGGCGAGGTGCGCGCCGCCGATCTCCAGGGGTTCCTTGCCGAAACGGTTGCTGATCCCGATGCGCAGTGCCTCGCCTCCCCCGGCCAGGCGCAGGGACTGCCGTACGGTCTGGTCGGCGAAAGCGCGCGACTCGATGAGCTGGAAGGACTCATGGGGGCTGATGACGGCGGTGCGGTGGGCGGCGATCCAAGTCGTGGTCATGCCAGGCGCCAACACCGCCGTCGGCGGTCCTCTTCCGGGCTCGCCCCCTTGTTACCTTCCCTCGACAAGTGGAGTCAGCCGCTTCGGTCGCCGGGTCTGCGGAACGTGGGCGGGCGGTTCGAGTCCGAAGCTGGTGAAGGCGGTGCGGGCGGGAAGCGGGTAGGGGTCCTTTCCGGTGAGCGAGTTGAGGATGGTGGCGCTGCGCCAGGCGGCGAGGCCGAGGTCGGGCGTGCCGACGCCGTGCGTGTGCAGCCCGGCGTTCTGGACGTACACCGAGCCGGTCACGGACGGGTCGAGGACGAGCCGGAACTCCTCGTCGACGCGCGGGCGTTCGTTGCCGTCGCGGCGCATGTAGGGGTCGAGCCCGGCGAGGATGCGGCCGAGCGGGCGCTCGCGGTAGCCGGTGGCGAGGACGACGGCGTCCGTGGTGAGCCGGGAGCGGCTGTCCTGCTGGATGTGCTCCAGGTGCAGTTCGATCTTGGTGGTGGCGATCCGGCCGGCGGTGCGGACGCGGACGCCGGGGACGAGGACGGCGTCGGGCCAGCCGCCGTCCAGGGTGCGCCGGTACAGCTCGTCGTGGATGGCGGCGAGGGTGCCGGCGTCGATGCCCTTGTGCAGCTGCCACTGGGCGGCGCTCAACCGGTCGCGGACGGGCTCGGCGAGGGCGTGGAAGTAGCGGGTGTAGTCGGGGGTGAAGTGCTCCAGGCCGAGCTTGGAGTACTCCATCGGCGCGAAGGCCTCGCTGCGGCCGATCCACTGCAGCTTCTCGCGTCCCGCGGGGCGGTGTCGCAGCAGGTCGAGGAAGACCTCGGCGCCGGACTGTCCCGAGCCGACGACGGTGACGTGCTCGGCGGCCAGGATGGCGGAGCGGTGGTCCAGGTAGTCGGCGGCGTGGATGACCGGCACGCCGGGGGACTCCACCAGTGGCTTGAGCGGGTCGGGCACATGGGGGGCGGTGCCGACGCCGAGGACGACGTTCCGGGTGTAGGTACGGCCCAGGGCCTCGGCCTCGCCCTCGGCGTCGAGCTGGGTGAAGTCGACCTCGAACACGTCCTGTTCGGCGTTCCAGCGGACGGAGTCGACCTGGTGGCGGAAGTGCAGCCCGGGCAGACCCTGCGCGACCCAGCGGCAGTAGGCGTCGTACTCGGCGCGCTGGATGTGGAAGTGCTCGGCGAAGTAGAAGGGGAAGAGCCGCTCGCGGGTCCTGAGGTGGTTCAGGAAGCTCCAGGGGTTGGTCGGGTCGGCGAGGGTCACCAGGTCGGCCAGGAACGGCACTTGGATGGTGGCGCCCTCGATGAGCAAACCGGGGTGCCAGTCGAAGCCGGGGCGCTGTTCGTAGAAGACGGCGTCGAGTTCGGCGAGCGGTTGGGCGAGTGCGGCCAGGGACAGGTTGCACGGGCCGATGCCGACGCCGACCAGGTCGCGGGGGGCCGAGGGCTCGTGCCGTGGGGGGTTGCTCATGCGGGGGTGCCTTCTGTGACGAGTTTCAGAAGCCGGGCCAGGTCGTCCGGCCGGGTGTGGGGGTTGAGGAACGTGGCCTTGAGCCAGAGACGGCCGTCGAGCCGGGCGCGCCCGAGGACGGCCCGGCCCTCGTGCAGCAGCCGGCGGCGTACGGCGGCCACGTCGGCGTCGGCCGCGTCCGCGGGCCGGAACAGGACCGTGCTGATCCCGGGCCGGTCGTACAGCTCGAAGCCGGGGTGTTCCGCGACGCGGTCGGCGAACTCGGCGGCGTGGGCGCAGACCTGGTCGACCAGGGCGCCGAGTGCGGTGCGGCCGAGGGTCTTCAGGGTGACGGCGATCTTGAGGACGTCGGGTCGGCGGGTGGTGCGCAGGGAGCGGCCGAGCAGGTCGGGGAGTCCGGCGTCGGTGTCGTCCTCGGCGTTCAGGTAGTCGGCTCGCTGGTGGAGGACGGCGAGTTCGCCGGGGTGGGCGACGGCGAGGACGCCGGCGGCGACCGGCTGCCAGCCGAGCTTGTGCAGGTCGAGGGTGACGGTGTGGGCGGCCTCCAGCCCGGCGAGGCGGCCGCGGTGCCGGTCGCTGAACAGCAGGCCCCCGCCGTACGCCGCGTCGATGTGCAGCCGGGCTCCGTGGGCGGCGCACAGGCCGGCGATCTCGGGCAGCGGGTCGACGAGGCCGGCGTCGGTGGTGCCGGCGGTGGCGGCGACCAGCAGCGGACCGGAGAGGGTCGTGAGGGCCTCGTCGAGCGCGGAGAGGTCGAGGGTGCCGCCCGCAGCAGGGACGACGACCGGGTCGGGCAGGCCGAGCAGCCAGGCGGCGCGCGGCAGCGAGTGGTGGGCGTTGGCCCCGCACACGAGCCGCACGCTTCCGCCGTGCGCCTCGCGGGCGAGCAGCAGGGCGAGTTGGTTGGACTCGGTGCCGCCGGTGGTGACGAGGGCGTCGGCGAGACCGGCGGCGCGGGCGAGTGCGCCGGTGACCGCGGCCTCCAGGGCGGAGGCGGCGGGGGCCTGGTCCCAGGAGTCCAGGGACGGGTTGAGGGCGCTGACGGCGAGGTCGGCGGCGGTGGCGACGGCGAGCGGCGGGCAGTGCAGATGGGCCGCGCACAGCGGGTCGGCGGGGTCGGCGGCGCCCTCGGCGAAGGCGTGCACGAGGGCACGCAGGGCGTCCGGGTCGCCGTCGTCCGGCAGGATGTCCCCGAGGACGTCGGCGACCCGCGCGGCGACGGCCGGCGGTCCCCCGGCGGGCAGCGGTCCGCCGCGTGCCCGGGCACCGGCCGCGAGCGCGTCGAGGACGGTGCCGAGGAGGGGGCGCAGGGTGCCCGGGCCATGGGGGCCCGAGGCGAGGGGCGGCGTGCGCAGAGGTTCTCCACCGCTCATCGGCTGTCCTCCGCTCATGGACCGACCTTGGGGAGTGTCCGGCGCCGGACGGCTTCCGGCTTGTGACTGGACTTCCAGCTTGTACCGGAAGAAGCCCGTGCGTCCCGGAAGCCCAACGATCGAAACCCGAAAGTGGGTACTGCCGTGCGAGGAAAACACGTTGGGGCGCTGCGCGCGGCGCAGCGCCCCCCGGTGCAGCGCCTAGGCCCGCCCCCCGAAGTCCCCGGCGTGGTCCCGCGCCCACCGGGCGAACGTACGGGCCGGGGTGCCGGTCAGCTTCTCCACCGTGCCGGTGATCTCCGGCTGCACGCCGACCGTCTCCTCGAAGGTCCGCAGCAGCCGCTCCAGCATGGGCGGCGGGACGTGCGGGAACAGCTCCGGGCCCGCCTCGCGGGGGTCCGTCTCCACGAACGTCAGCTCCCTGCCGAGGGCTTCGCCGATCGCCGCGAGCTGCCCGGCGTTGGTGATCGCCTCGGGTCCCGTCAGCCGGTGCACGGCACCCTCGTGTCCGCCGTCGAGCAGGACGCGCTCGGCGACGGCGGCGATGTCGTCCTCGTGGATGGGGGCGGAGAGCCCCTCCGCGAAGACCCCGCGGACCGTGTTCCCGGCGCGGACCTGGGGCACCCACTGCAGGGCGTTGGTGGCGAACGCGTTGGGCCGCAGGAAGGTCCAGTCGAGCCCGCTGTCGCGGATCTGCTGTTCGACGGCGGCGTGCATGACGTGGATGGGGTGGGTCTCGTCGGCGCCCTCCTGGACGATGCCGCTGGAGAGCAGCACGACATGCCGCACGCCGTGCGCGCGGGCCGCCTCCAGCAGGGCGGGCGAGGTGGCCTGGGCGTAGAGGTAGAGGGCCGTCGCCCCGCCGAACAGGGTGGCGGCGTCCTCCGGTTGGAACCGGACGACCTCGGCGCCGTCGGGCAGGGCGGCCCGCTGCGGGTCGCGGGTGAGCGCCCGCACGGACCGTCCGGCGGCGAGTAGACGGTCGACGAGGGCACGGCCGACGTTGCCGGTCGCACCGGTCACTACGATCACGGATCTGCCTCCGAAGGCTCGGCTGATCGTTCCTGACAGCCCGAGCCTAGGGAGACGATCCGGACCACCGCATCGTCGCCAGGGACCAGCCACGCCCTAGGCCGCCGGACCTACTCCGCCCGTGCCACCTGCGCCGGTTCCGTCTCCTCGGCGCGCACCCGCAGGGCGCGGGCCAGGTCGTCGAGACGGTCGGCGAGGGTACGGCGCAGGGCCGGGATGGGGTCGGCCTCGCGCAGACAGGCCTCGCCGAGCCGCAGGTTGTCGGGGTCGACGGCATGGGCCGGGAACGCCCATCGGGCGGCGGCGGTCGCGATGGCGGGCCCGCGCCGGGCGGCGACGGCGACGGCGTCCGTGTAGAAGCGCGCCACGTACGGGCGCACCAGCTCGGCCTGTTCGGGCTGCCAGAAGCCCTGTGCGGTGGCCGTGAAGAGGTAGTTCGACAGGTCGTCTCCCGCGAACATCGCCTCCCAGGCCGCCCGCTTGGCCTCCGGGTCGGGCAGGGCGGCGCGGCAGCGGGCGGCGCCCTCCTGGCCGGTGGCGCTCGGGTCGCGTTCCAGCTCGGCGGCGATGGTGGCCTCGTCGGTGGCGCCGAGCACGGCGAGCCGGCCGAGGATGCGCCAGCGCAGCTCGGGGTCGAGCTCCGGCCCGCCGGGCACCGTGCCGTCGGCGAGCCAGGCGGCGATGGCGTCGGGGTGGGCGGCCACGCTGATCAGGTGCCGCACGGCGATCAGGCGCAGGCCGGGGTGGTCGCCGTCCTCGGTGCGCCGCAGCAGGTCCCGGCAGAGCGCGGTGAGGGCCGCCAGGGCGGCCGGCCGGTCCTCGGGCTTCAGGTACTGGTCGGCGATCTGGCCGGAGGCGAAGGAGAGGACGCCCTGGACGAGGGCCAGGTCGGTCTCGCGCGGGAGGTGGGCGCGGGCCGTCTCCAGGTAGGCGGCGGGCGGGAGTTCACCGTCGCGCACGGAGTCCCGCAGGGCGTTCCACACGACCGCGCGGGTGAGCGGGTCGGGCAGGCCGGACAGGCCGGCGCGGACCGTCGCGAAGGACTCGGCGTCGAAGCGGACCTTGGCGTAGGTGAGGTCACCGTCGTTGAGCAGGAGCAGGGCGGGGCGCTTGCCGATGGGCAGCGGGGCGGCCTGCGGGACGTCCAGGTCGAGGCGTGCGCGCAGTAGCAGGCGGCCCTCGTCGGCGAGGTCGTGGTCGTACAGACCGGCGGTGAGGCGGTGCGGGCGGCTGCCGGCGCGGTCGACGGCCAGCGCGCAGACGCCGTCGGTGACGGTGACGTGCGGCGTGAGCTTGTCCACGCCCGTGGTGCGCAGCCAGCTGTCGGCCCAGGCGGGCACGTCGCGGTCGGTGGCGGAGGCGAGGGAGTCGATGAAGTCGGCGAGGGTGGCGTTGCCGAACCTGTGCCGGGCGAAGTGGGTGTTGATGCCGGCGAGGAAGTCCTTCTCGCCGAGCCAGGCCGCCAGCTGGCGCAGCGCGGAGGCGCCCTTGGCGTAGGAGATGCCGTCGAAGTTGAGCAGCGCGGACGCCGTGTCGTCGACCTTCTCGGGGGCGACCGGGTGGGTGGTGGGCCGCTGGTCGGCTTCGTAGCCCCAGGACTTGCGGGTGACGCCGAACTCGGTCCAGGGGTCCGTGAAGCGGGTGGCCTCGGCGGTGGTCTGGTAGCCCATGTACTCGGCGAAGGACTCGTTCAGCCAGATGTCGTCCCACCACTTGAGGGTGACGAGGTCGCCGAACCACATGTGGGCCATCTCGTGCGCGACGACCATGGCGCGGGTCTGCCGCTCGGTGTCGGTGACCGCGGAGCGGTAGACGAACTCGTCGCGGAAGGTGACCAGGCCCGGGTTCTCCATCGCGCCCGCGTTGAACTCGGGGACGAACGCCTGGTCGTAGGAGTCGAAGGGGTACGGCTCGTCGAACTTCTCGTGGTACCGGTCGAAGCACGCGCGCGTGATCCCGAGGATCTCCTCGGCGTCGGCGTCGAGGTACGGGGCGAGGGAGCGGCGGCAGTGGATGCCGAAGGGCAGTCCGCGGTGCTCGGTGCGCACCGAGTGCCAGGGGCCGCCGGCGACGGCGACGAGGTAGGTGGAGATCAGCGGGGTGGGCGCGGCCTGCCAGACACCGTCGGCGCGCCGCTCGGTGACGCCGTTGGCGAGCACCGTCCAGCCCTCGGGCGCCCGGACGGAGACCTCGAAGACGGCCTTGAGGTCGGGCTGGTCGAAGGCGGCGAAGACGCGCTGGACGTCGTCCATGAACATCTGCGTGTAGACGTACGTCTCGCCGTCGCTCGGGTCGGTGAAGCGGTGCATGCCCTCGCCGGTGCGGGAGTAGCGCATGACCGCGTCGACACGCAGTTCGTGCTCGCCGGCGGAGACGTTCTTCAGCGGCAGCCGCCCGTCGTCCAGCGACTCGGGGTCGAGGGGCTTCCCGTCCAGCGTCACCGCGCGCAACTCGGCGGGCTTCAGCTCCACGAACGTGTCCCCGGCGGACCGCGCGGTGAACCGGATCACGGTGCGGGAGTCGAAGGTCTCGTCCCCGGTCGTGAGGTCGAGTTCGACCGTGTAGCGGTGGACGTCGAGGAGCTGAGCTCGGAGCTGCGCTTCATCGCGCGTGAGTACGGACATGCAGGCCATGCTGCCTGATCGCGCTGACAGCGCACAGGGGGCGGGGGCGTTCACGCGTTATGTCCGGCTCGTCACCCCGCCCCGCGCCCGCTGTCCGACCGCCCCCGGCGTTCCTCGATCGTTTCCGACCCTCCCCGACCGTTCCCGTGCGCCCTCCGACCGCCCTGCCGGTGCCGGACGCGGTCGGCGGGGGTCCGGCCGGGGGGACGGTGACGGGTCAGGCGTCCGGCTGCTGGCCGTTGGCGGTGTCCTCGGCGATGCGCTCATGGTGTCTGATGACTTCAGCGATGATGAAGTTCAGGAATTTCTCGGCGAAGGCCGGGTCGAGCTTGGCGTTCTCCGCGAGGCGGCGCAGCCGCTCGATCTGGCGGGCCTCGCGCGCCGGGTCGGCGGGCGGCAGCTGGTGGACCGCCTTGAGCCGGCCGACCTGCTGGGTGGCCTTGAAACGCTCGGCGAGCAGGTGGACGACGGCCGCGTCGATGTTGTCGATGCTGTCGCGCAGCCGCTCCAGTTCCTGACGGACACCGGGGTCCACATCACCGGTTCCGATGTTGCTGGTGGTCATGCACGTCACCCTATGGGTTCCGAGGGCCCGGCCTCCGGGCTGTCCGGAGGGTGGATCATCGGTGGATCGTCAGGATCCGGGACGCGGTCGCTCCAGCCCCCGGGCACGCTGCGGCCCTGCTGGGCGCGGAAGCGCACCGGGGCGAGGCCCACACGGCGGGTGAACAGCCGGGAGAAGTAGGCGGGGTCGTCGTAGCCGACCCGGCGGGCGACGGCCGCGACGGGCAGCTCGGTGGCGGCGAGGAGTTCCTTGGCCCGGCCCAGGCGGATGCCGAGCAGATAGTCCTTGGGGCTGCAGCCCGCGGCCCGGCGCACGGCGCCGCGCAGCTCGGCGGGGGTCATGCCGTGCACGCGCGCGTGGTCGGCGACGCTCATCGGCGTGCAGGCGTCCCGTGCCAGCGCCTGGAGCACCTGGTCGCCGTCCGGGGCGAGGTCGGCGCGGGCGCGGCGCAGGGCGACGAGGAGCTCGTGCACGGCGGCGCCGGTCTCCACCTCCAGCAGGGGGTTGCCGCGGCGGGCGGCGCGGGCGATGCGGGCGACCACCGCGCGGGGCCCGGAGGCGTCGGAGAGCGGGACGACGGGCCGCTCGGGCTCGATGTAGCCCAGTTCCGTGTAGGTCGTGGCGGCGGGCCCGGTGAAGTCGACGAAGCCCTCGTCCCAGCCGGTGTCCGGATCGGGCCCGTAGTGGTGGGGCGCGCCGGGGGTGAGCCAGAGCAGCGCGGGCGCGGTGACGGGGGTACGGCGGCCGTCGGCGCCCCGGTACCAGCCGCGGCCGGAGCTGATCACGACGGCCACGCGGTGGTCGAGGGTCCGCGGGCCGACCGTGGGCAGCGCGCCGTGCTGCAGGCCGACGCCGAGACAGACCAGGCCGAGGCGGTGGTGTGCGGGGCCGGGGCTGAAGAACCGCATCCAGGTCTGGTACATCGGCGCTCCTCCCGGCGTCGGCGACCGCGGACTTCTGTCCAGGCGTTTTGTCCAAGCAGCGCCGATCTTCGTCCATGGCGCCGATCGCCGGAAGGGGTGAGGCTGGGGCGCATGAGCGAGTTCGCGGTGGGGGAATCCGACTTCCTGCTGGACGGCCGGCCGGTGCGTCTGCTGTCTGGGGCGCTGCACTACTTCCGGGTGCACGAGGGGCACTGGCGGCACCGGCTGGCGATGCTGCGGGCGATGGGCCTGAACTGCGTGGAGACGTACGTTCCCTGGAACCTGCACTGGCCGGCCCCGGGCCGCTACCGGGACGTGCAGGCGCTCGGCCGGTTCCTGGACGCGGTGCGGGAGGAGGGCCTGTGGGCGATCGTGCGGCCGGGCCCCTACATCTGCGCCGAGTGGGAGAACGGCGGACTGCCGCCCTGGGTGACGGGCGAGGCGGGCGCGCGCGTGCGCACGCGTGACGAGCGGTATCTGTCCCGTGTGGAGCACTGGTTCCACCATCTGATGCACGAGATCGTGCCCCGGCAGATCGACCGCGGCGGCCCGGTGGTCCTGGTGCAGGTCGAGAACGAGTACGGCAGTTACGGCAGTGACACCGGCCATCTGCGGGAGCTGGCCGCCCTGCTGCGTGCCGAGGGGGTCACGGTCCCGCTGTTCACCTCGGACGGCCCCGAGGACCACATGCTGACCGGCGGTTCGCTGCCCGGGGTGCTCGCCACGGTGAACTTCGGCTCCCACGCGCGCGTGGCCTTCGAGACGCTGCGCCGCCACCGCCCCGAGGGCCCGCTGATGTGCATGGAGTTCTGGTGCGGCTGGTTCGACCACTGGTCCGGCGAGCACGTCGTCCGTGACCCCGTGGAGGCCGCCGGGGCCCTGCGGGAGATCCTGGAGTGCGGGGCGTCGGTCAACCTCTACATGGCGCACGGCGGCACGAGTTTCGGCGGCTGGGCGGGCGCCAACCGGGGCGGCGGCGCGCTGCGCGAGGGCCCTCTGGAGCCGGACGTGACCTCGTACGACTACGACGCCCCCGTGGACGAGTACGGCCGCCCGACGGAGAAGTTCTGGCGCTTCCGCGAGGTGCTGGCCGAGTACCACCGCGGCCCCCTGCCCGAACTGCCCCCGATGCCCGCCCCGTTGGGCGGCCCCGCGGAGGTGACGCTCGACGGCTGGGCGTCCCTGGGGAATGTCCTGGAGACACTGGGCGGCGAGGAGCGAGTCGCACCCCTGCCGCCCACCTTCGAGGAACTGCACGTCACCCGGGGCCTGGTGCGCTACGAGGTGGACGTGCCCGGCCCCCGGCAGCCGTGCCCACTGACCGCGCGGGGGCTGCGGGACCTCGCGGTGGTCCACGTCGACGGCGAGCGGGCCGGGGTGCTCACCGAGGAGGAACCGCGGCTGAGGGAGCCCGTCGCCGGCCCCGCGCACGTGGAGCTGTGGGTGGAGTCCCTCGGGCGGGTGAACTACGGGCCGCGCTTCGGCGAGGCGAAGGGGATCACCGGCGGCATCCTGCACGAGCGGCAGTTTCTGCACGGGGTACGCGCGCGTGGCCTGGATCTGGACGCGTTCTGCGGCGGTGTGGAGCGGGTGCCGTTCGACGCGCTGCCCGAGGAGGGCGGGCGGGGGCTGTACCGGGGCACCGTCACGGTCCGCGGCGCGGGTGACGCCCGGCTGGAGCTGCCCGGCCGGACACGCGGCTTCGTCTGGATCAACGGCTTCAACCTGGGCCGCTACTGGTCGGTGGGCCCCCAGCGGACCCTGTACGTGCCCGGCCCGGTGCTGCGGGAGGGCGGGAACGAGGTCTGGATCCTGGAACTGCAGGACACCGACCCGGACCACCCGGCTCCGCGCCTGCTGCCTGTGTGACCGGCCGTCCGTCCCGCCTACAGTGGAGGGGGTTTCCGGCGTCTTTGGGGGTGCGGACGTGGCGAACGGCGGACCGGTCCAGCACGGCTACCCGCACCTGGAGACGGTGCGGGCCGCCATCACCGCGCTGTACAAGCGCCTGTCCCGCGACACCGTCCAGACGTTCGCGACCAGCCTGGCCCCCGCCGACGTGGCCTTCTGCGACACCGACGACCTGCACCTGGGCGCGCAGCGGGTGGCCCGCGAGATCGTGCGGCACTTCCGGCTGCCGGACGCGCGGCTGATCGTCGGCTTCCGGGAGATGACGCACGCGGCGAACGTCGAACTGGCGGCGGGCCCCGAGTACTTCGTGGAACTGAACGACCGTTTCCGCACCCACCGCAGGGACATCGGCGCGGCGCTCGCCCACGAGGTGGCGCACGTCTACCTGCACCGCCTGGACCTGTCCTTTCCCACCACGGCGGAGAACGAGATCCTGACGGACACGGTGACGACGTACCTCGGCGCCGGCTGGCTGCTGCTGGACGCCTTCCGGGAGGACGGGGTCTCCTCGCAGAAGCTCGGGTACCTCACCCCGGAGGAGTTCGGTTACGTCCTGGCCAAGCGGGCGCTGCTGTTCCACGAGGACCCCTCAGTGTGGTTCACCAGCCCGCAGGCCTACGAGGCGTACGGCAAGGGAATGGCCCGGGCCCGCCGGGACGAGCAGCAGCCGCCGCTGACCGGGGCCGGCTGGGCGGGCCGGCGCCGCTACGCCCACGACCGCCGGCACGCGCCCGCCGTCGCACCGGAGGCGCCCTACGCCTTCGCCCCCGACCCCGCCGGCCACCTCCGCGTCTCCTTCCCCTGCCCCACCTGCCACCAGCGGATCCGGGTACCGGTGAAGGGACGCGTACGGGCGCGGTGCGGGTTGTGCCGGACGGTGCTGGAGTGCGACACCTAGGTTCACGAGCCGTCTCCTGTGCGGAGACTCAGCCCAGGTCCTCGGACACCGCCCGCCGGGGAAGCGCCGCGCACAACGCCCCGCACACCACGAACGCCCCCACGACCCACGGCATCGCATGCCCCAGCGCCCCGGTCATCCCCTTCCCCACGGCCCCGAAGAACACCGTGCCGACGACGGCGGCGCCCACCGCTCCCCCGAACTGCTGAGCCGTGGAGAAGATCCCCGACGCCCCACCGGCCAACTCCCCCGGCACCGCCGACAGCACCACGTTCACCAGCGGCACCACCAGGAACCCGAGCCCCGCCCCGGCGATGACCAGCCCCGGCACCAGCGGCCACGCCCCGGCGTGCACGGCCGGCGCGCCGTCGACGACGGCGCCCACCCAGCCGAAGCCGCCCGCCATCATCAGCGCCCCGGCGCCGAGCACCAGCCGCCCGTACCGTACGGCGAGCCCGTCCGCGGCCGGTGCGGTGAGGAAACCGCCGGCCGAGAAGGCGACCGTCACCAGCCCGGCCTGCATCGGCGTGTACCGCTCCCCGGACTGCAGCCACACCGCGAAGACGAGGAAGAAGCCCTGCATGCCGACGGAGAAGAGCAGCTGGACGAGCACGCCGACGGAGAACGCGGGGAGCCGGAAGGCGCGCGCGGGCAGCAGCGGCACGGTCCCGGGCCGGTGCCGCCGGGCCTCGTACGCCCCGAGCCCCGCCACGGCCACGACACCCGCCCCGAGGCAGACCCAGCCCCACAGCGGCCAGCCGTTCTCGCGGCCCTGCACCAGCGGCAGCACGATCGCGACCAGACCGCCGGCCAGCACCAGGCTGCCCAGGACGTCCGGCCGGCCCGCCGACCGCTCGCGTGTGGCCGGGACCAGCAGCAGCCCGCCGACGAAGGTCACCACGGCCACCGGCACGTTCACCAGGAACACCGAGCGCCAGCCCCAGCCGAACAGGTCGGCGTCCGTGAGCACCCCGCCGAGCAACAGCCCGACGGCCGAGGCGAACCCGGCGACGGCGCCGTACATCCCGAAGGCGGCCCCGCGTTCCCTGCCCTGGAAGAGGGTGCGAAACGAGCCGATCACCTGCGGCACCAGCACGGCCGCGAGGACGCCCTGCACCGCGCGAGCGGCGATCAGCTGGCCCGGTGACTGGGCGATCCCGCAGGCGAGACCGGCCAGTCCGAAGCCGGCCGTCCCGGCGAGGAAGAGCGGGCGGCGGCCGATGCGGTCGCCGAGGTGGCCGGAGACGATCAGGGCGGCGGCGAAGCCGAGCAGATAGGCGGAGACCGTCCATTGCAGGTCGCTCGGCGAGGCGTGCAGATCACGGCTGATGGACGGCACCGCCACGTTGACGATCGTGCCGTCCAGCAGGTCCATGAGCGCCGCGATCATCATCACGACGGCGGCGGCCCAGCGGCGCGGATGGGGTTCCGCCGCGGTGTCGGCGGGTTCGGTGAGCGTTGCGGACATGAGGATCCCCTCCAGGTTTCTTTCGTTCGACCTAACGAAAGAGTTGCATCCGGGAGAGCTGCTCCGCAAGTCATTAGTTCGACCGAACGAAATTTTTGTTAGGCTGGGCGCATGGCCAAGGCAGAAGAGAAGCGGGACGAGGCGGCGCGGTCCGAGACGCTGCGACAGCTCATGGAGGTGGGGCGGGTCCACAGCGGGGTCACGGTCATGTTCCACTCGGCGGTCGCCGCCAAGCAGGGGCTGAACGCGACGGAGGAGAAGACCCTCGACCTCCTCCAGCGGCACGGGCCACTCACCGCTAAGGACCTCGCCGAGCTGACCGGGCTCGCCCCCGCCTCCGTCACGGGGCTGCTCGACCGGCTGGAGACCAAGGGTTTTGTCCACCGTGCCAAGCACCCGACGGACAAGCGCCGGGTGCTGGTCGAACTGGACCGGGACAAGCTCGACGAGCTCGCCGTGTTCTTCGAGGACTGGGCGGGGGACATCGTCGAGGCCTGCGAGGAGTTCAGCGCCGACGAGTTGCGGACAGTGATCCGGTTCCTGTCCGTGATGAGCGAGCGCCAGCGCGCGGCCGTGGCCCGCCTGGCCGACTGAACCGCCCCACCGCCGGCCCCTGTCCGCGGCCGGCGGATCTCCCCGGTCGCAGGACAGCGCCGGGGCTGATCGGCGCCGTCTGCGGCGTGATCCGAACGACAGGCCCTCAGGCGCCGTAGACCGCCCCGGGGGGTTCCGCCGCGGCCAGCAGCTCGCGTGCCGCGTCCCCCGCCTCGGCCGGCGTCCACCGCGCCCCCTTGTCCACGGTCGGTCCGGGCCGCCAGCCCTCCATGACCGTGATCCGGCCGCCCTCCGCCTCGAAGACCCTGCCGGTCACCCCCGCGCTCGCGGCCGAGCCCAGCCAGACCACGAGCGGGGAGACGTTCCCGGGCGCCATGGCGTCGAAGCCGGCGACCGGGGCGGCCATGGTCGCCGCGAAGACGCGTTCCGTCATGCGGGTGCGGGCGGCGGGCGCGACGGCGTTGACCTGGACGCCGTAGCGGGCCAGTTCGGCCGCCGCGACCAGGGTCAGCCCGACGATTCCGGCCTTGGCGGCGCTGTAGTTGCCCTGCCCGACCGAGCCCAGCAGTCCAGCGCCGCTGCTGGTGTGGACGATCCGGGCCTCGGGGACGCGCCCCGCCCTGGCCTCGGCCCGCCAGTGCGCGGCGGCGTGTTTCAGGGGCAGGAAGTGGCCCTTGAGGTGGACGCGGAGCACGGCGTCCCAGTCGTCCTCGTCGAGGTTGACCAGCATCCGGTCGCGCAGGAAACCGGCGTTGCTGACCAGCGTGTCGAGCCGGCCGTACGCCTCCAGGGCGGTGCCGATGAGGGAGGCGGCGCCGTCGGTCGTGGCGATGTCGCCGCCGTGGGCGACCGCCTCGCCGCCGGCCGCCCGTATCTCGGCGACGACCGCCTGGGCGGGGCTCTCCGCGCCGGGCGCCCCGTCCAGTGCGACACCCAGGTCGTTGACGACGATCCGGGCTCCCTCGGCGGCGAAGGCGAGGGCATGGGCGCGGCCCAGCCCGCGGCCGGCCCCGGTGACGGCGACGACCCGGCCTGCGCAGATTCCGCTCATCTCACTTCCCCCTGTCATGGTCCCGGTCACTCCTCCCGACGGGCGGTTCACGGTGGGCGGTTGTGGCGTCCAGGAAGGCGGGGCGCTCCCCGCCGCCGTGCACGTGCAGACTGGCTCCGGTGATGTAGGCCGCCGCGTCGGAGGCGAGGAAGACGGCGGCGGCGCCGACGTCGTCGGGGACGGCCAGCCGGCCCAGTGGGACGGTGCGGGAGACGGCGGCGATGCCGTCCGGTCCGCCGTAGTGCAGATGCGACAGCTCGGTGCGGACCATGCCGACCACGAGCGTGTTGACGCGGACCTCCGGGGCCCACTCCACGGCCATGGAGGCGGCCAGGTTCGCGAGGCCCGCCTTGGCCGCGCCGTAGGCGGCCGAGCCGGGTGAGGGCCGGCCGCCGCTGACGCTGCCGATCATCACGACCGAGCCGCGGCTGCGCCGCAGGTGCTCGTACGCGGCGAGGGACGCGGTCAGCGGGGCGATCAGGTTCAGCTCGACGACCCTGGCGTGCCGTTCGGCGCCGGCGTCCGCGAGCCGCCGGTACGGGGTGCCGCCCGCGTTGTTGACGAGCACGTCGAGCCGGGGCAGCGCGGCGAAGAAGGCCTGGACGGCGAGCGGGTCGCGCAGGTCGAGCGGGCTGAACTCGACGCCCTTCAGCGGACGTTCGGGCGGTCTTCGGGCGCAGGCCAGGACCCTGGCACCGGTCTCGGCGAACGCCCGGGCGATCCCGGCCCCGACCCCCCGGGTGCCGCCGGTGACGACCACGGTCCTCGCGCGCGACACGTTGTCCACAGGGTGCGCCGCCGAGTTGTCCACAGGCCCTCCCGCTCGTCTGTGCCGACTGCTAGCTTCGAAGCTCGCACCTAACAAATGTTTGGTGGAAAGGTAGCTGATGCGCCCATGGGTGTCTCCCGTTCGTCCCCGGAAAAAGGGATTTCCGTGGTCACCGTCGACTTCCCGCCGGTGAACGCGCTGCCGGTGTCCGGCTGGTTCGCCCTGGCCGACGCCCTGCTCGAGTCCGGCCGCGACGCCGGTGTCCGGTGCGTGGTGCTCGCCGCGGAGGGTCGCGGGTTCAACGCGGGCGTGGACATCAAGGAGATACAGGCGCGGGGACAGGAGGCGCTGATCGGCGCCAACCACGGCTGCGCCGAGGCCTTCGCCGCGGTCTACGAGTGCGCGGTCCCGGTCGTCGCGGCGGTGCAGGGCTTCTGCCTGGGCGGCGGGATGGGCCTGGCGGGCAACGCGGACGCCATCGTGGCGAGCGAGGACGCCGTCTTCGGGCTGCCCGAGCTGGACCGGGGCGCGCTGGGGGCCGCGACCCACCTGGCCCGGCTGGTCCCGCAGCACCTGATGCGCGCCCTGTACTACACGGGGCGCACGGCGAGCGCCGGGGAACTGCACCGGCACGGCTCGGTGTGGCGCGTGGTGCCGCGCGCCGGGCTGCGGGCGGCGGCACTGGAGCTGGCCCGCGAGATCGCCGCCAAGGACGGACGGCTGCTGCGCATGGCCAAGGCCGCCATCAACGGCATCGACCCGGTCGACGTGCGCCGCAGCTACCGCTTCGAACAGGGCTTCACCTTCGAGGCCAACCTCAGCGGACTGGCCGACCGGGTCCGCGACACGTTCGGCAAGGAGGGCACGTAGATGGGCGACAAGACGATGACCGCCGACGAGGTGGTCTCCCGGCTGGAGAGCGGCATGACCCTCGGCATCGGCGGCTGGGGTTCCCGCCGCAAGCCGATGGCGCTGGTCAGAGCGCTGCTGCGGACATCGGTCAGGGAGCTCACGGTCGTGTCGTACGGCGGCCCGGACGTCGGGATGCTGGCCGCGGCCGGCCGGATCCGCAGGCTGGTCACCGCCTTCGTCACGCTCGACTCCATCCCGCTGGAACCGCACTATCGCGCGGCACGTGAGCGGGCGGCCTTCGAGCTGACGGAGGTCGACGAGGGGATGTTCCAGTGGGGCCTCAGGGCGGCGGCGCACCGGCTGCCCTTCGTGCCGGTGCGAGCGGGACTCGGCTCGGACGTCATGCGCGTCAACCCCGGCCTGCGGACGGTCACTTCGCCGTACGAGGACGGGGAGACGTTCGTGGCCATGCCCGCCCTGCGGATGGACGCGGCCCTGGTGCACGTGGACCGCGCCGACCGGCTGGGCAACGGCCAGTGTCTGGGCCCGGACCCGTACTTCGACGACCTGTTCTGCGAGGCGGCGGACGCGGCCTACGTCTCGTGCGAGCGGATCGTGGACACCGCCGAGCTGACCAAGGAGGCGCCCCTGCAGTCGCTGGTCCTGAAACGGCTCGCGGTGACCGGCGTGGTTCAGGCCCCGAACGGCGCGCACTTCACCTCCTGCGCGCCGGACTACGGCAGGGACGAGGCGTTCCAGCGGCTGTACGCGTCCACGCCCTGGCCGGAGTTCGCCGACCGGTTCCTCCGCGGCGACGAGGGCGCCTACCGGGCGGCGGTCCGGACGTGGCGGACGGAGGAGGGACGATGAAGGACACCCGCACCCCACCCGTCCCGCCCGACCCGCCCACGCACGCCCCCCTGCCCCCGCCCACCCGCGCCGAGTACTGCGTGATCGCCTGCGCCGACGCCTGGCGCGGCGCCGGGGAGATCCTGGCCAGCCCGATGGGCCGGATCCCCTCCCTGGGCGCGCGGCTGGCCCGGCTCACCTTCGCGCCGGATCTGCTGCTGACCGACGGCGAGGCCCTGCTGGTCCGCCCGGACGGCACGCCCGAGGGCTGGCTGCCGTACCGGCAGCACCTGGAGCTGGTGGCGGGCGGTCGCCGGCACGTGATGATGGGCGCGAGCCAGATCGACCGCTACGGCAACCAGAACATCTCCTGCGTCGGCGACTGGGCGCACCCGCGCCGGCAGCTTCTCGGGGTGCGCGGGGCGCCCCTCAACACCCTCAACAATCCGACGAGTTACTGGATCCCGCGGCACTCCAGGCGGGTGTTCGTGGAGCGCGTGGACATGGTGTGCGGGGTGGGGTACGACCGGGCGGCCGCCCTGGGCTCCTCGGCCCGGTTCCACGACCTCGTCCGGGTCGTCTCCGACCTCGGTGTCTTCGACTTTGCCACCCCGGACCGCTCGATGCGGCTCGCCTCGCTGCACCCGGGCGTGAGCGTGGAGCAGGTGCGGGAGGCCACGGGCTTCGAGCTCGCCGTGCCGGACGGGGTGCCCCGCACCCGGGAGCCCGAGGCGGCGGAACTGCGGCTGATCCGTGAGGTGCTGGACCCGGACGGGGCACGGGCGCGTGAGGTGCCCGAGCCCGCGAGGGGGTGAGGGGATGAGGGAGACCGCCCTCACCCGGCTGGTCGGGGTACGGCACCCGATCGTGCAGACCGGGATGGGCTGGGTGGCCGGCCCTCGGCTGGTCTCGGCGGCGGCGAACGCGGGCGCGCTCGGCATCCTGGCCTCGGCGACGATGACGCCGGACCGGCTGCGTGAGGCGATACGGGAGGTGAGGTCCCGTACCGACGCGCCGTTCGGGGTGAATCTGCGGGCCGACGCGGGCGACGCGGCCGACCGGGTGGAGATCATGCTGGCGGAGGGCGTCGGGGTGGCCTCCTTCGCCCTGGCCCCCTCGCGCGAGCTGATCGCGCGGCTGAAGGGGGCGGGGGTGATCGTCATCCCGTCCGTGGGGGCGCGCCGGCACGCCGAGAAGGTGGCCGGATGGGGCGCGGACGCGGTGATCGTGCAGGGCGGCGAGGGCGGCGGGCACACCGGTGAGGTGGCCACGAGCGTGCTGCTGCCGCAGGTGGTGGACGCGGTGGACATACCCGTCGTGGCGGCGGGCGGCTTCTTCGACGGGCGGGGCCTGGTGGCGGCGCTGGCGTACGGGGCGGCCGGGGTGGCGATGGGCACACGGTTCCTGCTCACCTCGGACTCGGCCGTGCCGGAGGCGGTGAAGGCCCGCTATCTGGCGGCGACGGTCCGGGACGTCACGGTGACCCGGGCGGTGGACGGCCTGCCGCACCGGATGCTGCGCACGGACCTGGTGGACACGCTGGAGCGGTCGGGCCGGATACGGGTCCTGGCGCACGCCCTGCGGAAGGCGGCCGGTTTCCGGCGGTTGTCGGGGCTGACGTGGCGGCAGCTGGTCCGGGACGGTCTCGCGCTCAGGCACGGCAAGGAGCTGTCCTGGAGTCAGGTACTGCTGGCCGCGAACACGCCGATGCTGCTGAAGTCCGCGATGGTGGACGGACGTACGGACCTCGGGGTGATGGCGTCCGGGCAGGTCGCCGGGGTGATCGACGACCTGCCGTCGTGCGCGGAGCTGGTGGAGCGGATCGTGAAGGAGGCGGAGGAGGTGCTGGAGGCACTGGCGCGGCTCAGAGCCGTTCGATGATCGTCACATTGGCCTGGCCGCCGCCCTCGCACATGGTCTGCAGGCCGAAGCGGCCGCCGGTGCGCTCCAGTTCGTGCAGGAGGGTCGTCATCAGCCGGACGCCGGTCGCGCCGAGGGGGTGGCCGAGGGCGATCGCGCCGCCGTTGACGTTGACCCTCCCGGGGTCGGCACCGGTCTCCCGCAGCCAGGCGAGGACGACCGGGGCGAAGGCCTCGTTGATCTCCACGAGGTCGATGGCGTCGATGGTCAGGCCGGTCTTCTGCAGGGCGTGCGCGGTGGCCGGGATCGGTGCCGAGAGCATGCGGATCGGGTCCTCGCCGCGCACGGAGAGATGGTGGACGCGGGCGCGCGGACGCAGTCCGTGGTCGCGTACGGCCCGCTCGGAGGCGAGCAGCAGGGCGGCGGCGCCGTCGGAGACCTGGGACGAGCAGGCGGCGGTGATGGTGCCGCCGTCGACGACGGGTTTCAGTGCGGCCATCTTCTCCAGGGAGGTGTCCCGGCGCGGGCCCTCGTCGACGGCGACCTGGCCGTAGGGGACGGTCTCGCGGTCGAAGCGGCCGGTGTCCACGGCCCGGATCGCGCGCCGGTGCGAGCGCAGGGCGAACTCCTCCTGCTCCTCGCGGCCGATGCCCCACTTGGCGGCGATCATCTCCGCGCCGCTGAACTGGTTGACGGGCTGGTCGCCGTAGCGGGCGCGCCAGCCGGTGCTGCCCAGGAAGGGGCCGTCGGTCAGCCCCAGGGGCTCGGCGGCCCGACGGGAGGCGAAGGCGATCGGGATCAGGGACATGTTCTGCACCCCGCCGGCGATCACCAGGTCCTGGGTGCCGGACAGCACGGCCTGCGCGGCGAAGTGCACGGCCTGCTGCGAGGAGCCGCACTGCCGGTCGACGGTCACGCCCGGCACCTCCTCGGGCAGCCCGGCGGCCAGCCAGCAGGTGCGGGCGATGTCCCCGGCCTGCGGCCCGACCGCGTCGAGACAGCCGAGGACCACGTCCTCCACGGCGGCCGGGTCGATCCCGGTCCGCTCCACCAGAGCCTTCAGCACATGCGCGCCCAGGTCGGCCGGGTGGACCGCGCTCAGCCCTCCCCCGCGCCGCCCGACGGGTGTGCGGACCGCTTCGACGATGTAGGCCTCTGCCATGGCGACTCCCTCACAGGAAAGGGGTGTTGTGCGAACGGTGTCACTCGCGTACGGCGATCCCGTCCAGCACCATCGACAGATACTGGCGGGCGATCTCCTCCGGGGTGTGCTGTCCGCCGGGCCGGTACCAGGAGGCGGCGACCCACACGGTGTCGCGCACGAACCGGTAGGTGAGGCGGACGTCGAGGTCGGCGCGGAAGGCACGCTCGGCGACTCCGCGTTCCAGCGTGCTGAGCCACGCCTGCTCGAACCGGCGCTGGGACTCGGCGAGGAACGCGAACCGGTCCTGGGCGACGAGTTGTCTGCTCTCCTTCTGGTAGATCGCCACGGCCGCGCGGTGCCGGTCGATCTCCCGGAAGGACTCGGTGACGAGCGCCTCCAGCGTCTGGCGGGGCCCGAGTCCGGCGGCGAGGACGGTGTCGTAGCCGTCCCACAGCTCGTCGAGGAAGGTCCGCAGGATCTCCTCGAGCATCGACTCCTTGGAGTCGAAGTGGTAGTAGAGGCTGCCCGCGAGCATCCCGGCGTGGTCGGCGATCCGGCGGACGGTGGTGGCGTTGTAGCCGTGCTCGGCGAAGACCTCGGCAGCGGTGCTGAGGAGTTCGCCGCGCCGGGCCGCTGCCGCGGTCACCTGGGGCTTCTTCTTGGTCGGCACACACCCATTCTGGTCCTAGGCGTGCTGGCTGCTGACGGCGACGACCTCGCCGGTCATGTACGAGGAGTAGCCGGAGGCCAGGAACACGATCACGTTGGCCACCTCCCAGGGCTCCGCGTACCGCCCGAAGGCCTCCCGTCCGGTCAGCTCGTGGAGGAGCTCGGCCGAGGTGACCTTCGCCAGGTGGGGGTGCATGGCGAGGCTCGGGGCGACCGCGTTGACCCGCACGCCGTAGGGGGCGGCCTCGATCGCCGCGCACCGGGTCAGGGCCATCACGCCGGCCTTGGCGGCGGCGTAGTGCGCCTGACCGGCCTGGGCGCGCCAGCCGACGACGGAGGCGTTGTTGACGATCACACCGCTCCCGGTCTCGCGCAGGGCACGCAGGGCGGCGCGGGTGCACCGGAAGGTGCCGTTGAGGGTGACGTCCAGCACCCGGGACCACTGCTCGTCGGTCATGTCGACCAGCTGCGAAGTGCCGCCCAGGCCCGCGTTGTTGACGACGACGTCCAGCCGCCCGTGCTCGTCCACCGCCGTCTCGAACAGGGCGCGCACCTGCCCCTCGTCGGTGACGTCGCAGGGCACGGCCGTCACCCGGCCCGGGAACCTGCGGCCCAGTTCGGCCTCGTACTCCTTCAGCCGGCGCGTGTGCGCGTCGCTGATGACGACGTGCGCGCCCTCCTCGAGGAAGCGGCGCGCGGTCGCGCCTCCGATGCCGGCGCCGGCCGCCGCGGTGATGACGGCGGTGCGGCCCCGGAGCAGTCCGTGCCCGGGTACGTAGGCCGGGCTCTCGACGCCTGTCATGGGGCCACGCTAACCTACCAAACACTTGTTAGGGAAGGTCGAGGGAAGAAGGTGCCGGCGGTGGACCTGTCGCACTCCGAGGCCGACGAGGAGTTCCGCGCCGAGGCCAGGGCCTGGCTCGCCGCGCATGTGCCGCGCACGCCGCTGCCCTCCCTGGAGACGGCGGAGGGTTTTGCGGCCCACCGCGCCTGGGAGGCCGAACTGGCCGCGGACCGCTGGTCGGTGGTGTCCTGGCCGGAGAAGTACGGCGGCCGGGACGCGGGGCTGCTGCGCTTGCTGGTCTTCGAGGAGGAGTACTGGGCGGCGGGCGCGCCGGGCCGCGTCGGCCAGAACGGGATCAGCCTGCTCGCACCGACGCTCTTCGACCACGGCACGCGGGAGCAACGCGCGCGTGTGCTGCCGCCGATGGCCACCGGCGAGGTGGTCTGGGCCCAGGCCTGGTCCGAGCCGGAGGCGGGCTCCGACCTGGCCTCGCTCACGTCCAGGGCGGTCAGGACGGACGGCGGCTGGCTCCTGCGGGGGCAGAAGACCTGGTCGTCGCGGGCGGCCTTCGCCGACAGGGCCTTCGGCCTGTTCCGCAGCGATCCCGCGGCGCCGAAGCCGCACCAGGGGCTCACGTATCTGATGTTCGACCTGCGGGCGCCGGGGGTCACGGTCCGCCCGATCGGCCGCCTGGACGGCAAGCCGGCCTTCGCGGAGCTGTTCCTGGACGACGTGTTCGTGCCGGACGAGGACGTGATCGGCGAGCCCGGCCGGGGCTGGCGGATCGCGATGTCCACGGCGGGCAACGAACGCGGGCTCACCCTGCGCCCGCCGGGCCGCTTCCTCGCCTCGGCGCACCGGCTGGCAGAGCTGTGGCGCTCGCGCGGCTGCCCGGAGCACGCCCGAGCCCGGGTGGCCGACGCCCTGATCGGCGCCCGCGCCTACCAGCTGTTCACCTACGCGGCCGCCTCCCGCTTCCTGGCCGGTGCGGAACTCGGCCCCGAATCCAGCATGAACAAGGTCTTCTGGTCCGAGCTGGACCTCGCGCTGCACGAGACGGCGCTGGACCTGCTCGGAGAGGAGGGCGAGTTCGCCGGCACCACCTGGTCCGAGGGGTATGTGTTCTCGCTCGCCGGGCCGATCTACGCCGGCACCAACGAGATCCAGCGGGACATCGTCGCCGAGCGGCTGCTCGGCCTGCCGAAGGGACGCCGCTGATGCGCTTCCTGCTCGACGCCGAACAGCGCGCCTTCACCGACTCCCTGCACGCGATGCTGTCGGCCGCGAACACCCCGGCGGTGATCCGGGACTGGAGCCGCGGCGACCACGCGAGCGGGCGCGCGCTGTGGTCACGGATCGCGGAGGCGGGCGTGTTCGGCCTCGCGGTGCCGGAGGAGTACGGCGGGCTGGGACCGCATCCCGTGGAACTGGCCCTCTCCTTCGTGGAGTTGGGGCGGCACGCGGTACCCGGACCGCTGGTGGAGACGGTCACGGCGGCCGTGCTCCTCGGCGCGCCGCCCCAGGCCGGGCGGTTCCTGCCGGGGCTCGCGGCGGGCACGGATCTCGCGACCGTGGCGGCACTCCCCCGCCCCGCGCCCGGTGCCGTGCCGTCGCTCGCCGGACAGGCCCTCGACGGCGACGCGGCCACCCTCCGCCTCACGGTCGCGCCCGACGGCCTGTACCTGTCGACGGCGGGCCCGGTACGCCGCTCCCTCGACCCCGCGCGCCGCCTGACCCCGCTCACCCCGGCCGGCGAACCCCTCGTTCCCGACCCCCCGTTCGACCGGGCCCTCCTCTGGGCCCGCCTGGCCACCGCGGCCCAGGCCCTCGGGACCGGGCTCGCGCTCCTCGACCGCACGGTCGCGTACGCCGGACAGCGCACACAGTTCGGCGTCCCCATCGGTTCCTTCCAGGCGGTCAAGCACCGCCTCGCCGATGCCAGGATCGCCCTGGAGTTCGCCCGCCCCCTGGTCCTCGGCGCGGCGGTGGCGCTCCACCCCGCGGACGTGGCCGCGGCGAAGCTCACGGCGTGCGAGGCGGCGTACGCCACCGCCCGCGCCGCGCTCCAGCTGCACGGCGCCATCGGCTACACCGCGGAGTACGACCTGTCCCTGTGGCTGACCAAGGCCCGTGCGCTGCGCGCGGCGTGGGGCACGCCCGAGCAGTGCCGGGAGGTGGTCCTCGACGACGCGGTCAAGGGGCCGTGGGACCGTGGGCGGGGCAGGTGACCGACGCCGGAGCGCGACTCAGGCCGGCCGGACGACGCCCGCGGCGCGTGCGGCCGCCAGCCACCGCGGAAACTCGCCGACGAGCCGGTCGTACAGGTCGGCGTCGGAGACGCGTCGCGGGTCGTGGCCGGCGTGGAAGAAGCCCGCGTTGTCCACGATCCGCCGGTCGGGCACGGCCAGCTCGTCCAGCTTCCGCAGGAAGTCGAACTGCCGGCTGCCCGGGTCGCCGAAGCCGACGAACTGCCAGAACAGCGGGAGCCTGGCCGCCTTGCACAGATAGCGTTCGGCGGCGAGCTTGTTGACCGGGCCGCCGTCGGTCTGGAAGACGACCAGGGCCGGGTCGGTGGCGCCGCTGTCCAGGTAGTGGTCGATGACGGCGTCCATGGCCACGTGGTAGCTCGTCTTCCCCATGTGCCCGAGCCCGGCCACGATCCGCTCGACGCTGCCCTCGTGCCGGTCGAGGGCGATGTCGGTGACCGCGTCGACGTCCGTGGAGAAGAACACCACGGGCACCCGGCCGTCGTCGTCCAGGTGTGCGGACAGGCCGAGCACCCGGTCGGCGAGGGTCTGCACGCTGCCGTCCCCGTAGTACGGCTTCATCGAGCCGGAGTAGTCGACCACCAGGTAGACGGCGGCGCGCAGCCCGTCCAGCCCGTGCTTGGTGAGCGACACTCCGGCCGACCTGTAGGCGCTGACGAGCGCGGGCGCGGTCTCCGCCACCTTGCTGAGACTGATCGCGGCCATGGTCCCCCCTCGGCTGTCCGGACGGCCGAGCCTACGTGATCACCCGCCCCGGTTCTCGCCCCCGTCACATCAGTTCGCTATTTTGTTCGCCGCCGACCCCACCGGCTCCATCCGTCCCCCTTCTCCCCCGCGAGGAGCCGGCCGTGGCCGCCGATTCCGTCATCACCACCTGCTTCCGTCATCCGCAGGTGGAGTCCCATGTCCGCTGCACCCGCTGCGACCGCTACATCTGTCCGTCCTGCATGCGCGAGGCGGCCGTCGGTCACCAGTGCGTGGAGTGCGTGAAGGAGGGAGCGCGCTCGGTGCGGCAGGCACGCACCGTGTTCGGCGGCCGGATCAGCGCCGTACCGCTGGTGACGTACGTCCTCCTCGGGCTCAACGTGCTCGCGTATCTCGCCGAACTGGCCCGGCCGTCGGTCGAGGACCGCTTCGCCATGCTCGGCACCGTGCCCGCGGGGTACCTCCCGGAGGGCGTCGCGCACGGCGAGTGGTACCGGCTGCTGACCGGCGCGTTCCTGCATCTGACGCCCGGGGAGGGCACGTTCGGCCTCACGCACATCCTGTTCAACATGCTCGCGCTGTGGAACATCGGCCGGGTGGTGGAGGCGCAGCTGGGCCGGGTCCGCTGTCTGACGCTGTATCTGCTGTCGGCGCTGGGCGGCTCGGTGCTGGTGCTGCTGCTCGCCCCCACGTCCTTCACGGTCGGCGCGTCCGGCGCGATCTTCGGCCTGGGCGCCGCGTACTGGGTCATGGGCCGCCGCCTCGGGCACGACATGCGGGCCGTGAACCAGTACATGGCCGGGCTGCTGCTGTGGATGGTGATCTCCGCCTGGGCGACCTCCTGGCAGGCCCACCTCGGCGGCCTCCTGACGGGCGCGGTGGTCGCGCTGGCGTACGCGTACGCGCCCCGCGACGGCCGGCGCACCCTGGTCCAGGCGGGCGTGTGTGCGGCGCTGCTGACGCTGCTGCTGGTCCTCACCTGGGTGAAGGTCTCCTCGCTGACGAGCTGAGCGGGCCCGGGAAAACCAGGTGTCCCGCCGAAGTCGCCGACCGTACGCTTCCGGCCATGGCTGAGCACCCCTGGTTCGTCATCGAACCGGAAGACGACGACGAGTTCGAGTTCACCGACGACGAGCGCGCCTTCGCGGCCGCCCTGCGCGAGCGCACCGCCGGCTGGGCCGAGCCCCATGTCGACGGTGAGCTCCTGCGGTCGGACGGCTGGGACTCGCTGGTCGCCTGCCTCTCCTTCGGCGACCCCGGTGCCCGGCACCACCTGATCGACGTCGGAGTGCACTTCTACGGCGACCGCGTCCGCGGCGACCGTCTGCACAACCAGATGTTCACCCTGACCGACCGGCCCTCCGGCTGGGCGCTGGAGGCCACCGGCGCCGTCGAGGAGCTGGCCGACCGGTCCGCGGCCTGGTTCCGGACGGTGCTGGACAAGCCCGTCGTGCTGTACGTGTGGCTGAACGACGACCGCTACGCGTACGCGGCCCGGTTCGTCCACGCGGACGAAGACCGGACGATCAGCCAGATGTACCAGAGGGACCTGGCACCGCCCGGACAGGCGGAGGAACTGATCGCGGCCGGCCATGTGCACGGCCGTGGCTGGATCCAGACCGCCGGCCTGCCCACGCCCACGCTGTACCAGCACATCCGCGGCGATCTGGGCAGGGCCGTGCTGCCGCCGGGGGTGCGGGCCGTCACCGAGCGCGGGCCCCTTCCCGGCGTCTGGTACGAGTGAGTCCTCGGCCCGAGGCCGAAAGCAACGACGCCTGCCCAGGCGTCCGGTCGGGGACAGGGCAGGCGTCGTTCGGTGTTCCGTACGCCGTTGTACGGGACGTCTTCGGGGGTGCCGTCAGACCGCCAGGGCGCGGTCGGTCGGGCGGATCGGGGCCGGCAGGTCGCTGGCACCGGTCAGGAACCGGTCGACACCGCGGGCGGCCGAGCGGCCCTCCGCGATCGCCCACACGATGAGGGACTGGCCGCGGCCGGCGTCACCGGCGACGAACACACCCGGCACGTTGGTCTGGAAGTCGGCGTCGCGGGCGATGTTACCGCGTTCGTCGAGGTCCAGGCCGAACTGCTCCACCAGGCCGTTCTCCCGGTCGGTGCCGGTGAAGCCCATGGCGAGGGTGACCAGCTGGGCGGGGATCTTGCGCTCGGTGCCCGGCTTCGAGGTCAGCTTGCCGTCCACGAACTCGACCTCGGCGAGGTGCAGCCACTGCACGTTGCCGTCCTCGTCGCCCTCGAAGTGGGTGGTGGAGGCGGAGTAGATCCGCTCGCCGCCCTCCTCGTGGGCCGAGGTGACCTTGTACAGGATCGGGAAGGTCGGCCAGGGCTGGTTCGTCGCGTGCCGCTCGTCGTTCGGACGGGGCATGATCTCCAGCTGGGTGACCGAGGCCGCGCCCTGGCGGTGGGCGGTGCCCACGCAGTCCGCGCCGGTGTCACCGCCGCCGATGACGACGACGTGCTTGCCCTCGGCCGAGATCGGCGCGGTGACGTAGTCGCCCTCCTGGACCTTGTTCGCCAGCGGCAGGTACTCCATCGCCTGGTGGATGCCCTTGAGCTCCCGGCCGGGGACGGGGAGGTCACGGGCCATGGTGGCGCCGGCGGCGATCACGATCGCGTCGTACCGCTTCTTCAGGTCACGGGCGTTGATGTCGCGGCCGATCTCGACACCGGTGCGGAAGCGGGTGCCCTCCGCGCGCATCTGCTCGATACGGCGGTTGATGTGCCGCTTCTCCATCTTGAACTCGGGGATGCCGTACCGGAGGAGACCTCCGATGCGGTCCGCGCGCTCGTAGACGGCGACCGTGTGGCCGGCCCGGGTCAACTGCTGGGCGGCGGCGAGACCCGACGGACCCGAGCCGATGACCGCGACCGTCTTGCCGGACAGGCGCTCGGGGGCCTGCGGGGCGACGGTGCCCTCGTCCCAGGCCTTGTCGATGATCGAGACCTCGACGTTCTTGATGGTGACCGGCGGCTGGTTGATGCCGAGCACGCACGCCGACTCACAGGGGGCCGGGCAGAGGCGACCGGTGAACTCCGGGAAGTTGTTGGTCGCATGCAGCCGCTCGGAGGCGGCCGTCCAGTCCTCGCGGTAGGCGTAGTCGTTCCACTCGGGGATCAGGTTCCCCAGCGGACAGCCGTTGTGGCAGAACGGGATGCCGCAGTCCATGCACCGGCTGGCCTGCTTGCTGATGATGGGCAGCAGGGAGCCGGGGACGTAGACCTCGTTCCAGTCCTTGACGCGCTCACCGACGGGACGGGTCTTGGCGACCTCGCGGCCGTGGTTCAGGAAGCCCTTCGGGTCAGCCATTGATCGCCGCCTCCATCATCTTCTCGGTGATCTCGGTCTCGGTGAGACCGGCTCGCTCGGCGGCGTCCTTGGCGGCGAGCACTGCCTTGTACGTGCTGGGGATGATCTTGCTGAACCGCTCCACGGCCGCTTCCCAGTCGGCGAGCAGCTTCTCGGCGACCGTCGATCCGGTCTCCTCGGCGTGGCGGCGCACCACGTCGTGCAGCCACTGCCGGTCCGCGTCGTCCAGCGCCTCGACCGAGCCGGCGTTGCCGGCGTTGACGTTGTCACGGTCGAGGTCGATGACGTAGGCGATGCCGCCGGACATGCCCGCCGCGAAGTTGCGGCCGGTCGGGCCGAGGACGACCGCGCGACCACCGGTCATGTACTCGCAGCCGTGGTCGCCCACGCCCTCGGAGACGACCAGCGCGCCGGAGTTGCGGACGCAGAACCGCTCACCGGTACGGCCGCGCAGGAACAGCTCGCCGCCGGTGGCGCCGTAGCCGATGGTGTTGCCCGCGATGGTCGAGTACTCGGCGAGGTGGTCGGCGGCCCGGTCCGGGCGGACGACGACACGGCCACCGGAGAGGCCCTTGCCGACGTAGTCGTTGGCGTCGCCCTCCAGGCGCAGCGTGACGCCGCGCGGCAGGAACGCGCCGAAGGACTGGCCGGCCGAGCCGGTGAAGGTGATGTCGATGGTGTCGTCGGGCAGACCCGCGCCGCCGAACTTCTTCGTCACCTCGTGGCCGAGCATCGTGCCGACCGTGCGGTTGATGTTGCGGATGGCGACCTGGGCGCGCACCGGCTGCGCCTCGGTGGCGTCGTTCGCGGCCAGGGCGTCGGCGGCGAGCTTGATCAGCTCGTTGTCCAGGGCCTTCTCCAGGCCGTGGTCCTGGGCGACCACCTGGTGGCGGACGGCGCCCTCGGGCAGGTCCGGCACGTGGAACAGCGGCTCCAGGTTCAGGCCCTGCGCCTTCCAGTGGTCCACCGCGCGCTCGACGTCCAGCACCTCGGCGTGGCCGACGGCCTCCTCGATGGAGCGGAAGCCCAGCTCGGCCAGCAGTTCGCGGACCTCCTCGGCGATGAACTGGAAGAAGTTCACCACGTACTCGGCCTTGCCGGCGAAGCGGTCGCGCAGCACCGGGTTCTGGGTGGCGATGCCGACCGGGCAGGTGTCCAGGTGGCAGACGCGCATCATCACGCAGCCGGAGACGACGAGCGGGGCGGTCGCGAAACCGAACTCCTCGGCGCCCAGCAGCGCGGCGATGACCACGTCACGGCCGGTCTTGAGCTGGCCGTCGGTCTGGACGACGATGCGGTCGCGCAGGCCGTTGAGCAGCAGGGTCTGCTGGGTCTCGGCGAGGCCGAGCTCCCAGGGGCCGCCCGCGTGCTTCAGGCTCGTGAGAGGCGAGGCACCGGTGCCGCCGTCGTGACCGGAGATCAGGACCACGTCCGCGTGCGCCTTGGAGACACCCGCGGCGACCGTGCCGACGCCGACCTCGGAGACCAGCTTGACGTGAATCCGCGCCTGCGGGTTCGCGTTCTTGAGGTCGTGGATCAGCTGGGCCAGGTCCTCGATGGAGTAGATGTCGTGGTGCGGCGGCGGGGAGATCAGGCCGACACCCGGCGTCGAGTGCCGGGTCTTGGCGACCCACGGGTAGACCTTGTGGCCGGGCAGCTGGCCGCCCTCACCGGGCTTGGCGCCCTGAGCCATCTTGATCTGGATGTCGTCCGCGTTGACCAGGTACTCGGAGGTCACGCCGAAGCGGCCGGAGGCGACCTGCTTGATCGCCGAGCGGCGCGCCGGGTCGTACAGGCGCTCCGGGTCCTCGCCGCCCTCACCGGTGTTGGACTTGCCGCCCAGCTGGTTCATGGCGATGGCGAGGGTCTCGTGCGCCTCCTTGGAGATGGAGCCGTACGACATCGCGCCGGTCGAGAACCGCTTGACGATCTCGCTCGCCGGCTCCACCTCGTCGATGGAGATCGGGGCGCGGCCGGACTTGAAGCCGAAGAGCCCGCGGAGCGTCATCAGGCGCTCGGACTGCTCGTTCACCCGGCCGGTGTACTTCTTGAAGATGTCGTAGCGGCCCGTGCGCGTGGAGTGCTGGAGGCGGAAGACCGTCTCCGGGTCGAACAGGTGCGGCTCGCCCTCGCGGCGCCACTGGTACTCGCCGCCGATCTCCAGCGCGCGGTGCGCCGGGGCGATGCCGGAGGCCGGGTAGGCCTTGGCGTGGCGGGCGGCGACCTCCTCGGCGATGACGTCGATGCCGACGCCGCCGATCTTGGTGGCGGTGCCGTCGAAGTACTTCTCGACGAAGGCCTCGTCCAGGCCCACGGCCTCGAAGACCTGGGCGCCGCGGTAGGAGGCGACGGTGGAGATGCCCATCTTCGACATGACCTTCAGGACGCCCTTGCCGAGGGCGTAGATCAGGTTCTTGATGGCCTTCTCGGGCTCCAGGCCGCTCAGGAAGGTACCGGCACGCAGCAGGTCCTCGACCGACTCCATCGCCAGGTACGGGTTGACGGCGGCGGCGCCGAACCCGATGAGCAGGGCGACGTGGTGGACCTCGCGGACGTCGCCGGCCTCGACCAGCAGGCCCACGTGGGTGCGCTGCTTGGTGCGGATGAGGTGGTGGTGGACGGCCGCGGTGAGCAGCAGCGACGGGATCGGGGCGTGCTCGGCGTCCGAGTGGCGGTCCGACAGGACGATCAGGCGGGCGCCGTTCTCGATGGCGGCGTCGGCCTCGGCGCAGATCTCCTCGATGCGCGCGGCGAGCGAGTCACCGCCGCCGGAGACCCGGTACAGGCCCGACAGGGTCGCGGCCTTGAAGCCGGGCATGTCGCCGTCGGCGTTGATGTGGATGAGCTTGGCCAGCTCGTCGTTGTCGATGACCGGGAAGGGCAGCACGACGGACCGGCAGGAGGCGGCGGTCGGGTCGAGCAGGTTGCCCTGCGGGCCCAGCGACGAGCGCAGGGAGGTGACCAGCTCCTCGCGGATCGCGTCCAGCGGCGGGTTGGTGACCTGCGCGAACAGCTGGGTGAAGTAGTCGAAGAGCAGCCGCGGGCGCTCGGACAGGGCCGCGATCGGCGAGTCCGTGCCCATGGAGCCGATCGGCTCGGCGCCGGTGCGGGCCATCGGCGCGAGGATGACGCGCAGCTCCTCCTCGGTGTAGCCGAAGGTCTGCTGGCGGCGGGTGACCGAGGCGTGGGTGTGGACGATGTGCTCGCGCTCGGGCAGGTCGCCCAGCTCGATCTCGCCGGCCTCCAGCCACTCGGCGTACGGCTGCTCGGCGGCGAGGGTCGCCTTGACCTCGTCGTCCTCGATGATGCGGTGCTCGGCGGTGTCGACCAGGAACATCTTGCCGGGCTGCAGACGGCCCTTGCGGACGACCTTGGCCGGGTCGATGTCGAGGACGCCGACCTCGGAGCCGAGGACGACCAGGCCGTCGTCGGTGACCCAGTAGCGGCCCGGGCGCAGGCCGTTGCGGTCGAGCACGGCGCCGACCTGGGTGCCGTCGGTGAAGGTGACGCAGGCGGGGCCGTCCCAGGGCTCCATCATCGTGGAGTGGAAGCCGTAGAAGGCGCGGCGGGCCGGGTCCATGGAGTCGTGGTTCTCCCACGCCTCCGGGATCATCATCAGCACGGAGTGGGGCAGCGAACGGCCGCCCAGGTGCAGCAGCTCCAGCACCTCGTCGAAGGAGGCGGAGTCGGAGGCGTCCGGCGTACAGACGGGGAAGATCCGCTCCAGGCCCTTGTCGCCGAACAGGTCGGAGAGCAGCTGGGACTCGCGGGCGCGCATCCAGTTGCGGTTGCCCTTGACGGTGTTGATCTCACCGTTGTGGGCGACGAAGCGGTAGGGGTGCGCGAGGGGCCACGACGGGAAGGTGTTCGTGGAGAACCGGGAGTGTACGAGCGCGATCGCGGAGGCGAAGCGGCGGTCGGACAGGTCCGGGAAGAAGGGCTCCAGCTGGCCGGTGGTCAGCATGCCTTTGTACACGATCGTGCGCGCGGAGAGCGACGGGAAGTAGACACCGGCCTCGCGCTCGGCGCGCTTGCGCAGCACGAACGCCTTGCGGTCCAGCGCGATGCCCTCGCTGGCGTGGTCGGCGACGAAGATCTGCCGGAAGACCGGCATGGTGGAGCGGGCGGTGGCGCCCAGCAGCTCGGGGGCGACCGGAACCTCACGCCAGCCGAGGACGGTGAGGCCCTCCTCGCCGGCGATCGTCTCGATCTGTGAGACGGCGTCCTCGGTGCCCTCCGTCGGCAGGAAGGCGATACCGACGGCGTAAGAGCCGGCGGCGGGCAGTTCGAATCCGGCCACCTCGCGGAAGAAGGCGTCGGGGACCTGGGAGAGGATGCCCGCGCCGTCGCCCGAGTCGGGCTCGGAGCCGGTGGCACCGCGGTGCTCCAGGTTGCGCAGGACGGTGAGCGCCTGCTCGACAAGCGTGTGGGACGCCTCGCCGGTGAGGGTGGCGACGAAACCGACGCCACAGGCGTCGTGTTCGTTGCGGGGGTCGTACATACCCTGCGCAGCAGGGCGAGCATCCATGAAGGACCAGTTCTGGCCATTCGCGGAATGCTGGGACGGCTGGCGCGGCGTACGCATCGGCTCTCCCGTCGTCGTCATGAGGCATGTGGCAAGTGCCGAGGGACGACGTTGGCCCTCTGCGAAAGTGGCGAAATTTCGTGCAGGTTACATGATGGAGGCGTTCCCGGGAACCGGATACTCCGTTCCAGCATGCGGACGCCACGGGGTCCGTGGCCGTGGTGCCGCACGGTGACGGCGGGGTGCCGCGCCTGGCGGCGGGGGTGCCGCACGGTCGCGGCGGGGACCGCGCGGGGCGGCCGGGGGTGCCGCGCGGTGGCGGCGAACGCGTGAGGGGACCGCTGCGGACAAGATCGGTCGGATCGGCGTCCGGCGGCCCAAGGGGAGCGGGGGGAGCGTCTTCACTCACCCCACGGGGTGCGGCAGGCGTCATTGCCCACAGCGCTTACGGCTCATGCCCGGTGGTCACGCGGTCGAAACCAGCGAGTAACGGGAATTGGCGGCTACTTATGCGGCCCAACGCATAAGTACCGGCAGCGCTATCCTACGGCCGTTCCGAACAGACTGCCCAGGGCGTACGTCACACCGGCCGCGGCACCGCCCAGCGCGAGCTGCCTGAGCCCGCTGTACCACCAGCTGCGCGCGGTCACCTTGGCCACGACGGCGCCGCAGCCGAAGAGTCCGGCGAGGGCGAGCAGCACGGCGGGCCAGAGCACATGCGCGCCGAGCAGATACGGCAGCAGGGGCAGCAGGGCGCCGAGGGCGAAGGAGCCGAAGGAGGAGACGGCGGCGACCAGCGGCGAGGGCAGGTCACCGGGATCGATGCCCAGTTCCTCGCGGGCGTGGATCTCCAGGGCCTGCTCGGGATCCTTGGACAGCTGCCGGGCGACCTCCCGGGCCAGGTCGGGCTCGACGCCCCGGGCGACGTAGAGTGCGGCGAGCTCGTCCTCCTCGTCCTGGGGGTGCTTGCGCAGCTCACGGCGCTCGACATCGAGCTCGGCCTCGACCAGCTCCCGCTGGGAGGCGACGGAGGTGTACTCGCCGGCCGCCATGGAGAAGGCACCGGCGGCGAGCCCCGCGAGGCCGGTGATGACAATGGTCTGCTGGCTCACGGCTCCGCCGGCCACACCGGTCATCAGGGCGAGGTTGGAGACGAGGCCGTCCATGGCGCCGAAGACGGCGGGGCGCAGCCAGCCGCCGTTGACGTCGCGGTGGGTGTGGTTGTCACGGTGCGCCTCGTGCAGCGTGGCCTGGGTTTCTATGACGGCCATGCGGACCCCCGGGATAGCTTAGCCAAAGCTAACTTTGGACGAGTTCTACTTTTCGACAACGCTGAACCTACGCCGATTCATCCATTCCCGCCAGCAAGGAAAGGCTGGGCTAACCTGCACCTTTGCCCGTTCAAGAGGGCAGCGCGAATCCCGGGGAGGCTCGCGCCGCGCCGCACTGCGGCACACATCCGCACAGCGTCTTCGTGGTCCGGCTGCCTTCGTCTACAGCTACGGCATCGCCGCCGCCGAGACCGTCCCGGTCGCCCTCGCGCCGGCCAGCCACCGCCGCCGGCGGCCGAATCACCGAGGCCGTGCCCGCCGCCGTCTGCCTGTCCCGGGTCGCCGACTCCACCCCGCCCTCGCCGGAGCCCTCGGCGGTGGCGCGGCCGCACCGCCTGCCGCACGCTGTCCGGCTGCGCCCTGCCCCGCCTCACCGGCACCGACCTGGTGGAACTCGCCGGACTCCGGGAAGCCGCACAACCGGCCCGCCCAGGAGGATGATTCGGGACATGACGCCCAATGAGCCCAAAGGACTCGAAGAGCAAGAAAGCAGCAGTCCGTCCCTCGGCTCGCCCGTGCCGGAGGACTGGGCGAAGACGGTGGCCGAGGCCAGCCGCCTGGACCTGTGGGAACCGGCCCGCACGCTCCCCGGTGTCGCGCGCGAGGTCTTCGCGCGGGACGTACGCCGCCGGCGCGCCCACGAGCAGGCGTTCGCGGCTCTCGGAGGCACCGGATGCTCCGACTGACCTGGGTCCAGCCGGAGGACCTCCTGGCCCACGAGCTCCGCCAGGCGCGCCTGGACGGGCGGGAGCCGTCGGCGATCGAGGCCCGCTGGCGGGCGGCGGGCGGCCCGGACGCGCCGGTCCGCGCGGGAGCGTCCGCACACGGCGTCTCCCGGTATCTGCGCCTCCTGGCGGAAGACCTCCTGGACGAGCTGGCCGACCTCCCCAGCGGCTTGCACCACGACGAGCCGACGAACCTGGCCCGCATCAGGTCCCTGTGCCCGGACTGGCCGGCTCCGCCGACGCGGGCAGGCGGGCCTCGCACCGGGCCGGCACCGGCCCGGGAAGCCCTCGAAGCCGCCTGGCTGGGCCGGGCCATCGGCTGCCTCCTCGGCAGGCCCGTCGAAAAGCTGCCCCTCGACGGCATCCGCGCCCTCGCCCGGGCCGCCGGCAACTGGCCCCTCACCACCTACTTCACCGCCGTCGGCGTCCCGGACGACCTCCTCGCCCAGTACCCCTGGAACCGCCGCTCCGCCCCCACGTCCCTCGCCGAGAACATCGACGGCATGCCGCAGGACGACGACCTCGACCGCCCCCTGCTGAACCTGCTCCTGCTGCGCCGGCACGGAAAGACCTTCACCACCGCCGACGTGGCCCGGCTCTGGCTGGACGAACTCCCGCCCGGCCGCACCTTCACCGCCGAACGCGTCGCCTACCGCAACCTCCTCAGCGGCATCGAACCCCCGCACACGGCCCGCCACCGCAACCCCTTCCGCGAGTGGACCGGCGCCCTGATCCGCGCCGACGTGCACGGCTGGACCAACGCCGGCGACCCGGCGGCCGCCGCCGAACAGGCGCACCGCGACGCGGTCCTCAGCCACACCGCGAACGGCGTCTACGCGGCCATGTTCACGGCCGCCGTGATCGCCACCGCGGCCGGTGGCGGCCACGACGTCCACGCCTGCCTGCGCACCGGCCGCCGGGTGATCCCGCCCCGCTCCCGGCTCGCCCGGGCGATCGACCACGCCGTGCAACTGGCCGGCTCCCACGCCGACTTCGACGACGTCGTCGACGAACTCCACGCCCGCTACTCCCCCGCCCACCACTGGGTCCACGCAGTCCCCAACACCGCCCTGCTCACCGCCGCCCTCACCCACGCGGACGGCGACTTCTCCGGCGCCGTCTGCCGGGCGGTGTCGGGTGGCTGGGACACGGACTCGGTCGGCGCCACGGCCGGCAGCATCGCCGGGCTGCTCGCGGGCGACCCGGCCGCGCTGCCCGACCGCTGGCGGGCCCCGCTGAAGAACCGGCTCGCCACGACCGTCGCCGACTTCGACGGCACCGGCTTCGACACCCTCGCCCACCTCACCCACCTGGAGACGACCCGCTCATGACCCACATCGTCGTCCTCGGCAGCACCAACATGGACCTCGTCACCTACGTCACCAAGGCCCCGCAGCGCGGCGAGACCGTGACGGGGCGGGAGTTCCACACCATCCCCGGCGGCAAGGGCTCCAACCAGGCGATCGCCGCGGCCCGCGCCGGCGCCACCGTCTCGATGATCGGCGCGGTCGGCAACGACGCCTTCGGCCTGCGGCTGCGCGACACCCTCGAACACTCCGGCGTGGACACCGACTTCCTGCGTACGGTCGAGGGGCCGTCCGGCACCGCGCACATCGTGGTGGACGAGGAGGGCGCCAACTCCATCGTCGTCATCCCCGGCGCGAATGGCACCGTCGACCACCTCTCCCCCGGCGACGAGGGCGTGCTCGCCTCCGCCGACGCCCTGCTGCTGCAACTGGAGATCCCGCTGGCCGCGGTCGTCGCGGGCGCTCAGGCGGCCCGCCGGCACGGGGTCCGTACCGTCCTGACCCCCTCGCCCGCCCAGCCGTTGCCCGACGAACTCCTCGCCGCGACCGACCTGTTGGTACCCAACGAGTACGAGGCGGTCACCCTCACCGGCCGCACCGACCCGCGCGAGGCGGCCGCCGCCCTGCTGGACCTGGTGCCCGAGGTCGTCGTCACCCTCGGCGCGACCGGCAGCCTGTATCTGGCCCGGGGCGCCGACCCGCTGGTGATCCCGGCGCCACGGGTGACCGCCGTCGATTCCACGGGCGCCGGTGACACCTTCGTGGGTGCGCTCGCGGTGGCCCTCGCCGAGGAGAAGCCGGTGCGGGAGGCGCTGTCCTGGGCGGCGGCCGCCGCGGCGATCTCCGTACAGCGGGTGGGAGCGTCGGCGTCGATGCCGTACCGCCCCGAGATCGACGCCCGGTTCACCGCGTGAGGTGCGGCGCATGAGGTACGACGCATGAGTACGACGACACCGTCCCTCTCGGCGCCGAGGTGATCAAGGTCGAGCGTCCGCGACGGCCCGACCCCTCCCGTGGGCACGGCCGGGCCCAGCACGGCGTCGGCCTGTGATGGAAGGTGCTCGGCCGGCGGTCCTCGGCCCCCACGTCGCCTGGTACGACCAGCTGGGCCCCGCACCGCCGACGGCCTGTGGGTCGCCGTCTCCACCTCCGCCCAGTCGGTCGCGGAGCGGGTGATGCGCCTGGTGGGCCGCCCGGAGCTGATCGAGGAGCCGTGGTTCGCCACCGCGCGCCCGGCCCTGCGGGGCATCGCGCTCGGCGAGGCGGCCGCGACCTGGACGGCCTCGCCGCCTCCTGCGCCCACGGCCGGGCCCTGGGCTTCCTGGGCCGCGCGGCGATCCACCCCGGCAGTTGCCGGTGATCGAACGGGCCTACCTGCCCACTCCGGCGGAGATAGAGCACGCCGAGACGGTCCTGAAGGCGACGGCCACGGAAGAGGGCGCCCAGGCGCTGCCCGACGGCCGCTTCGTCGACGCGGCGGCGGTGGCGCCGGCGCGGTACCGGCTGTGACAGGGTGTGCCGCACACGCCGAGGGCGCCCGGACGGTCTCCGGGCGCCCTCGGCGTCGTACGACCCGCGGTCAGCTCTTCTTGGACGCCGACTCCGCCGACTCCGCCGACTCGGCCGCCTCCGCCTGTTCCTTCTCGTCCTCCGCCGTCACGGCGTCGGGCTCGGCCTCCACGGCATCCGGCTCGGCCTCGGCCTTGCCGGCCTTGCCGGCCTGGTCGGCGTCGTCCTGCGCCTCGCCGGCACCCTCCGTACCCTCGGCCGGGCCGTCGGAGACACCCGGCTCGACGACGGCTTCCCGTCCCGGCCGTAGCTTCGACGACACCACGATGTACGCCACCGCCAGCAGGAACACGATCATCGCGGTCCAGTCGTTCAGGCGGAGGCCCAGGATGTGGTGCGCGTCGTCCACGCGCATGTACTCGATCCAGCCGCGGCCCACGCAGTAGGCGGCGACGTACAGGGCGAACGCCCGGCCGTGGCCCAGCTTGAAGCGGCGGTCGGCCCAGATGACGAGGAGGGCCACGCCGATGCACCACAGGGACTCGTAGAGGAAGGTCGGGTGGTAGTAGCCCGGTACCCGGCCGCCCTCGGAGGAGGTGATGTGCAGTGCCCAGGGAACATGCGTCTCACGGCCGTACAGCTCCTGGTTGAACCAGTTGCCCCAGCGGCCGATGGCCTGCGCGAAGGCGATACCCGGCGCGACGGCGTCGGCGTAGGCGGGCATCGGGACACCCCGGCGCCGCGCGCCGATCCACGCGCCGAGCGCGCCGAGCGCGATCGCGCCCCAGATGCCCAGGCCGCCCTGCCACACCTTGAAGGCGTCCACCCAGTCACGGCCCGGGCTGAAGTAGAGCTCGTAGTCCGTGATCACGTGGTACAGACGGCCGCCGACCAGACCGAACGGCACAGCCCAGACCGCGATGTCGGCGACGGTGCCGGCCCGCCCGCCGCGGGCGATCCAGCGCTTGTTGCCGAGCCAGACGGCGACGAAGACGCCGATGATGATGCAGAAGGCGTAGCCGCGCAGCGGGATGGGCCCGAGATAGAGCACCCCGCGCGACGGGCTGGGAATGTAGGCAAGTTCCATGGCAAGTCCGACGCTACCGTGCCGGGCCGCGGGGACGGCAAGCAGCCCGGCTACGGGTCCATAACGGGGGAGTGAGAAAACGGGCGGCGGAAGGAAGATCATCACCCGCGGTTGGCCGCCTCCACCATCTGCTTGAGCTTGGCCGGGGTCAGGGTGTGGTCCTTGTAGATGTCCTTCCCGTTCAGCAGGACCGTGGGCGTACTGTCGAAGCCGCTGGTCTGGAAGGCCTTGTGGGCCTTGTCGACCCAGCTGTCGTGGGTGCCGTCCTTGACGCACTTCTGGAAGGCGGGCGTGTCCAGGCCGCCGACCTTGCCGGCCAGCTCGATCAGCTTGGCGTTGTCGGCGTAGGCGTCGTCGCTCTCCTTGGGCTGGTTCGCGTACAGCACGTCGTGGTAGTCGCGGAACTTTCCGGCGTCCTGGGCGCAGGCCGCGGCGTTGGCGCCGCGCAGGGAGCCGGTACCGCCGAGGTTGCCGTCGATCAGCCGGATCAGGTGGTACTCGATTCTGAGTTTGCCGGAGTCGACCAGTTCGTGGAGCGTTGGGCGGTAGGCGACCTCGAAGGCCTGACAGGCCGGGCAGCGGACGTCCTCCCAGACGGTGAGCGTCGCTTTGGCGTTGTCCTTGCCGACCGGGATCGCGAGGCTGTCCTTGCCCTGCGCGCCCGAGGGCGCCACGACCGGCCCCGCCTTCTCGCCGCCCTTGTTCTTGCCGGAGTTCGCGGCGATCACGCCGATCACCGCCGCGAGGCCCAGGACGCAGACCACGCTCGCGCCCACGATGAGGGCGCGCCGTCGCTTCTCCGCGGACTTCTGCTTCTCGCGCTCCACCGCCAGCCGCTCCCTGGCGGCGCGCTTTCCGTCACGGTTCTTCTCGCTCACACCCCCAGAACGAACCGGGGAGGCGCAGCGCGCCTCCCCGGTCCCAGGTCCACTCGTTCGAGTGACCGAATGTTTCCGATTACTGACGGTTACGCCTGTCCGCGCACGCCCTTGGCCAGTTCCCCGGCGAGCTCGCGGACCGCCACGACACCCGAGGCGTGGTCGGGGGCTTCCAGCATCCGCTTCACGAAGGCCGAGCCGACGATGACGCCGTCGGCGAAGCCGGCCACCTCGGCGGCCTGAGCGCCGTTGGAGACGCCGAGTCCGACGCAGACGGCCAGCTCGGTGCTGGTGGCGCGGGTGCGCTCGACCAGGTCCTGGGCCTGCGCGCCGACGGATTCGCGGGTGCCGGTGACACCCATCAGCGAGGCCGCGTACACGAAGCCGCTGCCCGCCGCGGTGATCTCGGCGAGCCGCTCGTCCCTGCTGCTCGGTGCCACGACGAAGACCGTCGCGAGACCGTGCTTCTCGGCGTGCTCCCGCCACAGCTCCGACTCCTGGACGGGCAGGTCGGGCAGGATGCAGCCGGCGCCACCCGCCTCGGCCAGCTCGGCGGTGAACCGCTCGACGCCGTAGCGGTCGATGGGGTTCCAGTACGTCATGACGAGCACGGGCTTCCCGGTCGCCGCGTACGCCTCCCGGACCGTCCGCATGACGTCGGCGATCCGGACCCCGCCGCGCAGGGCGATGTCGTCGGCGGTCTGGATGACCGGGCCGTCGAGGACGGGGTCGCTGTGCGGCAGGCCCACCTCCACGACGTCGGCCCCGCCGTCGAAGACGGCCTTGATCGCCTCGATGCCGCCGTCCACGGTCGGGAACCCGGCCGGGAGGTAGGCGATGAGTGCGGACCGGCCCTCCGCCTTGGCGGCGGCGAGGGTGTCGGTCAGCAGCCGAATGTTCCCGCTCACTTGGCGTCCCCCTCGATCTCGGCGGTGTCGGCTTCGTCGGCGGCCACCTCGGCGTCGGTGTCGTAGAGGCCGAAGTAGCGGGCGGCGGTGTCCATGTCCTTGTCACCGCGGCCGGAGAGGTTGACGACGATCAGGCCGTCCTCGCCCAGCTCCCTGCCGACCTCCAGGGCGCCGGCCAGGGCGTGGGCGCTCTCGATCGCCGGGATGATGCCCTCGGTACGGGACAGCAGGCGCAGGGCCTGCATGGCCGCGTCGTCGGTGACCGCGCGGTACTCGCCGCGGCCCGAGTCCTTCAGGTAGGAGTGCTCGGGGCCGATGCCCGGGTAGTCCAGACCGGCCGAGATCGAGTACGGCTCGGTGATCTGGCCCTCGTCGTCCTGCAGGACGTACGACCGGGAGCCGTGCAGGATGCCGGGCTCACCGGCGGTGAGCGTGGCCGCGTGCTCGCCGGTCTCGATGCCGTGGCCGGCGGGCTCGCAGCCGATGAGCCGGACGCCCTCGTCGGGGATGAAGGCGTGGAAGAGGCCGATGGCGTTGGAGCCGCCGCCGACGCACGCGATCGCGGCGTCGGGCAGCCGGCCGGCGCGCTCCAGGAGCTGGCGGCGGGCCTCCACGCCGATCACGCGGTGGAAGTCGCGGACCATGGCCGGGAAGGGGTGCGGGCCGGCCACCGTACCGAACAGGTAGTGGGTGTGGTCGACGTTCGCCACCCAGTCGCGGAACGCCTCGTTGATGGCGTCCTTGAGCGTACGGCTGCCGGACTTCACGGACACGACCTCGGCGCCCAGCATGCGCATGCGGGCGACGTTCAGGGCCTGGCGCCGGGTGTCGACCTCACCCATGTAGATGGTGCAGTCGAGGCCGAAGAGGGCGCAGGCGGTGGCGGTCGCGACGCCGTGCTGTCCGGCACCGGTCTCCGCGATCACGCGCGTCTTGCCCATCCGCTTGGTGAGCAGGGCCTGGCCGAGCACGTTGTTGATCTTGTGGGAGCCGGTGTGGTTGAGGTCCTCCCGCTTGAGGAACACCCGGGCGCCACCAGCGTGTTCGGCGAAACGGGGGACCTCGGTGAGAGAGCTGGGGCGGCCGGTGTAGTTGACCATCAGGTCGTCGAGCTCCCGGGCGAACTCGGGGTCGTGCTTGGCCTTGTCGTACTCGACGGCGACCTCGTCCACGGCGGCGACGAGGGCCTCCGGGATGAACTTGCCGCCGAACGCGCCGAAGTAGCCCTCGGCACTGGGGACCTGGCCGGTGGGGTCAGGGAAGAAGAAGTTGCTGGGCATGCCGGAACCTCACGGTGAGTGCGTGTGAAAGACACTATTCGCCGTGGGGGCGGAGTTCGTCGTACGACCTCAGGCCGTGTGTGGCTGGTCGCGCAGTTCCCCGCGCCCCTTCGGGGCGCGCTGCCATCGCATGCCGTTGACCTGCCCGGGCTCGTCGCCGATGACGTACCGCACGCGACGACCGTGCACACGCCGCGCGGGGGCGCGGCAGCCCCTCGGGCGGCAGCCGCGCGCCAGGCGGGCGTAGCGGTCCACGGTCGTCACGGTGAGGTTCATCGGTGTCAGCCTACCCGGTGATCAGCTCCGGCCGTGGCGCAGAGCGGGATGTTCGCCCGCGGCGACCAGGTCGGCGACGGCGGTCTTCGGGTCACGGCCGGTGACCAGGGACTCGCCGACCAGTACCGCGTCGGCGCCGGCGTTGGCGTAGGCGATCAGGTCGTGCGGGCCGCGGACACCGGATTCGGCGACCTTGACCAGGTGGTCCGGGATCTCCGGCGCGACCCGCTCGAACGTGCCGCGGTCGACCTCCAGCGTCTTCAGGTTGCGCGCGTTGACGCCGATGATCCTGGCACCCGCGTCCACGGCACGCTCGACCTCGTCCTCGTCGTGCACCTCGACGAGCGGGGTCAGCCCGATCGACACCGCACGCTCGATCAGCGACTCCAGGGCCGGCTGGTCCAGGGCGGCCACGATCAGCAGCGCGAGGTCGGCGCCGTACGCCCGGGCCTCCCACAGCTGGTACGAGGTCACGATGAAGTCCTTGCGGAGCACCGGGATGTCCACGCGGGCGCGGACGGCCTCGAGGTCGGCGAGCGAACCGCCGAAGCGGCGCTGTTCGGTGAGGACGGAGATGACGGCCGCGCCGCCCGCCTCGTAGTCCGCGGCGAGCCCGGCCGGGTCGGCGATCGCCGCCAACGCGCCCTTGGAGGGGCTGGAGCGCTTGACCTCGCAGATCACCTTGACGCCGTCGCCCTTGAGCGCGGCCACCCCGTCCTTGGCGGCGGGAGCCTTGGCCGCGCGCTCCTTGAGCTCGTCGAGGCTGACGCGTGCCTGCCGCTCTGCGAGGTCGGCACGGACTCCGTCGATGATCTCGTCGAGCACACTCACGCGAGCGGCCCCCTTTCAGACGGTGGTTCCTTCAGGTCTTGAAAACCCGTGGTCACTGCGATGGTATCCGGAGGAGGCCGGAGCCCTCGCATCCGGTGGACACCGGTCCCAGTAGCTGGACGCTCCCCCAGTGATCAAGGGTGCAACCAGCCGACCGACGGCAGGTTCCGGACAGCCGTGAACACCAGCAGCAGCGCGCCGGCCGCCCACAGGTGCGCCGGACGCGGATCCAGCCGGACCGGCCGGCCACGCACGGCGCCGGCCACCCACAGGGTCCACAGCACCGCGAAGCCCAGGTAGGCGGCGACACCCGGCGCGTTGTCGCGCAGGGCGGTGAGGAGGTCGCCGTGGACGAAGGCGTGCGCGCCGCGCAGCCCGCCGCAGCCGGGGCAGTACAGCCCGGTGAGCCGGTACAGCGGGCAGACGGGGTAGTGGCCGGGCTCGTTCGGGTCCACGGCGCCGACGTACGCGAAGGCCCCGGCGACGACCGCGAGGACCCCCGCCGGGACGGCGAGGCGCCGCCACAGCGGGCCGGCCGGGACGGTGGCCGAAACGTCACGGGGGACGGCCTGCGGGGTGCGAGGCGATGCCGTGGGCGGGACGTTCACCCGATCATTGTCGCTCCCCGCCCGGCACGGCGCACGCCGGTCCGCCGCACACGACGAGGGGCGGCCCGCACCCTGTCCGGGTGCCGGGCCGCCCCTCGTGAAGGGTGGGGTGAGCTCAGCTCTCCACGCCGGCCGGCTCGCGGGTCGCGACCGGGGTGCCGGCCACCTTGAGGGGGGCCTGCTGCGCGCCGAGGCCCATGGCACGCATGATGCCGCCGACCACCGCACCGCCGACGATGAGCACCATGCCGGCCCAGAAGCCGACCGGCTGGGCCATCACCATGAAGGCGCCCGCGACGCAGAAACCGATGAAGGAAATGATGACACCGGTCCAGGCGGCCGGGGTGTGACCGTGGCCGTGGCTGCTGCCCGCCATGTCTGTGCTCCTCGTTGCTGTGTACGTGTCCCAGGAGAGCGGCGTACGTGTCGTACGGCTCCGAGCCCGCCCGTCACTGTCCGAGCCGGACGCTCGTCGTCCATTGTCCCGTACGCACGCGCGCGGCGGACGCGGGGGTGGCGTCTGGTTCGCCACATCCGGCGGGCCGGGTCAGGCGCCGGTCGGGTCCTCGCCCCGGTCCAGGGCCTTCCAGATCTCCTCCGGCCGCTCCGGGTCCACCGGCCGGGCCCTGGGCCGCGGGCGGTCGCCGCCGCGCTCGTAGCGGCCGGACATGGCGGGCCACAGACGGCCGTAGCGCAGCGCCAGCAGGCCGGCCAGCAGGATCAGCACCCCGCCGACGGCCGCGACGTAGGGCCAGCCGGTGTGGCTGAGCGCGGTGACGGTGGCGGAGGTGTCGCCGCTGGCCTGGGCGGCCTTGTCGTCCAGCGCGGAGTCGTCGGTGGCGGCCACGAGGGCGGCGGCCGCGATGCCGGCACCGCAGAGCGCGAGCAGCCCGGCGACGACGAAGCGGCCGGCCCTGCGGACGGCGAAGACGGCGACGAGCGCGGCGAGGCCCACTATGGCGAGGGCCGCGGGGACGCCCGTGACGTCGCTGCCCTTGACGGTGAGCGGGAACGCGCCGCCGGCCACCGTCGCGGTGCCCTCCGCCCAGCGCTGCCGGGTCGCGAGCAGCGCCACGGCCGCGCCGAGCGCACCGCACAGGAGGGCCAGGGCGAGGCTGCGCCGGCCGGACCGGACGGGTGCGGCGGCTTCGGTACGGGGGTGAGGTACAGCAGTCACGTACTCCACTATCGCCCGGACCCCGGGCGAACCGTCACCCGGGGTTCGTATGAGAAGCGCCCCATCGCGCCGGGAAGATCCCTACCCGCCCAGCCGGTTGGCGGTGTGCACGGCCCGGAGCACCGCGGCCGCCTTGTTGCGGCACTCCTGGTCCTCGGCCACCGGGTTCGAGTCGGCGACGATGCCGGCGCCCGCCTGGACGTAGGCCGTGCCGTCCCGGAGCAGCGCCGTACGGATGGCGATCGCGGTGTCGGAGTCGCCGGCGAAGTCCAGGTAGCCCACGCAGCCGCCGTACAGGCCGCGCCGGGAGGGTTCCAGCTCGTCGATGATCTGCATCGCGCGGGGCTTGGGGGCGCCGGAGAGGGTGCCCGCCGGGAAGCAGGCGGTGAGCACGTCGAAGGCGGTGCGGCCGTCGGCCACCGTACCGGTGACCGTCGAGACGATGTGCATCACGTGCGAGTAGCGCTCGACGGACATGAAGTCGACCACCTCGACCGAGCCGGGCCGGCAGACCCGGCCGAGGTCGTTGCGGCCGAGGTCCACCAGCATCAGGTGCTCGGCGCGCTCCTTGGGGTCGGCCATCAGCTCCTCGGCGAGGGCCTGGTCCTCCTGCGGGGTGGTGCCGCGGGGCCGGGTGCCGGCGATGGGGTGGACCATCGCGCGCCCGTCCTCGACCTTGACCAGGGCCTCGGGGGAGGAGCCGACGACGTCGAAGCCGTCGAAGCGGAACAGGTACATGTACGGCGACGGGTTCGTGGCCCGCAGCACCCGGTAGACGTCCAGGGCGCTCGCCGTGCACGGGGTCTCGAAGCGCTGGGAGGGCACGACCTGGAAGGCCTCGCCCGCGCGGATGCGCTCCTTGACGTCCTCGACGGCCACCTGGAAGTCCGGGCCGCCCCACAGCGCGGTGTACTCGGGCAGCTCGGAGGGCGGCAGCACGGCCGGGGGCTGGGGGACCGCGCGCGCGAGGTCGGCCTCCATCGCGTCGAGCCGGGCCACGGCGTCGGCGTAGGCCTCGTCCACACCGGTGTCGAGGTCGTTGTGGTTGATCGCGTTGGCGATCAGCAGGACGGAGCCCTCCCAGTGGTCCATGACGGCGAGGTCGCTGGTCAGGAGCATGGTCAGCTCGGGGAGCTTCAGGTCGTCGCGCTCGCCGGGGCCGATCTTCTCCAGGCGGCGGACGATGTCGTAGCCCAGGTAGCCGACCATGCCGCCGGTGAAGGGCGGCAGGCCTTCCTGCTGCGGGGTGTGCAGGGTCTGCAGCGTGGCGCGCAGGGCCTTCAGGGGGTCGCCGTCGACGGGGACGCCGACGGGCGGGGTGCCGAGCCAGTGGGCCTGTCCGTCGCGCTCGGTCAGCGTCCCGGCGGAGCGGACCCCGACGAAGGAGTACCGGGACCAGGAGCGGCCGTTCTCCGCGGACTCCAGCAGGAAGGTGCCGGGGCGCTCGGCGGCCAGTTTGCGGTAGAGCGCGACCGGGGTGTCGCCGTCGGCGAGCAGCTTGCGCGTGACCGGGATGACGCGGCGGTCGGTGGCGAGCTTGCGGAAGGTCTCGAGGTCCATGGCGGCTGACCTTACTGATCGTTTGCCGGAACGGCGGAATTCGCGTCCTTGAGCAGCACGTCCTCGTCGAAGCAGGTACGTGCGCCGGTGTGACAGGCCGCGCCCACCTGGTCGACCTTGACCAGCACGGTGTCGGCGTCGCAGTCCAGCGCGACCGCCTTCACCCACTGGAAGTGGCCCGAGGTGTCGCCCTTGACCCAGTACTCCTGGCGGCTGCGCGACCAGTAGGTGCAGCGGCCGGTGGTCAGCGTGCGGTGCAGCGCCTCGTCGTCCATCCAGCCGAGCATGAGCACCTCACCGGTGTCGTACTGCTGGGCGATGGCGGGCAGGAGACCGTCGGGGCTGCGCTTGAGGCGGGCGGCGATCTCCGGGGCGAGGCTGCTGGGGGGAACGCTGCGGCGCGAGCCGTCTCGGTCAGGGGCGGTGGTCGGGCGACGGGCGGGCGTCCCGGTCGTACTGGTCATGGGTGCCATTGTGCCGCGCGGCTCCGGTGGAGCCGGTGCCGTGTCCACTGCGCGGACTCGGCGCGGAGTCGTAGGCTGACTCCATGTCGACCTTCGCCAAGCGTGAACGGCTCCTGCTCGCCGACCTCTTGGAAACCGTGGGGCCGGACGCCGAGACCCTCTGCGAGGGCTGGCGGACCCGGGATCTGGCCGCGCACGTGATCGTGCGCGAGCGCCGCCCCGACGCGGCCGGGGGCACGCTGATCAAGCAGCTCGCGCCGCGCCTGGAGAAGGTGATGGCCGAGTACACCGCGAAGCCGTACGAGGAGCTCATCCAGCTGATCCGTACCGGCCCGCCGCGCTTCTCGCCCTTCCAGCTCAAGCAGGTCGACGAGGCGGCCAACATCGTCGAGTTCTACATCCACACGGAGGACGTCCGCCGCGCCCAGCCCGACTGGAGCCCGCGCGAGCTGGACTCCGTCTTCCAGGAAGCCCTGTGGTCCCGGCTGGAGCGCACCGCCCGGCTGGTGGCCCGGGGGGTGCCGACGGGTCTGGTGCTGCGCCGTCCGGACGGGCAGACGGCGGTGGCGCACCGGGGCGCCCCGGTGGTGACGGTGACCGGTGAGCCGTCGGAGCTGCTGATGTTCGCGTTCGGCCGGCAGGACGCGGCCGAGGTGGAGGTGGACGGCGAGACGGACGCGATCACCAGGCTGCACGACTCCAGGCAGCTGGGCATCTGAGAGGGCCGCCCCGTGATCAAGGTGGCCATGACCGGGGTGTACGTGGACGACGTCGCGCAGGCGCACGCCTTCTACACGGAGGTCCTCGGTTTCGAGACCCGCACCCACATGGACCTGGGCGGCGGCACGCTATTCGTCACGGTCGGGGCCGCGCAGGGCGGCCAGCCGGATCTCCAGCTGCTGCTGGAACCGGGCCAGGGCCCGATCGCCGAGCCGTACCGGCGGGCGCTGTACGAGGCCGGCATCCCGTGCATCGTCTTCTCCGTGGACGACCTCGGGTCGGAGTACGAGCGACTGACCGGCCGGGGTGTCCGCTTCACGCACGAGCCACAGCGGCAGGGCCCGGTGCTGGCCGCGGTGTTCGACGACACCTGCGGCAATCTGGTCCAACTGGTCCAGCCGAAGGAGTGAAACACCGGCACCGGTCGCCCGGTCAGGCGGCCCACTCGCGCAGCAGTCGGGCGGTCTCCGTCAGGTCGGCTTCGTCAGCCCCGCCGGGAACCGCTCCTCGAAGTCGGCCATGATCTGCCTGGCCTTCGGGATACCTCGGACTACCGAACGGGATGCCCCGCCTCCCGCAGCGTCTGCTTCACCTCGCCGATCCGCAGGTCACCGAAGTGGAAGACGGAGGCGGCGAGCACCGCGTCCGCGCCCGCACCGACGGCCGGCGGGAAGTCGGCCAGCTTGCCGGCGCCGCCCGAGGCGATCACCGGGACGGTCACGTGCTTCCGGACGGCCGCGATCATCTCCAGGTCGTAGCCGTCCTTGGTGCCGTCGGCGTCCATAGAGTTGAGCAGGATCTCGCCCGCCCCCAGCTCGGCCGCCCGGTGCGCCCACTCGACGGCGTCGATGCCCGTGCCCTTGCGGCCGCCGTGGGTGGTGACCTCGAAGGACCCCGACCCGGTGCGGCGGGCGTCCACCGACAGCACCAGCACCTGCCGGCCGAAGCGCTCGGCGATCTCGCGGATCAGGTCGGGGCGCGCGATGGCGGCCGTGTTCACGCCCACCTTGTCCGCGCCCGCCCGCAGCAGCTTGTCCACGTCCTCGGCCGTGCGGACGCCGCCGCCGACCGTCAGCGGGATGAACACCTGCTCGGCGGTGCGGCGCACCACGTCGTAGGTGGTCTCCCGGTTGCCGGAGGACGCGGTGATGTCCAGGAACGTCAGCTCGTCGGCGCCCTCGGCGTCGTACACCTTGGCCATCTCGACGGGGTCGCCCGCGTCGCGCAGGTTCTGGAAGTTGACGCCCTTGACGACCCGGCCGTTGTCCACGTCCAGGCAGGGGATGACTCGGACCGCCAGGGTCATGACTGCTCAGGCTCCTCTGAATGCTTCAAGCTCGACTTCGACCAGGATGCGCGGATCGACGAAGCCCTCGACCACCAGCAGGGTCGAGCACGGGCGCACGGAGTCGAACAGCTCCTTGTGGGCCCGCCCCGCCTCGTCGACGTCGCGCACATGGCTCAGATACATACGGGTCCGGATCACGGACTCGACACCGAGCCCGAACTCCTTCAGCGCTTCCAGGGCGTTGCCGAAGGCGACCCTGGTCTGCTCGTACGGGTCGCCCTCGCCGTACAGCACCGTGCCCTTGAAGGACGTGGTGCCCCCGACGGACACCCGGTCGCCCGCCGCGACGGCGCGCGCGAACCCGAAACTCTCTTCCCAGGGACTTCCGCTCTGCACCCGCCGCACGGCATCGGACGTCATGACGACACAGCCTCCAAGGCCTCTTCCAGGGTGAACGCCTTCGCGTACAGGGCCTTCCCGACGATGGAGCCCTCGACACCGAGGGGTACCAGGTCGGCGATGGCGCGGAGGTCGTCCAGGGACGACACGCCGCCGGAGGCCACGACCGGGCGGTCGGTGGCCGCGCACACGTTCTTCAGCAGCTGGAGGTTCGGGCCCTGGAGGGTGCCGTCCTTGGCGATGTCGGTGACGACGTAGCGGGCGCAGCCCTCCTTGTTGAGGCGCTCCAGCGTCTCGTAGAGGTCGCCGCCGTCGCGGGTCCAGCCGCGCCCGCGCAGGGTCGTGCCCCGCACGTCCAGGCCGACGGCGATCTTGTCGCCGTGCTCGGCGATGACCTTGGCGACCCACTCGGGGGTCTCCAGGGCGGCCGTGCCGAGGTTGACCCGGGTGCAGCCGGTGGCCAGGGCGGCGGCCAGCGAGGCGTCGTCCCGGATGCCGCCGGACAGCTCCACCTTGATGTCCATGGCCCCGGCGACCTCGGCGATCAGCTCGCGGTTGTCGCCGGTGCCGAAGGCCGCGTCCAGGTCGACCAGGTGCAGCCACTCGGCGCCGGAGCGCTGCCAGGCGAGGGCGGCCTCCAGCGGGGAGCCGTAGGAGGTCTCGGTCCCGGACTCGCCGTGCACGAGGCGGACGGCCTGGCCGTCGCGGACATCGACGGCGGGGAGGAGTTCGAGCTTGGCCATGGTCTACAGGGTTCCGATCCAGTTGGTGAGGAGCTGGGCGCCGGCGTCGCCGGACTTCTCGGGGTGGAACTGCGTGGCCCACAGGGCGCCGTTCTCCACGGCGGCCACGAACGGCTTGCCGTGCGTCGACCAGGTCACCTTGGGGGCCGCGATCACCGGGTTGTGCGACTCCAGCTGCCAGTCGTGGACGGCGTAGGAGTGGACGAAGTAGAAGCGGGCGTCGGCGTCCAGGCCGGCGAACAGCTCCGAGTCGGCGGGGGCGTCGACGGTGTTCCAGCCCATGTGGGGCACGACCTCGGCCTCGAGCGGCGCGACCGTGCCGGGCCACTCGTCCAGGCCCTCGGCCTCCACGCCGTGCTCGATGCCGCGCGCGAACAGGATCTGCATGCCGACGCAGATGCCCATCACGGGCCGGCCTCCGGACAGCCGGCGGTCGACCACCCAGTCACCGCGCGCGGCCCGCAGGCCCTGCATGCAGGCGGCGAACGCGCCGACGCCCGGCACCAGCAGGCCGTCGGCGTTCATCGCCTCGTCGAAGTCACGCGTGATCTCGACGTCGGCGCCCACGCGCGCGAGGGCACGCTCGGCGGAGCGGACGTTGCCGAAGCCGTAGTCGAAGACGACGACCTTCTTGGGAGCGGTCAATTCCACACCCCCAGCCGCATGACGCCCGCGACGAGGCACAGCCCGGCGCCGATGGAGAGCAGCACGATCAGGCTCGCGGGCATCTTCTGCTTGACGAAGGAGACGATGCCGCCGACCAGGAAGAGACCGACGACGATCAGCAGCGAGGACAGGCTGTTCACAGGGCGCCCTTCGTGGAGGGGAGGATGCCGGCCGCGCGCGGGTCGCGCTCCGAGGCGTAGCGCAGCGCCCGGGCGAGCGCCTTGAACTGGCACTCCACGATGTGGTGCGCGTTGCGCCCGTACGGCACGTGCACGTGCAGCGCGATCTGCGCCTGGGCGACGAAGGACTCCAGGATGTGCCGGGTCATCGTCGTGTCGTACTCGCCGATCATCGGCGCCATGTTCTCGGGCTCGGTGTGCACGAGGTACGGGCGGCCGGACAGGTCGACGGTCACCTGGGCGAGGGACTCGTCCAGCGGGACCGTGCAGTTGCCGAAGCGGTAGATGCCCACCTTGTCGCCGAGGGCCTGCTTGAAGGCGGCGCCGAGCGCGAGGGCGGTGTCCTCGATGGTGTGGTGGGAGTCGATGTGCAGGTCACCGTCGGTCTTCACGGTCAGGTCGAACAGACCGTGCCGGCCGAGCTGGTCGAGCATGTGGTCGTAGAAGCCGACGCCGGTGGCGATGTCGGTCCGGCCGGTGCCGTCGAGATCGATCTCGACGAGCACCGAGGTCTCCTTCGTGGTGCGCTCTATGCGTCCTACGCGGCTCATGCCTCACAGCTCCTTCTTCAACTCACGGACCGCGTCGAGGAACGCGTCGTTCTCCTCCGGGGTGCCGGCGGACACCCGCAGCCACCCCGGTACGCCGTTGTCCCGGACCAGGACGCCCCGGTCGAGGATCCGCTGCCAGGCGGTGTGGGCGTCGGCGAACCGCCCGAACTGCACGAAGTTCGCGTCGGACGCGGTGACCTCGTAGCCGGTCGCGCGCAGTTCGGCGACCAGCCGGTCCCGTTCCGCCTTCAGCTGCTCGACGTACCCGAGCAGGGTGTCGGTGTGCTCCAGGGCGGCCAGGGCGGTCGCCTGGGTGATCGCCGACAGGTGGTACGGCAGCCGGACCAGCTGGACGGCGTCCACGACCGCCGGGTCGGCGGCGAGGTAGCCGAGGCGCAGGCCCGCCGCGCCGAACGCCTTGGACATCGTCCGCGAGATCACCAGGTTCGGGCGGCCCTCCAGCAGCGGCAGCAGCGAGTCGCCGTGGCTGAACTCGATGTACGCCTCGTCCACGATCACCATCGACGGCTTGGCCGCCTGGGCCGCCTCGTACAGCGCGAGGACCGTCCCGGGCGGGACCGCGTTGCCCGTGGGGTTGTTGGGGGTGGTGATGAAGACGACGTCCGGCTTGTGCTCGGCGATGGCCCGCTCGGCCGCCGCGAGGTCGATGGTGAAGTCCTCGCCCCGGGGCCCGGAGATCCAGCCCGTGCCGGTGCCGCGCGCGATGAGCGCGTGCATCGAGTACGACGGCTCGAAGCCGATGGCGGTACGGCCCGGCCCGCCGAAGGTCTGCAGCAGCTGCTGGATGACCTCGTTGGAGCCGTTGGCGGCCCACACGTTCCCGAGGCCGAGCGGGTGCTTGCCGGTCTTCGTCAGGTACTTGGCCAGCTCGGTGCGCAGCTGGACCGCGTCCCGGTCGGGGTAGCGGTTCAGGTCGCGGGCGGCCTCCCGCACCCGCTCCGTGATCCGCTCGACCAGCGGTTCGGGCAGCGGGTAGGGGTTCTCGTTGGTGTTCAGCCGTACGGGGACGTCCAACTGGGGCGCGCCGTAAGGGGACTTGCCGCGCAGTTCGTCCCGTACGGGAAGATCGTCGATCCTCACGTCGCTCACTTGCTCTCGGGTACCTTCCAGCCGAACCTCGCCTTGACCGCCGCGCCGTGCGCCGGGAGGTCCTCCGCCTCCGCCAGCGTCACCACGTGGTGCGCGACCTCGGCCAGCGCGTCCTTGGTGTAGTCGACGATGTGGATACCGCGCAGGAAGGACTGCACGGACAGGCCCGAGGAGTGGCAGGCACAGCCACCGGTGGGCAGGACGTGGTTGGACCCGGCCGCGTAGTCGCCGAGGGAGACGGGGGCCCAGGGGCCGATGAAGATCGCGCCCGCGTTCCGGACCCGGTCGGCCACGGCGGCCGCGTCGGCGGTCTGGATCTCCAGGTGCTCGGCGCCGTACGCGTCGACGACCCGCAGGCCCTCCTCGACGCCGTCGACCAGCACGATCGCGGACTGCCTGCCCTTGAGTGCGGGCACGATCCGGTCCTCGACGTGCTTGGTGGCCGTGACCTGCGGCTGGAGCTCCTTCTCCACCGCCTCCGCCAGTTCGACGGAGTCGGTGACCAGCACGGCCGCCGCGAGCGGGTCGTGCTCGGCCTGGCTGATCAGGTCGGAGGCCACGTGCACCGGGTCGGCGGTGTCGTCGGCGAGGATCGCGATCTCGGTCGGTCCGGCCTCGGCGTCGATGCCGATCTTCCCGGTGAAGAAGCGTTTGGCGGCGGCCACCCAGATGTTGCCCGGGCCGGTGACCATGTTGGCGGGCGGGCAGGACTCGGTGCCGTAGGCGAACATCGCGACGGCCGTGGCGCCGCCGGCCGCGTAGACCTCGTCCACGCCGAGCAGCGCGCAGGCGGCGAGGATCGTCGGGTGCGGGAGGCCTCCGAACTCGGCCTGGGGCGGGGAGGCGAGCGCGATGGACTCGACCCCCGCCTCCTGGGCCGGTACGGCGTTCATGATCACGGACGAGGGGTAGACGGACCGGCCGCCCGGCGCGTACAGCCCGACGCGGTCGACGGGCACCCACTTCTCGGTGACCGAGCCGCCGGGCACGACCTGGGTGGTGTGGGTGCCGCGGCGCTGCTCGCGGTGGACCAGGCGGGCGCGGCGGATGGACTCCTCCAGCGCGGCGCGCACGGCCGGGTCGAGGGCGGCCAGCGCGTCGGAGAGCGCCTGGGCCGGGACACGGACGGATTCCAGCCGTACTCCGTCGAACTTCTCGGCGAAGTCGATCAGCGCCGCGTCGCCACGATGATGCACGGCCTCGCAGATCGGACGCACCTTCTCCAGGGCGGCCGCCACGTCGAAGTCGGCTCGGGGCAGCAGGTCGCGCAGGGCGGGGCCCTCGGGAAGGGCGTCGCCGCGCAGATCGATTCGGGAGATCACAGTCCCAATTCTCTCAGACCGCCGTCCCGAGCCGTGGGCGCGTATCAATGGCTGATACAGAACGTGGCCGAACTCGGAAGATCGCCTTCACGTTTAGTGTTCCGGACGTCACTCAGCGGGCATGAACGGCTGTACGAAAGCACTGGACAGGAGAGGACCGAGGTGACCGAGGGGGCCGGCGTCGTCGCCGGGGACCTGCCCGACCAGCTGACCGCGGCCGAGGCGGGCATGTGGCAGGCCTTCCGCAACGGCAGCGTGTACGACCTGAGCTGCGGGGACACCGTGGTGGACGACCCGCACGGCGGTCACCCCTGGGGCCCGGAGCGCACGGTGCGCGCGCGGATCGTGGCCTGGCTGCTGCTGGACGGGCCGCCCGCGCTCGCGGGCCGGGTGTCCGCGCTGAAGCTGACCGGCGTGCGGATCAACGGCACGCTGGACCTCTCGGGCGGCACGGTCCAGCCGTACGTCGAGCTGCGCGGCTGCCGGTTCGACGACGAGGTCCTGCTGCCGGAGGCCCGGTTCACGACGTTGCGCATGGTGGACTGCGCGGTGCCCCGTCTTGAGGCGGCCCGGGTGCACACCGAGGGCGACCTGCATCTGCCGCGCTGCCGCTTCCAGAACGGCGTCCGGCTGACGGACGCGCACATCGGCACCGACCTGATGCTCAACCAGGCGGTGGTGTACCGCGACCGCGGCGGGCGGTCGATCTCGGCGGACGGCATGACCGTCGGCCAGGACCTGCAGGCGGAGATGCTGCAGTCGCACGGTGAGCTGCGGCTGCGCGCCGCCAAGGTCGGCGTGTCGCTCAGCCTGCGCGGCGCGGTGCTGGACAACCCGTACTCCCGCTACGCCCTGAACGCGCCCCAGCTGACCGTCGAGCGCACCCTGTACCTGACCCCGGCCGGGGTGGGCAGCCCGCTGCTGAGCGGCACGACCCCGGCGCGCGGGACGCGGATCCAGCGCTTCGAGTGCCGGGGCGGGATACGCCTGGACGACGGGCGGTTCGGGGACGCCGTCGACCTCGAGCGGGCCCGGTTCACCCTCACCGACGACCAGGAGCTGTCGCTGCGCCGGGTGCACGCGTCGGAGCTGCGCTTCCTCGGCGACATGCCGCAGGGCGGCAAGGTGGTGCTGTCCGGCGCGCGGACCGTCAACCTGGTCGACCGGGCGGCGAGCTGGCCCGGTCCGGGCAATCTGCACATGGGCGGCTTCGTCTACGAGAACCTCGTCCCGCGCGGCCCGTTCCCGCTGACCGGCCGGCTGGACTGGGTGGCGGCGGCCACCGCGGAGTACGCCCCGGAGCCGTACGAACGGCTGGCCTCGGTGCTGCGGGCGGCCGGGGAGGACGAGGACGCGCGCGAGGTGCTGCTCGCCAAGCAGCGCCGGCGCCGCGAGACGCTGCCGCCGGCCGCGAAGATCTGGGGATTCGTGCAGGACTGGGCCGTGGCCTACGGCTACCGTCCGGGCCGGGCCGCGGTGTGGATGGCGGTGTTGTGGGCGGCGGGCACGCTGGCGTTCGCGCACGCGGACCATCCGCCGGTGAGCCACGACGCGCATCCGTACTGGAGCCCGGCCCTGTTCACCCTGGACCTGCTGCTGCCGGTGATCGACCTCGGCCAGGTGGGCCAGTGGCAGCTGCGCGGCGGCTGGCAGTGGCTGGCGGCCGTGATGATCCTGCTCGGCTGGATCCTGGCGACGACGGTGGCAGCGGGGGCGACACGGCTGCTGCGGCGGGGCTGACACGGCTACGGCTACGGCTGCCGCTGCCGCTGCGGGACTGAGACGGCTGCCGCTGCCGGGCTGACGCGGCTGCGACCACGGGGTTGAGACGGCTGTGGCTGCGGGGCTGAAACGGCTGCGGCTGCGGGACCGAGACTGCTGCGGCTACGGGGTTGAGACGGCTGCGGGACTGAGACGGCTGCCGCTGCCGGGCTGACGCGGCTGCCGTCTGCGGGACTGAGACGGCTGCCGCTACCGGGCTGACCCGGCTGCGGCTACGGGGCTGAGACGACTGCCCGCTGCCGGGCTGACCCGACTGCGGCTACGGGACTGAGACGCCTGCCACTGCCGGGCTGACGCGGCCGCTGCCGGGCTGACGCGGCCGCTGCCGGGCTGACGCGGCCACTGCGGGACCGAGACGGCTGCCACTGCCGGGCTGACGCGGCTGCTGCGGTGGGGGCGCATGGTGGCACGAGGGGCGCAGAAGCCACAGGGGTCTCAAAAGTTGAAGAATCACCTTTGCCGGTCCTTGACCGACCGCCGTACAACTTTCCATGACTTGCCCGAAGCCTCTGGCGCGCCGCCGACCTGCGGTCTTTCAATGGTCGGCACCATGGCTCTGCTGCCCTCGTTCATCCGCCCCACCCGGATGACCAAACGCTCCGCGCGCTCGGCCGGCCGTCCCCCGGCCGGGGACGAGGCCGTGCTCGACGCGCCCGACGACCGGCTTTCGCCCGCGCTGGTCGCTGCCGCCCGCGGCGAGTACGCCGCCGCGGGCGGTCTGCTGGCCGCCACCCGCGCCGCGGCGGCCTGGGAGAACCACGACCGGTACGTGCGGCGCCTGGCCGGCTTCGCCCGCTCGCGCCCCGAGTGGCTCGAGACCTGGCGCGCGACCGCCCCGGAGGACCCCGGCGCCCTGCTGGTCGGGGCACAGCTGGCGGTGGACCGCGTCTGGCCCTCGCCGGCCCGCGCCGAACTGCTGCGCGAGGTGAGCCCGCTGATCACGGCGGCCGCCCGGGCCGACGACCGCGACCCGGTGCCCTGGCGGATCGCGCTGGACCACGCGCGCGGCTCGCGGGCGGGCCACCGGTACTTCGAGGAGCTGTGGGAGGCGGCCGTCCGGCGCGCCCCGCACCACTACGGCTGCCATGTGGCCGCGCTGCGCTATCTGGCCGCCTCCTGCTGCGTGTTGTGGGGCGACGCCCCGCACGCCCGCCGGGCCTCGCACCGCGAGTGCTTCGACTTCGCCGACCGCGCCGCGCAGGACGCCCCGGCCGACTCGCTCGTCCAGGCCCTGCCGGCCCGGGCCGCCTTCGGCTACCTCACCGACGGCTGCGGCCCCGAGATCCCGCGCGCCCGGCTGGACGACGCCGCCGACCGGGCGCTCGCGCTCTCCGCCCGCTTCGCGGCCGCCGACCCGTGGCCCGCCCAGATCCGTAACAAGCTCCTGTACGTCCTGATACGCCTGGACCGCTGGGAGGACGCACGTGCCCAGCTCGCCCTGATCGGCCCGTACGCCACGTCCTTCCCCTGGGACCGGTTCTCCGACGACCCGCTCGGCCACTTCCTGCGGCTGCGCGAGCACCTGCTGACGCCGGGTCCCCGGGCCGTCCCGGCGGGGCTGACGACCTGGCCCCCGGCCCCGCTCGGCGAACACGGCGGACACGCCGACGCCGGTGACCACTAGGCTGGGGCGTCGTGACCACCGCCCGACTCCCGCTCTTCCCCCTGAACACGGTGCTGTTCCCGGGGCTGGTGCTGCCGCTGAACGTCTTCGAGGAGCGCTACCGCGCGATGATGCGCGAGTTGCTCAAGACACCGGAGGACGAACCGCGCCGGTTCGCCGTCGTGGCCATCCGTGACGGCTACGAGGTGGCGCCGAGCGCCCCCGGCATGCCGGACCCGACGGCACAGCCCGAGCGGGGACCGGCCGCGGGTTTCGGCCCGGAGCCGCTCAAGGCCTTCCACGGGGTGGGCTGTGTGGCGGACGCGGCAACCATCCGGGAGCGGGCCGACGGCACCTTCGAGGTGCTGGCCACCGGCACGACCCGGGTGCGTCTGCTGTCCGTCGACGCGTCGGGCCCGTTCCTGACGGCGGAGCTGGAGGAACTGCCGGAGGAGCCGGGCGACGAGGCGGGCGCGCTGGCCGAGGGCGTGCTGCGCTCCTTCCGCCAGTACCAGAAGCGTCTGGCGGGTGCCCGCGAGCGCTCGCTGTCCACCGGGGCCGAGCTGCCGGACGACCCGGGCGTGGTGTCGTACCTGGTGGCCGCCGCGATGGTGCACGACACGCCGACCAAGCAGCGGCTGCTCCAGGCGCCCGACACCGCGTCCCGCCTGCGCGACGAGCTGAAACTCCTTCGCTCCGAGACGGCCATCATCCGTAGTCTTCCGTCGCTGCCCGCGTTCGAGCTGACCCGGGCGCCGACGAGCCTGAACTGAGGAAGACGGATGGCGAAGAAGTCGAAGAAACAGCAGTCCGGCGGCACCCCGGCGACGGTCGCCCTCGCATCGGCCGGCGTGGACTTCACGATCCACTCCTACGACCACGACCCCGCCCACCCCTCCTACGGCGAGGAGGCGGCGGAGGCGATGGGCGTGTCCCCCGACCGCGTCTTCAAGACCCTGGTGGCGGACGTCGACGGCACCCTGACCGTGGCCGTCGTCCCGGTCTCCGGCTCCCTGGACCTCAAGTCCCTGGCGGCCGCGGTGGGCGGCAAGCGGGCGGCCATGGCCGATCCGGCACTCGCGGAACGCACGACCGGCTACGTACGGGGCGGCATCTCACCCCTCGGCCAGCGCAGGACACTGCCGACGGTACTGGACGACTCGGCGAAGGCCCACGACACGATCTGCGTGTCCGCGGGCCGCCGGGGCCTGGAAGTGGAGCTCTCCCCCACCGACTTGGCACGACTGACGAACGCCACACTGGCACCGGTCGCCCGAGCCTGACGGGCGACGAGCCCCCTGCCCGCGGGCTGACGGCGGCCGAACCGGGGCCAGGGGGCGGAGCCTGCTGGTTACGGCTGGTGCGGATACTGCGGCTCAGGGTCCCGGGGCCCGAACAGCGCCGTCAGTCCGAGGTGGACCAGCAACGCGCCCAACGGCCAGGCCAGCAGCGCCCCCTTCGCCCCCAGATCCAGCGCGGCCGAGAAGACGACCCCCTGCCCCACGTGCTGGGCATGCGCCAGCGCGTCCTTCGAGGGCCCGAGCCATATCCCCAGCCGCCACGCCAGCACCGACCCGAGCAGCGCACCGAGTCCGAGCGCCACCACGACCGGCACACCCCCACGTCGCCGCAGCAGAAAGACGATCACCGCACTGACGAGCCCGAAGCCCAGCGCCAGCAGGGTGAACGTGCCGTCCACCCCGATCGCCTGCTCACCCTCGCTGTCCTTGCGGTAGACGACCCAGCTCTTGTCGACCACCTCGCCGACCAGCGGCAGATGCGGCGCCAGCCAGAACCAGAGGAGCCCCAGCAGCACCCCGCCCAACGCCACGGCCACCGTGATCACGGCGGCGTCCCGCAGTTCGGTCTTCATCCCGGGACCGTCCTGTTCGTACACGCCCCCCGGCACCCCGGCAGGCGGCGGCGCCTGCCAGGCGTCGTTGGAGGACTGGTTGTGCGGCGGCGTGGGCGGCGTCAGCGGTGCGGTCACCCTGCCATCGTGCCAGGTCGCCCTGTGCGGCGCGTCACCGGACGGCGGCTCGGCGGTACGCCCGGGTCGCCACCGCCAGCGAGACGACTCCGACACCCGCACACACCCCCAGGTCGACGAGGACGACGGCCCAGTCGGGGTGTGCCCCGAAAGTCCGGGCGTACGCCTCCACGCCGTAGGTCGACGGCAGCAGATCCCGCGCCAGCCGGATGATCTCCGGCATCCGGTCGGCCGGCAGCACCCCCAGCAGCAGTGCCGCGGACATGCCCAGCTGTCCGAGCAGCGTGGCCAGCTCGGGCCGGGGCGCGAGCAGCCCGCAGGCGGCGCCGAGCCCGGCCAGGGCGGCCCCGGCGAGCGGGATCACGGCCAGCAGGATCCACAGGTTGGACAGCGGCAGCCCGAAGAGCACACACCCGAACACGGCCGTCACCAGGGTCCCCGGCACGGTGAAGGAGGCGTACGCGGCCGCCGCGCCCAGCACCACCGCGGCCGGCGGCACCGGCAGCGTGGCGTAGTGGTCGAGCCCGCCGCTCGCCCGCAACTGCCCGAAGTACTGCGACAGCAGGTTCAGGGCCACATAGGCGACGACCAGCACCGAGGAACCGGCCACCACGGACTGGGCCTCGCTGCCGCTGTCGACGACGCCCCGCATCATCACGGCGATGCCGACGGACTGGAAGGTGGCCACGAACAGCAGCGGGATCCGCGACACCCGGGCCCGGGACAGCTGCGCCCGGTAGACGGCCGCCAGCGACGGCCACAGCCGGGCCGCCGGGCCGAGTTCGGCCGCGCCGGTCACCCTGTCCGGCACGGCCCGGGCACCGCCCGGCAGAACCTCCGCGGGTACGACACTCACGACGAGCTGCTCCTCTTCCGTACGGCGGTCGCGCACACCCATACGTTCGCCGCGGCCCCCACGCTCATGCCTTCACCAGACCCTGCCGTGCCGCGCCGCCCAGCGCCAGGTAGACGTCCTCCAGGCTGGGCGTGGCGAGGGTGAAGTCGTCCAGGGCCGCGAAGGCGTCCCCACCGGTCACCGTGGCGACGGCGGCGCGGGCCTCCTCGGGCGCGAGCCGCAGCGTCCAGCGCCGTCCGGACTCCACCGCGCGCTCGCGCAGCACGGCCACCTCCGGCACCTCCAGCGGCGCCCGCTCCCGCCACACCAGCTCCACCCGCACCTCGCCGGCGACCTGTTCCTTCAGCCCGGCCGGTGTGTCGCAGGCGATGACCCGTCCCTGGTCGATGACGGCGACCCGGTCGAGTACGGTCTCGGCCTCGATGACGTTGTGGGTGACCAGCAGCACCGTCGTACCGCGCTCGGCGCGCCGTCGGTCCACGGCCGCCCAGACGGCACGCCGGGCCACCGGGTCCATGCCGGTGGTCGGCTCGTCCAGCACCAGCAGCGGCCGCTCGCCGACGAGTGCGGCGGCGAAGCAGGCCAGCCGCCGCTGCCCGCCCGACAGCTTCTTCAGCGCCCGCCCGGCGATCGGCGTGAGCCCCAGCTCCTCCAGTACGGCGTCCCGCTCGGCCCGGGCCCGCCGCAGGTCCAGTCCGCGCAGGCGTCCGGTGGTCTCGGCGGCGAGGGAGACGGTGAGCTCGTCCAGCGCGGAGGACTCCTGGCCCAGGTAGGCGAGGATGCGCGCGGCCCGCTCGGGGTGCCGGACGATGTCGTGGCCGAGGATCTCGACGCTGCCGGTGTCCGGCCGGAGCAGCCCGGTGAGCTGCCGTACGAGGGTGGACTTGCCGGCGCCGTTCGGCCCGAGCAGCCCGAAGACCTCGCCGCGTCGCACGTCCAGTTCGACCCCGTCGGTGGCCCGTACCTCGGGAGTGCCGGGCGCGCCGCGGCGCCCTTTCACGGCCGGATAGGTCTTGCCGAGCCCGCGCACGCGTACGACCTCGTCGTACCGAGGTGCCTGTGCCGCGCGCGTACTCACAAGGGACGAGGGTACGGGGTAGGGGCGCTTTACTCGCCTTTGGGGCCACATCCGTACGCGACCGGTAAGGAGACGCAGCCCGGCTCACTCCCCCGGGACGCTCTCCGCCGCGGCCGGCACGTCGATCTCCCGCCAGAAGCCCGCCCGGATGGCGTAACGGTCGTGCTCGTCGATCTGGTCGTCCTTGTGGGCGAGCAGCCCGAACCGCGCGGCGTACCGCAGCAGCTCGCCGTCGATGCGGTGCGGGATGCGGGGGTACAGCTGGGACAGCCTCTGCAGGTGCAGCTGGTCGCCGAGGCGCGACATCCAGCGGCGGGCGAAGACCTGTCCCACCTCGTACGGGTCGCCGCCGACGGTGGTGATGTCCTCCTCACGGTCGGCCCACCGCTGCTCGGCCGTGGTGAGCTGGGCGAGCGTCGGCATGGAGGCCACCTCGGGCGGCTCGGCGACGGCGCCCGGGCGGTCCACCCAGCCCTTGTCGGAGGACCACCGCAGGGTCGCGGTCGTGGGGTTCTGGACGGGCTGGGCGCCGGGGGCGCGCAGGGCGGCGAGGTCCTTGGGGGTGGGTACGCCCTTGGAGCCGGCGGCCCGCTCCTGGCTGCCGTTCTCCGTCGCCGCGCCGGCCGACTGGGGCGCGCCCTGGTCGGCCGGCCGCTCGGCCGCCGCCGCGAGGGCGGACTCGGGCAGCGGCGCGGAGAGGATGGCGGCGATCTCGGGCCGGGGTGCGGGCGGCGGGGCGCAGACGCTGGTCAGCTCCTTGGCGCGGACGGCCTGCGTGATCCAGGCACGGTCCAGCACGCGTCGTTCGTCGGCCTCGGCGACCAGGTCCTCGGACTGGTTGTAGTCGCCGTCGGCGGCCTGGACGGCCCACAGGTGGACGGCGACGCCGTGCTCCTTGGCTGCCATCATGCCGGGGAGCAGATCACCGTCGCCGGTGACGAGGACGATGTCGGAGCAGGCGCGATTGCGGGCCAGCTCGGTCAGCTCGGCGTGCATGGCGGCGTCCACGCCCTTCTGCGCCCAGCGTCCGTCGCTGCGGGTGAGGGCGCCGAGCCGGACGGTGACCCGGGGCATCACGCGCAGCCGGCGATGCTCCGGTTGGGGGACACGGTCGGGGGCGCCGTCGAACCAGTAGATGCGCAGCAGCGGACGCTCGGTCTCCGACTCGGCGCGTACTCGCAGCGCCTGGATCAGCGCGGTGTGATCGACGGTGATCCGGGACCGCGAGGGCTCACCGGCGAGGAGGCTGGCGGCGGCTCCCAGCAGGTACCCGGCGTCCACCAGGACGATGCAGCGGTCCACGCGACTCACCCTCTTCCCGGGAGGTTTTGCTTCGGACTTCCTTCGAGTCTGCCCGACGGCGCGAGGGTTAACGGCCGGAACTCGATCTTCGGCGTGGCGTTTAGGGGTCCCGCTCGCCCAGCTGCCCTGTCACACACGGTAATTATCCGACATGCGATTGATGTCAGCGTATGTGAATCTGGTCCCGGCCCTGGCCCCTAGATCCCCCACAGGAGGCAGATCACCATGGCCAAGAACAAGAACCGCAAGCAGGCCGGCCCTCAGAACCGCGCGTCGCAGGGCGAGCAGAGCCACGAGCACGCGCAGCGGCAGACGGAGGCACACGAGTCACCGGTGTCGCACATCCAGGGCAGTCCCGCGGATGTTGCCGGCAAGAAGCGGAAGAGCTTCGGCCACAACTAAAGGGCAGTTGAAGCCCAGGCACACAGAAGGGGCGCACCCTTGGCGGGTGCGCCCCTTCGCGTGTGTGCTCGCCGGACGCGGGCTCAGCCGGCCAGGCAGGACGGGCCGAGGAGCACCTTCAAGTCGCCGAAGAGGGCGGGGTCGGGCTTGACCCGGTGCCGGTCCAGGCGCAGCACGGTGGTCTTGCGCGGGCCCTGGAGCTTGATGCGGACCTCGCTGTCGCCCTTGTGGTGGCTGAGGATCTCGCCGAGGCGACTGACCATGGGCGGGGTGACCCTGGTGGCCGGGATGGTGAGGATCACCGGCGCGTTGGTGCCCGCGTTGGACAGGTCCGGGACCATCAGCTCCATGGCGACGAGCCGGGGCACGTCCTCGCGCTTGTCGAGGCGGCCTTTGACGAACACCACGGCGTCCTCGACGAGTTGGGTCGAGATGAGCTGGTAGGTCGCCGGGAAGAACATGCACTCGATGGAGCCGGCGAGGTCCTCGACGGTGGCGATCGCCCAGGCGTTGCCCTGCTTGGTCATCTTGCGCTGCAGGCCCGAGATGATGCCGCCGATGGTGACGACCGCGCCGTCGGCGTGCTCGCCCCCCGTGAGCTGGGCGATGCCCGCGTCGGCCTTGTCGGCGAGGACGTGTTCCAGGCCGAAGAGCGGGTGGTCGGAGACGTAGAGACCGAGCATCTCCCGCTCCTGGGCGAGCAGATAGGTCTTGTCCCACTCCTCGTCGGTGAACTGCACGTCGAGTCCGAAGCCGGGCTCGCTGCTGGTCTCCTCGCCCATGCCGCCGAAGAGGTCGAACTGCCCCTCGGCCTCCTTGCGCTTGACCGCCACGACGTTGTCGATCATCGGCTCGTACTGCGCCGTGAGGCCCTTGCGGGTGTGGCCCATCTCGTCGAAGGCGCCGGCCTTGATCAGCGATTCCGTGGTGCGCTTGTTGCAGACCACCGCCTCGACCTTGTCGAGGTAGTCGGGGAAGGAGGCGTACTTCCCCTTGGCCTTGCGGCACTTGATGATCGACTCGACCACGTTGGTGCCGACGTTGCGGACGGCGGAGAGGCCGAAGAGGATCACGTCGTCGCCCTGGGCGGCGAAGTTGGCCTCGGACTCGTTGACGTTCGGCGGGAGCACCCGGATGCCCATGCGGCGGCACTCGTTGAGGTAGACCGCCGACTTGTCCTTGTCGTCCTTGACGGAGGTGAGGAGGGCGGCCATGTACTCGGCGGGGTGGTTCGCCTTCAGGTACGCCGTCCAGTACGACACCAGGCCGTACGCGGCGGAGTGGGCCTTGTTGAACGCGTAGCCGGCGAACGGGACCAGCACGTCCCACAGGGCCTGGATGGCCTCGTCGCTGTAGCCGTTCTTACGGGCGCCGGCCTGGAAGATGGTGAAGTTCTTGGCCAGCTCGTCGGGCTTCTTCTTGCCCATCACGCGGCGGAGGATGTCGGCCTCGCCGAGCGAGTAGCCCGCGATGATCTGGGCGGCCTTCTGCACCTGCTCCTGGTAGACGATCAGGCCGTAGGTGACGGCCAGGACTTCTTCGAGGGGCTCCTCCAACTCCTTGTGGATCGGCGTGATCTCCTGCTGCTTGTTCTTGCGCAGCGCGTAGTTCGTGTGGGAGTTCATGCCCATCGGGCCCGGGCGGTACAGGGCCGACACGGCGGAGATGTCTTCGAAGTTGTCGGGCTTCATCAGGCGCAGCAGGGAGCGCATGGGCCCGCCGTCGAACTGGAAGACGCCGAGGGTGTCGCCGCGCTGGAGCAGTTCGAAGGTCGTGGGGTCGTCGAGCGGCAGGGAGAGCAGGTCGATGTCGAGGCCCTTGTTGGCCTTCACCATCTTGACCGCGTCGTCCATGATCGTGAGGTTGCGCAGGCCCAGGAAGTCCATCTTCAGCAGGCCGAGCGACTCACAGCTCGGGTAGTCCCACTGCGTGATGGTCACGCCGTCGGTGTGCCTGACCCAGACCGGGACGTGCTCGGTGATGGTCTCGCTGGACATGATCACGCCGGCGGCGTGCACGCCCATCTGCCGGACCAGGCCCTCCACACCGCGCGCGGTGTCGATGACCTTCTTCACGTCCGGCTCGTTCTCGTACATCGCGCGGACCTCGCCGGCCTCGCTGTAGCGCGGGTGCTGCGGGTCGGTGATGCCGGACAGCGGGATGCCCTTGCCGAGGACGTCGGCGGGCATGGCCTTGGTGATGCGGTCGCCCATCGCGTACGGGTAGCCCAGGACGCGCGCGGAGTCCTTGATCGCGTTCTTGGCCTTGATGGTGCCGTAGGTGCCGATCATGGCGACCTTGTCGGCGCCGTACTTCTCGGTCACGTACCGGATCACCTCGACGCGCCGGCGCTCGTCGAAGTCGATGTCGACATCGGGCATCGAGATGCGCTCGGGGTTGAGGAACCGCTCGAAGATCAGGCCGTGCGGGATCGGGTCGAGGTCGGTGATGCCCATGGCGTAGGCGACGATCGAGCCGGCCGCGGAGCCTCGGCCGGGGCCGACCGCGATGCCGTTGTTCTTGGCCCACATGATGAAGTCGGCGACCACGAGGAAGTAGCCGGGGAAGCCCATCGAGATGATGACGTCCATCTCGTAGTCCGCCTGCTTCTGGCGGTCCTCGGGGATGCCGCCGGGGAAGCGGCGCTCCATGCCGCGGCGCACCTCCTCCTTGAACCAGGTGACCTCGGTGTAGCCCTCGGGGATGTCGAACTTGGGCATGAGGTCGCGCTTCTCGAACATGCCGTCGGTGTCGACCATCTCGGCGACGAGCAGCGTGTTGGCGCAGCCCTGCTGCCAGGCGTCCGAGGAGTCGATGGCGTACATCTCGTCCGTGGACTTCAGGTAGTAGCCGGTGCCGTCGAACTTGAAGCGGTCCGGGTCGGAGAGGTTCTTGCCGGTCTGGATGCACAGCAGGGCGTCGTGGGCGCCGGCCTCGTGCGCGTACGTGTAGTGCGAGTCGTTCGTGACCAGCGGGGGGATGCCGAGCTTCCTGCCGATCTCCAGCAGGCCGTCACGGACCCGGTGCTCGATGTCGATGCCGTGGTCCATCAGCTCCAGGAAGTAGCGGTCCTTGCCGAAGATGTCCTGGTAGTCGGCGGCGGCCTTGAGGGCCTCGTCGAACTGGCCGAGGCGCAGCCGGGTCTGCACCTCGCCCGAGGGGCAGCCGGTGGAGGCGACGATGCCCTCGGACCACTGGGCGATGGTCTCCTTGTCCATCCGGGGCCACTTCTGCAGCCAGCCCTCGGCGTAGGCGTCCGAGGAGAGCCGGAAGAGGTTGTGCAGCCCCGTCTTGTTCACGGCCCACATCGTCTTGTGGGTGTAGCCGCCGGAACCGGAGACGTCGTCCCGCTTCTGATGCGGCTGGCCCCACTGGATCTTGCGCTTGTTGCGCCGGGACTCCGGGGCGACATACGCCTCGATCCCGATGATCGGGGTGATTCCGGCCTTCTTCGCGGAGTGGAAGAAGTCGTACGCCCCGTGGAGGTTGCCGTGGTCGGACATGGCGATGTGCGTCATGCCCATCTCGTTGCAGGCGTTGAACATGTCCTTGAGCCGCGCGGCACCGTCCAGCAGCGAGTACTGGGTGTGGACGTGCAGGTGCGTGAAGGGCGGCTTTGACACGGTGTGGCCTCCAACGGAAACGGTCGACGACGGGTGGACGGACACTCTGGGGGACAGCGTCGAAGTCTATGCCTCGGGACTGACACTCGCGGTGGATCCCCGCGTACCTTCATGCGGGAACCGGGCACTCCCGCGCGGCGTCGCCCGTTGGAGACGGCAGAAACGCTGTCGTACAGGTAATGCACCAGGAGGCACCCAGCGATGTCGGCACCCCAGCTCAACGACGAGCAGCGCGGCGAGGAGATCCTCGCTGTCTTCGACACCGCCTTCGGCCGGCTCCTGGCCGCCGACCCGGCCGCGTTCCGGGTGAAGTTCCGGAAGATGGCGGCCTCGGCCTTCGCGTTCTACCGGGGCACGGCGTGCCTCTTCTACCACGACCTCGACGCCGAGCGGCGGGGCGGCCCGTACCTGGACGACCGCACCTCGCGCGTGTGGATCCACGGCGACCTGCACGCGGAGAACTTCGGCACGTACATGGACTCCAACGGCCGCCTGGTCTTCAACGTCAACGACTTCGACGAGGCCTACGTCGGCCCCTTCACCTGGGACCTGAAGCGCTTCTCGGCGTCGATCGCGCTGATCGGGTACGCGAAGGCGCTCAGTGACGAGCAGATCACCGAGCTCGTGCGGACCTACGCCGGTGCCTACCGCGAGCGCGTCCACGCCCTGGCCACGGGTGCCAAGAGCGACGAGGTGCCGCCGTTCACCCTGGACAGCGCCGAGGGCCCCCTGCTGGGCGCGCTGCGCGCCGCCCGTTCGCTGACCCGCTTCGAGCTGCTGGACTCGATGACGGAGATCCGCGACTTCGAGCGCCGCTTCGCGCCGGGCGGCGGCTCCATCGAGCTGGACGCTGCCACCCGCTACAAGGTCCTCGCGGCCTTCGACGGCTATCTGGAGACGCTGCCGGACTCCTCCCTCGCCCGCCCGGACTCCTACCGCGTCAAGGACGTCGTCGGCCGCCGCGGCATCGGCATCGGCTCGGCCGGCCTGCCGTCGTACAACATCCTGCTGGAGGGCCACAGCGACGCCCTGGAGAACGACGTCGTGATCTACATCAAGCAGGCCCAGACCCCGGCCGTCTCCCGGCACATCACCGACCCGGCCATCGCCGGCTACTTCCAGCACGAGGGACACCGCACGGTGATCTCCCAGCGTGCCCTGCAGGCGCACGCCGACCCGTGGCTGGGCTGGACCGAGCTGGACGGCGCGGGCCAGCTGGTGGCCGAGGTCTCGCCGTACGCCGTCGACCTGGACTGGGGCGACATCGACGACCCGGAGGAGATCGCGCAGGTCGTCGCCGACCTGGGCCGGGCCACGGCGACGATGCACGCGGCGGCCGACGACACCTCCGGCGAGTCCCTGGTGCCGTTCTCCACCGAGCGGGCCATCGACGCGGCGCTCGCGGCCGACGAGGAGGGCTTCGCGCCCCTCCTGGTGGACTTCGCGCACAGCTACGGCGCACGCGCGCGTGCCGACCACCAGATCTTCGTCGACCTGTTCCGCAACGGCCGGATTCCGGGGCTGTAACCTTCGCGCACTCACAGGCACCCTTTAGGGGTCCCTTAACCGCTCACGTGTCAGACTCTTCTCTCGCTATGGACATATCCGGGATCCAGCTCAGAGCCGTGCGCGCGGCGCTGTTCACGGCTGTCGTCGTGACGCTCAGCACCGCGTCGCACGTGCTGCTGTCCCGGGCCCCGCTGCCGGTGGCGACGGTGCTGGCGGTCGGTGCCGGCGTGCTCGCCACCGCGTTCGCGCTGGCGGGCCGCGAGCGTGGTTTCGGCCGGATCGCGGCCCTGCTGATCCCGCTGGAGCTGGCCGCCGACACGGTGTTCACCACCGGCCAGAGCACCTGTTACGGCAGGGCGGGCGGCCCGGTCGCCGGCCCCCTGCACGCGTTCGGCTTCGACGTGCTGTGCCAGGGGGGTGCCGTCGGCACCCCCCTGGCCCAGATGACCGGGGCCCACGGCCGCCCGGCGGCGCTGCTCGCGCACGCCAGTCCGGCGGCCGCCTGGCTGCTGCTCGCCACGCACGTCGGCGTGGGCCTGCTCGCCGCGGCCTGGCTGCGCCGGGGCGAGCGGGCGCTGGTGCAGCTGCTGCGCGCGGTCGCCGCCACCACCTTCCGGCCGCTGCTGCTCGCGGTGGCCGCGGTCACCGTCCGGCCGGCCCCGGTCCGCCGGCAGCCGCGCCCTGCTCCGCGCCGGGCCGCCGCCCGCGACCGGCTCTTCGTGCACTCCCTGGGACGACGTGGACCGCCGTGCTCGCCCGCCCTCGCCATCGGCTGAGCGGCGAGATCTGAGCACCCCCAGTCCCCCATACGTATCCCGCGTACGGCATGTGCGCGTCCCACACGGAGATCACCACTATGAGCAAGCGGAACAGCCAGACGGCGAAGACGGCGGCCCGGGAGCGGCTGCGCCAGGAGCGCGAGCGGCAGGCCAAGCGCGACAAGGCCAGGCGGCAGGTCATCGTGGCCGCCTCGGTCGTGGCCGTGCTGGCCGCGGCCGGCGGCATCGGCTATGCCGTCGTCCAGGCGAACAAGCCCACCGGGTGGGACGCCGCGAAGAGCCAGCCGCTCGTGAAGCCGGCCAACACCACGGGCGCGGACGGCACGACCGTGGTCATCGGCAAGAGCACCGCCCAGAAGACCCTGACCATCTACGAGGACCCGCGCTGCCCGGTCTGCGCGCAGTTCGAGCAGACCGTCGGTCCGGCGGTGAAGCAGGGCATCGACAGCGGCAAGTTCAAGCTCCGGTACGTCGGTGCCACCTTCCTCGACACCAACCTGCCGGGCGTGGGCTCCAAGAACGGGCTCAGCGCACTCGGCGCCGCGCTCAACGTCAGCCCCGAGGCGTTCCTCGAGTACAAGGCCGCGATGTACTCGACGAAGTGGCACCCCGACGAGAACGACGACAAGTTCAAGGACGACGCCTATCTGATCAAGATCGCCGACACGGTCCCCGCCCTGAAGGGCAACGCGGCGTTCCAGAAGGCCGTGAAGGACGGCACCTACGACCGGTGGGCGCTGGAGGAGTCCAAGATCTTCGACAAGGACGGCATCAAGGGCACCCCGACCCTGAAGATGGACGGCAAGACGCTGACGGGCGCCGACGGCAAGAACCCGCCCATGACCGTGGCCGAGTTCAACAAGGCCCTCGACGCGGCGCTCAAGGGCTGACGGAACGCCGGGAAACCGTCCCTCCCGTGAAGAGCGGGCGAACTTTCGGGGTTCGCCCGCTCTCGCGCGTACCGATCAGTAACCTGATCGGTCGTGACCAGTCGATACAGATCATCCACGGCCGCCGAAGGCCTCAACTTCCTTTCGCCCCGCCGCCGTACGGTCGTCAAGGCCGCGGCGGCGACGGCTGTGCTGGCCGGCCCGCTCGCCGCCTCGCTCCCGGCGCGCGCCGCCGACCAGGCCCCCGCCTTCCTGCACGGTGTCGCCTCCGGTGACCCGCTGCCCGACGGCGTCCTGCTGTGGACCCGGGTGACCCCGGCCCCTGACGCCGTACCCGGCTCCGGGATCGGCCCGGACACCGAGGTGAACTGGGCCGTCGCCAAGGACAAGGCGTTCAGCGACATCGTCGCCAAGGGCTCCGTGACGGCGACGGCCGCCTCCGACCACACCGTCAAGGCGGACGTCCGTGGCCTGGAGCCGGCGACCGACTACTGGTTCCGGTTCTCGGCCGGCGGCACCGACTCCCCGGTGGCCCGCACCCGCACCGCGCCGGCGGCGGACGCGGCCGTGTCCTCCTTGCGCTTCGGCGTGGTCACCTGCGCCAACTGGGAGGCCGGCTACTTCGCCGCCTACCGCCATCTCGCGGCCCGGAGCGACCTGGACGCCTGGCTGCACCTCGGCGACTACATCTACGAGTACAAGTCCGGCGAGTACGCGGCGCGCGGCACGGTCGTCCGCCCGCACGCGCCGGCGAACGAGATCATCACGCTCGCCGACTACCGGATCCGGCACGCGAAGTACAAGACCGACCCCGATCTGCAGGCCCTGCACCTGAAGGCGCCGGTCGTCGCGATCTGGGACGACCACGAGTTCGCCGACAACGCCTGGTCGGGTGGCGCGGTCAACCACACCGAGGGCGCCGAGGGCACCTGGACCGCCCGCAAGGCGGCCGCCAAGCAGGCCTACTTCGAGTGGATGCCGGTCCGCCCCGCGGTCGAGGGCACCACCTACCGGCGGCTGCGCTTCGGCAAGCTCGCCGATCTGTCGCTGCTGGACCTGCGCTCGTTCCGCTCCCAGCAGGCGTCCACCGGCAGCGGCTCGGTGGACGACCCCAACCGGACGATCACCGGCCGGGCCCAGCTCGACTGGCTGAAGGCGGGCCTGAAGGCCTCCGACACCAAGTGGCGGCTGGTCGGCAACTCGGTGATGATCGCGCCGTTCGTCATCGGGTCCCTCACCGCCGACCTGCTCAAGCCGCTCGCCAAGCTGCTCGACCTGCCGCAGGACGGCATCGGCGTCAACACCGACCAGTGGGACGGCTACACCCACGACCGCCGTGAACTCCTCGACCACCTGCGCTCGAACGCCATCGGCAACACCGTCTTCCTGACCGGGGACATCCACATGTCCTGGGCCAACGACGTGCCGGTGGACGCGGGCACCTACCCGCTGTCGCCGTCGGCGGCCACCGAGTTCGTGATCACGTCGGTGACCTCCGACAACCTCGACGACATCGTCAAGGTCCCGGAGGGCACCGTCTCCGCCGTCGCCGCGCCGCTCATCGAGGCCGCGAACCGGCACGTCCACTGGGTGGACACCGACCGGCACGGCTACGGCGTGCTGGACATCACCGCCGACCGCGCGCAGATGGACTACTACGTGCTGTCCGACCGCACCGACGCGAACGCGACCTCCAAGTGGGTGCGCTCCTACCGCACCCGCAGCGGCACCCAGAAGGTCGAGCGGACCTACGACCCGGTGTAGCCGGGGCTACGCCGACCGCAGGCTGTCGAGGAAGCCGAGTGCCACCCGCCAGGTGGCCTCGGCGGCCTCGGCGTCGTGGTCCGGCAGTTCGGGGTCGGTGTAGAGATGCCCGGCGCCGGCGTACCGGTAGACCTCCACGTCGGCACCGGCCCGGCCCATCTGCAGATACCAGGCGGTCAGCCAGTCGTCCGTCTCGAACGGGTCCGGCTCGGCCACGTGCAGCTGCACCGGCAGCTCGTCCACGTGCGCGGTCGGCGCGATGTCCGACGTACCGTGCAGGAGCAGCAGGCCGCGCGCCTTGTCGTCGCCGAGGGCGAGCGTCTGGGCGATGGAGGCGCCGAGTGAGAACCCGGCGTACACCAGACCGCGGTCCGAGTACGGGGCCGCCGCCAGCACGGCCCGCTTCAGCAGCTCCTCCTTGCCGATCCGCTCCTTGAACTCCATGCCCTCCTCGACGGTGTCGAACGTGCGCCCCTCGAAGAGGTCCGGCGTCCACACCTCGTGGCCGGCCGCGCGCAGCCGGTCCGCGGCCGCGCGCACCGCGGGCCTGAGGCCGTAGGTCGAGTGAAAAAGCATGATGTTCATGTGGCCATGGTGCCAGCCGGTACGACTCCGCCCGAGCCGCCGTACCCGGGAACGCGCCGAACTCACATGTTCATGTCCGCCGGGCTCCGGTTAGGAGCGGAGGCATGGAGAACGTAGTCCGCCCCGTCATCGTGATCGGCAGCTCGGTGCTCCTCACGCTGGTCATCGGCTGGGCCACCGACCGGCTGCTGCGCAAGGCCGACGCACGCGAGCACGACTCACCCCTGTGGGGACTGCTGCGCCGCGCCCGCATCCCCTACCAGCTCGTGCTGTGCGCCGCCCTGCTGCGCGGCTCGTACGACCAGGCGAAGCTGCTGGAGCGGCACCAGGCCGGCATCGGCCGGACGCTGACCCTGGTGCTGATCGGCGCCGCCGCCTGGCTGGTGATCCGGATCGCCGCGGCGATCGTCGAGACCACCTACAGCCGTTACGCCCGCGCGCACCGGGACGCGGCCCGGGTGCGCCGGGTGCGCACGCAGGTGGAGCTGATCATGCGGGTCGTGTCGGCGGTCGTCATCGTCGTGGCGATCGCCGCCATGCTGCTGACCTTCCCGGCGATGCGCACGGCCGGCGCCTCGCTGCTGGCTTCGGCGGGCATCATCGCTGCCATCGCCGGTGTGGCGGCCCAGTCGACCCTGTCCAACATGTTCGCCGGGTTGCAGATCGCCTTCGGCGACATGGTGCGCATCGAGGACACGGTCGTCGTGGACGGCGAGTGGGGCACGGTCGAGGAGATCACCCTGACCTTCCTGACCGTACGGACCTGGGACGAACGCCGGATCACCATGCCGGTGTCGTACTTCACCTCCAAACCCTTCGAGAACTGGTCGCGGGGCACCCCGCAGATGACCGGCACCGTCTTCTGGCACCTCGACCACAGCGCGCCCGTCGAGGAGATGCGCGAGAAACTGCGCGACATCCTGCGCGAGAGCCCGGCCTGGGACGGCCGCTCCTACGGTCTGGTGGTGACGGACAGCACGCCCAACACCATCCAGGTCCGGGCCCTGATGACCGCGAAGGACTCCGACGACATCTGGACCGTACGCGTCACGGTCCGCGAGCAGATGATCGCGTGGCTGCTGAGCGAGCACCCCTACGCGCTCCCCCGCGTCAACACCTCCGAGGCGGTGCGGCGCCCCGCGGAGTTGGTCAATGGCCGCGCTCCGCACCCCCGTTCACCTGGATGACCTGTGAGGTGATGTGCCCGGCGCCGGGCGAGGCCAGCCAGTGCAGGGTCGCGGCCACGTCTCCCGGTATCCCCGCGCGGCCGGTCACCGTGTCGGCGACGAGCCGCGCCCGCCGGGCCTCGTCCATGGTGTCCCCGAAGAACTCGGTGTCCTCGACGAAACCCGGCGCGACCACGTTCACGGTGATGCCGCGCGGGCCCAGCTCCCGGGCCAGGTCGTGCGCGTAGGGATGCAGCCCGGCCTTGGCGGCCGCGTAGGCGCCGGTGCCCGAACCCCGGTAGGCGGCGATGGACGAGATGAACAGCACCCGCCCGCCGGGCTCGGCGAGGCGGTCCTTCAGTGCCTCGGTGAGGAGCGCGGCCGTCAGCGCGTTCTGCCGGAAGTTGACCGTCCAGTCGTGGGCCACCCGGTCCAGGGGGTCGTCGCTCTCGGCCGGCGGCTCCAGCTGCCCGGCGCCGCCCGCACCGTGCACGAGCACGTCGACCGTGCCCAGCTCTTCGGCGACGAACCGGGCCACCCCGCGCACCTGCCCGGGCTCGGAGAGATCCGCCGCACGGGTCAGCGCCCCGGGCACCCCGGCCTTCTCCAGTACCTCCGCGCGCCGCCCCAGCAACAGCACCCGGTCGCCGTCCGCCGCGAACGCCTGAGCCGCCGCCCGCCCGATGCCCGTACCGCCACCACTGATCACGATGTTGCGAGTCATGATCCGAGAGTAGGAGCGACCGGCCGGCGACGCCGGGATTTATCCACAGGTTCGGCACATTTGTATGACTGTTCCTGTCGGGTCACCGCAGACTCCGCACGTCGAGATGCCTGAGCACCCGGTCCACGATCTCCGGGTCCGCGCCCGGCTCGCTGCGCGCCGCCAGCACCTCGTGCCGGGCCGCGCTCAGCATCTCGTTCTGGATGTTCCGGATCCGCTTCAGCCGCTTGACCCGCTGGTGCTGCGCCTCCCGCCGCTCCTGCTCGCCCATGTCGGGGCTGATCCGGATCCCGATGTCGAAGGCGCGCCGCAGCATCTGCTCGGACAGGTCCTCGGGCAGGTCCTCCACCTGCTCGATCTCCCGCAGCCTGCGCTTGGCCGCCTTCGCGGCCCGTACCGCCAGCTCCTTCTCGAACTCCTTCTCCCGTTCGGAGCCGGCCCGCACACCGAGCCGCTTCACCAGCCACGGCAGCGTGAGCCCCTGCAGTACCAGCGTGACGATGATGACCCCGAAGGCGATGAAGATGATCTCGCCGCGGTCGGGGAACGGGGAGCCGTCGTCGGTCTTCAGCGGGACGGCCAGCGCCAGCGCCACCGAGGCCACCCCGCGCATCCCGGACCACCACATCACGACGGTCTCCCGCATGCTCATGGGGACCTCCTCGTCGTAGTCCCGCCGTGCGTGCAGCCGCTTGGTCAGCCAGCTCGCGGGCAGCAGCCACACCAGCCGTACGACGATCACGACGCCCACCACGGCGGCGGCCCAGCCGAGCATCTCCCCCCAGCGCCCCTGGGCCGTGCGGATGGCGTTGTGCAGTTCGAGACCGATGAGCCCGAAGGCGACGCCCGTGACCAGGGTGTCGATGATGTCCCAGAAGGTGTGCCCGGCGAGCCGGGTCATCACGTCGTCGGCGTCGGTGGAGTACTCGGCGAGGAAGAGCGCCGTGGTGAGCACCGCCAGCACCCCGGACCCGTGCAGCTTCTCCGTGAGGACGTAGGAGGCGTACGGCACCAGCAGGGTCATGCCGATCTGCAGGGTCGGATCGCCGAGCAGGTCCATCAGCCTGTTCGCGCCCCAGCCCAGCAGCAGGCCGACGGCCACCGCGACCACGGCCGACAGCACCAGGTCGAGTCCGGCCCGCCACGCCGAGAACGAGCCGCTCACGGCCGCGGCGATCGCCACGTGGTACAGCACGATGGCCGTGACGTCGTTGAAGAGCCCCTCGCCCTCCAGGATGGACACCAGTCGGCGCGGCAGCCCCAGTTGTCCGGCGACGCTGGTCGCGGCGATCGGGTCGGGCGGGGCGATCAGCGCACCGAGCGCGACGGCGGCGGCGATCGGCAGCCCGGGCACGATCGCGTTGGCGACGAACGCCACGCACACCGTCGTCACGAACACCAGGGCGACGGCCAGCAGGAAGATCGGGCGGATGTTGGCCGCGAACTGCCGCCAGGAGGTGCGTCGTACGGCGGCGTAGAGCAGCGGCGGAAGCAGTCCGGGCAGGATCAGTTCCGGCGGGATGTTCACGTTGGGCACGAAGTCCGCCACCGCGAGCACCCCGCCGAACACCGTCATCAGTACGGGCGCCGGCACCCCGAACCGGTCCCCCACCGGGACGCTCACCAGGGCCCCGAGCAGCAGTACGAACAACAGGGCCAACTGATCCACGGCCGGCGCTCCGGGGGTCGACGATCACACGGCAGGCCTCAAGCCTGCCATCCGGCCGACGCGAACGCCTGCCGCCGCAAGGCGCGGCGCGAGGCCTACAGGGCCCGGCGCATCGCCCGGTGCGGGATGCCGGCGTCCGGGAACTCCGGGCCGTACGCCGCGTAGCCGAGGCGCTCGTAGAAGCCCAGGGCGTGGGTCTGCGCGTGCAGGTCGACCGCCGTGAGCCCCCGCGCGCGTGCCGCGTCCTCGATGGCCCGCACCAGGGCCACGCCGACCCCGAGCCCACGGGCCTCGCGGGAGACGGCGAGCCGGCCCAGGGAGCCCACCGAGGCGTCCCCACCGGTCTTGGCGGCGGCCGCCTCACCGTGCAGCAGCCGGCCGGTGCCGAGCGGCACGCCGTCCTCGCGGACCGCCAGCACATGCACGGCGACCGCGTCGTAGGAGTCGTACTCGATGTCCTCGTCGACGCCCTGCTCCACGACGAAGACGTCCTTGCGGACCGTGAAGCAGGCTTCGCGGTCGGCCGGGTCCTCCGCGATCCGGACGGTGTACGGCGCGCTCACGCGTACGTCTCCTCACGGACCTGGTCGAGGGCCTTCTGCAGGTCCTCGGGGTAGGCGCTCTCGAACTCCACCCACCCTCCGTCCGCGGGGTGTTCGAAGCCGAGGCGCACGGCGTGCAGCCACTGCCGGGTCAGGCGCAGCCGCTTGGCCAGCGTGGGATCGGCGCCGTAGGTGAGGTCGCCGACGCAGGGATGGCGGTGGGCGGACATGTGGACGCGGATCTGGTGGGTGCGGCCGGTCTCCAGCTTCACGTCCAGCAGGGAGGCGGCGCGGAACGCCTCGATGAGGTCGTAGTGCGTCACGGAGGGCTTGCCGTCGGCCGTGACCGCCCACTTGTAGTCGTGGTTCGGGTGGCGGCCGATCGGCGCGTCGATCGTGCCGCTCGTCGGGTCCGGGTGGCCCTGGACCAGGGTGTGGTAGCGCTTGTCGACCGTGCGCTCCTTGAACTGGCGCTTGAGCGAGGTGTATGCCCGCTCCGACTTGGCGACCGCCATCAGGCCCGAGGTACCGACGTCCAGGCGGTGCACGATGCCCTGGCGCTCGGCGGCGCCGGAGGTGGAGATCCGGTACCCGGCGGCGGCCAGACCGCCGATCACGGTGGGGCCGCTCCAGCCGGGCGACGGGTGCGCGGCCACACCGACCGGCTTGACGATCACGACCACGTCCTCGTCGTCGTGCACGATCTCCATGCCCTCGACCGGCTCGGCGACCACCTGCACCGGCGCGGGCGCCTGCGGCATCTCGACCTCGAGCCAGGCGCCGCCGCGCACCCGCTCGGACTTGCCGACCACGGCGCCGTCGACCTGGACCTTGCCGGCCGCGGCCAGCTCCGCCGCCTTGGTGCGGGAGAAGCCGAACATGCGGGAGATGGCGGCGTCGACGCGCTCGCCCTCCAGGCCGTCGGGCACGGGCAGGGTACGGATCTCGGGAAGCGTGCTCACCCGTCGAGTATGCCGGACCGGCGGAAGCGGCCCGCACGAGCCTGTGGAAGACCGGCCGCGGGGTCAGTCCTTGTGGACCGTGCCGTCCGGGTCCAGCCCCCGGAAGGACAGCAGCACGATCAGGATGCCGCCGCACACGATCGCCGAGTCCGCCAGGTTGAAAACGGCGAAGCCCTTGGGCGCGATGAAGTCCACGACCTTGCCCTCGAAGACCCCGGGAGACCGGAAGATCCGGTCCGTGAGGTTGCCGAGGGCGCCGCCGAGCAGCAGGCCGAGCGCGATGGCCCAGGGGTAGCTGTACAGCTTGCGGGCCAGGCGGATGATCACCACGATCACGGCGGCCGCGATCACGGTGAAGATGACGGTGAAGGCCGCGCCGAAGCCGAAGGCCGCGCCCGGGTTGCGGATGGCGTTCAGCTCCAGCCAGTCCCCGATCAGCTTGATCGGGGCGTGGCCCTCCAGCTTGGCGACCACGAGCGTCTTGCTGATCAGGTCCAGGGCGTACGCGAACGCGGCCACCGCGAACAGCAGGGCGATCCGGCGCCCGCGGCGGCCCCGCACCCGCTCGGGGGCCGGCTGCTCGCCCGCCGTCCGCTCGCCGCTGTCGTCCGGGGTGTCCGGCGTACCGATGATGCGCTCCGCCTCTGCCACGTGAGTCCCTCAACCTAGGTGCCTGGCTGAGGACGAGACTACGGCACGGCCCGGCGGCCCCTCACGTTCAGGAGCGACGTTCCTGCTTCTGCTTGCACTCCACACACAGGGTGGCCCTGGGGAAGGCCAGCATCCGCGCCTTGCCGATGGGATTGCCGCAGTTCTCGCACAGGCCGTAGGTGCCCGCGTCCAGCCGTTCCAGGGCGTGCTCGTTCTGGATCAGCATCTCGCGCGCGTTGGCGGCCAGGGCCAGCTCGTGCTCCCGGGTGATGTTCTTGGTCCCGGTGTCGGCCTGGTCGTCTCCCGCGCCGTCCCCGGAGTCCCGCATCAGGCCCGCGAGGGACGCCTCGGAGGAGCTGATCTCGTCGCGCAGCCGCTCCACCTCGGACAGCAGCTCGGCACGGGCCTCCGCGACCTCTTCCGGGGTCCAGGGGTCCTCACCGGGGCGCACCGCCAGTTCGCCGGGCTCCGCCGCGGCGACCCGCGCCTTCGGAACGGCGGTGCCCGTCGTGGCCGTACCAGGAGTCTTCTTCGCAACCACTGTCGTGGCTCCCGTCTGCTTCGCGGCCCGCGCCGCGCCCGCTTTCTTGGCCGTGCTCGTCCCGGCCGCCTCCGTGGAGACGCCCTCGGCGGCCGCCTTCCTGCCGCCGGCCTTCCTCGCCGCCGGCTTCTTCGCGGCCGTCTCCTCCGCCTGGGCCACCCCCTTCGCCGTCGGCTTCCTCCCGCCGGCCTTCTCGGCCGGCGCCTTCTTCGCAACCGCCGTGCCCGCCGCCGCGTCGCCACCGGCCGCCTTGTCGGCCGGCGCCTTCTTGGCCACGGCTTTCCCGGCAGCGGACTTCTTCGCCGCCGTCTCCTTGCCGGCCGCCTTCTTGCCGGGTGCCTCCTTCGCCTCGGGCTTCCCCGCCACGGTCTTGCCGACGGCGGCCTTCTTCGCGGCGCCCTTCTTGACCGACGCCCCCTTGGCAGCCGCCTCCTCGCCGGCCGTCCCCTCGCCGACCGTCCCCTTGGCGACCGTCTCCTTGGCGACAGACTTCCCGCCAGCCGCCTCCCTCACCGTGCTCTTCTCCGCGCCCGCTTTCCCGCCGGCCGTCCCCCCGACGGCCCTCCCCTTGGCCACGGACTTCCCGTCGGCCGTCCCGGCGGCGGCCGTCCCCCGGGCCACGGACTTCCCGCCCGCCGTCTCCCTCACCGCGGTCTTCTCGGCGGTGGTTCTCCTGGCGGCCGGATTCTTCCCGGCCGGATCCTTCCCGGCGGTCTCCTTCGCCGTCGTCCTCCTGGTGACCGGCGCCGCGTCCTTCCCGGCGGCCGCCCGCTTCCTCGCGGCCGCTCCCTCGGCCTCGCCGCCGGAGGAAGCCGCAGCGCCGGAGGCGGCCACGCCCCGGCGCCGGCCGGTAGCCGGCTGCTGTACGGCGGTCTTTTTCGCCACCATGGCCGCGGCCCCTTCACATATTGTGATCTTGCTCGCGAATCGTGCTGGGACGATAAATCGACTTGAGTCCCGCGGCAACGGGGCACACCGCCCGATTCGCCCGCCCGCACCCCCCGCGCAGCGGGCCTGCATCCGTTGTGCCCAGCTCCCCGCCGGGTAATCCGCCGGGCCGGGCCTGCCGGGACCCGAGCGCCCGCCACCTCGCCATTCGGGTCATCCCGGCCTCTCGCCCGGACCACGGCCGCACCGCGCGGAAAACCGGTCAGCCGCTGTCCGTGCGGCGCCGTACACTGGGCGGAGCGAGAAGCGTGGATGGGGACGAGTAGCGGCGTACGCAGCCCAGAGCGACCCGGGGACGGTGGAAGCCCGGGGGCGAGCGCGACGTGAAGATCACCCCGGAGCCGCCGGAAGAAAGCCACAGCCACGGCGCTGGGGCGAGTAGAACCGGCTTCGCGACCCCAATGAGGGGGCTCACCGGCGTGCACGGCGCGGCGGAGGGCCAAGGAGGGTGGTACCGCGGGAGCGCGCCGCACACGGCGTAAGCAGGATCGAAGGCTCTCGTCCCTCCGACGGAAGGCAGCAAGTCCGTTGGAGGATGCTCGCAGATGACAGCGCCGACGTACCGCCAGGTGCCCGCACAGGTCGACCTGCCCGCTCTTGAGCACGCCGTGCTCGACTTCTGGCGCGACCAGAAGATCTTCACCAAGAGCCTGGAGCAGTCCGAGGGCCGCCCGGAATGGGTGTTCTACGAAGGCCCGCCCACCGCCAACGGCATGCCCGGCGCCCACCACATCGAGGCACGCGTCTTCAAGGACGTCTTCCCGCGCTTCCGCACCATGCGCGGCTACCACGTGGCCCGCAAGGCCGGCTGGGACTGCCACGGCCTGCCCGTGGAGCTGGCCGTCGAGAAGGAGCTGGGCTTCTCCGGCAAGCAGGACATCGAGGCGTACGGCATCGCCGAGTTCAACGCCAAGTGCCGCGAGTCCGTGACCCGGCACACCGACGCCTTCGCCGAGCTGACGACCCGCATGGGCTACTGGGTCGACCTGGACGACGCCTACCGCACCATGGACCCCGAGTACGTGGAGTCGGTCTGGTGGTCGCTGAAGGAGATCTTCGGCAAGGGCCTGCTGGTCCAGGACCACCGGGTCGCCCCCTGGTGCCCGCGCTGCGGCACCGGCCTGTCCGATCACGAGCTGGCGCAGGGCTACGAGACGGTCGTCGACCCGTCGGTGTACGTCCGTTTCCCGCTCACCTCCGGTCCGCTCGCCGGCGAGGCCGCGCTCCTGGTGTGGACGACGACCCCCTGGACCCTGGTGTCCAACACGGCCGTCGCCGCGCACCCGGAGGTCACCTACGTCGTCGCCACCGACGGTGAGGAGAAGCTCGTCGTCGCCGAGCCGCTCGTCGCCAAGGCGCTCGGCGAGGGCTGGGAGACCACCGGCCAGACCTTCACCGGCGCCGAGATGGAGCGCTGGGCGTACCAACGTCCGTTCGAGCTCGTGGAGTTCCCGGAACCGGCGCACTTCGTGGTGAACGCCGACTACGTGACCACCGAGGACGGTACGGGTCTGGTGCACCAGTCCCCCGCCTTCGGTGAGGACGACCTCAAGGTCTGCCGCGCCTACGGCCTGCCCGTGGTCAACCCGGTCCGCCCGGACGGCACCTTCGAGGAGGACGTCCCCCTGGTCGGCGGCGTCTTCTTCAAGAAGGCGGACGAAAAGCTCACCGAGGACCTGTCGCAGCGCGGCCTCCTCTTCAAGCACCTGCCGTACGAACACAGCTACCCGCACTGCTGGCGCTGTCACACCGCGCTGCTCTACTACGCGCAGCCCTCCTGGTACATCCGCACGACGGCGATCAAGGACCGCCTCATCCAGGAGAACGAGAAGACCAACTGGTTCCCGGAGACGGTCAAGCACGGCCGCTTCGGCGACTGGCTGAACAACAACATCGACTGGGCGCTGTCCCGCAACCGCTACTGGGGCACCCCGCTGCCCATCTGGCGCTGCGAGGACGACCACCTCACCTGCGTCGGCTCCCGCGCGGAGCTGACCGAGCTGACCGGCGCCGACCAGTCGGGCCTCGACCCGCACCGGCCGTACATCGACGAGGTCACCTTCGCCTGCCGCCACGACGGCTGCGGCAGGACGGCCACGCGCGTGCCGGAGGTCATCGACGCCTGGTACGACTCGGGTTCGATGCCGTTCGCGCAGTGGGGCTACCCGTACAAGAACAAGGAGCTGTTCGAGAGCCGGTACCCGGCGCAGTTCATCTCCGAGGCGATCGACCAGACCCGCGGCTGGTTCTACACGCTGATGGCCGTCGGCACCCTGGTCTTCGACAAGTCGTCGTACGAGAACGTCGTCTGCCTGGGCCACATCCTCGCCGAGGACGGCCGCAAGATGTCCAAGCACCTCGGCAACATCCTGCAGCCGATCCCGCTCATGGACCAGCACGGCGCGGACGCGGTGCGCTGGTTCATGGCGGCCGGCGGCTCCCCGTGGGCGGCCCGCCGGGTCGGCCACGGCACCATCCAGGAGGTCGTCCGCAAGACCCTGCTGACGTACTGGAACACGGTCGCCTTCCAGGCGCTGTACGCCCGTACGTCCCAGTGGGCGCCCAGCGCCGCGGACCCGGCCCCGGCCGAGCGGCCGCTGATCGACCGCTGGCTGCTGTCCGAGCTGCACGCGCTGACCGACCAGGTGACGCAGTCCCTGGAGGCCTACGACACCCAGCGCGCCGGAAAGCTGCTGTCGGCGTTCGTCGACGACCTGTCCAACTGGTACGTCCGCCGCTCGCGGCGCCGCTTCTGGCAGGGCGACAAGGCCGCACTGCGCACGCTCCACGAGGTGCTGGAGACGGTCACCAGGCTGATGGCGCCGATCACCCCGTTCATCACCGAGCGGGTGTGGCAGGACCTGATCGTGCCGGTGACGGCGGGTTCGCCGGAGTCCGTGCACCTGGCCGGCTGGCCGGAGGCGGATCTGTCCGCCATCGACCCGGAGCTGTCCCGGCAGATGGTCCTGGTCCGCCGGCTCGTGGAGCTGGGCCGCGCCACGCGCGCGGAGTCGGGCGTCAAGACCCGTCAGCCGCTGTCCCGCGCGCTGATCGCCGCGACCGGCTTCGAGTCCCTGCACCCGGAGCTGCACGCCCAGATCACCGAGGAGCTGAACGTCTCCTCGCTGGCGTCCCTCTCCGAGGTCGGCGGCTCGCTGGTGGACACCACCGCCAAGGCCAACTTCCGAGCCCTGGGCAAGCGGTTCGGCAAGCGGGTGCAGGACGTGGCGAAGGCCGTCGCGAACGCGGACGCCGCCGCGCTGTCCCTCGCCCTGCGTGAGGGCACGGCGTCGGTGGAGGTCGACGGTGAGACGGTCGCCCTCGCCCCCGACGAGGTGATCATCACCGAGACCCCGCGCGAGGGCTGGTCGGTGGCCTCCGACTCCGGTGCCACGGTCGCCCTGGACCTGGAGATCACCGAGGAGCTGCGGCAGGCGGGCCTGGCCCGCGACGCGATCCGGCTGATCCAGGAGGCCCGCAAGAACAGCGGCCTGGACGTGGCCGACCGGATCGCCCTGCGGTGGGGCTCGACGGACGCCGCGGTGATCGCGGCCCTGACCGAGCACAGCGAACTGATCGCCGACGAGGTCCTGTCGACCGACTTCGCCCAGGGCGAGGCCGACGACAGCTTCGGTGAGCCGTTCACCGACGAGGGGCTGTCCCTGACGTTCCGGCTGCGGAAGGTGTAGGCGCCGAGCGGTTCGAGAAGGGCCCGGTCTCCGTGGGGAGGCCGGGCCCTTCCTCATGGGCGTCGTCGGGGCCGTCTCCGTGCGCTCCGCCCGCCTCGTCGGCGATCAGCGGTCACCGCGGAACCACCGCCGACATGCCCGTCAACCCGCGTAAAAAGGGCGGGCCCCCAGGACCGAAGTCCGGGGGGCCCGCCCTATGGGACGCTGCCGACGCCGTTGTCGTACTAGTGCCCGGTGCTCAGTTGTCGTCCTCGTCGATCAGGAACCCGCGCATCGGCGAGGGCGCCTGGCCCATCGGGGACGGACCCTGCGGGCGGACCGGGGCCATGGGCTGGGTCATGGCCGGGGTCATCTGCTGCTGACCGCCGTACGACGGGCCGGACGGAGCGGGGTTGCCGCCCATCGTCTGGTTGCCGCCGTAGGACGGGGCGCTCGCGCCGGCCGGGGCCATGGAGGGCGCCGGGGACGGCGGCAGGGACGCGGTGGCCGGGGTACGCGGCGGGGCCAGGGAGTCGTCGGCCTGGGTCTCCAGCTGGCGCAGCTGCGACTCCAGGTACGACTTCAGGCGCGTGCGGTACTCGCGCTCGAAGCCGCGCAGGTCCTCGACCTTGCGCTCCAGCGTGGCGCGGGCGGACTCCAGGGAGCCCATCGCGACGCGGTGCTTCTCCTGCGCGTCCCGCTCCAGGGCGTCGGCCTTGGCACGGGCGTCACGCTCCAGACCCTCGGCGCGGCTGCGGGCCTCGCCGACGATCTTGTTGGCCTCGGAGCGGGCCTCGGCGATCGCCTGGTCGGCGGTCTGCTGGGCCAGCGAGAGGACTCGGGCGGCGCTGTCGCCACCGGGGCCCTGACCGGGGCCGCCCATCGGACCGCCCATGGGGCCGCCCATCGGGCCACCCATCTGCTGCTGCATGGGCGGCTGGCCGCCCATCGGGCCCTGGCCCATCGGACCCTGACCCATCGGGCCCTGGCCCATCGGACCGGGACCCTGCGGGCCGCCCTGGCCGCCGGGACCGGCGGGCAGCTGCGGGGCGCCGCTCGGCAGCTGGGGCGGGCCACCCATGGGGCCGCCCATCTGCTGCTGCGGCGGGCCCGATATGCCGGCGGGCACCGGCGCGCCGGGACCTCGCATGCCCTGCTGCTGCGGGTGCTGCGGCTGGTCCTGCTCCGGCGGGCCCTTGCGCATGTTCTGCTGGTTCTGCGCGGCCGCACGGGTCGCCGCGGCCAGCTTGGCGCGCAGGTCCTCGTTCTCGCGGAGTAGACGGGTCAGTTCGGCTTCGACCTCGTCGAGGAAGGCATCGACCTCGTCCTCGTCATAGCCTTCTCGGAGGCGGACGGTCGTGAACTGCTTGTTCCGCACGTCCTCGGGGGTCAACGGCATCTCTTCACCTCAACGTAGTCATCGGCAGTCGGCAAGACCGTATCGTCCACCCTCATCACATGAAGCTCCCCGTGATGGAGAGGAGGATGTAGACGATGATCATCAGTACGAAGAAGGACAGGTCGAGCGCCACGCCCCCGAGACGCAGCGGCGGGATGAACCGCCGCAGAAGCTTCAGCGGTGGATCGGTGACAGTGTAGGTGGCCTCCAGTACGACCACCATCGCCTTGCCGGGTTGCCACGAGCGGGCGAACTGGAACACATAATCCATGACCAGCCGGAAGATGAGCACGGCGAGAAACACCAGCAGCGCGGTGTGGACCACCGTGACGAACACGCTCATGGCCTGCGCTTCCCTCTCCCCTGCTCCGTGCTCTTCCGAACTTCGATCCGGTTGTGCGTCTCAGCTCTGGTTGAAGAACCCGCCCTCTGCGATGCGGGCCTTGTCCTCCGCCGTGACATCGACGTTAGCAGGAGACAACAGGAACACCTTCTGCGTCACCCGCTCGATGCTGCCGTGAAGACCAAACACCAAACCGGCCGCAAAGTCGACAAGTCGCTTCGCGTCTGTGTCATCCATCTCAGTCAGATTCATGATCACCGGGGTGCCCTCACGGAAGTGTTCCCCGATGGTACGGGCCTCGTTGTAGGTCCGGGGGTGAAGCGTGGTGATCCGGTAAGGCTCTCGCTCGGACACAACCTTGGGCATGATCACCGGCGCGTTCTTCTCGAGGGGCTGACGTTCTTGTGTGATGGATGCCACGGGCGCGATGCGCGCCGGACGTCCGGATTCCGCGGCGAGCGAAGTCGAACGGACCACCGGCTCGCGCGGCGCGGGCGGTTGCACGATTCGCACCTCTTCGCCCCTTTGGGACTGATGTGCGCCGTGCGACTGGTGTGAAGATTCATGCCGTCGGTGATCCCGCTCGGGCTCCGGGTCCAGCTCGGGCTCGAAATCGTCGTCGGGGTCGAAACCGCGGCCGTCGTACCCATCGTCCTCCACGAGGCCGAGGTAGACCGCCATCTTGCGCATCGCGCCGGCCATGCTCTGAGTCCTCCGCTCTGTGGTGGATCGGCTGACGACTGCCAAGTGCCCGCGATCCACGAGGTCGTTGTGCCCGCCTTCACAGGCATTGACCATATTTTCTGCTGTGGTCCGACTTCTTGGCGACGTTACCCGAGCCTGGGGCGGACTCCGAGTACCGCAGTGCCGACGCGCACATGTGTCGCCCCGGCGGCCACGGCCTGTTCGAGGTCCGCACTCATCCCTGCCGACACCATGGTTGCAGCCGGATGGGCTCGGCGCAGGTCAGTCGACAAATCCATGAGCCGCTCGAACGCCGCCTGTTCACGCCCCGCGTACTCGCCGGTGAGCGGGGCGACGGTCATCAGTCCGTCGAGCCGCAGCCCCGGCGCCCCGCCGACGAGGTCGGCCAACTCTTCGATCCCGTCCGGCGCGACGCCTCCGCGCTCGCCCCGGCCGCTCGCGCCCGCGTCCAGCGCGACCTGGATCAGACAGCCCACCTCGCGCTCCGCCCGCACCGCCTCCTTCGACAGCGCGGTGACGAGCCGGGCGCGGTCGACGGACTGCACGACATCGGCGTAACCGACCACGGAACGGACCTTGTTGGTTTGCAACTGACCGACAAAGTGCCATTTGAGCGGCAGATCCGCACATGCGGCGGCCTTCGGCGCCGCATCCTGGTCGCGGTTCTCGGCGACATGACGTACACCGAGTTCCGACAGCATCCGCACATCGCTCGCCGGGTAGGTCTTGGTGACCACGATCAGGGTCACCTCCTCCCGCTTGCGCCCGGCCGCCACGCACGCGGCGGTGATGCGCTCCTCCACTTTCGCCAGGTTTGCGGCGAGTTGGGTCTTACGGTCCGTCATGCCCCATCAGTCCAGCCACACATAGCCCGCGAGCCGCCCGGTGATGCGGTCACGGCGGTAGGAGAAGTGGTCGTCCGACTCCAGCGTGCACGCCGGTGACTGCGCCCGGTCGCGCACCCCGAGCCGGTCGAGCTGCGCGTGCACCCCGGCGCTCACGTCGACCGCCGGCGTACCCCAGCTCGTTTCGGCGTGCGCCGCCGGCTCGGTGGCCGCCACCTCGGCGCGCATCGCCTCCGGCACCTCGTAGCACCGCCCGCACACGGCCGGCCCCGTGCGGGCGACGATCCGGCCCGGCTCGGCGCCGAGTTCGACCATGGCCCGCACGGCGGCGGGGACGACCCCCTTGACCATGCCGGGCCGGCCCGCGTGCGCCGCCGCGGCGACCCCGGCGACGGGATCGGCCAGCAGCACCGGCACGCAGTCGGCGGTGAGGACGGCTAGGGCGAGTCCGCGGCGGGCGGTGACGACCGCGTCGACCTCCGGTACCGGACGCTCTCCCCAGGGCTCGTCCACCACGGCCACGCCGGCCCCGTGCACCTGGTTCATCCAGACCACCAGACCCGGGTCGACACCGAGCGACTTGGCCGCGATGTCCCGGTTGGTCCGTACGGCCTCCGGGGCGTCGCCGACCGCGCCGCCGAGGTTGAGCTCCTCATACGGAGCGGCGCTCACCCCGCCCCACCGGTCGGTGAAGGCGAAGTGCGCGCCGCTCACGCTCTCGCGCTGTCCTATCACTTCAGGAAGTCCGGAACGTCCAGCTCCTCGGCCGCGCTGTCCGAGTAGGTCCGCGGCGACGGCGTCACCGGCGGGGCGCTCGGGATGTCGGCCACCGGCTCGGGCGCCGGCTCCGGCTCCTCCTTGGGCGTCACGCTGCCGAGCGAGCCGAAGGTCGGCCGGCTGGGCTCGGGCTGCCGCGCCGGGGGCTCCTCGCGGCGGGAAGAGGCCGAAGTCGAGGATGAGCCGAGCACGTTGTCCCGGCGGGCCGGCGGCTGGCCGCCGTCGAAGCCGGCCGCGATCACGGTGACCCGGACCTCGTCGCCGAGGGCGTCGTCGATGACCGCGCCGAAGATGATGTTGGCCTCGGGGTGGGCGGCCTCGCTGACCAGCTGGGCGGCCTCGTTGATCTCGAACAGGCCGAGGTCGGAGCCGCCGGAGATGGAGAGCAGCACGCCGCGGGCGCCGTCGATGGACGCCTCCAGCAGCGGCGAGGAGATCGCCATCTCGGCCGCGGCCACCGCGCGGTCGTCGCCGCGGGCCGAGCCGATGCCCATGAGGGCCGAACCGGCCTCGGACATGACCGACTTCACGTCGGCGAAGTCGAGGTTGATCAGGCCGGGCGTGGTGATGAGGTCGGTGATGCCCTGGACACCGGAGAGCAGGACCTGGTCGGCGGACTTGAAGGCGTCCAGGACCGAGACCTGGCGGTCCGAGATGGACAGCAGCCGGTCGTTGGGGATGACGATGAGGGTGTCGACCTCTTCGCGCAGCTCCGCGATGCCGTCCTCGGCCTGGTTCGCGCGGCGCCGCCCCTCGAAGGTGAACGGGCGCGTGACCACACCGATGGTGAGGGCACCGAGGGAGCGTGCGATGTTGGCCACGACGGGCGCGCCGCCGGTGCCGGTGCCGCCGCCTTCACCGGCCGTCACGAAGACCATGTCGGCCCCCTTGAGGACCTCCTCGATCTCCTCGCGGTGGTCCTCGGCGGCCTTGCGGCCGACGGCCGGGTTGGCGCCGGCGCCGAGTCCGCGGGTGAGTTCGCGGCCCACGTCGAGCTTGACGTCGGCGTCGCTCATCAACAGCGCCTGAGCGTCGGTGTTGATGGCGATGAACTCGACGCCCTTGAGACCGACCTCGATCATCCGGTTGATGGCATTGACACCACCGCCGCCGACACCGATGACCTTGATGACTGCGAGGTAGTTCTGCGGTGCTGCCACGTCGAAGGCCTCTCGCCTCGAATTACGTTGTCGCCGCCGTGCGGTGCCCCGCGCCGGGACGACGGATGCCGAATGGGACGGTCCGTAGCGCCGACCCGAACCCTAACCCTGAAGTTTAGGGTTACCAGTGTGTCTGTTCCCTGGAGTCTTCTGAACAGGACACTAAGTCGACAAGTGGCGCACGTTCAACGAACACGCCGAACCTCCCGTTTTTCTTTTCACCCTATGTGATCAGCCGTAGCAGTGCCCAACCAGGGTGCTGGCCTGCACTGATGGGCGTCAACTCCCCGAGGACGCAGGGGCGGTGGGCACACTGACATCGAAGTGCCGCGCGCCCGGGGCTGCTTTCATGAGAGCTGCGAGGGCCCTTGCCTTGGCGCGGCCGTTCTCGCTGCTGCCCCACGCCACCGTGCGACCGCCGGCCAACTGCAGCGAGATGTCGTCGTAGGAACGGACTTGGACGGTCCGGGTCTCCCTCGACACGGCGGCCGGCAGATCACCGGCGACCCGTACCGCCTCGCGCACCAGCCGGTCGGTGCCGAAGCGCCGGAAGCTCGCGGCACCCGAACCCGTACGGGAGACGGACAATTCCAGCATCGGAACGCCTTTCGGCGCCTCAGAAACCGTAGCGAACCGGACACCTTCGTCGTCGACTTCGACGAAGTTCCCGCCCTTTCCCACAAGCAGAACCGGAGTGCGCTCGGTCAGTTTCAGACCGATTCCATGGGGCCAGGAACGGACCACATCAACGGTGTCAATTCGGGGCAATTTCCGGCGAAGTCGGGCTTCGATCCGGTCGGTGTCGACGGAAATCATCGGCGCCCCCACCGGCACGGCCGCCGCCTCGCGCACCTCGGCGGGGGTCAGCACGAGCGTGCCGGACACCGAGACGTGCCGCACGCGCAGCCACTGGGAGCCGTACAACAACCAGGTACCACCGGCGCCGAGGAGGACGCAGAGCACCGCCAGGATGACGATCGTACGAAGGCGCCGTCTTCTGAGACCGCGGGCGGGCGGCGGGCCGGACGACTCCTGCTGGCGGTCACCGCGCTCGGCGGTCGTCGGTCCGGCCACGCTCATTGCCCTTTCGTCATACGGTCCTAACGGCGCGAGGCGATCGCCTCGTACACCATGCCGACGAGCAGGTCGTCGGCGTCCCGGCGGCCGAACTCGCTTGCCGCGCGGGACATCTCGTACAGCCGGTGCGGATCGGCCAGCACGGGCAGGACGTTCTGCTGCACCCACTCCGGGGTCAGTTCCGCGTCGTCGACGAGAAGTCCGCCGCCGGCCTTCACCACCGGCTGGGCGTTGAGCCGCTGTTCGCCGTTGCCGATGGGCAGCGGGACGTAGGCGGCCGGGAGCCCGACGGCGGAGAGTTCGGCGACGGTCATCGCGCCCGCACGGCAGAGCATCATGTCGGCCGCGGCGTACGCGAGGTCCATCCGGTCCAGGTAACTTACCGGGATATAGGGGGGCATTCCCGGCATCTGGTGCACCTGCGGCAGTTCGTTCTTCGGGCCGACCGCGTGCAGGATCTGGATGCCGGCCCGCTGGAGCCACGGCGCGACCTGCTGGACGACCTCGTTGAGGCGGCGGGCGCCCTGCGAGCCGCCGGAGACGAGCAGCGTGGGCAGGTTGGGGTCGAGACCGAAGCGGTGGCGGGCCTCGGGGCGGACGGCGGCGCGGTCCAGTGTGGCGATGGAGCGGCGCAGCGGGATGCCGATGTAGCGGGCGTCGCGCAGCTTGCTGTCCGGCGTGGAGACGGCGACCCGGGCCGCGTACCGCGAGCCGATCTTGTTGGCCAGGCCCGGGCGGGCGTTGGCCTCGTGGATCACGATGGGCACGCCGAGCCGCTTGGCGGCCAGATAGCCGGGCAGTGCGACATAACCACCGAAACCGACCACGGCGTCCGCCTTGGTGCGCTCCAGGATCTGCTCGGCGGCCTTGATCGTGCCGCGCAGCCGGCCCGGGACGGTGATCAGCTCGGGGGTGGGCTTGCGGGGCAGCGGTACCGCGGGGATCAGCGCCAGCTCATAGCCGCGCTCCGGGACGAGCCGGGTCTCCAGGCCGCGCTCCGTGCCCAGGGCCGTGATCCCCACGGTCGGGTCCTGCCTGCGCAGGGCGTCCGCGAGGGCGAGCGCGGGCTCGATGTGGCCGGCGGTCCCCCCACCGGCGAGTACGACATGCACCGAAATTCACCGCTCTCCGGACGAACGCGCCACTGGGGCACGCCGTCGCATCGTGTTCCATCTCCGAGGCCCCCGCTCGGCACCGGAGCCTCCCGCCCGCTTTCTACCAAAGCGAGGTTGCCGCGTCGCAAGCGCCGCCCGCGCAGCGGGCTCGTCGCGTGCGAAGGCGATCAGCAGCCCGATGGCGAACATGGTCGGCAGCAGGGCGGACCCTCCGTAGGAGAACAGCGGGAGGGGGACGCCGGCGATCGGCAGCAGACCGAGCACCGCACCGATGTTGATCACCGCCTGGGCGGTGATCCAGGTGGTCACGCCTCCCGCGGCATACCTCACGAAGGGGTCCTCCGTGCGTCCGGCCACGCGGATACCCGCATAGCCTAGAGCCGCGAACAGGGCGAGCACCGACAGCGTCCCCGCCAGGCCCAGTTCCTCGCCGGTGACGGCGAAGATGAAGTCGGTGTGGGCTTCCGGCAGTTGCCCCCATTTTTCCACACTCGCACCGAGACCGGAGCCGAAGAGCCCGCCGGAGGCGAGGGCGTAGATCCCGTGCACGGCCTGCCAGCAGTCGGCTACGCCGGCCTTGGGCTGGGTGGCGCCGATGCAGGCGAGCCGGGCCATCCGGTTGGGGCTGGTCTTGATGAGGACCCCGCCGATCAGGGTCGCGATCGTCAGCACCCCGGCGAACAGCCGGGTGGGCGCCCCCGCGAGCCACAGCAGGCCGAACAGGATCGCCGTGAGGATGATCGCGGTGCCCATGTCGCCGCCGAGCATGATCAGCCCCAGCAGCAGGAAGGCGCCCGGCACCAGCGGCACCAGCATGTGCTTCCACTGGTTCAGCAGTTTCTTCTCCTGCTTGCGGGCGATCAGGTCCGCGCCCCACAGCACCAGGGCGAGCTTGCCGAACTCGCTGGGCTGGATCTGGAAGGAGCCGCCGAGGGAGATCCAGTTCTGGTTGCCGTTGACCGCCATCCCTATCCCGGGCACCTGCACCAGGGCCATCAGGAAGACGGCTGCGGCGAGGATCGGGTAGGCGAGGGCCCGGTGCAGTTTCACCGGCATGCGGGAGGCCACGAACAGCAGCACCCCGCCCAGCACGGCGGCCAGCAGCTGCTTGCGGAAGAAGTACGACCCCGGCAGGGACATCTGCAGCGCGGTGATCTGGGAGGCCGAGTAGACCATCACCAGTCCCAGCACGGTGATCAGCACGCTGCCGCCGAGAATCAGGTAGTAGGCGGTCAGCGGCCGGTCCCAGGCCTTCCGCGCCCGGCTGCAGAACCGTTGCAGGGGGTTCTCGCGCCGAGGGCCGGGAACGGCGGGACGCGGACGCCGGGACGCCCGCTGCACGGGCGGCTTACCGGTACGGCTACTGGGCATCGGCGCCTCCACTGAACGTCGACCGTCCCACGCGTCCCTCCCAAGTTCCGCCCGGCGGGCGGCCGGGGTCAGGCTCCGAGTTCGCGGACCGCCGCCGCGAACGCGTCACCGCGCTGGTTGTAGTTGGTGAACATGTCCATGGAGGCGCAGGCCGGGGCCAGCAGCACCGTGTCGCCGGGCTGAGCGAGCCGCTTCGCTTCCGTCACCGCCTGGAGCATCGCCCCAGTGTCGGTCCGGTCGAGGTCGACCACGGGTACTTCCGGGGCGTGTCGCGCGAGGGCGTCGCGGATCAGCGCCCGGTCGGCGCCGATCAGGACCGCGCCGCGAAGCCGCTTCGCCGACTTGGCGACCAGCTCGTCGAAGGTCGCACCCTTCGCCAGACCGCCCGCAATCCATACGATCGACTCATATGCCGCCAAAGACGCTTCCGCGGCATGGGTGTTGGTCGCCTTGGAGTCGTCGATGTACGCGACCCCGTCGACGTCGGCGACGTGCGCGATGCGGTGGGCGTCCGGACGGAAGGCCTTCAAGCCCTCGCGCACGGCCCTGGCGGGCACCCCGAAGGCACGGGCGAGGGCCGCCGCGGCAAGGGCGTTGGCGATGTTGTGCGGGGCCGGCGGGTCGATGTCGGAGACCTCGGCGAGCTCCTGCGCGTTCTTCTGTCGGTTCTCCACGAAGGCGCGGTCGACCAGGATGCCCTCGACGACGCCGAGTTGGGAGGGCGCGGGGGTGCCGAGGGTGAAGCCGATGGCCCGGCAGCCCTCCTCGACGTCGGCCTCGCGGACCAGGTCCTCGGTGGCCTTGTCCTCGACGTTGTAGACGCAGGCGACCCGATTGCCTTCGTAGATACGGCCCTTGTCGCGCGCGTACGCCTCCATGGAGCCGTGCCAGTCGAGGTGGTCCGGGGCGAGGTTCAGGACGGCCGCCGAGTGGGCGCGCAGCGAGGGCGCCCAGTGCAGCTGGTAGCTGGACAGTTCGACGGCGAGGACGTCGTACCGCTCCTCGCCGAGAACCACGTCCAGCAGGGAGACGCCGATGTTGCCGACGGCGGCGGTGCGCAGGCCCGCGGCCTTCAGGATCGACGCCAGCATCTGCACGGTGGTGGTCTTGCCGTTGGTGCCCGTGACGGCCAGCCAGGGCGCCGCGTCGGGCCCGCGCAGGCGCCAGGCCAGCTCGACGTCGCCCCAGACCGGCACGCCCGCTTCGGCCGCCGCCGTGAAGAGGGGCTTGTCGGGCTTCCAGCCGGGCGCGGTGACGATCAGCTCGGTGCCCTCCGGCAGGGTCGCTCCGTCGCCGAGGCGCACGGTGATGCCGAGCGCCCGAAGCTCCGCGGCCTGTTCACGCGCGCGTGCGTCGTCGCCGTCGTTGACGACCGTGACGATCGCCCCCCGCGCGTGCAGCACCTTGGCCGCCGGGACGCCGGAGACACCGAGCCCGGCGACGGTGACGTGCTTGCCCTGGAAGTCGAAGAGCTCCGAGGTGGAGGTCACTTGTCCGCTGCCCATCCCGCATAGAAGAGGCCCAGTCCGACGATCACACAGATGCCCTGGATGATCCAGAACCGGACCACCACCAGGACTTCGGACCAGCCCTTGAGTTCGAAGTGGTGCTGGAGTGGCGCCATCCGGAAGACACGCTTGCCGGTGAGCCGGAAGGAGCCGACCTGGATGACGACCGACATGGTGATGAGGACGAACAGACCGCCCATGATGGCCAGCAGCAGCTCCGTGCGGGAGAGGATGGCCAGACCGGTGAGGACACCGCCGAGGGCGAGCGAGCCGGTGTCGCCCATGAAGATCTTCGCCGGCGAGGTGTTCCACCACAGGAAGCCCAGGCAGGCACCCATGAGCGCGGAGGCGATCACCGCGAGGTCGAGCGGGTCGCGCACCTCGTAGCAGGCGGCCGGGTTGGTCAGGGTCTGCGCGTTGGCGCAGGACTCCTGGAACTGCCAGACGCCGATGAACGTGTAGGCGCCGAAGACCAGCACGGAGGCGCCGGTGGCGAGGCCGTCCAGACCGTCGGTGAGGTTCACGCCGTTGGACATCGCGAGGATCATGAACAGCGCCCAGACGACGAACAGCACCGGGCCGATCGTCCAGCCGAAGTCGGTGATGAACGACAGCTTGGTGGAGGCCGGGGTGTTGCCGCGCGCGTCGGAGAACATCAGCGACAGCACGGCGAAGGAGATGCCGACGATCAGCTGGCCGGCCATCTTCGCCTTGGCCCGCAGACCCAGCGAACGCCGCTTGACGATCTTGATGTAGTCGTCGAGGAAGCCGACCAGGCCCATGCCGAACATCAGGCCGAGGACGAGGATCCCGGAGTAGGTGGGCGGGTAGCCGGTGATGAGCTTGCTCAGGAAGTACGCGGCGATGGTCGCCAGGATGAAGGCGATGCCGCCCATGGTCGGCGTACCGCGCTTGCTGGCGTGCTCGCGCGGACCGTCGTCGCGGATGTACTGGCCGTAGCCCTTGCGGGCCAGGAGCTTGATCAGCAGCGGGGTGCCGATCAGCGTCAGGAAGAGGCCAATGACTCCTGAGAACAGGATCTGCTTCATCATCGGGCGGCAACCTCGCCCTCGGCACCGGTCTCGACGAGCGCCTGGGCAACGCTCTCCAGACCCACCGAACGGGACGCCTTCACGAGTACGACATCCCCCGGGCGCAACTCGCTGCGCAACAGGTCGATCGCCGCCTGTGCGTCGGACACGTGCACCGACTCCTCACCCCACGAACCCTCGTTATATGCGCCCAGTTGCAGCCAGGAGGCCTCAATCCCCCCGACGGCGACGAGCTTGCTGACGTTGAGCCGGACGGCGAGCCGTCCGACGGCGTCGTGCTCGGCGAGCGCCTCGTCCCCCAGCTCGGCCATCTTGCCGAGCACCGCCCACGTGCGGCGCCCCTTGCCCATGGCCGCGAGCGCCCGAAGGGCGGCCCGCGTGGACTCGGGGTTGGCGTTGTAGGCGTCGTTGACGATGGTCACGCCGTCCGGGCGCTCGGTGACCTCCATGCGCCAGCGGGAGAGGGTGCCCGCCTCGGAGAGCGCGGTGGCGATCTCTTCCGCGGACATGCCCAGCTCATGGGCGACGGCGGCCGCGGCGAGCGCGTTCGACACGTGGTGCTCACCGTACAGGCGCATGGTCACATCGCATGCACCGGAGGGTGTGAGAAGCCTGAAGGCGGGCTGTCCGCTGTCCGTGAGTCGCACGTTCTCGGCGCGTACGTCCGCTTCGGCCGACTCTCCGAAAAGGACCACCTTCGCCTTGGTACGGGAGGCCATGGCGCGGACCAGGGGGTCGTCGGCGTTGAGGACGGCGACACCGTCCTCCGGCAGCGCCTCCACCAGCTCACCCTTGGCCTGCGCGATCTGCTCGCGGCCGCCGAACTCGCCGATGTGGGCGGTGCCGACGTTGAGGACCAGGCCGATCCTGGGCGGGGTGAGGCCGGTGAGGTAACGGATGTGCCCGATGCCCCGGGCCCCCATCTCCAGCACGAGGAACCGGGTCTCCTCGGTGGCGGTGAGCGCGGTGAGCGGCAGCCCGATCTCGTTGTTGAGCGACTGGGGCGTGAACACCGTCGGCGCCTTGCGCCGGAGGACCTGTGCGATGAGGTCCTTGGTGCTGGTCTTGCCCGCCGAACCCGTCAGGGCGACGAGGGTCGCGCCGAGCCGGCGTACGACGTGCCGGGCGAGGGCGCCGAGGGCGGTCTGGACGTCCTCGACGACGATCGCGGGCACGCCGACGGGCCGTGACGCCAGTACGGCGACCGCGCCCGCCTCGACGACCCGCGCCGCGAAGTCGTGGCCGTCCACGCGCTCGCCGACGAAGGCGGCGAACAGGCTGCCGGGCACCACCTCGCGGGAGTCCCGGACGACCGGTCCGGTGACGGCCACGGACGGATCCGGTATGTCGTGCGTCTGCCCGCCGACGACTGCTGCGATCTCGGCGAGGGAGAGGGCGATCACAAGTTCATCCCCTGGGTCTTCTGGATTTTCATCCCTGGGTCTTCTGGATGGCTGCGCGGAGCACCTGGCGGTCGTCGAAGGGACGGACCACGCCGGCGATGTCCTGGCCCTGCTCGTGCCCCTTGCCCGCGACCAGCACGGTGTCGCCGGCCCGGGCGCGGCCCACGGCGGCGGCGATCGCGGCGGCCCGGTCCTCGAAGAGGACCACCTCGCCACGCTCGTGCGCGGGCACGGAGGCGGCCCCCTGGAGCATGGTCGCGAGGATCGCGAGGGGATCCTCGGAGCGGGGGTTGTCGGAGGTCAGTACGGCCGTGTCGGCGAGGCGGGCCGCGGCGGCGCCCATCGGGGCGCGCTTGGTCCGGTCGCGGTCGCCGCCGCAGCCGAGGACGACGTGCAGCCGGCCCTTGGTGACCTTGCGCAGCGCCTTGAGCACGGACTCGACGGCGTCGGTCTTGTGGGCGTAGTCGACGACGGCGAGGTAGGGCTGCCCGGCGTCCACGCGCTCCAGGCGGCCGGGGACGCCCGGTACGGCGGCGATGCCGTCGGCGGCGGTCTGCGGGTCGAGTCCGGCGGCGGCGAGGGCGACGATGGCGGCGAGGGTGTTCGCCACGTTGAAGGGGCCGGGGATCGGCGACTTGGCGTGGATCCGCTCGCCGTTCGGGCCGACGACGGTGAACGTCGAGTCCATGGGGCCGACCTCGACGCCCTCGGCGCGCCAGTCGGCGTCGGGGTGGCCCTCGGCGGAGAAGGTGACGACCGGGACGGTGGCCTCCTGGGCGAGCCGGCGGCCGTACTCGTCGTCGGCGTTGATCACGCCGAGCTTGCTGCGTTTCGGCGTGAACAGCTGTGCCTTGGCCCGGAAGTAGTCCTCCATGTCGGAGTGGAACTCCATGTGTTCCGGGCTGAGGTTGGTGAACACGGCGATGTCGAAGACACAGCCGTCGACCCGGCCGAGGACCAGGGCGTGGCTGGAGACCTCCATGGCGACCGCCTCGGCGCCGCGCTCGCGCATGACGGCGAACAGGGCCTGGAGGTCGGTGGCCTCGGGAGTGGTGCGCTCCGACTTGATGCGCTCGTCGCCGATGCGGATCTCCACCGTGCCGATGAGGCCCGCCCGTCGCCCACCACCGCCCTCAACCGACGGCGCTTCGCGCCGGCCCCCCTCGTCCGCCGGGTGGGACGCGTCCAGGCCGCCCTCGACCAGATAGGCGGTGGTGGTCTTGCCGGAGGTGCCGGTGATGCCGATCTGGAGCAGGTCGCGGCCCGGGTGGCGGTAGATCGTCGCCGCCAGCTCCCCCATCCGACCGCGCGGGTCGTCGACGACCAGGACGGGCAGTCCGGTCGCTGCGGCGCGCTCGGCGCCCGTGGGGTCGGTGAGCACGGCGGCGGCGCCCAGGCTCGCGGCCTGGGTGACGAAGTCGGCGCCGTGCAGCCGGGCGCCCGGGAGGGCGGCGTACAGGTCGCCGGGGCGGACGGCGCGCGAGTCATGGGTGATGCCCTTGATCTCGGCGGCGCTCTCCGGCGCGGTGACACCCAGCTGGTCGGCGAGCTCCGCGAGGGGGGTGGCCGGGAGCAGCGTCGGCCTGGGCAGTCCCGGATATGTCACGGGTTGGCCCTTCTGGGTGGTTTGGGACTGATCAGCGTGTGGCACGGCGGTGAGCGTACCGGGCGTACCCGCTCCGGGGCGAAGCGAGGGGCTCGGGGCGCCGTGGTTCCCGGGTTCCGGGGTGATCGTTGTCACGAATTCGTTCCTGGTGTTCCGGTGCTGATCAGGGCTTGTAGTCGACGGGCAGGTTCGCGGCCGGCGTGCCGGTCGGCGGGACCTGCAGGGTCTTCAGGGCGAACTCCATCACCTGCTTGTAGATCGGGCCACAGATCTGACCGCCGAAGTAGCTGCCGGCGGTCGCGTTCTGGATCGCGCAGTAGACGGTGATGCGGGGGTTGTCCGCGGGCGCGAACCCGGCGAAGGACGAGGTGTACCCGCGGTACCTGCCGGTGGCCGGATCCACGCGGTTGGCCGTTCCGGTCTTGCCCGCGACGTTGTATCCGGGAATGCGGGCCTTGATGCCGGTGCCCTGTTCGTCGTCCACGACGGACTCCAGCATCCGGGCGAGGGTCCGGGCCGTCCTCGCGCTGACGACCCTCGTCTGCCCGGGCTTGGGCGCGGGGGTGAAGCGCCCGTCGGCGCCCTTGGTGCCGCGCACCAGGGTCGGCTGGATCCGGACCCCGCCGTTGGCGATGGTCGAGTACACGGAGGCGGCCTGCATCGCGTTGAGGGAGAAACCCTGGCCGAAAGGGATCGTGTACTGCTGCGAGGTGGACCACTTCTGGTAGGGCGCGAGGATGCCCCGGGTCTCGCCGGGGAAGCCGAGCCCGGTGTAGCTGCCGATGCCGAACTTGCGCAGATACGAGTAGAGGACCTTGTTGGCCTCGGGCTGGGTCCTGCCGAGCTGGCCGGTGGCCAGGATGGTGCCGATGTTGCTGGACTTGGCGAGCACGCCGTTGAGCGTGAGGTACCAGGTGTCGTGGTCGACGTCGTCCGAGAAGAGCCGGTCGCCGCGGTGCAGCCGGTTGGGTACGACGACGTGGGTGAGCGGGGTCGCGGCGTTCTGCTCCAGCACGGCCGCCATGGACATCACCTTGGCGGTGGAGCCGGGTTCGTAGGCGTCCTGGACGGCCGCGTTGCCCATGGCCGCGCTGTCGGCCTTCGACAGGTCGTTGGGGTCAAAACCCGGCGAGTTGGCCATGGCCAGGATCTGGCCGGTGCGGGTGTCCTGGACGACGACGTAACCGCGGTCCGCCCTGGACTTCCTCACCTGCTCGGTGATGGCGTTCTGCGCGGCCCACTGGATGTCGCGGTCGATGGTCAGCTCGACGTCGGAGCCGGGTACGGCGGGCGTCTCGTTCGATCCGGCCGTGGGCACCTCGCGTCCGCCGGACTGGGCGTAGCGGATCTTGCCGTCCTTGCCGGAGAGCTGTTTGTTCAGCTCCTGCTCGATGCCGCCGGCGCCCCGGCCGTCGGCGTTGACCCAGCCCAGTATCCCGGCGGCGAGGTCGTGGTTCGGATAGACGCGCTGGCTGCTGGGGTCGGCGAAGACGCCGGCGAGCACGTTGGCGGTGTTGTCGTCCGTCCCCGCCTTCTTGGCGAGCGCGGCCTTCAGGTCCTTGATCTGCTTCCAGACCTGCGGGGTCTGCCGGGTGGCGAGCCGGGTGTAGCGGGAGTTGCTGTTCTTGGGCCGCAGCTTCTTCACGATGGCGGCCTGGCTCTGCCCGAGGATCGGCGCGAGGAGCGCGGCGGCCTGCTCGGGTCCGTCGTCGATTTTCAGCTGCTTCCTGCTGAACATCGTGGGATCGGCCGTGATGTCGTACGCGTCCTCGCTGATGGCGAGGGCCACGCCGTTGCGGTCGGTGATCCCGCCGCGCTCGGCGGCCAGCGTGTGCACGACATACCGGTTCTGCTCGGCCCGCGCGGCGTACGCGCTGGCGTCGACGGCCTGCACCTGGAGCAGCCGTACGACGAAGGCGACCAGGACGAGGGTCAGGGTGAGGCTGACCATGCGCAGCCGGGGCCGCGGGCTGCCGAGCCGCAGCGGACGCTGGATCGGCGGCCGAGCGCTCGGCCGCCGGACCGGACGCGCACCGGGCCCCGGCTGCCGCCGCACGGCAGCACTCCTGGGCCGCGGCGGCTTGGCAGGCCCGGGCACACGGCGGCGCGGCGGTTCCCTGTCGGACACTTCCCTCACCTGCCGGGGATCGAGGTGGCAATGGGCTGGGACATCGGCAACGGTGCGAGGGCACCGATGCGGGCCGGGCGCCGCCGTCGCACGAGCGGGACCCCGGTGCGTGCCGGGCGGCACCCTCGCGCGAGCGCGGCCCCGCCACCGGACCGGCGGCCCACCACAGCCGTACCGAGCCGCAGCCGGTATCCGCGTCCTCCGGCACCCGGGCGGAGCCCATACGCAGGCCCGGGCACACGGCGGCGCGGCGGTTCCCTGTCGGACACTTCCCTCACCTGCCGGGGGTCGAGGTGGCAATGGGCTGGGACATCGGCAGCGGTACGCGGGCACCGATGCGGGCCGGGCGGCACCCTCGCACGAGCGGGACCCCGGTGCGGGCCGGGCGGCACCCTCGCGCGAGCGCGGCCCCGCCACCGGACCGGCGGCCCACCACAGCCGTACCGAGCCGCAGCCGACACCCGCGTCCTCCGGCACCCGGGCGGAGCGCACACGCAGGCCCGGGCACACGGCGGCGCGGCGGTTCCCTGTCGGACACTTTCCTCACCTGCCGGGGATCGAGGTGGGCTGGAGGATGGACGGGGGCGGGGGGACGGCACCGGCGGGGACGGCGAGGGTGGGCTGGCCCTGGGCCGGTGTGGGGGAGGGCGTGGCGGAGGCCGGGGTGGTGGTCGTGACCGGGCTCGCGGAGGGGCCGGCGGCCGGGGGCAGTGCCTCGGGGGCGACCGGCGCGGTGAGGGCGGCGGACTCGGGGGCGGCGGCGCTCGGGACGCCCTTGACCTTGCCGTCGGAACCGAGGAAGGCCGGGTCGCCGCCCGGGACCATGCCGAGTTGCCGGGCGCGGCGCTGGAGGGCGTCGGGGGACGAGTAGCCGTCGATGTCCCGCTGGAGGGACTGTTCCTCGTCGGTGAGGTTCTTCGTCTGCTTCTGCAGGTCGGCGAGTTTGAACGAGCCTTCGCTGAGGGCGGAGTTCAGCACGAGCAGACCGATGAGGCCGCCGCCGAGGAGCAGTACGACGAGGAGGACGAACGGGGTACGGGCGGCCCGGGCACGGCCGGCCGGGAAGAGCCGGGCGAGCCGCGCGGCCCGCCCCCTCAGTTCGGGTGACCTACTCACGGCTCCCCCGGCGGGTTCCGGAAGCCCTCATGACTCCCCCCGGCGTTCGGGGATCCAAGCGACCCGTCTCGCTCACTCGGCGTCCTCCCTGATGCGCTCGGCGCCGCGCAGCCTGGCCGGTGCGGCCCGGCGGTTCTCGGCGACCTCCTCCTCGGTGGGAAGTTCGGCACCCCGGGTGAGCAGCTTGAGCCGTGGCTGGTAGCGCTCGGGCACGACCGGCAGGCCGGGGGGTGCCGTGGAGGCCGCGCCGGCCGCGAAGACCTGCTTGACCAGGCGGTCTTCGAGCGAGTGGTACGCCAGCACCGCGATGCGCCCGCCGACGTCGAGCGCCTTCACCGCGGCCGGGATCGCCCGCTCCAGAACGGACAGTTCACCGTTGACCTCGATGCGCAGCGCCTGGAAGGTGCGCTTGGCGGGATTGCCTCCGGTGCGCTTGGCGGCCTGCGGCAGGGCGTCCCGGATCAGCTCCACGAGCCGGCCGCTGTTGCTGAACGGCTCCTTCTCGCGCTCGCGCACGACCGCGGCCACGATCCGCTTGGCCTGCTTCTCCTCGCCGTACGCCCGCAGGATCCGCACGAGTTCGCCCGCCGGATACGTGTTGAGGACCTCGGCGGCGCTGATGCCGGTCGTCTGGTCCATGCGCATGTCCAGGGGCGCGTCCTGGGCGTAGGCGAAGCCCCGGTCGGCCTCGTCGAGCTGCATGGAGGAGACCCCGAGGTCGAACAGGACGCCCTGCACGCGCGCGATGCGGAGCCGGCGCAGTACGGCGGGCAGCTCGTCGTAGACGGCGTGCACGAGGGTGGCGCGCTCGCCGTAGGGCGCCAGCCGCTCGCCGGACAGGCGCAGCGCCTCCTTGTCCCGGTCGAGGCCGATCAGCCGCGCCTCGGGGAACCGGCTCAGCAGCGCCTCGCTGTGTCCGCCGAGGCCGAGTGTGCAGTCGACGACCACCGCATCCGGGCGCTCCAGGGCGGGCGCCAGCAGGTCCAGGCACCGCTGGAGCATCACCGGGACGTGTCGACTCTGGCTCAAGGAGGCCTCTCATCTTCCGGCGGGCCGCACGCACCGCCGGGTCCCCGCCAGCTCGTGAAGGGTCAGGCCTGCCGGCGCCGGAAGCGTCAGCCGGACCGGGAGCGGGAGGAGGCCGAGCCGTACGTACGCGCCGCGCACGTGGGGAGACGTTCCGGGGGTGAGCCGGGGTCTCCGGGGTTTTCACCAGCAGGGAGAGCCGCGCCTCCCGCTTCGCGTCACTTTAGTCCACCCTGTCTCGCGGTCAATCAACCGGCCTGCGCGTCGCCTACCGCATCGTGACGGGAGCCGCGATTCGACGGGATTCACCCGGCCGGACCAGGTTTGCCCTCCCTGTGGGTTAGCTCACAACAAGCCTCGATGGCGTTCTTTGTCCCGTCTCACAGCGGGCCAGGACCGGGCGTGACCAGTAACGTCATGAGTATGACGACTTCCGCAGCAGTTCCCACTGGATCCGAAGGCGCCATAGCGAAGGGCGACACCGTCACGGACCGCCTGGTGGAGGCCAACCAGCGGTACGCCGCCGCGTTCGCCGATCCGGGTATGGACGCCCGCCCCGTTCTCAAGGTCGCGGTCGTGGCCTGTATGGACGCCCGTCTCGACCTGCACGCCGCGCTCGGCCTTCAGCTCGGCGACTGTCACACCATCCGCAACGCGGGCGGTGTCGTCACCGACGACGTGATCCGCTCCCTGACCATCAGCCAGCGGGCGCTCGGCACTCGCAGCGTCGTACTCATCCACCACACCGGCTGTGGCATGGAGTCCATCACCGAGGACTTCCGGCACGACCTGGAGATGGAGGTCGGCCAGCGCCCGGCCTGGGCCGTGGAGTCCTTCCGGGACGTCGACCAGGACGTGCGCCAGTCCATGGAGCGCGTGCGCACCTCGCCGTTCCTGCTGCACACCGACAACGTGCGCGGTTTCGTGTTCGACGTGCGCACCGGTCAGCTGCGGGAGATCGACCCGGCCTGATCCGGCGCACCACCGGCCTCCCCGAAAGCATCCCGCCGCCCCGCATCGAAATCGGGGTCGAAAAAGACGTAAGACCGACATCGTGCGGGCAGTTGTCCACAGGCGAGTGACACGAATCGGTAACGGCGGCAAGAATGCGGGGTGTGGCGTCACGCGGAACTTTTCCCGCGTGGTGCCCGTGTTTCGGGGTGGGCCGGTTTCGCAAGCAGCGTCGGCCCGGAAAGAACGGGCCGAGGAGGGCCGGGTGACGACCTATGACGATCGAGCGAGCCTCACAGATCTGACCGCCACGCTGGAGCGGGTGCGCGGTTCGGTGGAGGGCGTGATCGAGGGCAAGCCCGAGGTCGTACGGCTCGCCCTGACCGTGCTGCTCGCCGAGGGCCACCTGCTGATCGAGGACGTCCCCGGAGTCGGCAAGACGATGCTGGCCAAGGCGCTGGCGCGGTCCATCGACTGCTCGGTACGGCGCATCCAGTTCACGCCCGACCTGCTGCCCTCGGACATCACCGGTGTGTCCATCTGGGACCAGCAGCGCCGGGACTTCGAGTTCAAGCCGGGCGCCATCTTCGCGCAGATCGTGATCGGCGACGAGATCAACCGGGCCTCGCCCAAGACCCAGTCGGCGCTGCTGGAGTCCATGGAGGAGCGGCAGGTCACCATCGACGGGCAGACGTACGAACTGCCGAGCCCGTTCATGGTGGTGGCCACGCAGAACCCGGTCGAGATGGAGGGCACCTACCCGCTGCCCGAGGCCCAGCGCGACCGCTTCATGGCCCGCGTCTCGGTCGGCTACCCGAGCGTGGAGGCCGAGTTGCAGATGCTCGACGTCCACGGCGGGGCGAGCCCGCTGGAGGACCTGCAGCCGGTGGCGCACGCGCACGACATCGTGAAGCTGGTCGAGGCGGTGCGCACCGTGCACGTCTCCGAGCCGGTCCGGCGGTACGCGGTGGAGCTGGTCGCCGCCACGCGCACGCACCCCGACCTCAGACTCGGCGCCTCCCCGCGCGCGACGCTGCACCTGCTGCGCGCGGCGAAGGCGTCCGCGGCCCTCGCCGGCCGGGAGTACGCGCTGCCGGACGACGTCCAGGCACTCGCCGTCGCCGTTCTCGCGCACCGTCTGCTGCCCACCGCCCAGGCCCAGCTGAACCGCCGTACGGCCGAGCAGGTCGTGCAGGAGATCCTCCAGCACGCCCCGGTGCCCGCGGCGCCGGGCCGGCAGAGCGGCTTCGGCGGCCTCGGCCGGAGCGTCCCGGAGTACCCCCAGCAGCCTCCGCGGAGTCTGTGATGAGCGCCGGGGGGACCGGGCAGGCGGAGGCCGACCGAGGGGAGGCGGGCGGCGTCCGTACGGCCCTCGCGGGGCTGACGACCCGTGGCCGCTCCTTCCTCGCGGCCGGGATCGCGGCCGCGATCTGCGCGTACGTGCTGGGCCAGAGCGATCTGCTGCGGGTCGGGCTGCTGCTGGCCGCGCTGCCCCTGATCTGCGCGACGGTCGTGTACCGCACGCGTTACCGGGTGGCCGGCACCCGCCGGCTCGCCCCCGCGCGCGTGCCGGCGGGCAGCGAGGCCCGGGTGCACCTGCGGATGGACAACGTCTCGCGGCTGCCCACCGGCCTGCTGATGCTCCAGGACCGGGTGCCGTACGTCCTCGGGCCGCGCCCCCGGTTCGTGCTGGACCGGGTGGAGCCGGGCGGCCGCCGCGAGGTCTCCTACCGGGTCCGCTCCGACCTTCGCGGCCGCTACCCGCTGGGCCCGCTGCAGCTGCGGCTGACCGACCCCTTCGGGATGTGCGAACTGACCCGTTCCTTCTCGGCGTACGACACCCTGACCGTCATCCCGCGCGTGGAGCCGCTCTCGCCGGTCCGCTTCAGCGGCGAGGCCAAGGGGTACGGCGACGGGCGGCAGCGCTCGCTGGCCCTGGCGGGCGAGGACGACGTGATCCCGCGCGGCTACCGCTACGGCGACGACCTGCGCCGGGTGCACTGGCGGTCCACCGCGCGCTACGGCGAGCTGATGGTGCGGCGCGAGGAGCAGCCCCGGCGTTCCCGGTGCACCGTACTGCTGGACACCCGGGGCGGCGCCTACGAGGGCGCGGGCCCCGACTCGGCCTTCGAGTGGGCCGTCTCCGGTGCCGCCTCGGTGCTGGTGCACATGCTCGAACGCGGCTTCTCCGTACGGCTGTTGACCGACAGCGGCAGCGTGGTGCCCGGCGAGGGCGCGGACGGGTTCGCGGGCAGCGGCCAGGAGACCGCGGAGGCGGCCGGGCTGATGATGGACACCCTCGCGGTGATCGACCACTCCGACGGCACGGGCCTGTCCCGGGCGTACGACGTACTGCGCGGCGGGAACGAGGGGCTGCTGATCGCCTTCCTCGGCGACCTGGACGAGGAGCAGGCCACGACGATCGCCAAGATGAGCCGGCGCAGCGGCGGCGCCGTCGCCTTCGTGCTGGACCCGGACACCTGGGTGCGGGAGTCGACCGACGTGCCGGGGGCGGACGACCGGCACGCCGAGCGGCTGCGCATGCTGCGCGAGGCGGGCTGGACGGCGCTGAGCGTGCCGCGCGGCGGCGCACTGGACGCGCTGTGGCAGCAGGCCGACCGGGAGCGCTCGGGCCTGGCCGCGATGAGCGGGGAGGCGATGCGATGAGCGGGCGGGCACGCCTGGCGCTGTGCGCGGCCGCGGCCACCCTGATGGCCTCCTGCTCGCTGCTGCCCCTGGTCGCGGAGCCGACCTGGCTGCTGCAGCTGGTCCCGCTCGTGGCCGTGCAGACCGGGGTGGGCGCGGCGGCCCGCCGGGTGCCGCTGGGCCGGCCGCTGACCGTGGCGGCGCAGGCGCTGGTCACCCTGATGATGCTGACCCTGGTCTTCGCGCGGGAGCACGCGGTCGTCGGGCTGATCCCCGGCCCGGACGCCTTCCGGCACTTCGCCGACCTGCTCCAGCAGGGCTCCACCGACGTGAGCGAGTACGCGATACCGGCGCCGCTCACCGCCGGCATCAAGCTGATGCTGATCGGCGGCGTGCTGCTGATCGGCCTGCTGGTGGACACCCTCGCGGTGACCTTCCGCAGCGCGGCCCCGGCCGGGCTGCCGCTGCTCGCGCTGTACTCGGTGGCCGCCGGTCTGTCCGAGGGCGGGGCGGACTGGCTGTGGTTCCTGGTGGCGGCGGCCGGTTATCTCATGCTGCTGCTCGCCGAGGGCCGGGACCGGCTGGCGCAGTGGGGCCGGGTCTTCGGCGGCGCAGCCCACTCCCCGGGATCTGCGGAGGCCGGAGCGGTGGCCCCGGTGCGCACGGGACGCCGTATCGGCGCGGTCGCGCTCGGCGCGGCCCTGGTGGTGCCGCTCGCCCTGCCCGCGATGCAGGGGGGCCTGCTGGACGCCGCCGGCACGGGTGTGGGAGCGGGCAACGGCAACGGGGGCACGATCTCCGCGGTCAACCCGCTGGTGTCCCTGCGCGACAGTCTGAACACGAACGACGACCGTCAGGTGCTGACCCTGCGGACCAGCACGAACGACATCTCGGACCTGTATCTGCGGATAGTGTCGCTGGACGACTTCGACGGCACCACCTGGAAACCGGCCCAGCGGCACATCGTGGGCGTACCGGACAGGTTCCCCACGCCCATCGGCCTCGACGCCGACGTCAAGCGCAGCACGGTGACGACCACCGTCAGGGCGGCGGACTGGTACGCCCAGGACTGGCTGCCGATGCCGTATCCGCCGAGCGGTGTGCAGGTCGCCGGCCGCTGGCGCTACGAGCCGGTCGGCATGACCCTCGTCGGCGACCACGGCCAGACCACGCGTGGTGAGACCTACCAGGTGACCAACCTGGACGTGCAGCCCACGGCCGCGCAGCTGTCCGCGGCGCCGGAGCCGCCGGCGGTCCTGAAGCGCGAGTACACGAAGGTGCCGTCCTCGCTGCCGAAGGTGGTGGCCACGACCGCGAAGGAGATCACGGCGGGCGCGCGCAGCCACTACGAGGAGGCCGTCAAGCTCCAGGACTACTTCGCCGTCTCCGGCGGATTCCAGTACGACACCCAGGTGGAGGTCGGCCGCGGCCCGAACGCCATCGCGAACTTCCTGAAGGAGAAGCAGGGCTTCTGCGTCCACTTCTCCTTCGCCATGGCGGCCATGGCCCGCACCCTCGGCATCCCGGCCCGGGTCGCGGTGGGCTTCGCGCCCGGCACCCCGCAGGCCGACGGCACGGTCGCGGTGAACCAGAAGGACGCGCACGCCTGGCCCGAGCTGTATTTCGAGGGCGTGGGCTGGACCCGGTTCGAGCCGACCCCGACCCGCGGTACCACGCCGTCGTACACCGTGTCGAACACACCCGGCACCTCGCTGCCGGACCAGGACCTGCCGTCCCACCAGTCGTCCACGGCGCCCTCGGCGGCGGCCTCGGCGAGCCAGAGCTGCACGCCCGAGCTGGTCAAGCTGCAGGGCTGCGACACCGCGTCCGCCGCGGCGGCCCCGCAGGGCGGGGGCGGCGGCACGGGCCCGTGGTGGTATCCGCTGATCGGCCTGGCCGCGCTGGCCGTCCTGGCGGTTCCGCTGTCGCCGATGTTGTGGCGGATGCGGGTGCGGGCGGTACGGCTGGGCGGGCACGCCCGGACCGAGCAGGGCGCCGCCGAGCACGCCCTGGCGGCCTGGCAGGAGCTGACGGACAGCGCCTGGGACCACGGCATCGCGCCGGACGAGTCGCTGACCCCGCGCCGAGCGGCCGCCCGGATCGTCGAGCTCGGGCGGCTGGACGCGGCGACCGGTGCCGCGGTGCACCGGGTCGCGGACGCGGTGGAGCAGGTGCTGTACGCGCCCCGGCCGCGTCCGGCGGCGGGTGCGGCGGAGGACGTGCGCCGGGTGACCGAGGGACTGCGTGGCACGGTGAACACCGGCGCGCGGCTGCGTGCACTGTTCCTGCCCCGCTCCTCGGTGCGTGTGCTATGGGCGGTGTCGGCCCGCTGGTCGGCGCTCAGGGCCCGGGTGGCTGCGGCACGGCCGAGTCCGCGCCGGCCGTCGGAACAGCGGGGCTGAGAACACGTGTGAGGGGCGACCACCGATGGTGGTCGCCCCTCACACGTTGTCTGTCGGCGATCTGCGGAGACCGCTGGACGGCTAGTGGCCGTGTTCGTCCCGGCGGCGCTGCCAGCGCTCCTCGATCCGGTCCATCATGGACCGCTTCGGCCGCGCCTGGCGACGGACGGCGCCCGCGGGCTGCTCGCCCGGCTTGGGGGCCTTGCGCCAGCCGGTGACGGCGAGTACGGCACAGCCCAGCATGACGAGGAAACCCACCACGCTGACCCAGATCAGCTGCGCGACCATTCCGGCCATGAGGAGCGCGATACCCACGAGGAAGCCTGCGACCGCCTGGTAGACCCGCCGCCGGGTGTACGTACGCAGCCCGCTTCCCTCAAGCGCCGACGCGAACTTGGGATCTTCGGCGTACAGCGCTCGCTCCATCTGCTCGAGCATGCGCTGCTCGTGCTCCGAGAGCGGCACGGAGTCCTCCTCATCGTGCAGTCGCCGGGGCGACCCGGGGGGTCCCTTCAGGATAGGCAGGGAATCGCCCCCGTGAAACCCGCCCCTCTACGCCAATTGGCCAACCGGAATCCGTCATGGCCGTCTCGGCTCGCTGAGGCTTCCATTCCCCGGCGGCCGACCCGTCATGCCGGGTGGTGTACCTCGATCATACGGCGCAAACCCCACGATCGGGGGTCTTGTGGCGTACTCCATCCGCTGCCAAGGCCCTGATCAGCGGCGGGTGACGACGGGTGCGCTCAGGCCTCGCCGGCCCCCGGGGTCTCACCGAGCACGTGCAGCTGGGTGGCCACCGAGTGGAACGCGGGCAGTTCGGCCGCGGCGGCCTCCAGCTTCAGCAGCGCGTCGAGGGCACCGGGCTCGGTGTCCACGAGAACGCCGGGGACGAGGTCGGCGAAGACCCGCACGCCGTGCACGGCACCGACCTTCAGGCCCACGCCCTCGACCAGCGCGGTGAGCTGCTCGGCGGTGAACCGGCGCATCGGGTCGCCGGCGCCCCAGCGGCCCTCGGGGTCCTGCAGCGCCTGCCGGGCCTCCGTGAAGTGACCGGCGAGGGCACGGGCCAGCACGGCACCGCCGAGTCCGGCGGCGAGCAGGCTGAGCACACCCTCGGAGCGCAGGGCGGCCACGGCGTTGCGGACGCCCTCGGCCGGGTCGTCCACGTACTCCAGGACGCCATGGCACAGCACGGCGTCGTAGCCATCGCGCTCGACCACGTCGAACAGGCCGTGCGCATCGCCCTGGACGCCCCGGACGCGGTCGGCCACGCCGGCCTCGGCGGCCCTGCGCTCCAACGCGAACAGCGCGTTGGGGCTGGGGTCGACGACGGTGACGCGGTGGCCGAGACGGGCGAGGGGCACGGCGAAGTTGCCGCTGCCGCCTCCGGTGTCGAGGACGTCCAGCGACTCCCGTCCCGTCGCCTTGACCCGTCGGTCGAGGGCGTCCTGGAGGACCTCCCAGACCACGGCGGTACGGAGGGAGGCGCGGGGTCGCATCGGGTCCGACACGGCAGTTGACTCCTCGGCAGAGCGGAAGGCTGAAGGCTTCAGTCGTCCTCCACCCTATTGCCTCGGCCGCCGTACCCGGTCACCGCGGGCGGGTACGGCCGACGCGTCTCGCACGGCGGACTTCCCGGTGGTCAGCCCGCGTCCGGGAGGTCACCGCGTGCGCTCGGGCCGGCCGGCTCCGCGGGGTCCTGGCGAGGCTGCGGCAGGACCGGCTGGAGGACGAGCATCCGCTCGACGATGCGCAGGAACATCGCGACGTCCCGTATCAGGTCGTCGGCGTCCCGGCGGCTCGCCGCGCCCTGGATGCCGGCCTCGGCACGGGCGCGGCGGGCGGCGCCGGAGGCGAACAGCGCGCTCCACTCGGTCAGTTCGGGGGCGATCTCGGGCAGCACTTCCCAGGCGCTGCGGATCCGGGCGCGGCGGCGCGGGGAGGTTTCGGGGCGGCCCCGGGCGGCGAGCACGGCGGCGGCGGTGCGCAGGGCGGCGAGGTGGGCCGTCGCATAGCGCTCGTTGGGTGTCTCCAGGACGGCGGCCTCGTCCAGTGCGGCGCGGGCCTGGGCGAGGAGGTCGAGGGCGGCGGGCGGGGCCGTGGACCGGCGGAGCACGGGGTGCACATCGCTCGCCGGGCCGGTCAGTGAGGGGGCAGGGCCGGTGGCGCGGCGCCGGCGGGCGGCGGCTGCGGACGGATTGGCCATGACGAACCTCCTGTCGTCTGGGTACACGGCACGGGTGCCGTATGTGCCCATCGTGAGGTATGGCACTGACAATCCGTTCTGACCTGCGGTTTTGCTTCGATCGTAGGTTCGGGCGTATTTTTGCACTGACCAGTCAGTTCAAAAACTGCGACCAGGCAGGGGGGCTTGTGGACGGCGTGGACGTCAGGGCCGAGGGCTTCGGACTCAAGGGGCCGCGGGGGTGGGCCTTCCGCGGCATCACCCTCGACGCGGAGCCCGGCTCACTCATCGCGATCGAGGGACCGTCCGGCTCGGGCCGCACGTGTCTGCTGCTCTCGCTCACGGGACGGATGAAACCCACCGAAGGAACGGCCACCGTCGGCGGGTTCCGGCTCCCGAGGCACATGGCACGGCTGCGGCGGATCAGCGCGGTGGCCAACGTGGCCGGGGTGACCGACCTGGAGCCGGCGCTGACGGTCGGCGAGCACCTGCGTGAACGCGCCCTGCTGCAGAGCCGTTTCAGCGACGCCCTGCGCGACCTGCTGCGCCCCCGCGCCCAACGCGTGCACGAGGCACGGCTGCGGATCGACGCGGCCCTCGCGGCCGCCGGACTCGACCTCGAAACGCTGCCCAAGGGCTCCCGGACGGCCGTCCGTGACCTGGAACGGCCCCAGGAACTGCGCCTGTCCATCGCCCTGGCCCTGCTCGGCCGGCCCGCGCTGCTCGGCGTCGACGACCTCGACACGAAGCTCTCGGACACCGAACGCGCCGAACTGTGGGACCTGCTGCGCACGCTCACGCGCGCGGGCACGACCGTGGCGGTCGTCTGCCGCACCGCCCCCGGTGACTGCGTCGTCGTACCGACCGGGCCGGAGGAGACGGCGGTGCGGACCCGTGCCGGCAAGGTACCGGGGACCTCCGCGAGTACCGAGAAGAGCGACCCCAAGGAGGACGTCGATGCGCTCGCCTAGGCTGGCCGCGCTCGAGCTGAGGCGCTTCGGGCGCGGGAAGCTGCCGCGCGCCGCCCTTGTCGCCCTGCTGGTGCTGCCGTTGCTCTACGGCGCCCTGTACCTGTGGTCGTTCTGGGACCCGTACGGCCGTCTGGACCGCATCCCGGTGGCCCTGGTGAACGACGACAGCGGCGCCACGGCCGGCGGGAAGAGGATCAGCGCCGGTGACGACATCGTCGACGGGCTGCGCGGCAGCCGGACCTTCGAGTGGCACGAGGTGAGCGACGAGGAGGCCCGCCGGGGCGTGGAGAACGGCACGTACTACCTGTCGCTGACCATGCCGTCCGACTTCAGCCGGCGCATCGCCTCCAGTTCCGGCGCCTCCCCGCAGACCGGCGCCCTTCAGGTGCGCACCAACGACGCGAACAACTACATCGTCGGCCAGATCTCCCGCACCGTCTTCAACGAGGTCCGCTCGGCCGCCTCCACCAAGGCCTCCCGCACCTTCCTCGACAAGATCTTCGTCTCGTTCTCCGACATCCACGACAAGACCGTCACGGCCGCCAAGGGCGCGGACCGGCTGAACACCGGCATCGGGAAAGCGGAACAGGGCTCCAGGGATCTCACCGACGGGCTGAAGGACGCCAAGAGCGGCAGCGGCAAGCTGGCCAAGGGCCTGAAGAAGCTGAACACGGGCGCGGGCGACCTCCAGGACGGCTCTCGGCAGGTCGCCGACGGCACCCAGGCGCTCTCCGACAAGGTCGACGGCGTCTACGGCCAGGCCGGCCCCTTCCTGAAGGACAACGAGAAGACCATCGGGGACACCGCCCGGCTGGTCGCCGACTCGGCCAGGACCGTCAAGGACAATCTCGACGTCCTGGTGAAGCTCGCCCCGGGCGCCGCGAAGGCCGCCCACCTGAACGCCGACGTGCTGGCCGGGGTCTACAAGACGCGCTGCGCGACCGTGACCGTCCCCGACCCGGTCTGCCCGGACCTGAAGCGGGCCACGACGGCCGCGGCCGAGGTGGCCACCGTCGCCGACGACCTCAACACGCTGATCGCCGACCAGGACGGCGACCTGAAGACGATGCGGGACAACCTCGGCACCCTCCAGAGCCAGGCCACGGCCCTCGAGAAGCGCGCACCCCACCTGTACGAGGACGTCGACGACGCCGTCAAGAAGATCCACAAGCTGAACGACGGCGCGCACAAGGTCGCCGCCGGCGCCGAGAAGCTGCACACCGGGCTGGGTACCGCCCAGAGCGGCGCGACCGCGCTGGACAAGGGCATCGGCACGGCCGCGTCGGGCGCCCAGACCCTGAGCGGCGGCCTTTACAAGCTGTCCGACGGCTCCGGCAGGCTCGCCGGCGGGCTGCACGACGGCGCGCACAAGATCCCGGACTACGACAAGAAGGACCGCGACCAGCGCACCGGCGTGATGGCCGACCCGGTCCAGCTGGCCTCCCACGACCTGCACCGGGCACCGAACTACGGCACCGGCTTCGCCCCGTACTTCATCCCGCTGTCGCTGTGGGTCGGCGCGATGGTCGCCTACATGCTGATCACACCGCTCAACCGGCGCGCTCTGGCGGCGGGTTCGCCGGCCTGGCGGATCGCGCTCGCCGGCTGGCTGCCGGTGGTCGCGGTGGGCGTGCTCCAGGTGGGCGCCCTGATGGCCGTACTGCACTGGGCGATCGGTCTGCAGATGCTGCGCGCGGCCGGCACGATCGGCTTCCTGTGCCTGGTCACGGCGTGCTTCGCGGCGATCGTGCAGTGGCTGAACGCCCGCTTCGGCGCGGCGGGCCGGATCCTGGTGCTCGCCCTGCTGATGCTCCAGCTGACCTCGGCGGGCGGCACGTACCCGGTGCAGACGAGCCCGGGCTTCTTCAACGCGATCCACCCGTTCCTGCCGATGAGCTACGTCGTGGCGGGGCTGCGCCGGCTGATCACCGGTGGCGGGCTCGGCCCGGTCTGGCAGGCGTGCGCCGTGCTGGCCGCGTTCACGGCGGGCGCGCTGGCCCTGACCGCCGTCGCGGCCCGGCGCCGACAGGTGTGGACACTGGACCGGCTGCACCCGGAACTGAGTCTGTGATCCCCGGGCGGCCGCCGCACACGCGCGTACCTGTGAGAATCAGGGCCATGGAAAGCAGCAGCGCCAGGTCCGGCGGCAGCACGCGCCGCGAGGCCACCCGGCAGAAGCTCTACGAAGCGGCCGTCACGCTCATCGCCGAACAGGGCTTCTCCGCGACCACGGTGGACGAGATCGCCGAGCGGGCCGGAGTCGCGAAGGGCACGGTCTACTACAACTTCGCGAGCAAGTCGGTCCTCTTCGAGGAGCTGCTGCGGCACGGGGTGGGCCTGCTCACCGCCTCTTTGAAGGAGGCGGCGGAGCAGACCGCGCGGGCCGGGGGCGGCAAGGTGGACGCGCTGGACGCGATGGTCCGGGCGGGCCTGGTCTTCATCGACCGCTACCCCGCCTTCACCCAGCTGTACGTGGCCGAGCTGTGGCGCACCAACCGGGCCTGGCAGTCCACGCTGATGGTGGTCCGGCAGGAGGCCGTCGCGGTGGTCGAGGGGGTGCTGCGCGAGGGCGTGGCGGCCGGCGAGTTCAGCGACGAGATCGACGTCCAGCTGACGGCGGCCGCGCTGGTCGGCATGGTCCTGGTGGCCGCGCTGGACTGGAAGTCCTTCCAGCCTGAGCGCTCCCTGGACGACGTCCACGCGGCCCTGTCCCGGCTGCTCCAGGGACGGGTGAGCGGAAAGGGCTGAGCGCATGGGGAAGGCGCCGGTCCGCTGCCGGACCGGCGCCTTCCCGTTCCCCCGTACTCCCCCTTGCGGTTCTCCCCCAGTGGTCCCCCGTGGGTGGTCGTCCCCCCGGGTCCCCCGTCTCGCTTCCGCCGACGGATCGGCGGAAGGAGCGGCCGGGCGGCGGGCGCCGTTCCGCCGCCCCGTGTCGGCGGTGCCGGGCCGCGCCCCCTTGCCGTGTCTCCACTCTCCCGTCCGCCGGGGTCCCGGCCCATCCGCGCGGGTACTCATCTCGCGTCCTAGGTACGGGTACTCAGCCGCGCGCGCACCCTCCCACGCCGGTCACGTCGGCCTGCCCACGGCCGCCCGCGGACCGGAGTGTCGGTGGCGGTCGATAAAGTCGCGGTCATGGCACGGATTGCGGTGATCGGCGCCGGGACGGGCGCGATGGCGGCCGCCGCCCGGCTGGCCGTCGCGGGCCACCGGGTGGTGGTGTACGAGCGTACGGACACGTACGGCGGTGCGGTGCGCCGCTTCGAGCGGGACGGGTTCGGTTTTGACACCGGCCCGGGACTGCTGACGCTGCCCGCCGTCTACCGCGACCTGTTCGTCAAGACCGGCAAGGAGCCGCTGGAGGACCGCGTCGAGCTGGTCCAGGTCGACCCGTCCGCGCGGCACGTCTTCGCGGACGGCACCGCGGTGTCGCTGCCGAACGCCTCACGCGCGGGTGTGGTCGCGGCCCTGGACGAGGCACTGGGTGCGGGCGCGGGCGAGCGCTGGGGCGACTTCCTGGTGCGGGCCCGGGAGGCCTGGGACCGCACGCGCAGGCCGCTGCTGGAGGAACCGCTGTGGCCCAACTGGCAGGTGCTGGCCGACAAGGAGCCGTATCCGGCGGTCCCGCACAAGCGGCTGCTGCGCACGCGGCGCGCGAGCACGCTGTCCGAGATCGCCGCCCGGGAGCTGCGCGACGAGCGCCTCAGGGCCCTGCTGGAGAGTTCCGCGCTCGCACACGGCCTCGATCCGCGGACCACACCGGCGAGCGCGGCGGTACTGCCCTACATGGAGCACGCCTTCGGCACCTGGTATGTGCGCGGCGGCATCCGGGAGTTGGCGCGCGCGGTGTACGAGCGGTGCGTGGAGCGGCGGGTCGAGTTCGTCTTCGGCGCGGAGGTCACCCGGATCCTGGAGAAGGACGGCCGGGCGGCGGGCGTGGAGCTGGGAGCCGGCGAGGTCGCCGCGGCGGACCATGTCGTGGCGGGCGTGGACCCGGCCCGGCTGAAGTCGCTGACGGAGCACCGGCTGGACGAGGACGGGGACGTACGAGCCGATCCGTTCACGTCCCGGCCGGGGCGGTTCAGCGTGCTGCTGGCCCTGCGCGGCGGACGCGAGGCCGGGGCCGCGCACCGCACGGTCGTGCATCCGCGGGCGCCGGAGTCCGAGCTGGACTTCCTCGCCTCACCGGGCGGGGACCGGCCGCCGCGTCCCACGGTGACCGTGCTGCGCCCCGACGACCCGACGCTCAGACCGGACGACGCCCACGAGTCCGTGGTGCTGTCCGCGGTGGTGCCGACCGACGCCGACTGGGCCCAGGAGGGCACGGTCCGGCAGTACACGGACCATCTCCTCGAAGCCGCCGGGACCGCGATGCCGGGGCTGCGGGACCGCGTCCTGTGGCAGGAGGTGCGCACTCCCGCGCACACCGACGACGAGACGGGCGCCTTCCTCGGCGCGGTGCCGGCCCCCGCCCTCGCCGCCGGTCAGGGCCGTTTCCTGCACCCGGCGAACACCACGCGGCTGCCGGGGCTGTACCGGGTCGGCGGCTGGGCCCATCCCGGTGGCGGGCTGCCGCACGCGGGCATGTCGGGTGCGCTGGTGGCCGGGCTGATCGTGGAGGGCCCGGACTTCCGCGGCTCCCAGTGAGCCGGGCTCGGCCCCTCAGAAGCGGTACTGCTCGTCGTATCCGGCGCCGGGCTGCTGCTGGTGGGCCTGGCCGTGCCCCTGGTCCTGGTACGGGTAGGGCTGCTCCTGCGGGAGTTCGCCGCCGTAGGTCTCGTCGGTGCGCTGCTGCGGCACCCACACCCCGCCCGCCGGGGTCTGACCGTAGCCGCCGGCGGCGTACGGGTCCTGGGCGTAGCCCTGCTGGCCGTACTGCCCGTCGTAGCCGGTGTCGTAGCCGGCGCCGCCGTAGGACTGGCTGCCGATGTAGGGGTCGGAGTAGTTGGCGTAGGCCTGCTGACCACCGGCGTCGTAGCCGTAGCCCTGCTGGGCGTAGCCGGAGTAGTCGTAGGCGTAGGCCTGCTGTCCGGCGTCCTGGTGCTGGGCCGCGGCCGCGTGGGTGGCGGTGTCGCCGTAGACACCGTAGGAGCCGGTGTCCTCCGGCAGGGGCTGCGGCTCGTAGACGGTGGTGGTCTCGGCGGCGCCCGGATCGGCGGGGCGGGCCGGGGTGAAGACGTCGTCGCGGTCGTAGTCGTCGTAGTCGCCGTGACCCTGGTCGTAACCGGCCCGGCCGGCGTCTCTGTCGTCGGCGGTGCCGTCGTACTCCGGGTCCGTGATGTCCGGCTCGAGGTCGTGCCGGTCCGCCTTGCCGCGGCGGCGCTTGCTGCCGCCCGCGGGCTCGGCCTCGACGTCGGGACGCTTGACCGCCCAGCCGGCGGCGAAGCCGCGGCGGAACGACAGCGTGACGTAGGTCTGGCCGACCGCGAAGGCGATGGCGCCGACCCCGATCACGATCACGGACGGCATCAGCACGCCGACCACGACGCCGAGGAACCCGGCGAAAGCGAGCAGCCGCCAGCGCAGGCGTGCCTTGTACTGCAGCAGCACCTCGCCGAGCAACCACAGTGCGACGACGCCGAACGCGATGTAGAGGACCGTCCAGCCCATGTACGCCCCTCTCCCAGTGACCGCTACGCAGTGTGTCGTATCGCGGTGCGGCCGGTCTAGGCCTGCGGGGGGTGGTGCAGGCCCAGGTTCTCGTAGATTTCCAGGGTCGCCGTGGAGTTGTTCAGCGTGATGAAGTGCAGTCCGGGCACCCCCTCGGCGAGCAGCCGAGCGCAGAACTCCGTGGCGAAGTCGATACCGATGGAGCGTACCGCCGCCGGATCGTCCTTCGCTGTGAGGATCCGCTCTTTCAGGGCGTCCGGGAAGACCGCATTGCTGAGCCTGGGCAACCGTTCCAGCATCTTCACGCTGGTGACAGGCAGGACCTCGGGGATCACGGGGGTGTCACAGCCCGCGGCCACCACGCGGTCGCGCAGCCGGAGATACGACTCCGGCTGGAAGAACATCTGTGTGATGGCGTAGTCGGCACCGGCCCGGCACTTGTCCACGAAGTGGGCGACGTCGGTGTCCCAGTCCATGGAACGGGGGTGCATCTCGGGGAACGCGGCGACGCCCACGCAGAAGTCGCCCGACTCCTTGATGAGCCGGACGAGTTCGGCCGCGTAGGTCAGGCCCCGCGGGTGCGGGACCCATGCGCCCATGGGGTCGCCGGGCGGGTCGCCGCGCACGGCGAGCATGTTGCGGATCCCGGAGTCCGCGTACTGGCCGATGATGTTCCGCAGTTCGGCGATGGAGTGGTCGACCGCGGTGAGGTGGGCGACCGGGGTGAGCGTGGTGTCGGCGACGATCTGCTGGGTCTCCTTGACCGTGCCGGCCCGGGTGGAGCCGCCGGCGCCGTAGGTCACGGAGACGAAGTCGGGCGCGACCGCCTCGACCCGCCGGAGTGCGCTCCACAGGTTCCGCTCGCCCTTGGGGGTCTTCGGCGCCGAGAACTCGAACGAGTACGTGGTCTTGCCGGTGGCGAGCATGTCGCGCACGGTGCGTGCGCGATCAGTCCTGGTGGAGGAGGTTCCGAGGGCCATACGGGCAGGTTAGCCAGGGGTGGGCGGTACCCCAACCGGATGCCGGAAATTTGCCCGAATTGTCCGTCTCATGTCCACCCCTTGGACAGAACTCCGGACAGGGCCGACGAGGATCGCGCCGGCCGGTCGGACGAAGCCACCGGCGACCGCCGTCAGGCCTCCCGCAGCCGCTTCGCGAACTCCGCTGCCGCCGCTCCCGGGTCGTCGGCCCCGGTGATCGCGCGGACGACGACCACCCTGCGGGCACCGGCGTCCAGCACCTGGTCGAGGTTGGAGAGGTCGATCCCGCCGATCGCGAACCAGGGGCGGTCGGTGCCCAGGCCTGCCGTGTACCGCACCAGGTCCAGGCCGGGCGCGTGCCGGCCCGGCTTGGTGGGGGTGGGCCAGCAGGGGCCGGTGCAGAAGTAGTCCACGCCCTCCTGCACGGCGGCCGCGGCGGCCTCGGACTCGGCGTGCGTGGAGCGTCCGACCAGCACCTCCTCGCCGAGGACGGCGCGGGCCGCGGGGACCGGCAGGTCACCCTGGCCGAGGTGCAGCACGTCGGCGCGGGCGGCGTGGGCGACGTCCGCGCGGTCGTTCACCGCGAGGAGCTTGCCGTGCCGGGCGCAGGCGTCCGCGAAGACCTCCAGGTGGGCCAGCTCCTCGGCGGCCTCCATGCCCTTGTCGCGCAGCTGCACGATGTCGACACCGCCGGCCAGGACCGCGTCCAGGAACTCGGGAAGGTCGCCCTGGCGCGTGCGCGCGTCCGTGCAGAGGTACAGACGGGCGTCGGCGAGCGCGGCGCGTGCGGTGTCGGGCATACGTGGGTCCCCCCTGGTCGGTGTCCCTGGTGGTGTTCACGGGTGGCGTACGGGCCACGGCCCGCACGCCACCCCTCGTGGTGCGGTGCGGCTCAGACGGCGAGCGCCTGGGCGCGGCGCTTCACCTCCGTGCCGCGATTCTCGCTCAGGGCCTGCGCGGGGGTGCCGGGCAGGGTCGGGTCGGGGGTGAAGAGCCACTCGATCATCTCTTCGACCGTGAAGCCGTCGTCCCGCAGGAGCGTCAGGGTGCCGGACAGGCCCTTGACGACCTTGTCCCCGTCGATGAAGGCGGCGGGGACGTGCAGCGCGCGGTTCTCACCTCGGCGTACGGCGATGAGCTGGCCCTCCTTGACCAGCTGCCGGACGCGCGTCACCTCGACGCCGAGCTGTTCGGCGATGTCGGGGAGGGTGAGCCAGGCGGGGACGAGAGCATCGATCTTTGCGTCAATCTCGGTCACAGGACAAGCCTGCCATCCCCCACTGACAGTCGGAAGTCAGGCAGGTCCGGCCGGGACGGCCGGGCTAGTCGGCCGTGGCGTCCTTCAGGGGCTTCGCCGGGTCCGCCAGGGCCCGCGCGTCCATGCCGCGGCCCGACTCGATCAGTCTCCGGCCCTGCGCCAGATCACGCGGGCGGCCTACCGCCAGCAGGGCGACGAGGCGGTCCTCGCGCAGCCAGCACACCGTCCAGGCGGGGCCCGCCGGGTCGCCGCGCCACACCGCGCGGTCGGCCGCGGCGTGGTGACCGGCGTACTGCACGAACCGGCCGAACTGCTCGGACCAGAAGTACGGCACCGGGTCGTAGACCTCCGGGGTCTCGCCGAGGATGTTCGCGGCGACCGTGCGCGGGCCCTGCAGGGCGTTGTCCCAGTGGTGGACGAGCAGCCGTTCGCCGTAGCGGGCCGAGGGGAAGGAGGCGCAGTCGCCGACGGCGTACACGTCCGCCACGGAGGTGCGCAGCCGGTCGCCGGCGAGGACGTCCCCGTGCGGGCCCAGCTCGACGCCGGAGCCGGCCAGCCAGGCCGTGGCGGGGCGGGCGCCGATGCCGACGACGACGGCTCCGGCGGGCAGCCGGGTGCCGTCGGCGAGGATCACCGCGCCGGGCTCGACGCGCTCCACGCGCGCGTGCGTGCGCAACTCGGCGCCCGCGTCGGCGTACCAGGCGGCCATGGGGGCGGCGACCTCGGCGGGCAGGGCGCCGGCGAGGGGCCGGTCGGCGGCCTCCACGACGGTCACCACGCAGCCGGCCTCACGGGCGGCCGTGGCGAACTCGGCGCCGATCCAGCCGGCCCCGACGACCACGATCTCGTGCTGCTGGGTGAGCACCGGGCGCAGCCGTTCGGCGTCGTCCAGGGTGCGCAGCAGGTGCACGCCGGGCACGCCCTCGGTGCCGGGCAGGGTGATCGGTTCGGCGCCGGTGGCGATGACCAGGACGTCGTACGGCACCGGGCCCGCCTCGGTGTCCAGCTCGTGCTCGGCGGGACGCAGGCCCAGCACCTCGCAGCCGAGCCGCAGCTCGACGCCGAGGGACTCGAAGTCCACGTCGAAGGCGGAGTCCTCGGCCTTGCCGAGCAGCACGGCCTTCGACAGCGGCGGCCGGTCGTACGGCTGGTGCGGCTCCGCCCCGATCACGGTGACGGGGCCCTTGAAGCCCTGCTCCCGCAGCGCGACCGCGGTCTGCACCCCGGCCATGCCGGCGCCCGCGACGACCACGCGGCGCCCCTGTGACGTGCCCTCTTGTGCTGTCTGCTCGCTCACCCGATCACCATAGACATGTGACGGAGCGTCAGTCAGCGGGCGTGCTCGGTGACCTGTTCCACAACACTCGTACCGGCGCCCGCCTGGGACTCCCACTCCCAGGTCTCCTCCAGCCGCACCCGGCCGTCCGGCAGCTCCACGACGGTGGACACGCAGTGCCCGCAGGAGGTCGTGCCGTCGGTCTTCAGCTGGACGTAGCGGAAGTCCAGCCGGTCGCCCTCCCGGGTGCCGACCAGACGGCCGCGTACGACGTCGCCGCCCGCGTACTCGGCCCAGATCCCGCCGCCCTCCTCGTGGTACGCGAACCGGGTGCGGGTGCCCACCTGACCTGGGGCTTGATCCGCCACGGGGGCGAAGGTCAGTCCGTCGAGCGACCGGGCCATGAGCAGGGGCTCCCTTACGGGTGAGGAGCGGGGCGGGCTAGGGTGGCCACCGTACAAGCACTCGCGGGAGCCCGGCGCACCGGGCTGAGAGGGAGGCTGGCGGCCTCCGACCGTACGAACCTGATCCGGGTCATGCCGGCGAAGGGAGGGGCTTACCGCCCATGTCGTCACGTACGTCCGATACGTCCGACGTCCTCGTCATCGGGGGCGGAATCATCGGCCTGGTCACCGCCTGGCGCGCGGCGCAGCGCGGGCTCGCCACGGCCGTGGTGGATCCCGAGCCCGGCGGCGGGGCCGCGCGGGTCGCGGCCGGGATGCTGGCCGCGGTCACCGAACTGCACTACGGCGAGGAGAGACTACTCGCCCTGAACCTGGAATCGGCCCGCCGCTACCCGGACTTCGCGGCCGAACTGACCGAACTGACCGGCCACGACCTCGGCTACCGCCGCTGCGGCACCCTCGCGGTCGCGATGGACGCCGACGACCGCGCCCACCTGCGCGAACTGCACGCCCTGCAGCAGCGCTCGGGGCTGGAGTCGGAGTGGCTGTCCGGGCGGGAGTGCCGGCGCCTGGAGCCGATGCTGGCGCCCGGGGTGCGCGGTGGCCTGCGGGTCGACGGCGACCACCAGATCGACCCGCGGCGGCTGGCGGCGGCCCTGGTGGCCGCGTGCGAGCGGACCGGCGTGAGGTTCCACCGGGCGTGGGCCGAGCGGCTGGACGTCGCGGGGGACCGGGCCGCCGGGGTCACCACGGCGGACGGCGCCGAGCTGCGCGCCGGACAGGTGGTGCTCGCCGCCGGGAGCATGAGCGGGCGGCTCGCGGGGCTGCCGGAGGCGCTGCTGCCGCCGGTGCGGCCGGTGAAGGGGCAGGTGCTGCGGCTCACCGTGCCCAGCGGGTACGCGCCGTTCCTCAGCCGGACCGTACGGGCCGTCGTCCGGGGCAGCCAGGTCTACCTGGTGCCCCGCGAGAACGGCGAACTGGTCGTCGGCGCCACCAGCGAGGAGCTGGGCTGGGACACGACGGTCACCGCGGGCGGGGTGTACGAGCTGCTGCGCGACGCCCATGAGCTGGTGCCGGGCATAACCGAACTGCCGCTCACCGAGACCCGGGCCGGGCTGCGCCCCGGCTCGCCCGACAACGCGCCCCTGCTCGGCCCGTCCGGGCTGGACGGGCTGCTGCTGGCCACCGGGCACTACCGCAACGGGGTGCTGCTCACCCCGGTCACCGGCGATGTCATGGCCCGGCTGCTGGCCGACGGCGAACTGCCGGACGAGGCCCGTCCGTTCACGCCGCGGCGCTTCGGCGCCGCCGTCCTCCTGGAGCAGCCCGCATGAGCATCCCTGTCACCGTTCCCATCTCCGTCAACGGAGAGCGCCGGGAGATCGTTCCGGGTACCGCTCTCGACGCCGTCGTACGCTCGCTGGTCGCGGCGCCCTCCGGGGTCGCCGCCGCCGTCAACGAGACCGTGGTGCCGCGCACCGAGTGGGCGAGCACGGTGCTGGCCGAGGGCGACCGGGTCGAGGTCCTCACCGCTGTCCAGGGGGGCTGAGCCATGGCCGACGATCCTCTGGTTCTCGGGGGTACGACCTTCTCCTCCCGGCTGATCATGGGTACGGGCGGCGCGCCCAGCCTGGAGGTGCTCCAGCGTGCGCTGGTCGCCTCCGGTACGGAGCTGACGACGGTCGCGATGCGGCGGGTGGACCCGTCCGTGCACGGCTCGGTGCTGTCCGTGCTGGAGAAGCTGGGCATCCGGGTGCTGCCGAACACGGCGGGCTGTTTCACGGCCGGGGAGGCGGTGCTGACCGCGCGGCTGGCGCGGGAGGCGCTCGGCACGGACCTGATCAAGCTGGAGGTCATCGCCGACGAGCGGACGCTGCTGCCGGATCCGGTGGAGCTGCTGGAGGCGGCGGAGACGCTGGTCGACGACGGGTTCACGGTGCTGCCGTACACCAACGACGATCCCGTGCTGGCGCGGAAGCTGGAGGACGTGGGGTGTGCGGCGGTGATGCCGCTGGGGTCGCCGATCGGGTCCGGGCTCGGGATCCGCAACCCCCACAACTTCCAGCTGATCGTCGAGCACGCGCGTGTGCCGGTGATCCTTGACGCGGGGGCCGGTACGGCGTCCGACGTCGCGCTGGCCATGGAGCTGGGGTGTGCCGGGGTGATGCTCGCCTCCGCGGTGACCCGGGCGCAGGAGCCGGAACTCATGGCGGCGGCGATGAGGCACGCGGTGGAAGGGGGGCGGCTGGCCCGGCTGGCCGGGCGGATTCCGCGCAGGCACTTCGCGGAGGCCTCCTCCCCCACCGAGGGGCGCGCCCGCCTGGACCCCGAGCGCCCGGCCTTCTGATCGCAGGGGAGTCACAGGTGTGCTGCATTCCGTCCCCGGATCAGCACATCGTGCGGGACTGTCGGTCGTCCCTCGTAGACTCGCCTGCGTGGATACGACCCTTCAGGACCCCCTCGTCGGGCAGGTGCTCGACGGCCGGTATCGCGTCGACGCGCGGATCGCGGTCGGCGGGATGGCCACGGTCTACCGGGCCCTGGACACCCGCCTGGACCGTGTGCTCGCGCTGAAGGTGATGCACCCGACGCTCGCGGCCGACGGCTCCTTCGTGGAGCGGTTCATCCGGGAGGCGAAGTCGGTCGCCCGGCTGGCCCACCCGAACGTGGTGCAGGTCTTCGACCAGGGCACCGACGGGTCCTACGTGTACCTGGCGATGGAGTACGTCGCCGGGTGCACCCTGCGGGACGTGCTGCGCGAGCGGGGGGCGCTGCAGCCCCGCGCGGCCCTCGACATCCTCGAACCCGTCCTCGCCGCGCTCGGCGCCGCGCACCGGGCCGGGTTCGTGCACCGGGACATGAAGCCCGAGAACGTGCTGATAGGGGACGACGGGCGGGTCAAGGTCGCCGACTTCGGGCTCGTGCGGTCCGTGGACACGGTGACCAGCACGACCGGCGCCGTCCTCGGGACCGTGTCGTACCTGGCGCCCGAGCAGATGGAGCAGGGCACCACTGATCCGCGCGTCGACGTCTACGCCTGTGGTGTCGTGCTCTACGAGATGCTGACCGGTGGGAAACCGCACTCCGGCGACTCCCCCGCGCAGGTGCTCTACAAGCACATACACGAGGACGTACCGCCGCCCTCGGCGCTGGTGCCGGGGCTGCCGTACGAGCTGGACGAGGTGGTGGCCTCCGCGACCGCGCGCACCCCCGACCTCCGGCCGCAGGACGCCGTGGCGCTGCTCGGCCAGGTGCGGGGGGCACGCCAGGGGCTGACCGACGAGCAGTTGGACGCGATACCGCCGCAGGCGCTGTCCGCGGAGCACGACAACGCCGGCGACCGGACGAGCGTGATCCCGCGCTCACCGACCTCCCCCGCGCCCGGCTTCGCCCCCGCGGGGGGACCCCCGTACCGGCCGCTGCCGGTCAACGAGGACGAGCCGGCCGTGGCCGCCGTCCAGCACACCAGCCGGCTGCAGGCGCCCCCGGTGCCCCCGCGCCGCTCCGGGCGCCTGGTGCTGACGGTCGTCGCCGCCGTGCTGGTGGTGTTCGGCCTGGGCGCCGGGGTCTGGTACATCAACTCGGGCCAGTTCACGAAGGTCCCCCCGCTGCTGTCGAAGACCGAGGCGCAGGCCCGGGACCGGCTGGAGTCGGCCGGGCTCAACGTCGGGCAGGTCAAGCGCGAGTACAACGACACCGTCCAGCGGGGCACGGTCATCGGCACCGATCCCGCGCCCGGCGCCCGGATCCGCGACCACGACTCGGTCACGCTGACCGTCTCGCTGGGCCCGGAGACGGTGAACGTGCCGGATGTCCGCGGCCGGACGCTCGCCGCGGCGCGGGCGCGGCTGAAGGCGGACGGGCTGGAGCCGGGCATGGTCACCCGCCAGTTCAGCGAGGACGTCACCAAGGGCTCGGTGATCGACACGACACCGCAGGCCGGCACCGAGCGGCACGCCGGTTCGGCGATCGCGCTGATCGTCAGCAAGGGCAGCCCGGTCGACGTGCCCGACGTCACCGGTGACGATCCGCAGGACGCCAGGCAGCAGTTGACGGACGCCGGGCTGAAGGTGGTCATCGCCCCCGCGCGGGTCAACTCCGAGTACGACGCGGGCAAGGTGGCCCGGCAGAGCCCGGGCGACGGCAGTCAGGCAGCCGAGGGCGACACGGTGACGCTGACGCTGTCCAAGGGCCCGCAGATGATCGAGGTGCCGGACGTGGTCGGCGACAGCGTCGACGACGCCCACAAGGCGCTGGAGGGCGCCGGCTTCAAGGTGGAGGAGGACCGCGGGCTGCTCGGGCTGTTCGGCGACACCGTGAAGAAGCAGTCGGTGAAGGGCGGCGACACGGCGCCCAAGGGGTCGACGATCACGATCACCATCCGGTGACCGGCGTCACGGGGAGGGCGGTCCGGCGGCCGGTAGGGGCATGACACCCTGAACGGGTGAGTCCCGATCAGTCGTCGTCCCCCTCGTCACCCGCCCCGGCGTCCCAGTCACCGGACCTGCCCTCCGGTCCGCGCAACCCCGTCGGCGGTCATGTCCCCGTGGCCGGAGGCCTGCACTCCGTGGGGGTGTCGTACGCCCGCGACCTGAAGGCGGAGACCGTGCAGGTCTTCGTGGCCAACCCGCGCGGCTGGGCCACGCCCGCCGGGAACCCGCGGCAGGACGAGGCGTTCCGCGCGGCGTGCGCGGAGGAGTCGATCCCCGCGTACGTGCACGCTCCCTACCTGATCAACTTCGGCTCGCACACCGAGGCGACCGTGGAGCGGTCGGTGGAGTCGCTGCGGCACTCCCTGCGGCGCGGGCGGGAGATCGGCGCGCGGGGTGTGGTCGTGCACACCGGGAGCGCGACCGGCGGGCGGGAGCGGTCGGTGGCGCTGCGGCAGGTGCGCGAGCGCATGCTGCCGCTGCTGGACGAGCTCACCCACGACGACGACCCGTATCTGCTCCTGGAATCCACCGCGGGGCAGGGCGCCTCGCTGTGCTCGCGCACCTGGGACTTCGGGCCGTACTTCGAGGCGCTGGACGCCCATCCGAAGCTGGGCGTGTGCCTGGACACCTGTCACGTCTTCGCCGCCGGGCACGATCTGACCGGCCCGAGCGGGATGCACCAGACGCTGGACCTGCTGGTGGACACGGTCGGCGCGGGCCGGCTGAAACTGATCCACGCCAACGACTCCAAGGACGTGGTCGGCGCGCACAAGGACCGGCACGAGAACATCGGCGCCGGCCATATCGGCGAGGACCCGTTCCGGGCGCTCATGACGCACCCGGCGACCGAGGGCGTACCGCTGGTCATCGAGACGCCCGGCGGCAAGCTGGGGCACGCGGCGGACGTGGAGCGGCTGAAGAAGCTCAGGGACGGCTGAGCCCGCCGGTCAGCCCTCGTCCTCGAAGAGCACGTGTGACGTGTCGACCAGGTGCACCACGAGCACCACCAGGAGGCCGTCGCTGATCACGTACTCGATGGCCAGGGTGCGGGTGAGGGCGAGGGACCGCGTGTTCTCGTCACCGGTCGCACGGTTGTCGCCGTAACCGGCGATGAGCCTGCCGGCCCGGTCAGAGCTCGGGGCCCTGTCCCGGTTCCTCCTGGTAGGAGTAGCGCTGTTCCTTCCACGGGTCGCCGATGTTGTGGTAGCCGCGTTCCTCCCAGAAGCCGCGGCGGTCGGCGGTCATGTACTCCACACCGCGGACCCACTTGGGGCCCTTCCAGGCGTACAGGTGGGGCACGATCAGCCGGACCGGGAAGCCGTGCTCGGCGGTGAGGAGTTCGCCGTCCTTGTGGGTGGCGAAGATGGTGCGCTCGGAGGCGAAGTCGGACAGGCGGAGGTTCGAGCTGAAGCCGTACTCGGCCCAGACCATCACATGGGTGACGTCCGGCGCCGGCGGGGCCAGGTCGAGGATGGTGCGGGCGGGGATGCCGCCCCACTCCGCGCCGGTCATGCTGAACTTCGTCACACAGTGCAGGTCGGCCACCACGGTGGTGTACGGCAGGGCCGTGAACTCCTCGTGGCCCCACGTGTGCTTGTCACCGTCGGCGGTGGCGCCGAAGACCCGGAACTCCCAGCGCTCGGGCCGGAACTTCGGAACGGGACCGTAGTGCGTGACCGGCCAGCCACGCTGGAGCCGCTGACCCGGCGGAAGCTCGGACCCTGCCGTCGCTCCAGACTCTCGCTCCACCGGATGACCCATGTATCCATCCTGACAGACCTCGGGCAGTGCCCTTGACCACGGGTCCGCTAACCGGACAACTCACATCAAGCAAGCATTTACTTACTAAGTACGCACTTACTGGACGATCTTCGCCCCCGGTGCGATCATGCCGCCGCACACCTCCCCCGATTCCCCTGTGGAAGGAGCCGCTGCGATGCAGGGCGACCCCGAGGTCATCGAGTTCCTCAACGAGCAGCTCACCGGTGAGCTGACCGCGATCAACCAGTACTTCCTGCACGCGAAGATGCAGGAGAACTTCGGTTGGTACAAGCTCGCCAAGTACACGCGGCACGAGTCCTTCGACGAGATGAAGCACGCGGAGGTGTTGACCGACCGGATCCTGTTCCTGGAGGGCCTGCCCAACTACCAGCGGCTCTTCCACGTCCGCGTCGGGCAGACCGTCAGGGAGATGTTCGAGGCGGACCGGCAGATCGAGGTGGAGGCCATCGACCGGCTGAAGCGGGGGATCAAGGTGATGCGCGAGAAGGGCGACATCACGTCCGCCAACATCTTCGAGGACATCCTCGCCGACGAGGAGCACCACATCGACTACCTCGACACCCAGCTGGAGCTGGTGGAGAAGCTCGGCGAGGCGCTCTACCTCGCGCAGGTCATCGAGCAGCCGTCGAGCAGCTGATCCCTAGGCCGCCTCGGGGAGGTCCGCGGGGGTGCCCGCCGGGATCTCCGTCAGTACCGGCCTGCCCTGGTCGGCCAGCTCACGGCGGGGGCACGCGCCGCGGCCGAGGAGGGCCTGGATCCGGCGGACGCACGAACCGCAGTCCGTGCCGGCCTTGCAGGCGGAGGCGATCTGGCGGGGAGTGCAGGCGCCGTCCCGCGCGTGCTGCTCGACCTGGTTCTCGGTGATGCCGAAGCAGCTGCAGACGTACACGCGGTCACACCTCCCGACGGGGTCGCTGTCCTACTGCCACCCCGTTTCCCGGTGAGGCAAACCTAACCTTACCCATCACCCGGCGGCCGCAAAAGTGGGTGGGGCGCGGATCCTGTGTGATCCGCGCCCCTTCCGTGCTCACCGGCGCGCCTACTGGTCCCGGTACATCTCCGCGACCAGGAACGCGAGGTCCAGCGACTGGCTGCGGTTCAGCCGGGGGTCGCAGGCCGTCTCGTAGCGCTGGTGCAGGTCGTCGACGAAGATCTCGTCGCCGCCGCCGACGCACTCGGTGACGTCGTCGCCGGTCAGCTCCACGTGGATGCCGCCCGGGTGGGTGCCGAGCGCCTTGTGGACCTCGAAGAAGCCCTTGACCTCGTCGAGCACGTCGTCGAAGCGGCGGGTCTTGTGCCCGGAGGCCGCCTCGAAGGTGTTGCCGTGCATCGGGTCGGTCACCCAGGCCACCGTCGCGCCGGACGCCGTGACCTTCTCCACCAGCTCGGGGAGCCGGTCGCGGATCTTGTCGGCGCCCATCCGGACGACGAAGGTCAGCCGGCCCGGCTCCCGCTCGGGGTCGAGGCGGTCGATGTACTGCAGCGCCTCCTCGGCCGTGGTCGTCGGGCCGAGCTTGATGCCGAGCGGGTTGCGGATCTGCGAGGCGAACTCGATGTGCGCCCCGTCCAGCTGCCGGGTGCGCTCACCGATCCACACCATGTGCGCGGAGACGTCGTACAGCCTGCCGGTGCGCGAGTCGACCCGGGTCAGGGCGGACTCGTAGTCCAGCAGCAGCGCCTCGTGGGAGGAGAAGAACTCGACGGTCTTGAACTCCTCCGGCTCGGCGCCGCAGGCCCGCATGAAGTTCAGCGCGTTGTCGATCTCGCGCGCGAGCTGCTCGTAGCGCTGACCCGACGGCGAGGTCCGCACAAAGTCCTGGTTCCAGGCGTGCACCTGGCGCAGGTCCGCGTAACCGCCGGTGGTGAAGGCGCGAACCAGGTTCAGCGTGGACGCCGAGGCGTGGTACATGCGCTTCAGCCGCTCGGGGTCCGGGATGCGGGACGCCTCGGTGAAGTCGAAGCCGTTGACGGAGTCGCCCCGGTACACCGGGAGCGTCACGCCGTCGCGGGTCTCGGTCGGCTTGGAGCGCGGCTTGGAGTACTGCCCGGCGATACGGCCGACCTTGACCACGGGCACGGAGGCCGCGTAGGTCAGGACGGCGCCCATCTGGAGCAGCGTCTTCAGCTTGTTGCGGATGTGGTCGGCGGACACGGCGTCGAAGGCCTCGGCGCAGTCGCCGCCCTGGAGGAGGAACGCCTCTCCCTTGGCGACGGCCGCCATCCGGGCGCGCAGCTGGTCGCACTCGCCCGCGAAGACGAGCGGCGGATACGACTCGAGGTCCGCGATCACTGCGCGCAGAGCCTCGGGGTCGGGGTACTCGGGCTGCTGCGCCGCGGGCAGGTCTCGCCAGGTGTTGCCAGCGCTCGCGCTGGTCTTAGCGTTCACGGTCACCTCGTAAACATTACGGGGTCGTGTCGCATGCCCCATCTTCTGGCTCGAAGGGTGAGACGCGACGGTTGTCCTGTGGACGGCGGTACGGGTGCGGTAGGGTTCGTGCCATGTTCGCGCCTTCGATCCGGAACTGCATGCAGAACTGGTGGTGGACCGCTTCTCCGGCGGCCCGCTGATCGCGCGTACTCAAGACTTCGCGAAGGCCGCCCGAGGGGCGGCCTTCGGCGTCTCCGGGGTCGTTCCTCACCGACATCGACGGAAGAGGACCCATGGACCTGGCACAGCTGCTGCTCGACGACCGCCCCTTCGCCCTGCTCCGCCGCCGCGCCCCCGGCCGTGACGAGCGGACGGTGGAACTGCTGATCGGCCCGGTGACCGGCCGCGACCGGCTCGCCGACCTGCCCGACGAGGGCCTCGCCCTGGTGCCGTTCCGGCAGATCCGCGAGCGCGGCTTCGACGTCCGCGACGACGGCACCCCGCTGCTGGTGCTGACGCCCGAGGAGACGTACGACATCCCGCTCGACGTGGCGCTGGCCCGGCTCCCGGCGCACGAGGTGCGCGTCGAGGGCGACGGCTTCGACGTCGGCGACGAGGCGTACGGCGAGATCGTCGGGCGGGTGCTGGCCGAGGAGATCGGCCGGGGCGAGGGCGCGAACTTCGTGATCCGGCGCACCTACGAGGGTGAGATCCCGGGGTTCGGCCGGGCCGACGCGCTGGCACTGTTCCGGCGGCTCCTGGAGGGCGAGCGGGGCGCGTACTGGACGTTCGTCGTGCACACCGGGGACCGCACGCTGGTCGGGGCCAGCCCCGAGGTGCATGTGCGGATGTCCGGCGGCACGGTCGTGATGAACCCGATCAGCGGGACGTACCGCTATCCCGCCGAGGGTCCGACCCCGGAGCGCCTCCTCTCCTTCCTCGCCGACGGCAAGGAGATCGAGGAGCTGTCGATGGTGGTCGACGAGGAACTCAAGATGATGTGCACCGTCGGCGACATGGGCGGGGTGGTCGTCGGACCGCGGCTGAAGGAGATGGCGCACCTCGCGCACACCGAGTACGAGCTGCGCGGCAGGTCCTCCCTGGATGCGCGGGAGGTGCTGAAGGAGACCATGTTCGCGGCGACGGTGACGGGGTCGCCGGTGCAGAACGCGTGCCGGGTGATCGAGCGGCACGAGGTCGGCGGCCGGGGCTACTACGCGGGCGCGCTGGCGCTGCTCGGGCGGGACTCCGGGGGCGCGCAGACCCTGGACTCCCCCATCCTGATCCGCACCGCCGACATCTCCGGCGACGGACGTCTGCGCGTCCCCGTCGGGGCGACGCTGGTGCGCGGCTCGGACCCGGCGGGCGAGGTCGCGGAGACGCACGCGAAGGCGGCGGGCGTGCTGGCGGCCCTCGGGGTACGGCCGTCCCGGCCGCGCGCGGAGCGGGAGCGGCCGCGGCTGGCCGACGACCCGCGGGTGCGGGCGGCACTGGACGGCCGGCGGGCCGCGCTCGCCCCCTTCTGGCTGCGGATGCAGGAGCCCGCGCAGGAACTGGCCGGCCAAGCCCTCGTCGTGGACGGCGAGGACACCTTCACCGCGATGCTGGCGCACGTGCTGCGCTCGGGCGGCCTGGAGGTCCGCGTACGGCGGTACGACGAGCCGGGGCTGCGGGCCGCCGTGCTCGCGCACGAGGGCCCGGTGGTGCTCGGCCCCGGACCCGGCGACCCGGCCGACCTCGCCGACCCGAAGATGCGGTTCCTGCGGGAGCTGACCGCCACGGTCGTCCGGGAGCACCGGCACGGGGTGCTGGGCGTCTGCCTGGGCCATGAGCTGATCGCGGCGGAGCTCGGGCTGGACATCATCCGCAAGGAGGTGCCGTACCAGGGGGCACAGACCACGATCGACCTGTTCGGGCGGGCCGAGACCGTCGGCTTCTACAACAGCTTCGTGGCGCGCTGCGACGACGGGGCGGCCCGGGAGCTGGCCGCGCACGGGATCGAGGTCAGCCGGGCGGCGAACGGCGAGGTGCATGCCCTGCGGGGCCCCGGGTTCGCGGGTGTGCAGTTCCACCCGGAGTCGGTCCTCAGCCTGAACGGGGCAGCGATCGTACGGGAGTTGACCGGCCGGCTGCGCGGGACGAGCACGTTCTCCGAGCAGACCTCCGTGTAGCCGGGGGAGTCGCGCGGGGTGCCGGGCCGCGAGGACCGGCCCGGCACCGCGTACGTGACCGGCCTCAGCCGAAGAAGACCCCCACCTCGGTGTACAGCTCCGGGTCCACGGTCTTCAGCCTGGCCGTGGCCTCGGCGAGGGGGACGCGGACGACGTCGGTGGCGCGCAGGGCGACCATCTTGCCGAAGTCGCCCTCGTGGACGCAGTCGATGGCGTGCAGCCCGAAGCGGGTGGCGAGCCAGCGGTCGAAGGCGCTCGGCGTGCCGCCGCGCTGGACGTGGCCGAGGACCGTGGTGCGTGCCTCCTTGCCGGTGCGGCTCTCGATCTCCTTGGCCAGCCACTCGCCGACCCCGGACAGCCGGACGTGCCCGAAGGAGTCCAGCGACCCGTCCTTGAGCACCATGTCGCCGTCCTTGGGCATGGCGCCCTCGGCGACGACCACGATCGGCGCGTACGACGCCCGGAAGCGGGAGGTCACCCAGGCGCAGACCTGGTCGACGTCGAAGCGCTGCTCCGGGATGAGGATGACGTTGGCACCGCCCGCCAGGCCGGAGTGCAGGGCGATCCACCCGGCGTGCCGGCCCATCACCTCCACGACCAGGACCCGCATGTGGGACTCGGCTGTGGTGTGCAGCCGGTCGATGGCCTCGGTGGCGATGTTGACGGCGGTGTCGAAACCGAAGGTGTAGTCGGTGGCCGACAGGTCGTTGTCGATCGTCTTGGGCACCCCGACGCAGGGCACCCCGTACTCGTCGGACAGCCGGGCGGCGACGCCCAGGGTGTCCTCGCCGCCGATCGCGACGAGCGCCTGGACGTCCAGCTTGGCCAGGTTGTCCTTGATCCGGCGGATGCCGTTCTCCGACTTGAGGGGGTTGGTGCGCGAGGAGCCGAGGATGGTGCCGCCGCGGGGCAGGATGCCGCGCACGGCGGGGATGTCGAGACGGACGGTGTCGCCTTCGAGGGGACCGCGCCAGCCGTCCCGGAAGCCGACGAAGTCATGGCCGTACTCCTGCACGCCCTTGCGGACGATGGCCCGGATGACGGCGTTGAGCCCGGGGCAGTCGCCGCCTCCGGTCAGTACTCCGACCCGCATGAAATGTCCCTTCGCCACGATGCCCTGACAGTCAGTCACGCTAACGGTGACCCAGGTCACACCGGGAGGGGCGGGACGGGTGATTTCGGCGCATTGCCGGAAGCCGGCGCGGCGGCTCTACTCGTCGTCGAGGCCGCGCTCTATGGCGTACCGCACCAGCTCCACCCTGTTGTGCAGTTGGAGCTTGCCGAGGGTGTTCTGCACGTGGTTCTGCACCGTGCGGTGGGAGATGACGAGGCGTTCGGCGATCTGCTTGTAGCTCAGGCCCTTGGCGACCAGCCGCAGCACCTCCGTCTCCCGGTCGGTGAGCCGGGGCGCGCCCGGTTCGTCGGCGTCGGGGGCGGGGGCCGGTTCGGAGGCCAGCCGACGGTACTCACCGAGGACCAGTCCGGCCAGGCCCGGCGTGAACACCGGGTCGCCGACGGCGGTACGGCGCACGGCGTCCAGCAGTTCCCCGGTGGACGCCGACTTCAGCAGATAGCCGGTCGCGCCGGACTTGACGGCCTCCAGCACATCGGCGTGCTCACCGCTCGCGGACAGCACGAGGACGCGCAACGCCGGGTTGTGGCCGACCAGTTCCCTGCACACCTGGACACCCGGCTTGGCCGGCAGGTTGAGGTCCAGCACGAGGACGTCCGGGGCGGCGGCCCTGGCACGGCGGACCGCCTGTTCGCCGTCGCCGGCGGTGGCGACCACCTCGAAGCCGGACTCGGCCAGGTCCCGGGCGACCGCGTCGCGCCACATGGGGTGGTCGTCCACCACCATGACCCTGATCGGGTCCTGCTGCTCGCTCATCGACGTCGCGCCTCCGCCTTCTTCGGTACCTTCAGTTCCACTTCCGTGCCCTGCCCGGGGACGGAGATCAGCTCGGCGCTGCCGCCCAGGTCGCGCAGCCGGCCCCGGATCGACTGGGCCACGCCGAGCCGGCCCTCGCCCTCGGCCTGCGCGAGCCGGCCCTCGGGGATGCCGGGGCCGTCGTCGCGGACGGTGACGACGACCTCGTCCGGCTCGTCCTCGACCAGGATCCAGGCCCGGGCCTGCTCCCCCGCGTGCCTGCGGACGTTGTCCAGGGCGGCGCCGACCGCGGCGGCCAGCTCCCGCGCGGCCGGCCGGGGCAGCCGGACCGGCGCGCCGGGCTCGGCCAGGCTCACCCGGGCACCCGCGCAGGCGGCGAGCAGGGAGCGCAGATCGACCGGCCCGTCGTCGTCCGGTTCCTCCACGGCGCGTACGACGGCCCCGGCCGCGGCGTCCTCCGACACCCGGGAGACCGGCACCAGACCGGCCGAGACCAGCGTGCGCAGCGCCACCTCCTGCTCCCCCGCGAGCCGCCCCAGCTCCGCCGCCTCGCCGCCGATCACCGCGCCGCGCCGCTGCACCATCGCCAGCACCTGGAGCACACCGTCGTGGATGTCCCGGGCCAGCCGCTCCCGCTCCCGGGTCGCGGCCTCGATCTCCAGGGCGCGGGCGAGGGTGCGCTCGGAGGCGCGGGCGACCTCCACGACGTAGCCGATGGCGATCGAGGCGACCCAGACCAGGATCAGGCTGTTCACGGTGTCCCGTGCGGGGTGGCCGCGCTCGACCAGGTTGGCCAGCGCGACCGGTGTGGAGGCGGTGGCGGCCCAGCGCCAGCCGCCCTTGATCGCGAAGGCGAGCACCGCACCGGCGGTCCATATGGACGGCAGCGTGGGGCCGCCCGCGATCCGCTGGTGGCTGTCGGCGAGCGGGGTGATCAGGACGCCGGTGAGGGCGATGGCCAGGTCGGCGGCCAGGAAGGGCTTGGTGCAGCTCGCCGCGTTGCGCACCCGGGGCAGGGTGGCGAGGGTCCAGACGAACAGGACGGCGAAGTAGCAGACGGCGATCCAGGGGCGTACGAAGAGGCCGTGCCTCGTGACGCCCAGGCCGATGGCGTACAGCATGGTCAGCACGCGGTAGCCGGCGAGCGCGCGCCACAGCGGCAGCTCGACCGACATCCGCGTCACGCGCTCGCGCTTCGGCATGTCCCCCCGTCCCCCGGCCCCCTGGTCAGGCCTCAGGCGTCTGTCTTCTTCTCCGCTTCCCTGGCCTTCTCCGCTTCCCTGGCCGCCTTCGCCGCCTCCGCGATCTGCCGCTTGGCCGCCGTCGCGTACATGTCGACGTACTCCTGGCCGGAGAGCTTCATGATCTCGTACATGACCTCGTCGGTCAGGGCGCGCAGGACGAAACGGTCGTGCTCCATGCCGAGGTAGCGGCTGAAGTCGAGCGGCTTGCCGATGCGGATGCCGGGCCGCATCAGCTTCGGCACCACCTTGCCCGGCGGCTGGATCTTCTCGGTGTCGATCATCGCGACCGGGATGACCGGCGCGCCGGTGGCGAGCGCCACGCGCGCGAGGCCGCCGGGCTTGCCCCGGTAGAGCCGGCCGTCGGGCGAGCGGGTGCCCTCGGGGTAGATGCCGAACAGCTCGCCGCGCTCCAGCACCTCTATGCCGCTCTTGATCGCGGCCTCGCCGGCGCCGCGCGCCCCGGAGCGGTCGACCGGGAGCTGTCCGACGCCCTTGAAGAAGGCCGCCGTGAGCCGGCCCTTGACCCCGGGCGTGGTGAAGTACTCGGCCTTCGCGATGAAGGTGACCTTGCGGTCCAGGACCGCCGGCAGGAAGAACGAGTCCGAGAAGGACAGGTGATTGCTCGCCAGGATGGCGGCGCCCTCGGCCGGTATGTTCTCCAGGCCTTCCACCCAGGGTCTGAAGGCGACCTTCAACGGCCCCCCGATGGCGACCTTCATCGTGCCGTACAACACCCGCTTGCCTCCCGTTTCCGTCGAACAGACCTTAACCCTTCAGGACTGTCAAAGGCCCCGACGACCCTGGTCGGTGTCGGTGCGGTCGCGTACGGTGAAGCACATCCGCGCGTTTCCCGCACGCCTTCACCGGCCACCGGTGGGGCCCCTTCAGGAACAGGAGCGTCGAAGGTGCCGGTCCTCCCCGGAGCCGAGCCGTACCGCCACGAGGGCGGGGAGGTGGGGGTTCTCCTCTGCCACGGCTTCACCGGCTCGCCCCAGTCGCTGCGCCCCTGGGCGGAGCACCACGCGGCCCACGGCCTGACCGTGTCGCTGCCGCTGCTGCCCGGCCACGGCACCCGCTGGGAGGACATGCAGGTCACCGGCTGGCAGGACTGGTACGCGGAGGTGGACCGGGAGCTGCGCGTGCTGTCCGAGCGCTGCTCCCAGGTGTTCGTCGCGGGCCTGTCGATGGGCGGCGCGCTGGCGCTCCGCCTCGCCGCGCGGCACGGCGAGCGGGTCACCGGCGCGGTGGTCGTCAACCCGGCCAACAAGGTGCACGGCCTGTCGGCGTACGCCCTTCCGGTGGCCCGGCATCTCGTACGGACGACGAAGGGCATCGCCAGCGACATCGCCAAGGAGGGCGCGGCCGAGCTGGGCTACGACCGGGTGCCGCTGCACGCGGCGCACTCGCTGCGGGTGTTCCTGCGCCGGCTGGACGGCGAGCTGCCCCAGGTCACCCAGCCGTTGCTGCTGCTGCGCAGCGCCCAGGACCATGTCGTCCCGGCCGCCGACTCGGCCCGGGTGCTCAGCCGGGTGTCGTCCACGGACGTGACGGAGATCGTGCTGGAACAGAGCTACCACGTGGCGACGTTGGACCAGGATGCGGACCGGATCTTCGAGGAGAGCCTCGCCTTCATGGGCCGGCTCGCACCCAGTCTCGGCAAGGAAGGGACGGCCACAGGTGGCTGAGCACGAGTCCGACCGCGAGGACCGCGGGGACCGCGAGCCGGAGGAGCAGAGCCCGCCCTTCGACGAGGACGCCGCCTGGCAGGCGATCGTCGCGGGGTACGGCGAGGAGCCGCCGGACCCGCCGGGCAGCAGGCCCTTCAAACGGGTGGAGGACCTGCCGCTGCCGGAGCCGGATGCCGAGAGCGACACCGACAAGGCCCCGGTCCGGCCGCTGGGCAGCTCGGTGTCCTTCGCGCCCGGTGTCGGCCCGCGCGACTACAGCCCGCCCGAGCCGTCCGAGGAGGACTTCGACGAGGACGACGAGGGTCACTTCGTCCCGCCGGAGCCGCCGCCGCTGCCGGCCGCCGACACCACCGCGAAGTTCGCCTGGCTGGGTGTCGTGGGCGGCCCGGTCCTGCTCCTGCTGGCGGTGGTGCTCGGCTGGGAGATGACCTGGTGGCTGACGACCCTCGGCATCGGCGGCTTCCTCGGCGGTTTCGCCGCGCTGGTGATGCGGATGCGCACGGACGACGAGGGGGACGACGACCCGGGCCGGGGCGCGGTGGTCTGAACCTCGTACAGTGCGGCTCAGGCCACCGGTACGCGCAGGGCGGCGAGGACCGGGAGGTGGTCCGTGGCCGCGATCAGGTCGGCCCCGGTGACGCCCGGCTGCTCCAGCGGCACCCCGCAGCCGAGCACCTCGACGCCCTTCGTGGCGAAGACGGCGTCGATGCGCCGGTGTGGTTCGCTGTACCGCCAGGTCTCAGCTCCGCCCCAGGGCGCCACCGCCCGGCAGTCCTGGAGGGCCCCGGCGAGCAGGCGGAAGGCGGGCCCGTCGGGGCCCTCGTTGAGGTCGCCGCCGGCGATGGCGTGCTCCACGCCCATACCGGCGAGGCGGTCCAGGAGCATGCCGGCCTGCTCACGGCGCTCGTCCCCCCGCAGGCTCAGGTGGCAGCTGAGCACGCCGATGCGAGCGGCGCCGAAACGCACCACCGCCGTGGCGAAGCCGCGCCGGTGGAGGCCGGGGGTCAGGGGCAGCAGGACGTCCTCCGTGCGCTCCACGGTGGCCCGCAGCGAGCACAGGATCGCCGGTCCCGCGGCGGTGGCGCCACCGGTGAGGATCACCTGGCCAGAGGCCGCCGCCAGCCGGGCGAGCTTCTTGCGCCAGCGGAAGAAGCGGGGGGCTTCCTGGACGAGGACCAGGTCGGGGGCGCAGGCGGTGATGATCCTGGCCAGGGCGTCCGTGTCGTCGCGCATCGAGCGGATGTTGTAGCTCAGGACGCGGATGACCGCGGAACCGTCGGATTCGGTACGGGAGTTGGGAAGCAGCGTGCTGGTCGCCATGCCGATCAACATACGACGATGCCCGCCCGTCCCGGGACCGGACGCGGCGGGCACTGTCGTGGGACCCACTACATGATCGGGTCGGGCTCCCGGGCCAGGTCGGCCGCTCCCACCAGGCCCGCCTTGTTGCCGAGCTGGGCCGCGATCACGTCGGCGACCGGGCGCCAGTTGCCGCCGACCAGCCAGCGCTTGTAGGACTTGCGGATCGGGTCGAGGACCAGCTCGCCCTCGTCGGAGAGGCCGCCGCCCACGATGAAGGCGGAGGGGTCGAAGAGGGAGGCCAGGTCGGCCAGGCCCGCGCCGGCCCAGCGGGCCAGCTCGCGGTAGGAGTCGACGGCGACCGGGTCGCCCTGACGGGCGGCCATGGAGATGTGCTTGCCCTCGATGCCGTCGGGGGTGCCGTCGCCGAGCGAGAGCAGCACCTCCGCGCTCTCGGGGGTGGCGTTGGCGCGCTGCTTGGCGTAGCGGACCAGGGCGCGGCCGGAGGCGTACTGCTCCCAGCAGCCCTGCGAGCCGCAGCCGCACAGCAGGCCGTCCGGGACCATCCGGATGTGGCCGAACTCCGCGGCCACGCCGAAGTGACCGCGGCGCAGCTTGTTGCCGATGATGATGCCGCCGCCGAGACCGGTGCCGAGCGTGATGCAGATGACGTTGCGGTGGCCCTTGCCGGCGCCGAACTTGTACTCGCCCCAGGCGGCGGCGTTGGCGTCGTTCTCGACCACGACCGGGAGGCCCACGCGGGCCTCGACCTTCTCCTTCAGCGGCTCCTGGCGCCAGTCGATGTTCGGCGCGAAGTACACCGTCGAGCGCTGCCGGTTGACGTAACCGGCCGCACCGATGCCCACGCCGACGATCTCGTGCCCGGCGCGCGCGCCCTCCACCGCCGAGGCGATGGCGTCCACGATGGCCTCGGGCGTGGTGGGGGTCGGCACCTTGAAGGTCGAGAGGATGTTGCCTTCCTCGTCGACCACGCCGGCCGCGATCTTGGTGCCGCCGATGTCGACGCCGATGGTGAGTCCCATGAATCCCTCAGTTTCGGTCGAGCCCCGCTACGGCCAACCGTACCCGAGGCCCTGCCGGGAAAGCGCTTCAGTCCAGGTCGATCCGCTCCCCCGGACCGGTGCCCTCGCCGCCGTCGCGCCGGTCGTCCCGCTGCTCGCGGGTCAGGTCGTCGGCGGTGCGGGCGGTCCAGCGGCGCTCCTGCGCCTGGACGGCGGAACGGTAGGCGGCGAGCAGTTCGCTGCCGGCCGCGGCCAGGTGGTCGAAGACGTCCGGATTGCGCTCCACGACCGGCTCGACGGCGGCTTTCGCCTGCTGGACCACCTGGCGCACCACCTGCTGGGCGGCCGGGCCGGCGAGGCTGCCGAGGAGCGGTGACGGCAGGCCGGACAGCTTGTCGGCCACCGTGTCCACGAGTTTCTTCAGTTCCTCCGCGGCCGAGCCCGGCTGCGGACCGTGCTCGGCGCGGCGGCGGGCCTTCTCGGCGGCGAGGTCCTCGGCGCAGGCCGTGGCCCAGGCGTCGGCGTCGGTCGCCCGGCCCTGTTCCTCGTGCTCCTCGGCCGGGCCGGATGCGGGACGCTCTTCGCTCATGGCGGACTCCTGACGACGGTTCGCCTTTACGACGTTACCCGAACGGGCGTGCCCGGTTCACCGTCCGCCGGCCGGCCAGAGGTCCGGGTCGGGGGCGAACCGGACCCGCAGCTCCCCCTCGCGCAGACCGGCCCCGGCGACGGTGCAGCGGCGCAGGGCGGACGGCAGCGGGACGATCCGCCGGAACGGGCCGACGGTGATCACGAGTTCGTCGCCGCGCCGGACCAGGTCCACCTCCTCCCGTATCGCGCCGGGCAGCGGGATGTGCCAGACCAGCACGCCGTCCTCGGCGATCCGGTCGGCGACGGGCCACTCGACCAGGGCGGGAGCCGGGTTGACGGCGGGTACGGCCAGGGCGGTGAGGTCGTCCTGGCCGCGCGGGTCGTGGCCGAGGTGGGGGACGGGGTGGACGGCGTACGGCTGGTCCTGCCAGTCGGCGAGCGTCTTGCGCTGCTGGGCGAGGAGCCCGGCGAACAGGCTGTCCGGCTCGGTCTCGGGCAGGGCGCGGTTGGCGATCAGTGCCTCGGTGCGCAGGCCGCGCAGGGCGAGGCCGAGGCGGGCGGCGCGTACGGCGTCGGCGCCCGCCGGACCGGGTTCGGCGACCAGGCGGACGGCGGTGTTCCGGTCGGTGAGGACGCTCTCGACGGCGGCCAGTTCGACGTCCCAGCGGGCCGCCGTCTCGTACAGCCAGTCGGCGGGCATGGGCACCCCGGCCAGCCGGCCGAGGACCGGGCGCAGGGCGCGGGCCGCCTGCCGCTCGGGCGGGAGCAGACGGCGCAGATAGCGACGCAGCTCCTCGGGGAGGGCGAGCAGGGCGAGGGCCTGTGGGAGGGCCGGGAGGTCGACGACGAGCAGGTCGAAGCGCTCGGACAGGGCGGCGTCCCTGAGGGCGCGCAGGAAGGACAGCTCCTCGGCGCCGGGCAGCGGGGTGACCTCCTCGGCGTCCAGGCGGGCGGCGCCGAGCAGGTCGAGGACGTTCGTGGCGCGGGTCTGGAAGGCGGTGAGGTCCTCGCGGAAGCGGGCGACGGCGTCGGGGCGCCAGGTGGTGAGGTTCGCCGCGGCCCGCCCGGGGGCCGGTCCTGTCGCGGAGCCCAGCGCGGCGCCGAGGGTGTCGGTGCGGTCGGCACCGAGCAGGAGGGTGCGGGCGCCTTCGCCCGCGGCGCGCTGTGCGGTGGCGGCAGCGATGGTGGTACGGCCGCTGCCGCCCGGGCCTGTGATCAGGATGGTGCGCATGAGGCTGAACGGTATCGTCGCGCGCGGTGTCCGCAGGGGGCCTGTTACTTCTCCCCCGACTCCACCCTCTTCTTCAGACCGGCCAGCGCGCGGTCGATGATGACCTTCTCCGCCTTGCGCTTGATCATGCCGAGCATGGGGATCTTGACGTCGACGGTCAGGAGGTAGGTGACCTCCGTGGTGCCGGGGCCGGTGGGCTTGAGGACGTAAGAGCCGTCCAGGGAGCGCAGCATCTGGGACTTGACCAGGGTCCAGGAGACCTCGTTCTCACCGGTCCACGTGTAGGCCAGCGTCTGGTCGTCCTTGATCGCCCCCGCGTCCATGACGAGGCGGACCTGCTCGGCGCGGCCCTGGTCGTCGGTTTCGAGGACCTCCGCCTCCTTCACCTCGCCCGTCCAGTCCGGGTAGCGGGCGAAGTCGGCGATCACCCCCATGACGTCGGCCGGTGCCGCCTCGATCGTGATGCTCGAGCTGGTGTGTTCCGCCATCGCCGTGGCTCCTCCAGATGCGGGCCGGTACAGAGGTCGTCGTGCGCACGTGTGTGCAGCGTGAAGGCTACCGCGCCGCCGACCTGCCGCCTTCACCCCGTGTCCCGCCGGTCACCATTCGAGCGCCCAGGGCCGGCCCGAGCCCGCGAAGTGGCCGACGTTCACGCACTCCGTCGCCCCGATCCGCATCCGCGGAACGAGCGGCTGGTGCACGTGCCCGAAGAGCGAATAGCGGGGCCTGGTACGGCGGATGGCGTCCAGCAGGGCGCGGCTGCCGCGTTCGAAGCGGCGGGCGACGGTGTCGTAGACCAGCTCGGGGACCTCCGGCGGTATGTGCGTGCACAGCACGTCGACCTCCCCGACCGCCTCGATCTTCGCCGCGTACTCCTCGTCGCCGATCTCGTACGGCGTGCGCATCGGGGTGCGCAGGCCGCCGCCGACGAAGCCGAAGGTCCAGCCGCCGATCTCCACCCGCTGGCCGTCGAGCACGGTGGTGCCGGGGCGGGCGTACTCCCGCCACAGCGGGGGCATGTCGACGTTGCCGTAGGTGGCGTACGTCGGCGTGGGGAACGCGGCGAACAGCTCGGCGTACTGCTTGCGCACCGCCTTCTCGATGGCCCCGGCCCGGTCCCCGCCGATGCCGGCCCACAGCCGGGCGCCGAACTCCCGGGCCTCCTCGAAGCGGCGGGCGGTGCGCAGCTCGACGATGCGGTCGGCGTTCTCCCTGCCGAACAGGTCCGGGAAGATGCCGCGCGAGTGGTCGGCGTAGTCGAGGAAGAGCACGAGGTCGCCCAGGCATATCAGGGCGTCGGCACCCTCGCCGGCCCGGGCCAGGTCCCGGGCGTTGCCGTGCACGTCACTGACCACATGGACGCGCGTCCTTCGGTTGCCGGAGGGTGTGGGAGCCATGGTGATCAAGGGTAGGCCTGTGCGGTGTGCGTGAACAGTGTCGGTCCGGCCTGCGGTTACTCGCCGGTCGGTTCAGCCGTGGACTACTGTGCGCGAAGGAACGCCAACATGTGTGACGCAGCGAACATCTCACCGGGAACCCCTGTCGGGAACGCCATACCGGCGGGTAACGTCCGGGCAGTCCAGTCGTGCTCTGGTTTTCAACAGCTGAATTCCCGAGCACTTGCCCGAGCCTTGGACCGCACCGTCGCATCACACAGAGTCGTGGCGCCGGCGCCCTATGAGGAGCAGCAGTCTTGCGCGAGTTCAGCCTTCCGGCTTTGTACGAGGTCCCTGCGGACGGCAACCTGACCGACATCGTCCGCAGAAACGCCGCGCAGCATCCCGACGTCGCCGTCATCGCCCGCAAGGTCGGCGGAGTCTGGCAGGACGTGACGGCCCGGCAGTTCCTGGCCGAGGTGCACACCGCCGCCAAGGGCCTCATCGCCGCCGGCGTCCAGCCGGGCGACCGGGTGGGCCTGATGTCCCGCACCCGCTACGAGTGGACGCTCCTGGACTTCGCGATCTGGAGCGCGGGCGCGGTCACCGTGCCGGTGTACGAGACCAGCTCCCCGGAGCAGGTGCAGTGGATCCTGTCCGACTCGGGCGCGACCGCCTGCGTCGTGGAACTGGACACCCACGCGGCGGCCGTGGAGGCGGTGCGCGAGTCGCTGCCCGCCCTCAAGCACGTCTGGCAGATCGAGGCCGGCGGCGTCGAGGAGCTCGCGCGGCTCGGACAGGACGTGTCGGACGAGACGGTCGAGGAGCGCGGCTCGCTCGCCAAGGCCGACGACCCGGCGACCATCGTGTACACGAGCGGCACGACCGGCCGCCCCAAGGGCTGTGTGCTCACCCACCGCAACTTCTTCGCCGAGTGCGGCAACATCGTGGAGCGGCTGCGCCCGCTGTTCCGTACCGGCGAGTGCTCGGTCCTGCTCTTCCTGCCGCTCGCGCACGTCTTCGGCCGGCTCGTGCAGATCGCGCCGATGATGGCGCCGATCAAGCTCGGCTGCGTCCCCGACATCAAGCACCTCACCGACGAGCTGGCCGCCTTCCGGCCGACGCTGGTCCTCGGCGTCCCGCGCGTCTTCGAGAAGGTCTACAACTCCGCGCGCGCGAAGGCGCAGGCGGACGGCAAGGGCGCGGTCTTCGACAAGGCGGCGGACACCGCGATCGCCTACAGCAAGGCGCTGGACAGCGCCTCCGGCCCGTCGTTCGGCCTGAAGGTCAAGCACAAGGTCTTCGACCGGCTGGTCTACAGCAAGCTGCGCGCGGTGCTCGGCGGCCGGGGCGAGTACGCCATCTCCGGCGGTGCCCCGCTGGGCGAGCGGCTCGGCCACTTCTTCCGGGGCATCGGCTTCACGGTGCTGGAGGGCTACGGCCTGACCGAGTCCTGTGCGGCGACCGCGTTCAACCCGTGGGACCGGCAGAAGATCGGCACGGTCGGTCAGCCGCTGCCGGGCTCGGTGGTGCGGATAGCGGACGACGGCGAGGTGCTGCTGCACGGCGAGCACCTGTTCAAGGAGTACTGGAACAACCCGGGCGCGACCGCCGAGGCGCTGGCCGACGGCTGGTTCCACACCGGTGACATCGGCACCCTGGACGAGGACGGCTACCTCAGGATCACCGGCCGGAAGAAGGAGATCATCGTCACCGCGGGCGGCAAGAACGTGGCGCCGGCGGTGATCGAGGACCGGATCCGGGCGCACGCGCTGGTCGCGGAGTGCATGGTGGTGGGCGACGGGCGGCCGTTCGTGGGCGCGCTGGTCACCATCGACGAGGAGTTCCTGGGCCGTTGGGCCGAGGAGCACGGCAAGCCGGCGGGTGCCACCGCGGCGTCGCTGAAGGACGACCCGGATCTGAACGCGGCGATCCAGGCGGCCGTCGACGACGGCAACGCCGCGGTGTCGAAGGCGGAATCGGTGCGGAAGTTCCGCATTCTGTCCTCCCAGTTCACGGAGGAGTCGGGCCACCTCACCCCGTCGCTGAAGCTCAAGCGGAACGTGGTGGCGAAGGACTACGCGGACGAGATCGAGGCGATCTACGCCAAGTAGCCGGCTCTTTGGAAGAGCCTCATGGCGCGGTGTCCTCGGCGAGGACCCGCGCCATCGTGCGTTCGGCGAGCGCGGTGATGGTGACGAAGGGGTTCACGCCGATGTTGCCGGGCACGAGCGAGCCGTCGGTGACGTACAGCCGGTCGTAGCCCTTCACCCGGCCGTAGTCGTCGGTGGCCCTGCCGAGGACGCAGCCGCCGAGCGGGTGGTAGGTGAAGTCGTCGGCGAAGACCTTCCCGGCGGAGCCGAACAGGTCGTAGCGGTAGATGGTCGCGTTGGCCAGGTTGATCCGGTCGAACAGCTTCTTGGCCATGCCCACCGACACCGCGCTCTGGGCGGCCGTCCAGCCGAGCCGCACCGCGCCGGAGGCGGAGTCGTACGTGAACGAGGCCCGCTCGGGGTTCTTGGTGATCGCGAGGTACAGGCTGATCCAGTGCTCGAACCCCATGGGCAGCGGGGCGATCTCGGCGAAGACCGGGTTGTCGGTGTTGGCCCAGTCGTCGATGCCCATCACGGGCATGGTCGCCTCGTCGGCGCCGACGGTGTCCCAGATGTGGTTGGCCCGGCCCAGCATGGTGTTGCCGTTGGGGCCCCAGCCCGCGCCCACGGCGGAGTTCAGGTCGGGCAGGGTGCCGGTGTCCCGGGCGCGGACGAGGAGTTCGGTGGTGCCGAGGCTGCCGCCGCCGAGGAAGAGGGAGGTGCAGCTGTACTGCTTGGTCTCGACGACCGCGCCGGTGGTGTCGATGCGGTCGGCGGTCAGCACGTACGACCCGTCGCCGGCCCGGCTGACGGACCGCACCTTCTCCAGGGTGTGGATGGTGACGTTGCCGGTGCCGAGAGCGGCGGCCAGATAGGTCTTGTCGAGGCTGCGCTTGCCGTGGTTGTTGCCGTAGATGACCTCGCCGGCGAGCGCGGACCTCGTGGCCGTGCCGGCCGCCTCCTGCTGCATGTAGCCGAAGTCGTAGACGTTGGGCACGAAGGTGGTCTTCAGGCCCGCGTTGCCGGCGGCCTTCCGGGAGGTGCGGGTGAACCGGTACCACTCGGTGGACTCGAACCACGCCGGGTCGATCGTGTTGACACCGAGCATGGCGCGGGCGCGGGGGTAGTAGGTGCCGTACATCTCGTCGGCGTCCACGGTCGGGAACTGCTCGGTGAAGTACGACTTCAGGGGCGTGACCGCCATGCCGCCGTTGACGAGGGAGCCGCCGCCGACGCCGCGGCCGACGTAGACGGACATGTGGTCGTAGTGCACGCGGTCCAGGACGCCGGGATAGGGGCTGATGCCCTTGTTGACCACGTCCAGCCAGAGGAAGGTGGCGAGCGGGGCCTCGGTGCGGGTGCGGAACCACATGGAGCGCTGGTCGGGGGCGCTGGTGGAGCAGAACACCTTGCCGTCGGCGCCGGCGGTGTTCCAGAGCTCCCCCATCTCGAGCACGAGGGTGCGGATGCCGGCCTGGCCGAGGCGGAGGGCGGCGACCGCCCCGCCGTACCCGGAGCCGACGACCATCGCCGGGGCGGACTCGACCGCGTCCGGCTGCACCGCTCGGGCCGACTGGAGACCGATGCGGGTGAAGCCGAGGGCAGCTGCTGTCTGCAGCGCTGCCATACCGAGTAGGTGACGTCGCGTCAGCTGACGTCTCATCAGGTTTGCTGTCATGTGCGCAGCATGGGCGGATTACGGGGTTCCGCCAAGGGCTCCGCCGGAGAGCGGGGGTGCCATCCGGGTGCCGGGCACTCGTGGCGGGCGACTGCGGGCCCATCGTGGCTCGTCGCGCCGTTCCCCGCGCCCCTTCGGGGCGCCTCCCCTAGAGCAAGTCCTCAAGTTTCTCGGCGAGCAGGTCCCAGCGCCACTTCTCCTCGACCCACCGTCTGCCGCGCTCCCCCATCGTGCGCCGCAGCGCGGGGTCTTGCAGCAGGGGCACGATGCGGTCTGCCGTCCCGACCGGGTCACCGCCCCTGACCACCCACCCCGTCTCCCCGTCGAGCACCGCGTCCGGCGCGCCGCCCGAGTCGCCCGCGACCACCGGCAGGCCCGTGGCCGACGCCTCCAGGTAGACGATGCCGAGGCCCTCCACGTCCAGGCCGCCGCGGCGGGTGCGGCAGGGCATGGCGAAGACGTCGCCGGCGCCGTAGTGGGCGGGCAGTTCGGACCAGGGGACGGCGCCGGTGAAGCGGACGGAGTCGCCGACGCCGGTCTCGGCGGCCATCCGCCGCAGGTCCCGCTCGTAGGGGCCGCCGCCGACGACGAGCAGGACGGTGTCCGGCTCGGCGGCCAGGATGCGGGGCATGGCCCGGATGAGGGTGTCCTGACCCTTGCGCGGGACCAGCCGGGAGACGCAGACCACGACCGGGCGGTCCGTGAGGCCGAGCCGGGCGCGGACCTCGTCGCCGCCGGATCCGGGGTGGAACGTCTTCTCGTCGACGCCCGGCGGCAGCTGGACCATGCGGGCGGCGGCGGCCGGAGTGAGCGCGGTGGCGATGCGCGACCGTGTGTACTCGCCCAGGTACGTGAGCGTGTCCGTCGTGTCACCGATCCGCCGCAGCAGGTGCCGGGCGGCGGGCAGCTGGGCCCAGCCCGCCTCGTGGCCGTGCGTGGTGGCCACCAGCCGCTCGGCGCCCGCCTTGCGGAGGGCGGGGGCCATCAGGCCGAGCGGGGCCGCCGCGCCGAACCACACCGAGGTGCACCCGTGCTCGCGCAGCAGTCCGACCGCCCGCCGGGTCGCCCGCGGGGTGGGCAGCAGCATGGTCGTACGATCGCGGACGACGGTGAAGGGCTGCTCGGCGTCGAAGTCGGCGGTGGCCCGGGCGCCCTCCCGGCCGCGCTTCCAGGTGGAGGCGTAGACGACCAGCCGGCCGGGGTCCAGGCGGAGGGCCATGTTGTGCAGGAAGGCCTGGATGCCGCCCGGCCGGGGCGGAAAGTCGTTGGTCACGATCAGGGTCTTGTGCATCGCCGCCGACCCTACCGAATCGGCCGTACCCGGCCGGGACCGAATGGGCCGTCCCGGGCCGGACGCGGCGGGGTTCGTGGCATGGGCACAGCCACGCTTGCCATCATGGTCCCGCGACGCGGAGATCGCGGCGGACATCGAACGTCAGGGGAGCACGTGGAGACGAAGGGCGCCGGGCGGTCCCTGGCATGGCTGCTCGCGACCTGGGTGGTCACCCGTGTGCTGCTGCTGTTGTTCGTCTACGGGGTGTTCGCCTTCTCGGACCTGGACGTCACCTCCGACGTCTCGGTGACCTACCGGGGCTGGTACGAGGTGCTGCGGCACGGAACGTTTCCGCTCGACGACGTGACCTGGCAGTACCCGCCGGCCGCCGCCCTGCCGGTGCTCGCCCCCGCCGCGCTGCCCTTCCTGTCCTACACGCACGCCTTCTTCGTGCTGGCCCTCCTCGCCGACGCGGTCGTCCTGGCGCTGCTGCTGTTTCCGGCCCGGCGCCCGGACCGGTCGTCGTACGGCGCCTGGGTCTGGGTGGCGGGCGTGCCGCTGCTCGGCCCGACGGTCTACGCCCGCTACGACGTGATGGTGACCGCGGTGGCCGTGGCGGCGCTGCTGGCCGGGGCCCGGCATCCGCGGCTGATGGGCGCGCTGACCGCGTTCGGGGCCATGCTGAAGGTGTGGCCGGCGCTGCTGCTGGCCGGTGCGGTACGGCGCCGGGCGTGGTGGTCGGCGGCGGTCACCGCGTCCGGGCTCGCGGCGCTGTTCGCGGTGTCCATGCCGGGTGCCTTCGCCTTCCTGGCCTTCCAGCGGGAGCGGGGCACCGAGGTGGAGTCGCTGGGCGCGCTGGTCTTCCATGTGGCCCGGCACTTCGGCTGGCACGGACAGGTGCTGCTGAACTACGGGTCGATCGAATTCCTCGGCCCGCACGTGGACCAGGTCAGTGCGGCGGCGATGACGCTGACGGGGGCGGCCTTCGGCTGGCTGCTGCTGTGGCGGCTGCGGGCGGCCCGGATGGCGCCGCACACGCTCGCGGAGGCGGCCTTCACCGCCGTCCTGCTGTTCACGGTCACCAGCCGGGTGATCAGCCCGCAGTACCTGGTGTGGCTGATCGGCCTGGCCGCGGTCTGTGTGTCGTACCGGGCGAGCCGGATGGGGGCGCCCGCGCTGATGGTGGTGGCCGCGTCGTTCGTGACGGTCCTGGAGTTCCCGATCGGCTTCGGGCACGTGGTGGTCAGCGACCGGTACGGCGTCCTGCTGCTGGCGCTGCGCAACGGCCTGCTGGTCGCGGCCTCGGTCATGGCGGGCCGCCGGCTGTGGCGCTCGACCGTGCCGCCGGCCCCCTCCGCGCCGCTGCCGCCCCAGCCGACCCGGCCGCGCAAGGCCCCGGTCTCCCCCTGACTCAGCCGGCACGCACCGCTGCGGGTCGCCCGGGCCACCGGGAAGGCGAGCGGGCCTGGCGGTGCGAGGCCGTCGAGATGCTCGCCGGGGCCGGCCGAGCGCTCTGCACGGTGCGGGGACGAGGTCACTCGGTCCGGGACAGCTGGGCGCGCAGATACGCGCGCCACTGCCCGGTGAAGGCCTCGGGCGTGGTGCCGAGCACCTTCCGCAGGGCGTCCTCGACCGCGCCCGCCCGCCTGTCGTGGGCGCCGACGGCACGGTAGAAGGCGTCGAGCCGGGCCGTGCCCCAGTGGTCGGCGATCATCCGGCAGGCCAGCCAGCCGCCCTCGTAGGCCTGGGCGAGCTCGGCCGGTTCGCTGGTGAAGCCGAAGTCCTTGTCGGCCGGGAGCGCGCTGGGCGGACGGCCGTCCTGGACGGCACGGGTGAGCTCCGGGGCCGCCTCGGTGGGGGTGCGGCCGGTGCCGAGGTAGCCGATCCAGTCCGCGTAGCCCTCGGACAGCCACAGCGGGGTCGCGGCGGTGGTGTGCGCGCGGGTGGCCACATGGGTGGTCTCGTGGGTGAGCACCACCTGCTTGCCCAGGTCGCCGAGGATGGCGTACGCCTCCGGGTTGACGACCACCCGGTCCGCGGGCGCCCGGCCGGAGCCGCCCGCCTCGCCGGTGGTGACGGCGGCGATGCCCCGGTAGTTCGAGGCGGGCGAGCCCAGCAGCCCCGCCATGCCCTGAAGGGACCGCGGGACGAGGACGACGACATGGCGGCTCCAGTCGGTGCCCCAGGCCCGGGAGACGGCCGGGACGGCGCGGTCGGCCAGCCTGGCGTACGCACGCAGGGCGGCGGCCGTCCGGCCGGTGCCCAGCACGAGGCTGTGGGTGCCCTTGACGGCCGTCACCGGGCCCTGGTCCCACAGCTGCTGCCCGGCCTGCCCGGCGGGCTTGTCGGCGGTGACGTACCACTTCCCGTCGGCGGTGCGGCCGAGGGTGAGGGTGCGGCGGGCGTCCACGGGGGCCCGGTCGTACCCGGCGACGCGGTAGCTGAGGTCGGCGTCGGCGGTGGCACCGGAGGCGGTGCGGCGCACGTCGGTGACCCGGTAGGACCAGCCGGCCAGCGGGAGGGCGCGCAGCCGGGTGTACTGCGCCGCCGTGCCCGTCGCCTCGTACGCCGTCTCGTCGTGGCCGAGGAGGGCGGCGGAGCGCCGGTCGAGCAGATGCTGCACCTCGGTGCGGGCGGAGTCGGCCGGCGGGCCGCCGCACCCGGCCAGGGGGAGCAGCAGACCCAGCCCCACCGCCCCGATGCTCCACACCCCTCTGCGACCAGCCATTTCCCGATCGTAACGGCGAGCGGTGCGGTCAGGGCCGGGTGACCGAGGAGATCGGCATCATCCCGACCGGGTCGTAGCGCACCGCCGCGCCCGGATAGGGGGCGTGGATGACCTGGCCGTTGCCGACGTACATCCCCACATGGCTGGCGTCGGAGCGGTAGACGACCAGGTCGCCGGGGCGGGCCTGGGAGAGCGGGATCCGCCGGCCGGCGGAGCGCTGCTCCTGCGAGGTGCGCGGCAGCTGGATCCCGGCGTGCGCGTACGCCCACTGCATCAGGCCCGAGCAGTCGAAGCCGGAGGGGCCGTTGGCGCCCCACACGTACGGGCGGCCCAGGGCGGTGCGGGCGGCGGCCACCGCGGCGGCGGCGCGGGCGTCGGTGGCGGCGCCGCCGGTCAGGTCGGTCAGGTCGGTCAGGTCGGTCAGGTCGACACGGCCGGAGTCGTCGGAGCGCGAGGTCCGGTCGAAGGCGGCGCGTTCGGCGGCCGGGAGCGCGTTGAGCAGCTTCCGGGCCCTGGCGAGCTTCTCCCCGACGGTCCGCTTGTGCGCGGCCACGGCCTTGCGGCTGACCTCCAGCGCGGCGAGCTTCCCGGCCGCCTGCGCGCGTTCCTGCGCGAGCTCCCGCATCGCCGACTGCAACTCCCGTAGCTGGCCCGCCTGGTGGGCGCCGATGCGGTCGAGGGTGGACGCCCTGTCGAGGTAGTCGGCGGGGTCGTCGGAGAAGAGCAGCGCGACGGACGGGTCGATGCCGCCCGCGCGGTACTGGGCGCCGGCCAGCGAACCGAGCTGTTCGCGCAGGGTGTTGACGCGCTGCTGCTGCCGGGCGATGTGGTCCTGGGCGTCGCGCACCTCGCGGCGCAGCGCGCCCGCCCGCTCCTGGGCCTTGTCGAAGGCCTGGGTCGCCTGCTCCGCGTCCTGGTAGAGCCGGTCCACCTCGGCACGGGTGTCGCCGTGCGGAGCCGCGTGCGCGGGTACGGCGCCGAGCGCGGCGGTCGCGGCGGACAGCAGGCACAGGGCGACGGCGCCCCGGTCGAATCCGGAGGAGGCAAGGCGGCGGTGAGACCCCACGGCAGTCCTTCTGCTGGCGGACAGAGACTGATCCCCCGGCGCCTGGGGACGGGGAGACCCCGGCACCGGGGAAACGCGGCAGACAGTAGCCGTGCGGAAGGACCCCGGCCGACGACCGTGGCGGCAACACACAGTGACGCCCCGCCGCTGACCCAGGTCAGTGGCGGGGCGTGGAGTCAGTTCCGGTCCAGGGGATTCGCCCGTTCGGGCGCCGCCGGGTCAGCGTTTCTCCCGCCGTCGCGGGGGTATCAGACCCGGTTTCGGGGGGGTGTCAGACCCGGACGCCGAACTGGAACGGCATGTCGGACATCGCCTCGTAGCGGACCACGGCACCGGTGTGTGGGGCGTGCAGCACCTGGCCGTTGCCGGCGTACAGGCCGACGTGGTGGATGTCGCCGTAGAAGAACACCAGGTCGCCGACCTTGAGCTGGCTCTGGTCGTAGATCCGGGTGCCGATGGTGGCCTGCGACTCGGAGGTGCGCGGTATGGAGACACCGGCCTGGGCGTAGGCGTAGGAGGTCAGGCCCGAGCAGTCGAAGGAGGACGGACCGGTGGCGCCGTAGACGTACGGCTTGCCGAGCTGGGCCTGGGCGGCGGAGAAGGCGGCGGCGGCACGGCCGGAGGCGGGCGGGGCGTCACCCAGGTTCACGCGCTCGCTGGAGGAGCGGTCGGCGCGCGCCTGCTGGGCGGCCAGCTCCTGCTTCTCCTTGGCGGTCAGGGTGTTGAGGACCTTCTGCGCGTCGGCGAGCTTGCCCTGGACTTCCTTCTTCTTCTGCTCCAGCTCGGTGCGCGTGGAGGAGAGGTCCTTGAGCTTCTCGGCGGCTTCCGCCCGCTCCTGGGCGAGTTCGCGCTGTTTGTCCTGGATCTTCTTCAGCGCGTCGACCTGCTGGGCGCTCAACTGGTCGAGCGTGGAGGCCTTGTCGAGGAAGTCGTCCGGGTTGGAGGACAGGAAGAGCTGGACCGAGGGGTCGATGCCGCCGGAGCGGTACTGCGAGGTGGCCAGCGAACCCAGGCCGTCGCGCAGCTTGTTGAGGTCCTGCTGACCCCGGGCGACGTTGTCCTGGATGGTGGATATTTCCTTCTGCAGCTTCTGCTGCTTCTCCTTCGCGCCGTTGTACTTCTCGGTGGCCTGCTCGGCCTCCTGGTACAGCTTGTCGACCTTGGCCTTGACCTGGTCCTTGCTGAGCTTCTGGCTCGGCGCGGCGTTGGCGGCGTTCGCGCTCAGCACGACGGCAGCGGCGGCGGCGGTGGTGGTCAGCACGGTCACGCGGGCGCGACTCTGCTGCTTGGGTCGACGGTGGGACGCCACGGAGGACGAACTCCTTCTCGTGAGTGAGTGAGCGATCACCCGTTCGGAGGTTCGAGCCCAGACCCTAGTGACCCTCTTGTGATCAGATCAAATCCTCACACCAAAAAACCCCGTCACACAATGCATTCTTTGCACACAACTCACATGCTGTGATGCGCGATTGACACTACGTTGCGTGACGATACGGCTAATTCGGGCATTGCCTACGCCCGTTGGACCTTCAGGACAGGCGCTTGAGAAGCACCGCAGAGGCGACCGGACGGGCGCCCGCCTTCGCGACCCCGTCGGCCACCTCCCGGTCGGTGGAGGCGACGATGACGGGACGGCCCGGCGGTTCCGCGCGCACGAGCTGGCGGATCAGCTCGTCGGCCGTGACGCCCGGCTTAGAGAACAGCACCCGCACCCCGCGCGGCGGCGCCAGCAGCACCGGCGCGGCCAGTTCGGCGCCGTCGAAGACACAGGTCACCTCGGCGCCGGTCTGCGCGGCGAGCGCGGAGAGCTGACCGAGCAGCCTCAGCCGCTGCTTCTCCAGCGGCATCTGCGGATAGCCGGTCTTGGTGACGTTGTAGCCGTCGACCACCAGATGCGCCTGCGGCAGGGCGAGCAACTGGTCGAGAATGGCCGGATCGTGCTCCGACAGGGCACGCGCCGCGATGTCCTTCGGCGTCATTCGTCCCGGTTCGACCGCGTCCACGGTCTCCGCGGGCCGCACGGACACCGGCGGCAGGGCGAGTTCGCGCCTCAGCCCCTGGGTCGCGTCCAGCAGGGTGTCGAGCAGCAGCCGCACCCGCATATCCTCCACGCTGCGCCCCTCGCGGGCCGCCCGGCGGGTGGCCTCCAGCGCGGCCTCGGCCTCACCCAGCCGGGCCTTGAGCCGCCGGGACTCGCTCTCGGTGGCCGACACCTGCCGGTGCGCCTCCGCGCGCACGGCGTCCATCTCGCCCTGGGCCTTGCGCAGGGCGGCCTCGCCGCGCTTGACGTCGCTGAGGGCGGCCCGGAGCTTGCGGTGAAGCGATTCCGCTTCCTTCTTGGCCGACTCCAGCTCCGTGCGCAGCCGCTCGGTCTCGGCGCGCGTGTGGTCGCGGGCCTGGGCCAGCTCGGCGCGCAGCCGCTCCAGTTCGGCCCGGCTCTCCTCGTCGGCGCGCTCGGCGTCAGCGCGCTGGACCTCCTCGCCGGCCGCCGTGACCAGCTTCACCCAGCCCGCCGGGCGCAGTACGTAGGCCGCGGCCGCCACGTCGAGCGGGTCCGCGGCCGGGAGCGGCGAGCCGGAGTCGAGGGCGCCGGCGAGTTCCGGCTGCACCTCTCTGAACTTCTCCCCGATCCGCTGCCGGAACAGCGCATCGGTCTCCAGCGCCGCCGCCATCGCGTTCCCGGCGAACTTCGCCCGGCGATTGGGGGCGAACCGGGCGTACTGCCTGAGCTGGGCGGGCAGTTCCGACACGGTCAGGCCACCGAAACCGTCCGAGACGATCTGTACGACCCTGCGGCGCACCCCGTCGGGCAGCGGACGGTCAAGCACCTCGGCGGTGCCGTCGCCCGGCCCCCCGCCTGCGGTCTCCACCATCCGTCACACCCCACTACGTCACTTCTTCGGGGCCGCTCCGCTCAGGAGCCGGCACCCGGCCTGTCCACGAGTTCCACCTGGTCCACCGCGTTGCACCAGCGGCAGCGCACCGACTCGATGGTCTCACTGACCACCTCGCGCTCCTCCACGCTCGGCTCACCGGCCAGATCGAGGTGGACGTACTCGACGACCTTCGAGGAACGGGTCACGTCGAACCGGGTGAGGTTGCCGCACAGGGTGCAGCGCCACCGGGTGGTCGCGGTCGGCAGGGGAACCGTCATCGTGGCTGTCCGTTCCTTCTCTCGCTCATGCTCGCTTTTCGCGCCGCCGGCCGACGCGTGTGGCCGTAACCCTACGGCCTGGCGGGGACCCCCCGCTGGTCCGTCCATGGCGGCGAGGCGGTCTGTCAGCTTGCGTCCCGTTACGTCATGCTCTGTGTTCATGATCAGCGAGTGGAGCACGGCGGTCGGCAGGGCGTTCAGAGCGGTCCGGAGCGCACCAGCACCGATGACGTACGGCCTCATCGCCCTGTGCTGTCTGCTCTTCGTCCTGGGCCCGGCCTCCGGTCTCGTCCCGGGGTACGGCACCGGGGACGCGCTGCTCGCCGCGCAGCGGGCGTACTTCCGGCGCTGGGGCGTGGTCCCGGCCGAGCTGTTCGCCAGGCCCGTGCGCGCGGCCCTGACCCCCGCCACGGCCCTGTTCGTGCACGGCAGCTGGGTGCATCTGCTCGGCAACATGCTCTTCCTCTTCGTCTTCGGCACGATGACCGAGGAACGGATGGGCCGGGTCGAGTTCACCCTCTTCTACGTCGGCTGCGGATACCTGGCCCTGCTGGGCTACGCGGCCGCCAACGCCTCCTCCGCGCAGTCGCTGGTCGGCGCCTCCGGGGCGATCTCGGCGGTCCTCGGAGCGTTCCTCTACCTGTTCCCCCGTGCCCGTGTGACCAGTCTTCTCCCCTTCCTGTTCTTCCTCCCGCTGCGGTTCCCCGCCTGGGTGGTGCTGCCGTTCTGGGCGGCCCTGCAGTGGGCGGCGGCGGAGCAGAGCTCGGGCGGTCCCGGGGTGGCGTACCTCGCCCACCTCGTCGGCTTCGGTCTGGGCTTCGGCTACGCATGGGTGCGCTACGGCCGTACGACTAGAGTGAAGTGCGCCCCAGCTCCGGTACCCGAGGGAGAGAACCAGCCGTGATCACCGCGATCGTCCTCATCAAGACCAGCGTGGACCGGATCCCCGAGATCGCGGAGCAGATCGCCGCGCTGGAGAGCGTCAGCGAGGTCTTCTCGGTCACCGGCACCTACGACCTGATCGCCATGGTCCGGGTCCGCCGGCACGACGACCTGGCCGAGGTCATCCCCGGCCGCATCAGCAAGATCCCCGGCGTGGAGGGCACCGACACGCACGTCGCGTTCCGGACCTACTCCCAGCACGACCTGGAGGCGGCGTTCGCGATCGGCCTCGACAACTAGACACTCACGTCCATGGCCCGGGGGCGCGGAGCCGGCGCTTTTGTCCGCCCGGGCCCAGGGCCCACCCGTCGAAGCCGTGGTCCCAGGCCCTGAAACCAGCGGGCGCCATCGCTGCGCCGGGGCGGTCGCCCCTGAACAGGTTCCGTGACCTGTCCCACGCGTCCCACGGGTCCCACGGCCCACGAGTCCCACGCGTCCGGCACCGGCAGGCCGGGCCGGACCGGGGCGGAAGGGCCGGACCGGGGCGGCTGGGTGCTCGCCCGGGGTGCGGGGCCACCCAGCGACCCGCCCCCCGCCTCCTGCGTCGGCAGGGCACCGTCGTACCCGCCGTGCCGGTGCGCCGGGAGCCGAGGCGGGAGATCGTGTGCGGTACGTCCCCGGAGGCACCGGCGGGGGCGACGGAGCCGTCCGGGGAGAGCGAGGCAGGGCCCCGGGCCCGCCGGCCGGCGGGCCGGGAACCCCCCCACGCCGGCTTCAGACCGCCGGTACGCAGCGGCCGTCCTCCGTGCGGTACGTCCACTTGGCGCCCTCGGTCACGAGTTCCGTGACCGCCGTGACGAAACGGTCCACGTGCTCGTCGGGGGTGCCCGCGCCGAAGCTCACGCGGATGGCGTTGAGGGACTTCTCCCCCGGCGCGGTCTCGGGGGCGCCGCATTCGCCCTGGGTCTGGGGGTCGCTGCCGAGGAGGGTGCGGACCAGGGGATGGGCGCAGAAGAGGCCGTCACGGACGCCGATGCCGTACTCGGCGGAGAGCGCGGCCGCGAAGTGGGAGCTGTTCCAGCCCTCGACGACGAAGGAGATCACGCCGACGCGCGGGGCGTCGTCGCCGAAGAGGGACAGCACCTTCACCTGCGGGACCTCGGCGAGGCCCGCGCGGACCCGGTCGATCAGGTGCTGCTCGCGGGCGACCAGGGTCTCCCAGCCGGCCCCGGTGAGCGCCTTGCAGGCCGAGGCGATGGAGTAGGCACCGATCACGTTCGGCGAACCCGCTTCGTGCCGCGCGGCGCTCTCGTGCCACTCCACGTCCACACCGCCGTCCTGACGCCGGGTCACCTTGCGGCTCGCGCCGCCGCCCGCGAGGTACGGCTCGGCCGCGCGCAGCCAGTCGGCACGGCCGGCCAGGACGCCGGAGCCGAACGGGGCGTACAGCTTGTGGCCCGAGAAGGCGACCCAGTCGACGTCCAGGTCGCGGATGTCCACCGGGTGGTGCGGGGCGAGCTGGGCGGCGTCGAGGACGATCCGGGCGCCGTGGGCGTGCGCGGCGGCGGCCAGTTCGCGTACCGGCCACAGCTCGCCGGTGACGTTGGAGGCGCCGGTGACACAGACCAGGGCCGGTCCGTAAGGATCGCGGTCGGCGAGGGCCCGCTCCAGGGTCGTGACCGCCTGCTGCGGGGTGCGGGGGGCGTTGAGGTAGGTGACCCTGGCGTCCTGCCAGGGCAGCAGGGAGGCGTGGTGCTCGGTCTCGAAGACGAAGACCTGGCAGTCGGCCGGGATCGCCCGGGCCAGCAGGTTCAGGGAGTCGGTGGTCGAGCGGGTGAAGACCACCTGGTCGTCGGCGCGGCAGCCGAGGAACTCGGCGACGGTCTTCCGGGCGTTCTCGAACAGGTCGGTGGAGAGCTGGGAGAGGTAGCCGGCACCGCGGTGGACGCTGCCGTAGTACGGCGCGTAGGCGGACACGTCGTCCCAGACGCGCTGCAGGGCGGGGGCGCTGGCCGCGTAGTCGAGGGCCGCGTAGGTGACCTCGCCACCGGTGACGAGCGGGACAGTGACGTCGCTGCCCAGAACGGGCAGAGGGGCACAAACGGACTGGTCGGCGGCAGCGGTGAAGACAGACATGGGTGAACTCCCGTGAGAACGCACGCGAAGGACGGCGTACGAGCGAAGAAGAGAAAAAGGGGATGCGGAGGCGGGGCTCTGCGGCCCTATCGCATTCGCTTGCTCACGGAAGGCTCCTCGACGACCAGGACCCCTGGACTCGTGAGGGGTCCGCGCTTGCCGTGGACCTCGCTGCCCACGACCTGGTCTTCACCCGGGGCACCCCGCCACGGACGGAGGGTTGCCGGACAGCCGGCCGGGGCCGAATGGCTGTCACTCATGACCTGGTTCGTATCCTGCCACACGATCTTCGACGCGCAAGGCGCAGTCCGCCATGCGGACTGCGCATTGCGTCACATGCTGCCGGTGTCAGCGATTGCTCGCCGCCACCCAGTTCTCCAGCGTCCGCTTCGCGGCGCCCGAGTCGACGGACTCGGCGGCCCTGGCCATGCCGGCCCGCAGCTGGTCGGCGAGCGAGGCGTCCGTCGGCTGCAGGGCCACCACGGCCGCCGCCGCGTTCAGCAGCACCGCGTCGCGCACCGCGCCCTGCTCGCCGTCCAGCACGCGCCGGGCCACCTCCGCGTTGTACGCGGCGTCGGCGCCGCGCAGGGCCTCCACCGGGACGAGGTCGATGCCGACGTCCCGCGGGTCGAAGCTCTCCTCCCTGACCTTGCCGTCACGGACCACCCACACCCGGGAGGTGGCCGTCGTCGTCAGCTCGTCCAGGCCGTCGTCGCCGCGGAAGACCAGCGCGGAGTTGCCCCGCTCGGCGAGGACGCCGGCCACGATCGGCGCCATCCGGGGGTCGGCCACGCCGACGGCCTGGGCACGCACACGGGCCGGGTTGGTCAGCGGGCCCAGCACGTTGAACGTGGTCCGGATGCCCAACTGGCCACGGGCCGGGGCGACATGGCGCAGGGACGGGTGGAACTTCACCGCGAAGCAGATGGTGATGCCGGCCTCTTCGGCGACCTCGGCGACCCGCTGCGGGGTCAGGTTGAGATTGATCCCGAGCTTCTCCAGGACGTCGGAGGAGCCGGAGGCGGAGGACGCGGCGCGGTTGCCGTGCTTGACGACCTTGGCGCCGGTGCCCGCGACGACGATCGACGCCATCGTGGAGATGTTCACCGTCTTGGCGCCGTCGCCGCCGGTGCCGACGATGTCGACGGCGGGACCGGGCACCTCGATCACGTTGGCGTGCTCGTACATCGTGCGGACGAGCCCGGTGATCTCCTCGACGGTCTCGCCCTTGGCCCGCAGCGCCACCATGAACCCGGCGATCTGGGCGTCGGTGGCCTCGCCGCGCATGATCAGGTCCATCGCCCACGCGGTGTCGTCGGCGGACAGGTCCTGGCCCTCAAGCAGGCCGTTCAGCAGGGCGGGCCAGGAGCGGCCCGCCGCGGTGTCGCCTCCAGCGGGGGTCACAGCGCTCATATGCCGCTCCTGGGTGTCGTACACACGAAATCAGTGGTTGATCCCACCCTATCGAGCCCCGGGCACGGCGAAGGGCCCCGTCCGTAACCCGGACGGGGCCCTTCAGCGTGGCGTGGCGACGCTGGGATCAGTGGTGGCCGTGGCCGCTCGTGATCTCCTTGTACTCCTCGACGGTCGGCTTCGGGATCTGGTTGTCCTCGCCGTAGTAGGCGTTGGACAGCTTCGCCCGGAGCTTCTCGCCGGCTCCCACCTTGCGCTCGACACCGTTCTCGTCGACCGTCGGGCCGATCTCGGCCGGCGCGTACTGGTGGTGGGCCGTGAGGGTGTGCAGCTGCTCCTGGCTGAGCGGCTCGTGCACCTCGATGAACTCACCGTGCGGCAGCCGCTTGATGATGCCGGTCTCGCGACCGTGCAGCACCTTCTCGCGGTCGCGGCGCTGCAGACCCAGGCAGATCCGCTTGGTGACGAGGAACGCGACGACCGGGCCGACGAAGAACCCGATCCGGACGAACCAGGTCACGGCGTTGATCGACAGGTGGAAGTGGGTGGCCCACAGGTCGTTGCCACCGCCGACCAGCGTGATCATGTACATCGTGACCCAGGCGACACCCAGACCGGTACGCGTCGGGGCGTTGCGCGGGCGGTCCAGGATGTGGTGCTCGCGCTTGTCGCCGGTGATCCAGGACTCGATGAACGGGTAGAGCGCCATCGCCGCCAGGACCACACCGAAGAGCACCAGCGGGATGAACACGCCGAGGACCAGCGTGTGACCCCAGAAGTTGATCTCCCAGCCCGGCATGAAGCGGATCAGACCCTCGGCGAAGCCCATGTACCAGTCGGGCTGGGCGCCGGTGGACACCTGGTCCGGACGGTAGGGGCCCATGGCCCAGATCGGGTTGATCTGGGCGACCGCCGCGATGGCCGCGATGACACCGAAGACCAGGAAGAAGAAGCCTCCGGCCTTGGCCATGTACACCGGCAGCAGCGGCATGCCGACGACGTTCTTCTCGGTCTTTCCGGGACCCGCGAACTGCGTGTGCTTGTGGTAGAAGACCAGGATCAGGTGCGCCACCATCAGGCCGAGCATGATGCCCGGCAGCAGCAGGATGTGGATCGAGTAGAACCGGGCGACGAAGTCGTGGCCGGGGAACTGCCCGCCGAAGAGGAACATCGAGATGTACGTGCCGACGATCGGCGTCGACAGGATCGCGCCCTCGGTGAAGCGGACACCGGTGCCGGAGAGCAGGTCGTCCGGGAGCGAGTAACCGGTGAAGCCGGTGAACATGCCGAGGACGAACAGCAGGAAGCCGAACAGCCAGTTGATCTCACGCGGCTTGCGGAACGCGCCGGTGAAGAACACGCGCATCATGTGCACGAACATGCCGGCGAGGAAGATCAGCGCGGCCCAGTGGTGGATCTGCCGGACGAGCAGACCACCGCGCACGTCGAAGGAGATGTGCAGGGTCGAGTTGAACGCCTCGGACATCAGCTGTCCCTGCAGCGGGACGTAGCTGCCGTGGTACTGCACCTCGTTCATCGACGGGTGGAAGAACAGCGTCAGATAGACACCCGTCAGGATGATGATGATGAAGCTGTACATGCACACTTCGCCCAACATGAACGACCAGTGGTCGGGGAAGATCTTGCGCATGTTGGACTTGGCCAGGGAGTAGATCCCGAGCCGTCCGTCGGCCCAGTCGGCGACGCGCTCGCCGGCCGGTGCCTTCCCGCGAGAGCGGGGCGTCTCGTTCGCTGCAGTACTCATCCGCGCTCCCAGAATGCAGGACCGACGGGCTCCTCGAAGTCGCCGAGCGCCTGGAGGTAACCCTCACTGTCCACACCGATGCGCAGCTGCGGCAGGGCGTGGCCGGCGGGGCCGAAGATCACTCGGGCACCGTCGGAGAGGTCGAAGGTGGACTGGTGGCACGGGCACAGCACGTGGTGCGTCTGCTGCTCGTACAGCGAGATCGGGCAGCCGACGTGGGTGCAGATCTTGGAGAACGCGACGATGCCCTCGTGCGACCAGTCGAGCTCGCGCTTGTCCCTGATGTTGTCCGGCTGCAGCCGGACGATCATCAGGGCCGCCTTGGCCATCTCGTCCTGGAACTCCTCGTCGGTCTCCTCCAGGCCGTCGGGCTTGGCGAAGGTGAGGGAGCCGACGGCGACGTCCTCGGGACGCAGCGGCTGGTTGGTGTTCATGTTGACCAGGCGCTTGCCCTTGGCCCACAGCGTGTGACGCAGCGAGGTGCCGGGCAGCGGGCCGAGGTCGCGCAGCAGCATGACGCCGGAGAGCGGGAACAGGGCCAGCGCGCCGAACATCGTGTTGCGCAGCAGCTTGCGGCGGCCGAGCGCGGACTCCTTGGCGCCCTGGCGGAAGTCCGCGTGGACCTTCGCACGGACGTCCTCCGGGGCCGCGATGGCGTGCCGGTCGTCGGCGACCTCCACGTCGGACATCAGGGTGCGGGCCCAGTGGACCGCGCCCGCGCCGATGCAGAACAGCGCCGTACCGAGGGTCAGGCCCAGCGCGAAGTTCAGCGCGCTGAGGTGACCGATCGGGAAGACGAAGATGTTCTTGTCGCGCGGGATCGTCACGTACGAGGCGATGAAGCCGAGGGTGGCCAGCATCGACACCGTGAACAGCAGGGCGACCGCGCGCTCGGACCGCCTGGCGGCCCGCTCGTCGATGTCCTGGATCCGATGCTCGTGAGGCGGCAGCCCCGGGTCCGCGAACGGGTTCTCCTCGTCCGCGACCGTTACCGCGCCGGGGGCGTGGTCCTGCTCTGCGGGCAGGTTCTCTTCTGGAATGTCTTGGCTACTCATGACTTCTTGGCCTTTGCGGTCCGAGCGGCGACCCAGACGGCGACGGCGATCAGCGCGCCGAGACCGAAGATCCAGGCGAACAGACCCTCACTGACCGGCCCGAGGCCGCCCAGTTCCAGACCGCCGGGGTTCGTCGTCTCGCTGCTGTCGACCGCGTGCAGGTACGCGATGATGTCCTTCTTGTTCTTCGAGGACAGCGTGGTGTCGGGGAAGGACGGCATGTTCTGCGGGCCGGTCTGCATGGCCTCGTAGATGTGCCTCGGGGCGACACCCTCCAGCGTGGGCGCGTACTTGCCCTTGGTCAGGGCACCACCCTTGCCGGTGAAGTTGTGGCACTGGGCGCAGTTGGTGCGGAACAGCTCGCCGCCCTTGGCGATGTCCGCGCCGTCCGGACCGTACTGGTCCTTGGTGGGCACGTTCGGGCCGGCGCCCAGCGAGGCGATGTACGCGGCGAGCTGGTCGATCTGCGCCTGCGTGTAGACGACCTTCTTGCTCGGGACCTGGGCGCCCTGCGAGGTGGCGGCCGGCATGCGGCCGGTGCCGACCTGGAAGTCGACGGCCGCGGCGCCCACGCCGACCAGGCTCGGCCCGTCGGAGGAGCCCTGGCCACCGGTGCCGTGGCAGCTGGCGCAGCCGACCTCGTAGAGCTTCTTGCCCTCCTTGATGGTCAGGGACTGGGCGGAATCATCGGCCTGCGCCTTGCCCGCGGGTGCGAACGCGGCGTACAGCCCCCCAGTGGCCGCCAGCGCGAGGAGTAGGACGACGACCGCCGCCAGCGGATGGCGTCGTCGTGCGGAGAGCTTTTTCACGGATTACCCCGGTGTCAGGATCTTCTGCGTCGGTGCTTCTGGATGTGCGGGAGCCGGTCCCGCTACTTGATCAGGTAGATCGTGGCGAAGAGGCCGATCCAGACCACATCGACGAAGTGCCAGTAGTAGGACACGACGATGGCGGCGGTCGCCTGCTCATGGGTGAACCTCTTGGCCATGTAGGTGCGGCCGAGGACCAGCAGGAAGGCGATGAGACCGCCCGTCACGTGCAGGCCGTGGAAGCCGGTGGTCAGGTAGAACACCGAGCCGTACGGGTCGGAGGACAGCGAGATGCCGTCCTCCTTCACCAGGCTCGTGTACTCGTAGATCTGACCGCCGATGAAGATCGCGCCCATGATGAAGGTGAGGATGAACCACCCTCTGAGCTTCTTCACGTCGCCGCGCTCGGCCGCGAAGACGCCGAGCTGGCAGGTGAGCGAGGAGAGCACCAGGATCGTGGTGTTCGTCGCGGAGAAGGGCACATTGAGCGCGTCGGCCATGTGCTTCCAGTGCGCCGGACCCGTCACCGATCGCAGGGTGAAGTACATCGCGAAGAGGGCCGCGAAGAACATCAGCTCGGAACTCAGCCAGATGATGGTTCCGACGCTGGTGAGGTTCGGCCGATTGACCGACGGGTGCGCGTGCCCGGTTTCTACTGTCGTTGCTGTCGCCACGACCGACATTATGTCGGTCGCTTATCCCGCCCTCACTCCGGGGGGTGCCGTTCGGAGTGTTGCCCCCCGCCGAACCGGTGTTGACGTGGTGTTCATGGGGACTGCCACGGGAGTAAGCTCCGCCCCGAACGGCCCTGTCCGTCCCGTCCGTACGACGCTGACGTCCCGGAGGAACAATGCAGCCGACCGCCACGGTGCTGGTCTACAGCGACGACTCCAACACCCGCGAGCAGGTACGGCTGGCCTCCGGCCGCAGGCCCGCTCCCGACGTCCCCTATGTCGAGTTCGTGGAGTGTGCGACTCCCGGCGCGGTGCTGCGCGAGCTGGACAAGGGCGGTATCGATGTGTGCGTGCTGGACGGCGAGGCCGTGCCGATGGGGGGCATGGGGGTGTGCCGCCAGATCAAGGACGAGGTCTTCAACTGCCCGCCGGTGCTGCTGCTGATGGGGCGGCCGCAGGACGCGTGGCTGGCCACGTGGAGCCGGGCCGACGCCGCGGTCACCCTGCCGGTGGATCCCGTGGAGTTCGCCTCGGCGCTGGCCTCCCTGCTCCGCCGGAAGAAGTTGCTGAGCGCGTAGCGGGCAGGGGCGCCTGGAGCGTGCGCGGGTGCGGACCGGTGGTCCCACCTGGCGCCCACGCGTCGGTAGCGGCGTGCCGGACACAGCCACGCGCCCCTTCGGGCCGTTACAGCGCCGCCGGCTGCAGGCGTACCGTGTCCGCCTGCGACGGGCCGTCCGTCCTGGCCTTGGTCAGGGCGCTGCCCTGGCCCCACTTGTTCCAGTCGACGTTCCAGTCGCCGAAGCCGTTGCCGAAGTCCTCCATCGCGTGGCCCCTGGAGTTGACGACCTTGACGATGTCGCCCGGGTGGATGTTGTTGAAGAACCACTGGGCGTTCGCCGTACTCATGCCGGTGCAGCCGTGGCTGACGTTCGCGTAGCCCTGTGAGCCCACGGACCAGGGCGCGGCGTGGACGTACTCGCCGGACCAGGTCACCCGGGCGGCGTAGTAGACCGACAGGTCGTAGGAGTCGGAGCTGCCCGCGGCGATGCCGATCGTGCTGCCGCGCATGCGTACGACGTAGGCCTTCTCCAGGACGACTTTGACGCCGTTGCGGGTGTCGTAGCCGGGCCTGCCCGTGGTGACGGGGATCCGCTTGACCGCCTTGCCGTCCTGGTAGTACGTCAGCTGGTGTGCCGCCGCGTCCGTGACGGCCTCGATCCGGTCACCGGTGGTGATCTTCACCGGTTTGGACGGGCCGCCCCACAGGCGGTCGCTGATCCTGATGCCCTCCAGGTTGCTGTGCACCGTGATGGTGGTGTGGGCGGGCCAGTACTCCTGGGGCCGGTAGTGGAGTTCCTTGCTGCTCACCCAGTACCAGGAGCCCTGCACGGCCGGCGTGGAGTCCACCCGCAGGGCGCGCTCCACGATGGCACGCTGCGCCTTGTCCTTGACTTCCTGGTCGAGTTGGGCGGTGATGGGCTGTCCGACGCCGTACGTGCCGGTGTGCGGCCCGAAGGTGACGGTCAGCCGCTTCCTGCTGGCGGGTTTGCTGGTGTCGAACGCGAGGACCTTGCGGCCGGGCGCGCCGTTGTCGTCCTCGGTGCTCACCGTGACCGTGTAGTGGGCGTTGGCGGCCAGTGGAGCGGTGCTGTGCCACCGACTGCCGTCGGCGGCGAGTTCGCCCGGCACATAGCGCCCTGCGGAGTCCTGGGCGGTGACGTCGGTGATGCGGTCGTCGCCATCGGCCGTGATCTCCAGGGGCTTGTCCGGGTCCACCGGCTTTCCCTCACCGATGTCGCCGTTGAAGGTGATCACGTCCGCCGCGTCGTACGGCCTGTCCGCCAGGGGATTGCCGTCCGAACCGCAGGCGGTGACGCCCGCTCCGAGGGCGGTCACCAGCACGATGCAGCTGACGACGGTGCGGGTCCGCGGAGTGTGGTTCATACGATCACGCTATGAGGCGCTGAGCCCATTGGCGCGCCAGGTAGCCCGTACGAGCGAACGACACTACGGCGTATGAACGACACGCCGGGGAAAAGCCGGGAGCCCGGGCCCTCCTGGTGGAGGATCCGGGCTCCCGGGTCGTGTTCCCGTGCTACTGGGTGCGGTTCTCACCGTGGTAGTACTCGAACACCCAGCCGAACAGGCCGATCACGATGAACGGGGCGGAGAAGTAGATCAGCCACCAGCCGACCGCGATGCTGAGGAAGGCGATCGCACCGCCGAAGCCCAGCATGAGCGGCTGCCAGCTGTGCGGGCTGAAGAAGCCCAGCTCACCCGCGTCGTCCGCGACGTCGGCCTCCTTGTCGTCCTGGGCGCCCGCGTCGACCCGCCGGGCGGTGAAGCCCAGGTAGAAGCCGATCATGACGCTCAGGCCGAAGGCCAGGAACAGTGCGGTGGTACCGGCCGGCTCCTTCGACCACACGCCATACACGATGGCCATGATCAGGATGAAGACGCTCAGCCAGATGAACATCCGACCCTGGATCTTCACTTGCCGGCCTCCTTGCTGCCCGCGACGGCGGTGCCGTGACCGGCGTGCTCGAGCTGCTCGAGCGCGGCGATCTCAGGGTGGTGCAGGTCGAACGCCGGGGATTCGCTGCGGATCCGCGGCAGGGTGACGAAGTTGTGGCGCGGGGGCGGGCAGGACGTCGCCCACTCCAGGGAGCGGCCGTAGCCCCACGGGTCGTCCACGCCGACCGGCTTGCCGTACTTGGCCGTCTTCCACACGTTGTAGAGGAACGGCAGGATCGACAGGCCGAGCAGGAAGGAGCTGATGGTGGAGATCGTGTTCAGGGTGGTGAAGCCGTCGGCCGCCAGGTAGTCGGCGTACCGCCGCGGCATGCCCTCCGCGCCCAGCCAGTGCTGGACCAGGAAGGTGCCGTGGAAGCCGATGAACAGCGTCCAGAAGGTGATCTTGCCGAGGCGCTCGTCGAGCATCTTGCCGGTCCACTTCGGCCACCAGAAGTGGAACCCGGAGAACATCGCGAACACGACCGTGCCGAAGACCACGTAGTGGAAGTGGGCCACCACGAAGTACGAGTCGGAGACGTGGAAGTCCATCGGCGGCGAGGCCAGGATGACACCGGTCAGACCACCGAACGTGAAGGTGATCAGGAAGCCGGTCGCCCAGAGCATCGGTGTCTCGAAGGAGAGACTGCCCTTCCACATCGTGCCGATCCAGTTGAAGAACTTCACACCGGTCGGTACGGCGATCAGGAACGTCATGAAGGAGAAGAACGGCAGCAGCACACCACCGGTGACGTACATGTGGTGGGCCCACACGGTCACGGACAGACCGGCGATACCGATGGTCGCGGCGATCAGGCCCATGTAGCCGAACATCGGCTTGCGGGAGAACACCGGGATCACTTCGGAGATGATCCCGAAGAACGGTAGCGCGATGATGTACACCTCTGGATGGCCGAAGAACCAGAAGAGGTGTTGCCACAGTAGTGCGCCGCCGTTCGCGGCGTCGAAGACGTGGGCGCCGAACTTGCGGTCCACCTCCAGGGCGAACAGCGCGGCCGCGAGGACGGGGAAGGCCAGCAGGACCAGGACACCGGTCAGCAGCACGTTCCACACGAAGATCGGCATGCGGAACATGGTCATGCCCGGTGCGCGCATGCAGATGATCGTGGTGATGAAGTTGACCGAGCCGAGGATGGTGCCGAAGCCGGAGAAGGCCAGACCCATGATCCACATGTCGGCGCCGACGCCCGGGCTGCGGACCGCGTCCGACAGCGGGGAGTAGGCGAACCAGCCGAAGTCGGCCGCACCCTGCGGAGTGAGGAAGCCGCCCACCGCGATGAGCGAGCCGAACAGGTACAGCCAGTAGGCGAACATGTTCAGCCGCGGGAACGCCACGTCGGGCGCGCCGATCTGCAGCGGCATGATCCAGTTCGCGAAACCGGCGAACAGCGGCGTCGCGAACATCAGCAGCATCACGGTGCCGTGCATCGTGAACGCCTGGTTGAACTGCTCGTTCGACATGATCTGCAGGCCCGGCCGGGCCAGCTCGGCGCGCATGAGCAGCGCCATCACGCCGCCGATCAGGAAGAACGCGAACGACGTAGCGAGGTACATCGTTCCGATTGTCTTGTGGTCGGTGGTCGTCAGCCACTTCACCACGACATTGCCGGGTTGCTTCCGCCTGACCGGGATCTCGTCCGCGTACGAGCCTTCAGCTGCCGCGGCACCCTGGGGTTCGTTGAGGATGCTCACAGGTTGTTCGTCTCCCGGTTCTTCTCGTGGCTCGTCTGCGCGATGCCGGCGGGAACGTAACCGGTCTGCCCCTTCTTGGCGAGGTCCTGGAGGTGCTTCTGGTACGCCGCCGGGGACACGACCTTCACGTTGAACAGCATCCGTGAGTGGTCGACACCGCAGAGCTCGGCGCACTTGCCGAGGAAGGTGCCCTCCCTGTTGGGGGTCACCTGGAAGGCATTGGTGTGGCCCGGGATGACGTCCATCTTCATCAGGAACGGCACCACCCAGAAGGAGTGGATGACGTCACGGGAGGTCAGGACGAAGCGGACCGTCTCGCCCTTGGGGAGCCAGAGGGTCGGACCGGGGTTGTTCGTCTGCGGGTTCCGCGTGCCGGGGGTACCGACGTCGTAGACACCGCCGGCGTTCGCCGGGAAGTCCTTCTTGAACCGGTCCGGGATGGCGTCCAGGTTCTTGTCGGTCTTGGCGTCGCCGGAGACACCGGGGACGTTCTCGACGTAGTTGAAGCCCCAGCTCCACTGGAAGCCGACCACGTTGACCGTGACGTCCGGCTTCTTGTCGGTGAGGCTGAGCAGCTTCGACTCGTCCCGGGCCGTGAAGTAGAAGAGCACCGAGATGATGATGATCGGGACCACCGTGTACAGGGCCTCGATCGGCATGTTGTACCGGGTCTGCGGAGGTACCTCGACCTTGGTGCGGCTGCGCCGGTGGAACATGGCGCTCCACAGGATCAGGCCCCACACCAGCACGCCGACGGCGAGCGCGGCAGCCCAGGAGCCCTGCCACAGGGAGAGGATCCGCGGAGCCTCTTCCGTGGTCGGGGTGGGCATGCCAAGGCGGGGGAAGTCCTTGTATGTGCAACCGGTTGCGGTCGCCAGGACCAGGCCCGCGGTCAGTGCCTGCAGCAGCTTCCGCCGCATCGGGCGCCGCGGCGAGCGGTCGGAGCCGTTGGGACTCACGTAGCGCCTTCCCGAGAGTCTCGCCCGCGCGGTCGGCTGCGGCCTTCTCGCTGGTCGGTCGCCGCCCTGCGTCGGGCAGGGGTTTGGATGTTTATGCGGACCAAACCCTAGCCGACGCTCTCCGGGGGTTCGCGGGGAGGGGTGCCTACTGACTCGAGTGGTTCGCTGAATTGGCGGCTGCGGGTCCGTTGTGGCTGGTCGCACCCCGCGGCGGAGCCGCTGATACCGACGCCCCGCGCCCCTTCGGGACGCTGCCCGGACCGGCGGTTTAGCGTTGCCGTATGGCCTACTTCGATGCTGCTTCCGCCGCTCCCCTCCATCCCGTGGCCCGTCAGGCGTGGTTGGCCTCTTTGAATGAGGGATGGGCCGATCCGGCACGGCTGTACCGGGAGGGACGCAAGGCCCGGATGCTGCTGGACGCGGCGCGGGAGGCGGCTGCTGAGGCCGTCGGCTGCCGGGCGGACGAGGTGGTGTTCACGTCGTCCGGTACGCGGGCCGTACACACGGGTGTCGGGGGGGCGTTGGCCGGAAGGCGGCGGGTGGGACGCCACCTGATCGTGTCCGCGGTCGAACACTCCTCCGTACTCCATTCGGCGGAGGTGTTCGAGGCGGACGGAGGGACGGTGACCCGTGTGCCGGTGGACCGGGCCGGTGCCGTGGATCCGTCGGGGTACGCGGCAGCGCTGCGCGAGGACACCGCGCTCGCCGTCCTGCAGTCGGCCAACCACGAGGTGGGGACCGTGCAGCCGGTCGCCGAGGTCGCCGAGGTGTGCCGGGCCGCCGGGGTGCCGCTGCTGGTGGACGCGGCACAGTCACTGGGGTGGGGGCCGGTGGAGGGCCCGTGGTCGCTGCTGACGGGCAGCGCGCACAAGTGGGGCGGGCCGTCCGGGGTCGGGCTGCTCGTCGTGCGCAAGGGGGTGCGGTTCGCCGCCCAAGGGCCCGTGGACGAGCGGGAGTCGGGGCGGGCGCCCGGGTTCGAGAACATCCCGGCGATCGTGGCGGCGGTGGCCTCGCTGCGCGCGGTGCGGGCCGAGGCGGCCCAGGAGGCGGTACGGCTGCGGGAGCTGACGGAGCGGATCCGGACGCGGGTACCGGACCTGGTGCCGGATGTGGAGGTCGTCGGGGACGCCGAGCGGCGGCTGCCCGGGATCGTCACCTTCTCCTGCCTCTACGTCGACGGCGAGGCCCTGTTGCACGAGCTGGACCGGGAGGACTTCTCGGTCTCCTCCGGTTCGTCCTGCACGAGCAGCACGCTGACGCCCAGCCATGTGCTGAAGGCGATGGGCGTGCTGAGCGAGGGGAACGTACGGGTGTCCCTGCCGATGGGGGCGGCCGAGGAGGACGTCGAACGGTTCCTGGCGGTGCTGCCGGAGTCGGTGGCGGGGGTCCGGGAGAAACTGGGCGCCCCTGCGCCCGAGACGGCCGTACGGGCCGAGGAACTGGTCGTCGACTCGCTCGGCAAGCGCTGCCCGGTCCCGGTCATCGAACTGGCCAAGGTGTTCGGTCAGGTGCCGGTCGGAGGGACCGTACGGGTCCTGTCCGACGACGAGGCGGCCCGGCTGGACATCCCGGCGTGGTGCGAGATGCGCGGGCAGGAGTACGTGGGGGAGGAGCCGGCGGAGCGGGGCACGGCGTACGTGGTCCGCAGGGTCTCCTGAGAGCGGGCCGCGGGGCAGCACCCCGTGAGGGGCGCTGCCCGGGCGGACGGGTGGCCGGGCGCCGGTCTCAGCGGAGGTGGCCCCGCACTTCCTCCCCGGCGTCGTCCCCGTACGCCTTCACGAACCGCTCCATGAAGTGCGCCCGGCGCAGGCGGTACTCCTGCGTGCCGACCGTCTCGATGACCAGCGTGGCGAGCATGCAGCCCACCTGGGCCGCCCGCTCCAGCGAGACGCCCCACGCCAGTCCCGACAGGAAGCCCGCGCGGAAGGCGTCGCCGACACCCGTGGGGTCGGCCTTGCGCTCCTCCTCGGGGCAGCCGACCTCGATCGGGTCCTCGCCGACCCGCTCGATGCGCACCCCGCGCGAGCCGAGCGTGGTGACGCGGTGGCCGACCTTGGCGAGGATCTCGGCGTCGCTCCAGCCGGTCTTGGACTCGATGAGGCCCTTCTCGTACTCGTTGGAGAACAGGTACGTCGCCCCGTCCAGCAGCACCCGGATCTCGTCGCCGTCCATCCGGGCGATCTGCTGGGAGAAGTCGGCCGCGAACGGGATCGCGCGGGTGCGGCACTCCTCCGTGTGGCGGAGCATCGCCTCGGGGTCGTCGGCGCCGATGAGGACCAGGTCGAGGCCGCCGACGCGGTCGGAGACGGTCTTCAGCTCGATGAGGCGGGCCTCGCTCATCGCGCCGGTGTAGAACGAGCCGATCTGGTTGTGGTCGGCGTCGGTGGTGCACACGAAGCGTGCGGTGTGCAGGGTCTCGGAGATCCGGACCGACTCGGTGTCCACGCCGTGCCGGTCGAGCCAGGACCGGTACTCGTCGAAGTCGAAGCCGGCCGCGCCGACCAGGATCGGATGCGTGCCGAGCTGGCCCATGCCGAAGGCGATGTTGGCGCCGACGCCGCCGCGCCGGACGTCCAGGTTGTCGACCAGGAAGGAGAGCGAAACCGTGTGCAGCTGGTCCGCGACGAACTGGTCGGCGAAACGGCCGGGGAAGGTCATGAGGTGGTCGGTGGCGATGGAGCCGGTGACTGCGATGCGCACGACGGGGAATCTCCTGCGGAAGGCGGGGTTGACAGTTCACGCTACCGGTTCGGTCGTCGGCGCTGTAGCTGGCGAAACTACCCGATAGTAGCTCTTTCTCCGCGGGCCCGAGCAGGCCTACGGTGCGACTATGACGAACCCCGAGTTCCGTTCCATGGGTCCGGACGACGTGGACAGCGACCTCGCCACGCTGCGGGACGACTGCGCCCTGATGGCTCCGCGCTGGTCGGCGCCCGAGCACGCCGAGTCCCGGCCGGTGCCGTTGTCGCTGATCCACGGCGTGACGGTGCCGCCGCGGTACGCGCGGCTGCTGGAGGCGATGTCGGACTACGGCGACTGACGCGCGGGCGCATTCGCAGGGAACCGCACGCTCCCCTCCCGCGTCCCATCGCCGTCCCCCACGCGGGGGATGCGCGATACGACCAGCGAGGAGCGATGCGGTGAACACCGAGCGACCCGAGGACCGCGAGCACCCCGAGGGCTCCGAGCACAGCGACACCGCCGGGAGCGCCGGGAGCCAGGGGGTTGTGGAGGGTGGGCCGGCCGGCCGGCGGCGGTCGCGTCTCGCCGTGGTCTCCGTCGCCGCCGCGGTGCTGCTGGTCGGCGGCGGTGGCGCCTATCTCGCGGCGAGCGGTGACGCGGGCGGTCGTACGGGCGCGCCCGGTACGGCCGGTTCCGGAGCCACTCCCCCGCCGCTCGCCCTGGACAGCTGGAGCGGCACGGGCGGCATCGCTCCGGGCGAGCCCGATCCGTACGGCGCCACGTACGCCGCCCGGGGCGAGCTGCCGGCCGGCCCGGGTTCGGCGCCGGTGTACGCACCGAAGGGCGAGGTCGGCCGGGATGCGGTGGCCCGGCTGGCCAAGGCGCTGGGCGTCGACGGCACGCCGGTGACGCAGGGGCGGATCTGGCGGGTCGGCGGCAAGGACGGCTCCGGGCCGAGCCTGACGGTGAACCGGGACGCGCCGGGCAGCTGGACCTACAGCCGGTACGCACCGGGCACCGACGACTGCCGGAAGGGCGTCCTGTGCGCGCACGACCCGATGGGCCCCACCGGCGCCCCGGTGAGCGTGCGGAAGGCGACCGAGGCCGCCGCACCGGTGCTGAAGGCGGCCGGGCTGGGCGGGGCGAGGATCGACGCGAGCCAGGTCATGGGCGCCGAGCGGGTGGTCGACGCCGACCCGGTGGTCGGCGGGCTGCCGACGTACGGCTGGACCACCGGCCTGACCGTGGACCGGCAGGGTGAGGTGGTCGGCGGGCACGGGTTGCTCGGGACGACCGCGAAGGGCGACTCGTACCCCATGCTCAGCGCCGCGAGGACGCTGAAGCTGATGAACACGGCACCGAAGGGCGACCACCGGATGGGTATCGGCGGCTGTGCCGGTCCGGTGCCGCTGAAGGACCGGCTGGAGCAGCCGTGCGGCGCGTCCACGGGGACGCCGGAGCAGGGGGCGGACGCGGGGCGGGACACGGTGACCGTGCAGAAGGCGGTGTTCGGGCTGGCCGCGCGCTCCGTCGCCGGGCGGCAGACACTGGTGCCGTCCTGGCTGTTCGAGGTACGGGGACCGGTGGGCCAAGGCGCCTCGACGGTGGCGTACCCGGCGGTCGATCCCCGGTACGTGGCGTCGGCGAGGACTCCTTCCGGCGGGCCGAGCACCACGCCGGCTCCGCACACCGTGAAGGTCACCGGTTACACGGCCGAGGGCCGCGACCTGACCGTGAGCTTCTACGGCGGGGTGTGCGCTGACTACACAGTGGCGGCGAAGGAGAGCGGCGAGCGGGTGACCGTGAGCGTCACCGAGCACGCCTGGCCGGGCAAGGTGTGCGTGCTGATCGCCAAGGAGTACGTGAAGACCGTACGGCTGGCCGCGCCGCTGGACGGGCGGACGGTGGTCGGTGCCGACGGCGACCGTGTGCCGCGGGGCAAGCCGGGCGCGCTGCGGCCGGACGCGTCACCGCGGGCCCAGGCCCGATAGCCTCCCGGCGTACGACGAAGGCGGCGACCCCCGTGGGGGCCGCCGCCTTTCTCATACCGTCGGACGGGATCCGTCGGCTCAGCTGAAGGAGTCGCCGCAGGCGCAGGAGCCGGTGGCGTTCGGGTTGTCGATCGTGAAGCCCTGCTTCTCGATCGTGTCCACGAAGTCGACGGTGGCGCCGCCCAGGTACGGAGCGCTCATGCGGTCCGTGACGACCTTGACCCCGCCGAAGTCCTTCACCACGTCGCCGTCGAGCGAGCGCTCGTCGAAGAAGAGCTGGTAGCGCAGGCCGGAGCAGCCGCCGGGCTGGACGGCGACACGCAGCGCGAGGTCGTCGCGCCCTTCCTGGTCGAGCAGGGCCTTGACCTTGGCCGCGGCGGCGTCGGTCAGGATGATGCCGTCGGTGACGGTGGTGGTCTCGTCCGATACGGACATCTACATCTCTCCCGGGTTGTACGGAGACTGCTTGCCGACGAGTGCAACCGGCGCTTCGGCGGATTCATTCCGGGCCGGGCAGTCACGTTGTCGCCTTTTTGCTTCCGTCTTCATGCTCGCACATGCGCCCCGGCGTCGACAGCGGCCTGTGGAGGGACCCGAGCGGGATTCACGTCACATCGACGCTATGGCCATCGTCAAACTGACGTGAACCGGTTATGATAGATAGCGTCAGTTAGACGAAAAGTAGAAAGGGTGCGTGTCGTGACCACCGCCCAGACCCCGGAGCTCGACGTGCAGCCGACTCCGCTCGCCCTGCTGCTGCTCGGCCGTGAGGCCGACCCGAAGAGCGAGCGGGGCGTCGAGTGCCCCGGTGACCTGCCCTCGCCGTCCGACCCCGACCTGGTCGAGCGCGCCCGCGCGGCCAAGGAGAAGCTCGGCGACAAGGTCTTCGTGCTCGGTCACCACTACCAGCGCGACGAGGTCATCCAGTTCGCCGACGTCACGGGTGACTCCTTCAAGCTGGCCCGGGACGCGGCCGCGCGCCCGGAGGCCGAGTACATCGTCTTCTGCGGCGTGCACTTCATGGCCGAGTCCGCGGACATCCTCACCTCCGACGACCAGAAGGTCGTCCTGCCCGACCTCGCCGCCGGCTGCTCGATGGCCGACATGGCGACAGCCGAGCAGGTGGCCGAGTGCTGGGACGTGCTGACCGAGGCCGGGATCGCCGAGCAGGTCGTCCCCGTCTCGTACATGAACTCCTCGGCCGACATCAAGGCGTTCACCGGCAAGCACGGCGGCACGATCTGCACCTCGTCGAACGCCAAGCGCGCGCTCGACTGGGCCTTCGAGCAGGGCGAGAAGGTGCTGTTCCTGCCCGACCAGCACCTCGGCCGCAACACCGCCGTCCGCGACATGGGCATGTCCCTGGACGACTGCGTGGTCTACAACCCGCACAAGCCGAACGGCGGTCTGACGGCGGACGAGCTGCGCGCCGCCAAGATGATCCTGTGGCGCGGCCACTGCTCGGTCCACGGCCGCTTCAGCCTCGACTCGGTGAACGACGTGCGCGAGCGCATCCCGGGCGTGAACGTCCTGGTGCACCCCGAGTGCAAGCACGAGGTCGTGGCCGCGGCGGACTACGTCGGCTCGACGGAGTACATCATCAAGGCCCTGGAGGCCGCCCCCGCCGGCTCCAAGTGGGCCATCGGCACCGAGCTGAACCTGGTCCGCCGCCTGGCGAACCGCTTCGCGCCCGAGGGCAAGGAGATCGTCTTCCTGGACAAGACGGTCTGCTTCTGCTCGACCATGAACCGCATCGACCTGCCCCACCTGGTCTGGGCCCTGGAGTCCCTGGCCGAGGGCAACCTGGTCAACCGGATCGAGGTCGACAAGGAGACGGAGGCGTTCGCGAAGCTGGCGCTGGAGCGGATGCTGGCGCTGCCGTAGGGGTCTTCGGCTGTACGTGGGTCAGGGGCGCTTCCCGCTGTCGGGGGGCGCCCCTTTCGTGCCACGATCGGGGGAACGGTTCCCGATCTCTTGGACAGGTGATCTTCGGATGTCCCAGTCTGGCGAGCGACCGAAGGAGGGGCGTGACATGACTGCCATGGCCCATGAGCCGCTCACGCAGGAAGAGGTCCTGCTGGAGGGCTTCCTCGCCCTGGAGACTCCGGAGGGTTTCCGGGCCGAGCTGATCGAGGGGGAGATCGTTGTGACACCGCCGCCGGACGGGGATCACGAGCACTACATCGCCCGGCTGATGAAACAAGTCGTCCGGCGGTCCCAGATCGACATGGATTTCTCGGGCAACAAGGGCCTCAAACTGGGCAAGGGAGGTGGCTGCCCGCGGGACCACGTGATCCCGGACGGCACCTTCGCGCCCGCCCACCTGGACCTCTACCGCGACGCAGACCCGTGGATGCCCTCCGAGGGCGTCTCCATGGTCCTGGAAGTGACCTCCACAAAGCCCCGCAGGGACCGTGAAGTCAAACGCCGCTGTTACGCCCGCGCAGGCATCCCCCTGTACCTGCTCGTGGACCGGGACGCCTCTTCGGTCACGCTGCTCGGCGAGCCCAGGGACGAGGACTACCGTCGGGTCCTCAGTGTCCAGTTCGGCAAACGGCTCGCCCTCCCAGAACCCTTCGGTTTCGAGTTGGAGACCACAGATCTCCTCTGACGTCCTCGAACAGGTCCGGCCCGCACGCTCGTGCGGGCCGGACCTGTTCGGCGGCTATACGCCGGCCGGTTCCAGCACCTCCGTCTGCGGGGCCTGACGCTTCGCCGCCCGCTTCTTCGCCCGCCGCTCCTTGCGGAGTTCGAGCATGGCGTAGAGCGTCGGGACGAGGAGCAGGGTGAGCAGCGTGGACGAGATCAGACCGCCGATCACGACCACGGCCAGCGGCTGGGCGATGAAGCCGCCCTCGCCGGTGACGCCCAGGGCCATCGGGAGCAGGGCGAAGATCGTCGCCAGGGCCGTCATCAGGATCGGGCGCAGCCGGTGCCGGCCGCCCTCGATCACCGCCTCCACGACGCCGTAGCCCTGCCTCCGGTACTGGTTGATCAGGTCGATCAGGACGATCGCGTTGGTCACCACGATGCCGATCAGCATCAGCATGCCGATCATCGCCGGGACGCCCATGGGGGTGCCGGTGGCGACCAGCAGGCCGATCGCACCGGTCGCGGCGAACGGGATGGAGACCAGCAGGATCAGCGGCTGGGCCAGCGAGCGGAAGGTCGCCACCAGCAGCATGAAGACGATCGCGATCGCCGCCAGCATGGCCAGGCCCAGGTTCTTGAACGCGTCGTTCTGGTCCGAGGTCACACCCCCGATCTCCGCCTTCGCGCCCGCCGGCAACTTCAGCGCCTTGATCTTCGACTGGAGCTTGGTGCTGATCGCGCCGGTGTTGTCACCGGTCGGCCTGGCCGTGACGGTGGCGGCGCGCCGGCCGTCGATCCGGGTCAGGGAGACCGGGCCGTCCACCAGCTTCACCGTGGCGACGTCACCGAGCTTCACCGGGCCGAGGCGCAGGTTCTTCAGCTGGGCCAGGGTGGTCGCGGGCTTCGCCGACCTCACCACGACATCGCGCTCGGTGTCGTCGAGGACCGCCTTCGCCGCCGTCGTGCCGCGCACCGCCTGGGCGACCGCCGCGCCGAGCTTCTGGTCGTCGAAACCGGCCGCGGCCGCCTTGGCATTGGCCCTGACCGAGATCCGGGGCACGCTGGTGGACAGGTCACTGGTGACGTCCGTGACGCCGTCGAGGCCCGCGACCGTGGAGCGGACCTGCTCCGCCGCCGTACGCAGCGCCTGCGGGTCGGAGGCCTTGACCACCACGCTCAGGTTCTGGTTGCCGAAGCCGTCACCGGCCGACACGGTGGTCGTACCGATGCCCCTGAGCTTCTTCAGGCCGTCCTCCAGGTGCCGCTGCACCTCGTCGTACGACTTCGAGTCCTTCAGCATCACCTGGTACGACGCCTGGTTGGTGTCCGTGCCGCCGCCGAAGGCCGCCATGAAGCCGGAGGAGCCGACGGTGACCTGGTAGTCCTTGACGCCCTCGGTGGAGGCGAGCAGCTTCTCGACCCGCTTGGCCTGCGCGTCCGTGGCGGCGAGGCTCGTACCCGGCTTCAGCTCCTGCTTGACCGTGAGGACCTCCTGCTCGCCCTGGTCGAAGAAGTTCGTCTTGAGCAGGCCACCCATGCCGAACGTGACGACGAGGACCACGATCGCGATGAGCACGCTGGTCAGGCGGCGGCGCGTGGCGAAGCGCAGGACGGGGACGTAGGCGCGCTGGAGGCGGCTGCTCGCCTCCTTCTCCTCGGCCCGGCGGCGGGCCTCCGCCGCGTCCTCGGGGGTGCCCTTCGGGGCGCGCAGGAACCAGTACGACAGGACCGGGACGACCGTCAGGGACACCAGCAGGGAGGCCAGCAGGGCCGCCGTGACCGTGATGCTGAACGAGCCGAACAGTGCGCCCACCATGCCGCCGACCAGGCCGATCGGCAGGAACACGGCGACCGTGGTGAGGGTGGAGGAGGTGACCGCGCCGGCCACCTCGCGCACGGCGTTCAGGATCGCGTCCCTGCGCTCCTCGCCGTAGCCGAGGTGCCGCTTGATGTTCTCCAGCACCACGATCGAGTCGTCGACGACCCGGCCGATGGCGATGGTCAGCGCGCCGAGCGTGAGCATGTTCAGGGACAGGCCGCGCGTCCACAGCACGATGAGGGCGAGGACCACCGACAGCGGGATGGAGACGGCCGTGACCAGCGTCGAGCGGATCGACGCGAGGAAGACCAGGATGACCAGGACCGCGAAGAGCAGGCCGAGCGCGCCCTCCGTGGTCAGGCCCTTGATGGACTTCGAGACGGCCGGGCCCTGGTCGCTGACGACGGTGAGCTTCGCGCCGGAGCCGAGCTGCTCGCGCAGGTCGGGCAGCTTGTCCTTGACCGCGTTCGAGATGGTGACCGCGCTGCCGTCGTGGTCCATCGTCACGTTGACGGCGAGGCTGGGCCGGCCGTCGGTGCGGGTGAGGGAGTCGGCCGGGGCCGGCTGCTCCTTGACGGTGGCCACGTCGCCGAGGCGTACGGGCTTGCCGCCGCCCGCGCCGGTGACCATCAGGTCCTGGATCTGCCCCCGCGAGGTGAAGCCGCCGCCGACCTGGACGGTGCGGTTCGCGCCGTTCTCGTCGAAGGAGCCGGCCGGGACGGTCGCGCCGCCCGCCTGCAGGGCCTGGCCGAGCGCGGCGGAGGTGAGGCCGGCCCGCGCGAGCTTCGCGTCGTCCGGGGTGACCGTGACCTGGAGGTCGCGGACACCGGTGACCTGGACGCGGCCGACGCCGTCGATGTCCTTCAGCGTCGGTACGACCGTCTTGTCCAGCTGGTCCGCGAGCGCCTGCTGGTCCTGGCCGGAGGTGGCCGCGAGGACCACGGTCGGCATGTCGTCGGTGGAGCCGGAGACGACCTGCGGGTCCACGTCGTCCGGGAGCTGGTTGCGGGCCCGGTTCACGGCCTGCTGGACGTCGGAGACGATCTGCTTGGTGTCGTTGCCGTAGTCGAAGGACGCCATGATCACGGCGTTGCCCTCACTGGCGGTGGAGGTGACGCCCTTGACGCCGTTCACACCCTGGAGGTTGTTCTCGATCGGCTCGACGACCTGCTTCTCGACCACGTCGGGCGAGGCACCCTGGTACGGCGCGATCACCGAGACCATGGGCAGGTTGATGGTGGGCAGCAGCTGCTGCTTGATCTGGGGTATCGCAATCAGCCCGAAGACGAGCGCGACGAGTGACATCAGGCCGATCAGGGCCCGTTGCCGGAGGCTGAATCTCGACAGCCAGGACATGGGTCAGGGTCTCTCAATCTGTGAGCGGCAGACCCTCCCACCCTGAGCCATCCCGGACGGCCGATCCGTAAGCCCTGGGTCCATTTCCTTATCCCGGCCCTACTCCGCCCGCAGTACGCCGGGGTGGAGACCCGCGGTACGCCCGGGTGGAGATCACTCCGTCCTCGGACGTACCAGCCCCGACTCGTACGCGATCACCACGAGCTGTGCCCGGTCACGCGCGCCCAGCTTCGCCATGGCCCGGTTGACGTGCGTCTTCACCGTCAGCGGGCTGACCGCGAGCCGCTCGGCGATCTCGTCGTTGGAGTGGCCGCCGGCGACCTGGACCAGCACCTCGCGCTCCCGCCCGGTGAGCGCGCCGAGCCGCTCGGACCGCGCCGGGTCGCGGCCGTCGTCGCCGTCGCCCTGGGCGAGGAAACGGGCGATCAGTCCCTTGGTGGCGGCCGGCGACAGCAGGGCCTCGCCACCCGCCGCGATACGGATGGCGTTCAGCAGTTCCTCCGGCTCGCTGCCCTTGCCGAGAAAGCCGGAGGCGCCCGCGCGCAGCGCCTGGACGACGTAGTCGTCCACCTCGAAGGTGGTCAGGATGACCACGCGGACCTGGGCGAGGGACGGCTCCTCGCTGATCATCCGGGTCGCGGCGAGCCCGTCCGTCCCGGGCATCCGGATGTCCATGAGGACCACGTCGGCGGCCCGCTCCTGGGCCAGCCGGACCGCCTCCGCTCCGTCGGAGGCCTCCCCCACCACCTCCATGTCGGGCTCGGAGTCGACCAGCACCCGGAACGCGCTGCGCAGCAGAGCCTGGTCGTCGGCGAGCAGGACACGGATCGTCATGCGGTCTCCCCCGGGGCCGTCGTACGGGTCTTGAGGGGCAGGATCGCATGGACGCGGAAACCGCCGCCGTAGCGGGGCCCGGTGGTGAGGGTGCCGCGCAACGCGGTGACCCGCTCCCGCATGCCGAGCAGTCCGTGCCCGCCGCCCGCCCCGGGCACACCGGCCGCGCCCGCGCCGTCGTCCAGCACGGTGACCTCGATGTTCGGCCCCACCCGTACGACGCTGACCTCGGCCTTGGCCTCCGGCCCGGCGTGTTTGCGCACGTTGGTCAGGGCCTCCTGGACGATCCGGTAGGCGGCCAGGTCGACGGCGGCGGGCAGGTCGGTGCCCTGGTCGGCGCGGGCCACCTGCACGGGCAGGCCGGCGTTGCGGAAGGTGCCGGCCAGCTCCTCCAGCCGGCTGAGGCCGGGGGCGGGCTCGGTCGGGGCCTCGGGGTCACCGGACTGGCGCAACAGGCCGACCGTGGCGCGCAACTCGTCCAGCGCGGAGCGGCTGGCCTCGCGGACGTGCGCCAGGGCCTCCTTGGCCTGGTCGGGCCGCTTGTCCATGACGTGCGCCGCCACCCCGGCCTGCACGTTCACCAGGGCGATGTGATGGGCGACGACGTCGTGCAGGTCGCGGGCGATGCGCAGCCGCTCCTCGGCGACCCGGCGGCGGGCCTCCTCCTCGCGGGTGCGCTCGGCTCTCTCCGCCCGCTCCCGGATGGCCTGGACGACCGCGCGCCTGCTGCGTACGGCGTCCCCGGCGGTGGCGCCGATGCCGGTCCAGGCGAGCACGCCCAGGTTCTCCTGCGCGTACCAGGGCAGCGGGCCGCCGAGCATGGCGGCGGCCGTCAGCACGGTCATGGTGAGCAGGCCGACGCGCCAGGTGGTGGTGCGGTCGGTGGTCGCGGCGACGGTGTACAGGGCGATGACGGCGGACATCGCGACCGGGGCGCGGGGGTCGCCGGTGACGCACTCGACCACGGAGAGGACGCCGGTGACGGCGAGGACCGCCTTGGGGGCGCGGCGGCGGAAGACGAGCGTGGCCGCGGCGAGCAGCATGAGCAGGAGGCTGAGGGGGTCGGGGGTGCGGATGCCCCAGGTGACGCCGTTGGTGCCGCGGGGGGTCACGAAGGACCCCGCGATCATGCACACCAGCACGCCCGCGGCGAGGGCCGCGTCCAGCGCGAGAGGGTGCGCTTTCAGGCTGCAGCGGGCGCGGTCGAGAGTGCTCACGGTGGCAACAGTACGGGGGCTTCGCGGCGCGCTGTACGGGCGAGCGCCCCGGGCCGTGGGGCGACCGGCCGTCCGACGGAGTGTCAACTGCCAAGCGCCGTCGGCCGGATACCCGCTGTCCTCCCGGGACGGTGACCGCCTCCGGCCCGCGTGTGCCGACCCGGAACCCCGGCCCCGGACCGGACCGGCGTCAGCCCGGGATCAGCCCGTCGTCGCTGAGCATCTCCCGGACCTCCTCCAGCGAGGCGTCCGGCGCGGGGAGGATCAGCTCCGAGGGCTCCAGGGCGTCGGCCGGCAACGGCGTGCCGAGCCGGCGGACGGAGTCGAGGAGAGCGCCGAGCGTGCCGCGGAAGCCCGCCGCGTCGCCGCTCTCCATCTCCGCCAGCAGCTCGTCGTCGAGCTTGTTCAGCTCGTCGAAGTGGGCGTCGGCCAGGTTCCACTGGCCCTCCCCCATGATCCGTACGATCACGTCGGCCTCCTCGGCTCGGGCCCCGGCGCCGGACTACTGCTTGTCGAAGCGCGGGGTGTCCTGCGGCTGCTGCTGGGTCTGCCCCTGCCCGGCGCCGCCCTCGATGGCCTGCTGCGGGGAGCCTCCGGCCAGCTCGGCCTTCATGCGCTGCAGTTCCAGCTCCACATCCGTACCACCCGAGAGCCGGTCCAGCTCGGCGGCGATGTCGTCCTTCGCCGTGCCCGTCGGGTCGTCCAGGGCACCGGAGGCGAGCAGCTCGTCGATGGCGCCGGCCCGCGCCTGGAGCTGCTGCGTCTTGTCCTCGGCGCGCTGGATGGCGAGGCCGACGTCGCCCATCTCCTCGGAGATGCCGGTGAACGCCTCGCCGATGCGGGTCTGGGCCTGGGCCGCGGTGTAGGTGGCCTTGATGGTCTCCTTCTTCGTACGGAAGGCGTCCACCTTGGCCTGGAGGCGCTGGGCCGCCAGGGTGAGCTTCTCCTCCTCGCCCTGGAGGGTGGCGTGCTGCGTCTCGAGGTCGGTGACCTGCTGCTGCAGGGCGGCGCGCCGGGACAGCGCCTCGCGGGCGAGGTCCTCGCGGCCGAGCGCGAGCGCCTTGCGGCCCTGGTCCTCCAGCTTGGTGGACTGCTGCTGCAGCTGGTTGAGCTGGAGTTCCAGGCGCTTGCGGCTGGTCGCCACGTCGGCGACGCCGCGGCGGACCTTCTGCAGGAGCTCCAGCTGCTTCTGGTACGAGTAATCGAGGGTCTCGCGCGGGTCCTCGGCCCGGTCAAGGGCTTTGTTCGCCTTCGCGCGGAAGATCATCCCCATACGCTTCATGACACCGCTCATGGGCTTCGCGCGCCCCCTTCTGACGGACTCCAGCTCACAGATCCTGCGACAGGACCCACAGTACGGGCCCTGACTCCATTACCGCACTGTTCGGGGACGGATGCGCTCATCCCCAAGAACGACTGCGGACCGTATCGCTCCGGCGCAGGGAGTAGGTGACCCCCTGGCGGAACGCCCCCTCTGTCCCCCTACAGACGTCCGGTGTTGCCGGATCGTTCCCCGCCGGGCTGGGGTCCATGCCGGTGAAGCCCTTACCCTTGGGTTTTGTGTTCCGTAGCCGTGCCAAGGACGAGAAGGCCCCGACCGCCGACAAGGCGCAGGTGAACCTCTCCAAGCAGCCCCGTGACCCGCAGGCCCCGAAGGGCAGGCCCACGCCCAAGCGCAGTGAGGCCCAGTCCCAGCGGCGCAGCGTGGCCAACACGCCGACCAATCGCAAGGAGGCCGCCAAGCGCCAGCGCGAGGACCGGCGCCAGGCCCTGGAGCGTCAGCGCCAGGCGCTGGCCAGCGGTGACGAGCGCTATCTGCCCGCCCGGGACAAGGGCCCGATCCGCAAGTTCGCCCGCAACTGGGTGGACTCGCGGTTCAACGTGGCGGAGTTCTTCCTGCCGCTCGCCGTGGTGATCCTCGTGCTGAGCGTGGTGCGGGTGCCGGCGATCCAGTCGATCGCGCTGCTGCTGTGGCTCGTGGTGATCGTGCTGATCGTGGTGGACGCGGCGATCAGCGGCTTCCGTCTGAAGAAGCGGCTCAAGGAGCGCTTCCCGGACGAGAACACCCGTGGCGCGGTCGCCTACGCCCTGATGCGCTCCCTGCAGATGCGCCGGCTCCGGCTGCCGAAGCCGCAGGTCAAGCGCGGAGAGCGGCCCTGAGCGCAGACGCCTTCACCGGGGACGCGGCGCAGGCCTGGCTGAACAGGCTGGGCGGACTGCGTGATGTCGTACGGCAGGAGCTGGTGGCCCGGCAGCTGGACGAGCAGATGGCCGGACGGTTCCCGGTCGGGCAGCGGCTGCGGATCCTCGACGTGGGGATGGGCCAGGGCACGCAGGCGCTGCGGCTGGCCCGGCTCGGCCATCAGGTGACCGGGGTCGAGCAGGACGCGACGATGATCGCCGCCGCGCGTGAGGCGCTGGCCGCGCAGCCGGAGGGCATCCGCGAGCGGGTGCGGCTGGTGCAGGGCGACGGGCGGGACACCGGTGTGCACTTCCTGCCGGGCGGCTTCGACGTGGTGCTGTGCCACGGGGTGCTGATGTACGTCGAGGAGCCGGACCCGCTGGTGGCGGGCCTGGCCCGGATGCTGGCGCCCGGCGGACTGCTGTCCCTCCTCGTCCGCAACGGCGACGCGCTCGCCATGCGTCCGGGCCTGTCCGGTGACTGGCCGGGCGCCCTGGCCGCGTTCGACACCAGCGGCTACCGGAACCGCCTCGGCCTGGACGTCCGGGCCGACAGACTGGCCTCGCTCACCGCCACCCTCGCCGGTATCGCGGCCCCGCTGCACGCCTGGTACGGCGTGCGGGTCTTCACGGACACCGCGGCGGACGAGGCGGAGATCCCGGACGACCTGGAGACGCTGCTCGCGGTCGAGGAGCGGGCCGGGCGCACGGATCCCTACCGCGGGGTGGCGGCGCTGCTGCATCTGTGTGGCGTACGGGGCTGAATCCGTTCGGGTCAACAACGCGGGCCGGTTGATCGCCGCGCGGTGAGACTCGGGGTATGGACGCTTCCCTCAGCCGTGCCCTGCGGAAGGTCGGCGCCGCGGCCGCGTTGGTGTGCTGCCTGGCCGCCGGCTGTACCGCCGCCGATCCGCAGGCCCAGCAGAACACCGGGACGACCGCGCCGGCGGCCGTGCCGATGGACGCGAATGGTCTGCAGAGCGACTACCAGAAGGTCATCAAAGAGGTACTGCCGTCGGTCGTGCAGATCGAGGCGAGCCGCGAGCTGGGCTCGGGGGTGGTGTACGACGACAAGGGACACATCGTCACCAACGCGCACGTCGTCGGGTCGGAGAAGACCTTCCGGGTGACCACGGCCAACAGCGAGCAGCCGCTCACCGCGAGACTGGTGTACTCCTATCCCGGGCAGGACCTCGCCGTGGTGAAGCTGGACAAGATGCCGGCCGGGCTGAAGCCGGCGGAGCTGGGCGATTCCCGGAAGGTGGAGGTCGGCCAGATCGTGCTGGCCATGGGCTCGCCGCTCGGGCTGTCGTCCAGCGTGACCGAGGGCATCGTCTCGGCGACCGGACGGACCGTCAGCGAGGCCGGCGGGGGCTCGGGCGCGACGATCCCGAACATGGTGCAGACCTCGGCCGCCATCAACCCCGGCAACAGCGGCGGCGCCCTGGTCAACCTGGCCGGGCAGGTCATCGGCATCCCGACGCTCGGCGCCGCCGACCCCGACCTCGGAAACAGCTCGGCACCCGGCATCGGGTTCGCCATCCCGGCGTCGATGGTGAAGACGATCGCCGACCAGATCGTCGACCACGGCAAGGTCGTCGACTCGGGGCGGGCCGCGCTCGACATCACCGCGCGGACGGTCGTGGACGAGCGCTACCAGCCGGCCGGGGTGGCGGTGGTCAGCGTCAAGAGCGGTGGCGCGGCCGACAAGGCGGGCATCAGGCCGGGCGACACCATCACCAAGGTGGGTGACCAGCCGATCACGACCATCACCTCCCTCGCCGTGGCGCTGGCCGCGGACAAGCCGGGTCAGAAGACCACGGTGACCTACCAGCGGGCCGGCAGCGAGAGGACGGCGGAGGTGACGCTGGGCCAGCAGTGACGAGGGGTACGGCCCGGGCCGTACCCCTCCGCGCCGGTTACGCCGCGTCGGCGTGCAGGCTCATCGGCCCGTAGATCTCGGTGTTCTCCTCGAACAGCCGCACCTGGTCGGCGCCGCCCTCCAGGAGCGCCTTCCAGTGCTCGCCGATCCAGGACTCGGCATCCCCCTGCGTGGTGAACTCCTCGGGCTGCACGGCGGGCTGGACCTCCGTCCCGTCGGCCTTCTCGAACCGCCACGTCCATGCCGTCATGTGGGCCTCCTTTGATCCAACACCTGCTGGAAGACTAGCCGGAAGCGCGAGAGCTGATCAGACGGGCGAAAATCGATTCCGTGGAAGTGACTCTGCTCGGTACCGGTGCCCCCGCCGGACTGCCCCGGCCCGACTGCCCCTGTGCCTCCTGCGCGACCGCGCTGGGGCCGGACGCGCGGGCGGACACCGCCGTGCTCGTGGACGGGACGCTGCTGCTCGACCTGACGCCGGGCGCGGCGTTCGCGGCGGCGCGGGCCGGCCACTCGCTGGGCGGCGTGCGCCAGGTGCTGCTGTCGCATCCGCACGACGGCCCGGCGGTGGAGGTGCCGGCCGGGGTGCCGCAGCCCGGGCGGGTGCCGGACGGGCGGGAGTTGGCGCTGCTGACGGGGCATCGGGTGCGGGCCCTCGCGATGGACGCGGGCGGCACCGGGTACGCGGTGACCGGTCCGGACGGGCAGCGGCTGCTGTACCTGCCGCCGGGCGGGGCGCCGGCGGGGCTCGAGGACGCGACGGCGGAGTCGTACGACATGGTCCTCCTGGACGTCGTGGGCCGCCCGGACGCGCTGGCGCGGCTCCGGGCGGTCGGCTCGGTCGGCCCGACGACGGACGTGGTCGCCGTCCACCTCGACCACGACGTGCCGCCCGGCCCGGAGTTGCGGCGCCGGCTGGCGGCGGCCGGGGCGCGGACGGTGCCGGACGGTACGACACTGACGGTCGGCGTGTACGAGGACGTGCCGGACGTGCCGCGCCGGACGCTGGTGCTGGGCGGGGCGCGCTCGGGCAAGTCGGTGGAGGCCGAACGGCGGCTGGAGTCCTTCCCGGACGTGCTGTACGTGGCGACCGGCGGCACGCGGGGCGGGGACACCGAGTGGGCGGAGCGGGTGGCCGTGCACCGGGAGCGGCGGCCGGGGTCGTGGCGTACGGCGGAGACGACGGACCTGGTGCCGCTGCTGCGCGCGGACGGGCCGCCGTTGCTGATCGACTGTCTGTCGCTGTGGCTGACGGACGTCATGGACTCCGTGGGGGCGTGGGACGACGCGGAGTGGGCGGGCGGGGGTGAGAAGTCCCTGCGGGAGCGGGTGGGCGAGCTGACGGAGGCCGTGCGCGCCACCCGCCGGACGGTGGTGGCCGTGTCGAACGAGGTGGGGTCGGGGATCGTCCCCGCGACGGCGTCCGGCCGCCGGTACCGGGATGAACTCGGGCGGCTGAACGCGGCGTTCGCGGGCGAGTGCGAGCAGGTGCTGCTGGTGGTGGCCGGGCAGGCGCTGGTGCTGCGGGGCTGACCGGCCGACGGGTGCCGTGCTGCGGTGGCTACGGCGCGTTCCTGCGGGCCACCATGCGGTACGCGTTGGAGAACGGGGTGCGGCGGAGCAGGGGCGCCAGGATGTTGTCCAGCACCCAGGCCACGTCGGCCACGGGGGCTGCGGCCGCCCTCAGCAGGGGGTGCGCGGGCGCGAGCACCAGGTTCACGGCGGCCGAGAGGTCGTAGGGGATGTGGGGGGTGCGCCGGTCCGTGACCAGGATCGTGCAGCCCTGCCGCTCCAGTTCCGCGCGGAGGTTGGCCCGCGGCACCAGGTGCAGGTGGCGGGGCTGGCCGTACGGAAGCCACCACCTGCCGAGCAGGGCGGCGAACGCGCAGCGCGGGTCGGCGACCTCGACGACGAGGTGACCGCCGGGCCGCAGGACCGTCAGGGCCGCACGGAGTTCGGCGCGCGGGTCGGGGGTGTGCTCCAGGTGGCGGAACATGCTGACCACGTCGTAGCGGGCGCGCAGGCGGGCCGCCGTGCCGGGGGTGGTGAGGAAGCCGCGGTGGGCCTCCTCCACCCGCTCCTCCAGGAGGGCCTGTTCCACCCGGCCCGTCGGGTCCAGGCCGTCGAAGCTGGTGTACGGGAAGAACTCCTTGGCCGCCTCGGGGAAGCGGGCGTGGCCGGTGCCCACGTCCAGCCAGCTCTCCGGTTCGGGCAGCGCCGAGAGTTTGTGGGCGGCGGCACGGTGCCGGCGGCGGACGGCGTGGTCGGACAGGACGCGCGCGGCGAACTCCTCCAGCCGGCGTTCGTAGGACTCCCGGTGGAAGAAGGCGAGTCCCTCCGCGGTGAGCCGCGGGTTCTGGAAGACGTGGCCGCACTGGCGGCACTGCTCGAGGACGAACGTGCCCGCCCGGTCCCGCAACGGGTCCCTCGCGCGCATCCGTGTCCGCAGGTTCCTCCCTCCGCACCAGGGGCAGTCCGCGCGGCGCGGCTCGTGGAAGTGGTCCGCGACGGCGGGTGTGGTCCGGGTCGGGGTCGAGGTCGACATGGGCGGCTCCCTGGGCGACATTCCGCAGCAAACCGGAACGTATGGGATCCCGATCTTGGGTGCAATGACGTTGTGGGGGTGTGGTGGCCATGTGGCGCGGAAGCGTTCGTTCTCGGGCGGTACTGTTCGGCGAATGAGCAGGCTTAATCTGGACGACTTCACCGATCTGATCGAGCGCCCGGACGGGGGCGTGCGCCGTGACGCCGAGGCCCGGCGGGAGCGCCAGATCGTGCCGCCCGGGGCGCTGGGCCGCCTCGACGAGCTGGGCGAGTGGCTGTCCGCCGCGCAGAGTGCCGTACCGGTACGGACCGTGGAGCGGCCGCGGGTGATCCTCTTCGCCGGTGACCACGGCGTCGCCGAGCTGGGCGTCTCGGCGCGTCCCGCGGGCGGCGCGGAGCAGCTGGTGCGGGCCGTGCTGGAGGGCGCGAGCCCGGTGTCCGTGCTCGCGCGCCGGCTTCAGGTGCCCGTACGGATCGTCGACATGGCCCTGGACTGCGCGCCGGACGCCTTCCCGGAGGACGTCGTGCGGCGCCGGGTGCGGCGCGGCAGCGGCCGCATCGACATCGAGGACGCGCTCACCCTGGACGAGGCCGAGGCGGCGCTGCGGGCGGGCGTCGCCGTCGCCGACGAGGAGGCCGACTCCGGTACGGACCTCGTCGTGCTCGGCGACATCAGCGTGGGCGGCACCACGGCCGCGGCGGTGCTGATCGCCGCGCTGTGCGGGACCGACGCGTCGGTGGTGACCGGGCGGGGCGGGCTCGCGATCGACGACCTGGCGTGGATGCGCAAGTGCGCGGCGGTCCGGGACGCGCTGCGGCGGGCGCGGCCGGTCCTCGGGGACCAGCTGCAGCTGCTGGCGACCGTGGGCGGGGCGGACCTCGCGGCGATGACCGGGTTCCTGCTGCAGTGTGCGGTGCGGAAGCTGCCGGTGATCCTCGACGGGGTCGTGGCCGCGGCGTGCGCGCTGGTCGCGCAGCGGGTCGCCTTCCGGGCTCCGGACTGGTGGCTGGCCGGGCACGACAGCGGCGAGCCGGGGCAGGCGAAGGCCCTGGACCGGATGGCCCTGGAGCCGCTGCTGGAGCAGGGGGTGAAGGTCGGCGAGGGCGCGGGGGCCCTGCTGGCGCTGCCGTTGGTGCGCAGCGCCGCCGCACTGGCCGCCGAACTGCCCGAGAGGCCGGGGACCGAGAAGGAGCCGGAGGCGTCGGAGGAGTCGGAACAGCCGGAAAAGGCCCAGGAGTAGACGGGTTTCGGCCGGTTCGGTGCTTCCGGGCACCGCCGTGCGGGCCGGGCGGCGGTGCGGCGGGGAAGCGCGGCAGGCGCCGTCGCCAGGCGGAAAAGTGCGGTTGGCCCGGGCAACGCCCATATGATCCTGACCCATGGGAGATGCCCGAATTGCCGCGCCGTTGCACGCCGAGCCGGGGCGCCCGGGTGAGGAGGGACGGCGGTCCACCGGGGCCTCCCGGCGGGCCGCCGCCTTCGCTGTCTGGTATCTGCGGACCGTCGCCTTCATCAACTTCCTCAGCGCGGTCTGGGTCTCGCTCGGGCAGGACGTGCGCCGGCACAACCAGGACGACTTCTTCACGCCGTACCTGCTGACGGCCGGCTTCGCCTCGGGCGTGTTCACCGCGTTCCTGGCGATCACCATGCGGCGCAGAAAGCGGGCCGCCTGGATCCTCAACATGGTGCTCAGCGGGGCCTTCCTCTCCCTGTTCGCGTTCGCCATGGCGTTCCCGGAGATCCGGCGGTACGGGCAGAACTGGGTCTCACTGGTGCTCACGGCCGCGTTCGTCGGCGCGCTGCTGGTGGGCCGCCGGGAGTTCTACGCCAAGGGCGACCGCTCCAACCCCCGGCTCGCGGCGACGGTCGCCGTCGGCGGCGGGCTGGCCGCGAGCCTGCTCGCCGGCCTGCTGGTGACGGTGACCAACCAGGCGGCGCAGGCGGCCCGTTCGACCTTCCCGGAGCGCTGGCACTACGGCACCCTGCGCCTGGTGTCGGTGGCCGCCGAGGGCTCCCGCTTCCCGGGGATCGACCCGCCCAACTGGGCCAACGTCGCGATCAACGTGCTCAGCACGGCCCTCGTCCTCGCCGTGTTCTACGCCGCGTTCCGCTCCCGGCGCGCCGTGGACCCGCTCACCGAGGACGACGAGAAGCAGCTGCGGGCCCTGCTGGAGCGGCACGGCGAGCGGGACTCGCTGGGCTACTTCGCGCTGCGCCGGGAGAAGAGCGTCGTGTGGTCGCCGACCCGGAAGGCGGCCGTCGCCTACCGGGTGGTCGGCGGGGTGAGCCTGGCCTCCGGGGATCCGCTCGGGGATCCGGAGGCGTGGCCGGGCGCGATCGCCCCGTGGCTGGTGCAGGCGCGGGCCCACGGGTGGATCCCGGCGGTGATGGGGGCGAGCGAGGAGGCCGGGACCGTCTACGCCCGGCACGGCCTCGACGCCCTGGAACTCGGCGACGAGGCGATCGTGGAGGTCGCCGACTTCACCCTGGAGGGCCGGGCGATGCGGACGGTCCGGCAGGCGTACAACCGGGTGAAGCGGGCCGGGTACCAGGTGCGGATCCGGCGGCACGAGGACATCCCGGCGGACGAGATGGCGTATCTCGTCGAGCGTGCGGACGACTGGCGGGACGGCGCGACCGAACGCGGCTTCAGCATGGCGCTCGGCCGGCTCGCCGATCCCGAGGACGGGCAGTGCGTGATGCTGGAGTGCACGGACGCCGGGGGCCGGCTGCGCGCCGTGCTGTCGTTCGTGCCGTGGGGGCCGCACGGGCTGTCCCTGGACCTCATGCGCCGTGACCGGGACTCCGACAACGGGCTGATGGAGTTCATGGTCATCGAACTGCTGCGCCGGGCCGGGGAGATCGAGATCACCCAGGTGTCACTGAACTTCGCGATGTTCCGCTCGGTCTTCGAACGTGGCGCACGCCTCGGTGCCGGCCCGGTGCTGAGGCTGTGGCGGTCGCTGCTCAGCTTCTTCTCCCGCTGGTGGCAGATCGAGTCGCTGTACCGCGCCAACGCCAAGTACCGGCCCATCTGGGAGCCGCGGTTCCTGCTCTTCGAGAAGAGCGCGGACCTGCTGCGCATCGGCCTCGCCTCGGCCCGCGCGGAGGGCTTCCTGGAGGCGCCGGGACTGCCGAAGTGGCTGCACCGCAGACACCTGGAAACGCACCGATGAGGAACGTCCGATGAGAGCGCTCGCCCGCTGGGCCCGTGAGGAGTGGGGGCTGCTGTACGTCACCGTACGGGAGACCCTGCTGAACCGGCGTCTGCGGGCGGCGCCGATGACGGTCGCGGCGGTGTGTCTGACCGCCCTGCTGCAGTACGTGCAGAACCAGTCCTGGGGCTACCAGTTCGTGCAGAACGCGGGCGCCGTACGGGCCCAGGACCCCCTGTGGCTGGCCGTGCTGCGCACCCCGCTGTCGCTGTTCGTGCCGGCGCTGGACCTGCCGGTGTGGGGCGCGCTGGCACAGATCCTGCTGGTGTTCGGGATCGCCGAGATCTGCATCGGCTGGTGGCGGACGCTGGTCATCGCGTACGTCGCCACGCTCGCCGGGACCCTGTACGCGCGCGTCGGCATCTCGTTCGGCGCGCACGCCCCGTTCGGGCTGCCGTGGACGGACGCGCAGGTGGTGGACACCGGTCCGTCCGCGGCCGTGGTGGGGCTCGCCGTGTTCGTCAGCTGGCGGTACGGCGCCTATCTCACCTCCGGCGCGGTCACCCTGGCGATGGTCGCCGAGGTGCTGGTCAAGGAGAACCTGGCGGGCAAGGAGCACCTGGCCGCGCTGATGGCGGTGGGGCTGCTGTGCCTGCTGGTCGCGGTACGGCACCGGTACGGGTTCCGGCCGCGCCGCGTGTACCGCCCGCGGGTGCGGCCGCCTCAGCGGCGGTCGGACAGCCGGGCCGGGCGCGGGTCGGGCCTGCCGCCGATCAGGTCCTGAAGGGCGCGGGTGCGCAGGGCCCAGCGGCGGTCGTGGTGGTAGGCGCGCAGGGTGGCCCTGGCGCGGGCGTGGGGACGGCGGCCGTAGAAGCGGCGGGCCCACGGGGAGCCGGGGCGGGCCAGCCGGACGGCACCGACCAGCGCGACCAGCGGCACGACCGCCCCGAGGACCGCGACCCGCGCCTTGCCCTTGCTCAGGGCGACGAGCGCGAAGAGGAAGTTCATGAGGATGGTGGTGAGGGCACCGCCGCGGTCCTGGAGCTCCTGCGCGGACAGGTCGTTGACGCCGAACGGGGAGAACCCGGCGAGCAGCAGCCCGACGAGCGCGGCGGTGAGCACGACGACCTCGACGCTCTTGCGGCCCTCCTCGGTCCAGTAGACGTCGTTGAGGTGCAGGATCAGCGCGAACTCGTCCAGGACCAGCCCGGCGCCCATGCCGAAGACCACGGCGGCGACGGCACTGCCCGCGCCGTGCCGGTCACTGGCGACGGCGCCGAAGCCGCCGACGACGGTGAGGACGACCCCGGGCACGACGTGGTGGATGTGCAGCCCGCCGGCCCTGACGTTGCCGAACGGGCCCCGGCCGGCCCGGATCAGCCGGGTGATCACCCGGGTGACGACGAACGTGAACACGAAGGCGGCGAGGGCCAGCAGCAGCGGGAGTTTGCCCGGTTCGACGATGTCCCGCACCCACCAGTGCCCCATATGCGCACCTTATCCCCGGGTGTGGCAGGCGGCTTCGCGACCGCCCGGTAACCTTCGCCGGTGCTCAAGTCCTCCGCTCACGACGGCCTCCGCTTCGCCTTCGGCACCCTCACCGTGCTGCCCGTCCGGGTGCGCCGCTGGGACCGCGGGGCGGCACGCGGCGGGATGCTCGCCGCCCCGCTCGCCGGCCTGGTCGTGGGCGCCTGCGCGGCCGGACTCGGACTGCTCCTGCTCCTCCTGGGCGCCGGCCCGGTGCTCGCCGCGGTCGCCTCCGTCGCCGTACCCGCCGCGCTGACCCGCGGACTGCACCTCGACGGACTCGCCGACACCGCCGACGGCCTGGGCAGCGGCAAGCCCGCGGAGGACGCGCTGCGGATCATGAAGCAGTCGGACATCGGCCCGTTCGGCGTCATCACCCTGGTCCTGGTCCTGCTGGCCCAGGTCGCGGTGCTGGCACAGCTGTACGGCGACTCATGGGCGTGGGGCGCGCTGGCTGCCGTCGTCTCGGCGGGCACCTCCCGCCTCGCCCTGACCCTGACCGCGCGCACCGGGGTGCCGGCCGCCCGGCCGGAGGGGCTGGGCGCGGCGGTGGCCGGGGTGGTGCCGGTGCCGGGCGCGCTGGCGGTCGCGGCGGCGTTCACGATCGGTTCGGCGGCCTGGGGGACGGTCCTCGGCCCGTACGGCGCGGTGCACGCGGCGGCCGCGGTGCTGGTGGCCCTGGGAGCGGCCGAGCTCCTCCTGCGCCGCTGCGTACGCCGGTTCGGCGGTGTCACCGGGGACGTCTTCGGCGCCCTGGAGGAGACCGCCGCGACGACCGCGTTGATCGTGCTGGCCCTGGCCCACCGCTAAGCTCTTCGCCCGTACACGGACAAGAATGCTGTGATTCGGGGGGACATCCGTGCTCAAACTGCGCCGTGCCGTGGCCTGGTTCATGGACTTCGCACTCGTGGTGGGGGTGGCCTCGCTGCTCGCCGTGCTCACCTTCCACCGGGTCAGCGCACTCGTCACCGACGTGCCCTCACTGGCCACGAGGGGCGGGCTCGACCTGGTCACCTCGCGCGGTGACGTCATCGGCGCCTCCGAGCACCTCGGCCTGTCCCTGTGGGACAAGGTGGTGCTGGACGTGGAGGAGGCCTTCGGCGCGCTCGTGATCGTCACCTTCCTCTACCAGTGGGCCTGCCTCAGGTGGCTCGGCAGCACCCTCGGCAAGGGACTGCTCGGCCTGCGCGTCACCCCGCGGCTGTCCCGGCACGCCCTGCGCCGGGCCGCCGTCACCACCGCCGCCGACGTCGCCGTCTACGCGCTGGCCTGTGTGCTGCTGATCGAGGGGCGGTTCGCGCTGTCGGTGCTCGTGTGGGCGGTCGCGGTGGTGCTGTTCCTGATCAACGCGCTGCCCGTGTTCCTCCCCGGCCGCCGCTCCCTCGCCGACCGGCTGGCCGGCACCTCCGTGGTGGGCGTCCTTCAGCGGGCCGGGTCCGGCCCGGCGGACAGCGTGCCCCAGGGGTGAGCGCCGCCGGGCACCTCGCCCGCGCCGGCCGGGGCGCCGTGTACGCGGGATGCGAGGCGGTGCCGTCGCTCAGTACGAGCGGGCCGCGGGCGACGGTGGTCAGCCGCTCGTGGAACCCGAACTCCCCGATCGTGGCGCTCACTTGGCCCAGGAAGATGCCCTAAGACCGACGCGGTGGGCGGTGACCCTGCCCGCGTCCAGGGCGGACTGCCAGTTCGCCCGGTTCCGCAGCTCGGCGCCGATCGCGCTCTCGCGGAGGTCGACGACCGGGGTACTGTCGCCGAACAGCGCCCGGTGGTCGGCGAGGACGCGGTCCGGCACCCCCAGTCGGCTGGCCGACGGCCCGCCGGAACGCGACGACTATGGCTCGTTCCCCCGCGCTCGGGAGGCGGAAATGGCCATGACGCCACGCACCGGTGAACACCCGCAGGAATGAGCGAACGCGCACACGCGCGTAGTCTCGTCCCGGGTGTTCGCCGACAGGGTGAAGGCCCCGGTTGCCACCTGCGCCCAGGCATGGACCTAGGGTCGGCTCTCGGGCCCGGTCGACCCACCCCACTTCGGCCACAGCAACTTGACATCGGAAGCGAGATTTCACCACCGTGACTGCTCTGACTCTCAGCACCGCAGCGGCGCCCGGCCTGCGGGCCGACGCGATCGTGATCGGTGTCGCCAAGGGCACCAAGGGCCCCGTCCTGGCGCCCGGCGCCGAGGCCGTGGACAAGGCGTACGACGGCAAGCTGGCCGGCGTCCTGGAGACCCTCGGCGCCTCGGGTGCCGAGGGCGAGCTGACCAAGCTGCCCGCGCCGGCCGGTTTCAAGGCCCCGATCGTCGTGGCGGTCGGCCTGGGCGCGGAGCCGGACGCCAAGAGCGGGGACGAGGGCTACGGCGCCGAGGCGCTGCGCAAGGCCGCCGGCGTGGCCGCCCGCGCGCTCGCCGGCTCCAAGAAGGCCGCGTTCGCGCTGCCCGTCGACAGCCCGGGCGCCGTCGGCGCGATCGGCGAGGGCATCCTGCTCGGCTCGTACTCGTTCGACGTCTACAAGGAGAACGGCAACGGCGCGAAGGCCAAGAACGGCAAGGCGCCGCTGGCCGAGGCCGCGCTGCTCGGCGCCAAGCCGCGCGACGCGGCCCACAAGGGTGCCGTCGCCCGCGCCGTCGCGGTCACCGAGGAGCTGAACCGCGCCCGCGACCTGATCAACACGCCGCCGAACGACCTCACCCCGGCCATCTTCGCCGGCATCGCGCAGACCGCGGCCAAGGAGCACGGCATCAAGGTGCAGGTGCTCGACGACAAGGCCCTGACCAAGGGCGGCTACGGCGGCATCCTCGGCGTCGGCGGCGGCTCGGCGGCCACCCCGCGCCTGGTGAAGCTGGCGTACAGCCACCCGAAGGCGGACAAGCACCTCGCCTTCGTCGGCAAGGGCATCACCTACGACTCGGGCGGCATCTCGCTGAAGCCGGCCGGGCACAACGAGACGATGAAGTGCGACATGAGCGGTGCCGCCGCCGTGTTCGCCGCCGTCGTCGCCGCCGCGCGGCTCGGCCTGGAGGTCAACGTCACCGGCTGGCTGGCGCTGGCGGAGAACATGCCGTCCGGCTCCGCGGTGCGCCCGGGTGACGTGCTGCGCATGTTCAGCGGCAAGACGGTGGAGGTCCTCAACACCGACGCCGAGGGGCGCCTCGTCCTCGCCGACGCGCTGTGGGCGGCCTCGCAGGAGAAGCCGGACGCGATCGTGGACGTCGCCACGCTCACCGGCGCGATGATGCTGGCGCTGGGCAGCCGGACGTTCGGTGTCATGGCCAACGACGAGGCGTTCCGCTCCGCGGTGCACGAGGCGGCGGAGGAGGTCGGCGAGCCGGCCTGGCCGATGCCGCTGCCGGAGCACCTGCGCAAGGGCATGGACTCCCAGGTCGCCGACATCGCGAACATGGGCGAGCGGATGGGCGGCGGGCTGGTCGCCGGTCTGTTCCTGCGCGAGTTCGTGGGCGAGGGGATCACGTGGGCGCACCTGGACATCGCGGGCCCGGCGTTCAACGAGGGCGGGCCGTTCGGATACACGCCGAAGGGCGGCACGGGTTCCGCTGTGCGGACGCTGGTCCGGCTCGCCGAGTTGACCGCCGCGGGTGATCTGGGCTGAGCCGCCCGAGGGCTCGGCCGCTCCCGTAGTCGCAGCGGCCGCAGGGGCGCGGGGGACCTGTTCACGCGGTCCCCCGCGCCCCTGAGCGGAGCCGCGTGCCGGACGCGGTCCCGCGCCGCTCGCTCACGCGTACCCCCGTTTTCAGCTGTACGTGGGGTGTCTCACACTCCAGCCCGGCGTCTCGTCCGCCTCGAACAAGTGCAAAGATGGAGCCCGGCAGGACAGGGCCCCCACCGAAGGGCCGAAGCATCAAGCGGCCGGACACCAGCCGCCCGCCGGTCACAGGAGATCGGCGCAAGGCGCACATGCATGGAGGACGTGACGTGGCGAACGACGCCAGCACCGTTTTCGACCTAGTGATCCTCGGCGGTGGTAGCGGTGGTTACGCCGCGGCCCTGCGCGGGGCGCAGCTGGGCCTGGACGTCGCCCTGATCGAGAAGGACAAGGTCGGCGGCACCTGCCTGCACCGGGGTTGCATCCCCACCAAGGCCCTGCTCCACGCGGGCGAGATCGCCGACCAGGCCCGCGAGAGCGAGCAGTTCGGCGTGAAGGCGACCTTCGAGGGCATCGACGTCGCGGCCGTCCACAAGTACAAGGACGGCGTGATCTCCGGCCTGTACAAGGGCCTGCAGGGTCTGATCGCGTCCCGGAAGGTGACGTACATCGAGGGTGAGGGCCGGCTGTCCTCCCCCACCTCCGTCGACGTGAACGGGCAGCGCATCCAGGGCCGCCACGTCCTGCTGGCGACCGGCTCCGTGCCGAAGTCGCTGCCGGGCCTGGAGATCGACGGCGACCGGATCATCTCCTCCGACCACGCCCTCGTCCTGGACCGCGTGCCGAAGTCCGCGATCATCCTGGGCGGCGGTGTCATCGGCGTCGAGTTCGCCTCGGCGTGGAAGTCCTTCGGCTCGGACGTCACGGTCATCGAGGGCCTCAAGCACCTCGTCCCGGTCGAGGACGAGAACTCCTCGAAGCTTCTCGAGCGCGCGTTCCGCAAGCGCGGCATCAAGTTCAGCCTCGGCACCTTCTTCCAGAAGGCCGAGTACACCCAGGACGGCGTGAAGGTCACCCTGGCGGACGGCAAGGAGTTCGAGGCCGAGGTCCTCCTCGTCGCCGTCGGCCGCGGCCCGGTCTCGCAGGGCCTGGGCTACGAGGAGGCCGGGGTCGCCATGGACCGCGGTTACGTCCTCGTCGACGAGTACATGCGGACCAACGTCCCGACCGTCTCCGCCGTCGGTGACCTCGTCCCGACGCTCCAGCTCGCGCACGTCGGCTTCGCCGAGGGCATCCTGGTGGCGGAGCGTCTGGCCGGTCTGAAGGTCGTTCCCATCGACTACGACGGTGTCCCGCGGGTGACGTACTGCCACCCGGAGGTCGCCTCCGTCGGCATCACCGAGGCCAAGGCCAAGGAGATCTACGGCGCGGACAAGGTCGTCGCTCTGAAGTACAACCTGGCGGGCAACGGCAAGAGCAAGATCCTGAACACCTCGGGCGAGATCAAGCTCGTCCAGGTCAAGGACGGTGCCGTGGTCGGCGTCCACATGGTCGGCGACCGCATGGGTGAGCAGGTCGGCGAGGCCCAGCTGATCTACAACTGGGAGGCGCTGCCGGCCGAGGTCGCCCAGCTCATCCACGCCCACCCGACGCAGAACGAGGCGATGGGCGAGGCGCACCTGGCGCTCGCCGGCAAGCCGCTGCACTCCCACGACTGAGCCTTCGGTCAACGGGCGCGACGACACAGACTTCCGCAATTCGTTAGGAGCAACCGAAACCATGGCGGTTTCCGTAACCCTTCCGGCGCTCGGTGAGAGCGTCACCGAGGGCACTGTCACCCGCTGGCTGAAGGCCGAGGGCGAGCGCGTCGAGGCCGACGAGCCGCTGCTCGAGGTGTCGACCGACAAGGTCGACACCGAGATCCCCTCGCCCGTCTCCGGTGTGCTGTCCTCCATCAAGGTCGCCGAGGACGAGACCGTAGAGGTCGGCGCCGAGCTGGCCGTCATCGACGACGGCACCGGTGCCCCCGCGGCCGCGCCGGCCGCCGCCGAGGCTCCGGCCCCGGCCGCCGAGCCCGCCCCGGCCCCGGTCGCCGAGGCCCCGGCGGCTCCGGCCCCCGCCGCCGCTCCGGCCGCCCCGGCCGGTGGCGCCCAGGGCACGGACGTGGTCCTGCCCGCGCTCGGTGAGTCCGTCACCGAGGGCACCGTCACCCGCTGGCTGAAGTCGGTCGGCGACTCCGTCGAGGCCGACGAGCCGCTGCTCGAGGTCTCCACGGACAAGGTCGACACCGAGATCCCGGCGCCCGCCTCCGGCGTGCTGCTGGAGATCGTGGTGAACGAGGACGAGACCGCCGAGGTCGGCGCCAAGCTCGCCGTCATCGGCGCCCCGGGTGCCGCCCCGGCCGCCGCTCCGGCTCCGGCCGCCCCGGCGCCCGCCGCCGCTGCCCCGGCCGCCCCGGCTCCGGCCCCCGCGGCTCCGGCCGCTCCGGCCCCCGCCCCGGCCGCCCCGGCCGCCCCGGCCCCGGCTGCTCCGGCCGCCGCCGCCCCGGCTCCGGCTCCGGTCCAGCCCGCGGCACCGGCCCCGGCGCCCGCCCCGGCCCCGGTCACCCCGGCCACCGCGCCCACCCACCCGACCGCCACCCAGGCGACCGACGAGGGCGCCTACGTCACCCCGCTGGTGCGCAAGCTCGCCGCCGAGAACGGCGTCGACCTGGCCACCGTCAAGGGCACCGGCGTCGGCGGCCGCATCCGCAAGCAGGACGTCATCGCCGCCGCCGAGGCCGCGAAGGCCGCCGCCCCGGCTCCGGCCGCCGCCGCTCCCGCTGCCGCGAAGAAGGCCCCGGCGCTGGAGGTCTCCCCCCTGCGTGGCCAGACCGTCAAGATGCCGCGCATCCGCAAGGTCATCGGCGACAACATGGTCAAGGCGCTGCACGAGCAGGCCCAGCTGTCGTCGGTCGTCGAGGTCGACGTCACGCGCCTGATGCGCCTGCGCGCCCAGGCCAAGGACTCCTTCGCCGCGCGCGAGGGCGTCAAGCTCTCCCCGATGCCGTTCTTCGTGAAGGCGGCGGCCCAGGCGCTGAAGGCCCACCCGGTCATCAACGCCAGGATCAACGAGGCCGAGGGCACGATCACCTACTTCGACTCCGAGAGCATCGGAATCGCGGTGGACTCCGAGAAGGGCCTGATGACCCCGGTCATCAAGCACGCGGGCGACCTGAACATCGCCGGCATCGCGAAGGCCACGGCGGAGCTGGCCGGCAAGGTCCGCGCCAACAAGATCACCCCGGACGAGCTGTCCGGCGCGACCTTCACCATCTCCAACACCGGTTCGCGCGGCGCGCTGTTCGACACGATCATCGTGCCGCCGGGCCAGGTCGCGATCCTCGGCATCGGTGCCACGGTCAAGCGTCCGGCCGTCATCGAGACCGAGGAGGGCACGGTCATCGGCGTCCGCGACATGACCTACCTGACCCTCTCCTACGACCACCGCCTGGTCGACGGCGCCGACGCGGCCCGTTACCTGACGGCGGTCAAGGCGATCCTGGAGGCGGGCGAGTTCGAGGTCGAGCTGGGCCTCTGATTTCCCTGCTCAGGTAGTACGACGCCCCGTCCGGAACTTCTCCGGACGGGGCGTCGCCTTTGCAGCGGGCGGAACCGCAACACCCTGAGGACTGCGCGACCAGCCACGAAGGACCCGCACCCGCCCGAACGCGGACCGAACCGAGCCACTGGGCGCCCCGGCCCCTCCACCGGAGGTGTGCGCCTCGTCTCACCTGCGCAAAAGCACCCTCACACGTCCCGCCCGCGGAGCGAACCCGCCGTATTGTCTAAACGTCAGCCCTCCCTAAGGAGCCCTCATGACCGCGCCCGTCGTCCACTCGCTGCGCGAACAGATCCGCGAGCACATCGTGGAAGGAATCGTCAGCGGGCGCTGGCAGCCGGGCGAGCGGATCGTGGAGCGCCGGATCGCCACCGAGCTGGAGGTCAGCCAGACCCCGGTGCGCGAGGCCCTGCGCGAGCTGGAGTCCCTCCGCCTGATCGAGTCCGCCCCGAACAAGGGCGTGCGGGTACGGAACCTGACCGCGGCCGACCTGGAGGAGAGCTACCCGGTCCGGGCCGGCCTGGAGGCCATCGCGGCGGAGCTGGCGGCCGGCCGCCTCGCCGAGGACTGCTCGGCCCTGGAGCCGCACGTCCTGGCCCTGTACGAGGCCGACCGCGCGGCCGACGGCACCGCCCAGGTCCGTCACACGGTCGGCTTCCACCGCGAACTGGTCCGCGCCGCGGCCAACTCGGTCCTGCTGCACACGTGGGAGGGCCTGGGCATCGAGGTGTTCACGGCCCTGTCCATCCGCTGGCTCGGCACGGTGCAGCAGTCGTACGCCGAGGAGCACGAGGAGTTGGTGCAGGCGTTCAAGCGGCGGGACCCGCGGATCGCCGAGCTGGTCAAGGCACACGTCCTGGGCTGCGCCCCGCGCCCTTGATCGCACCCGAGCATCCCCCCGCTCACCTGCGAAAACAAGGCGATTTGGCGTCACCCGGTGCCATCGTCGAAGGCACCGCGTGCCGACTTTCTCCAAATCAAGAGGTTTTCACCCTCAACCCTTTGATCGATCATCGATCAGGGAGTTACAGTCGCCGACGGACTTCCACCGAAGTCCAGCCCTGTCCTGCCAAAGACCAAGGGCACCCCCGAACCCCTTACCGATGAGGGAACCCCCTTCGACTGAGGAAGGCGGCGACATGACCGACCCCAACGCCATCCAGCCGAGCGCGCTCGACCAGCTCCCGGACCGCGACCCGGAGGAGACCGCCGAGTGGCAGGCCTCCCTCGACGCCGTCGCCAGGGAGGCCGGGCCGCACCGCGCCGCGTACCTGATGCGGCGGACGCTGGAGCGCGCCGAGGCGGGCGGCATCGCGCTGCCGAAGCTCCTCGAGACGGACTACGTCAACACCATCCCCACCTCCGCCGAGCCGGCCCTGCCCGGTGACCCGGAGATGGAGGCCCGCATCACCGCCTGGAACCGCTGGAACGCGGCCGCCATGGTGACCCGTGGCGCCAAGCACGGCGTCGGCGGCCACATCGCCACCTTCGCCTCCGCCGCGTGGCTGTACGAGACGGGCTTCAACCACTTCTTCAAGGGCAAGGAGGGCGACGGCTCCGGCGACCAGCTGTACATCCAGGGCCACGCCTCCCCCGGCATCTACGCCCGCGCCTTCCTCGACGGCCGCCTGACCGAGGCGCACCTGGACAACTTCCGCCAGGAGGCCGGCGGCAACGGCCTGCCGTCGTACCCGCACCCGCGCCGTCTGCCCTGGCTGTGGGAGTTCCCGACGGTGTCGATGGGCCTCGGCCCGCTGTCGGCGATCTACCAGGCGCGCTTCAACCGCTACCTCACCAACCGCGGCATCAAGGACGTCTCCGCCTCCCACGTCTGGGCCTTCCTGGGCGACGGCGAGATGGACGAGCCGGAGTCGACGGCGGCCCTCGCGCTCGCCGCGCGTGAGGAGCTGGACAACCTCACCTTCGTCATCAACTGCAACCTGCAGCGCCTCGACGGGCCGGTCCGCGCGAACTTCAAGATCGTGCAGGAGCTGGAGGCCCAGTTCCGCGGCGCCGGCTGGAACGTCGTCAAGACGCTGTGGGGCACGGCCTGGGACGAGCTGTTCGCGCTCGACACGACCGGCGCGCTCGTACGCCGGCTGCGCCAGGTACCGGACGCGCAGATCCAGACGTACCAGACCCGTGACGCCGCCTACATCCGCCAGGACTTCTTCGGCGCCGACCCGGCGCTCGTGGAGATGGCGAAGCTGCTGAGCGACGACAAGATCCTCGAGTGCTTCCACCTCTCGCGCGGTGGTCACGAGGCCCGCAAGGTCTACGCCGCGTACAAGGCCGCCGTCGAGCACAAGGGCGCGCCGACCGTGATCCTGGCCCAGACGGTCAAGGGCCACACCCTCGGCGAGGGCTTCGCGTCGAAGAACGCCAACCACCAGATGAAGAAGCTCTCGGTGGACGAGTTCAAGGCGATGCGCGACCTGCTCGGCCTGCCGATCAAGGACAGCGACTTCGCCGACGGCGTGGTGCCCTACGGCCACCCGGGCGCCGACTCCCCCGAGGTGCGCTACCTCCAGGAGCGCCGCGCGGCCCTCGGCGGCCCGGCCCCGGCCCGCCGTACCCACGCGCTGGCCCCGCTGCCCGCCCCGGCGGAGAAGGCGTTCGCCTCCTTCGACAAGGGCTCCGGCTCGCAGAACGTGGCCACCACGATGGCCTTCGTCCGCCTGGTCAAGGACCTGGTCCGGGACAAGGAGACCGGCAAGCGCTGGGTGCCGATCGTCCCGGACGAGGCGCGCACCTTCGGCATGGAGAGCCTGTTCCCCTCGCTGGGCATCTACTCCCCCAAGGGCCAGACGTACGAGCCGGTCGACCGCGACCAGCTGATGTACTACAAGGAGGCCAAGAACGGCCAGATCCTCAACGAGGGGATCACCGAGGCCGGTTCGATGGCCGACTTCATCGCCGCGTCCAGCGCGTACGCGACGCACGGCGAGGCGATGATCCCGTTCTACATCTTCTACTCGATGTTCGGCTGGCAGCGCACCGCCGACCAGATGTGGCAGCTCGGCGACCAGCTCGGCCGCGGCTTCCTCGTCGGCGCGACGGCGGGCCGTACGACCCTCACGGGCGAGGGCCTGCAGCACGCCGACGGCCACTCCCCGGTCATCGCCGCGACCAACCCGGCCGCGCTGACGTACGACCCCGCGTTCGCCTACGAGATCGCGGTGATCGTCCGTGAGGGTCTGCGCCGGATGTACGGCGAGGCCAGGCCGGGCGAGGACCAGAACGTCTTCTACTACCTGACGGTCTACAACGAGCCGCTGCCGCAGCCCGCGAAGCCCCAGGGCCTCGGCATCGACGAGGGCATCGTCAAGGGCCTGTACCGCTTCAACACGGTGGAGTCGGCGGGCCTGTCCCCGGCCGCCAACGCCCCGCGCATCCAGCTGCTGGGGTCCGGTACGGCGATCCACTGGGCCCTCCAGGCCCAGAAGCTGCTCGCCGAGGAGTGGGGCGTGGCTGCCGACGTGTGGTCCGCGACCTCCTGGTCCGAGTTGCGCCGCGACGCGATGGAGGCGGACGCCGCCCTCCTGCGCGGCGAGGAGCGGGTGCCGTACGTCCGCCAGGCCCTCCAGGGCGCCGAGGGCCCGGTGCTGGCCGTCTCCGACTACATGCGCCAGGTCCCGGACCAGATCGCGCAGTGGGTCGAGCAGGACTGGTCCTCGCTGGGCGCCGACGGCTTCGGTCTGTCGGACACCCGTGAGGCCGCCCGCCGCCACTTCGGCGTCGACGCCGAGTCGATCGTCGTCGCGGCCCTGGCCCAGCTCGCCCGGCGCGGCGAGGTGAAGGCGACGGCGGTCAAGGAGGCCCGGGAGAAGTACGGGCTGTAGTCACCGGGGTTCCGTGAAGGGGTACGGCCGCTGCCGTACCCCTTCCTTGTCGGTGGCCCCCGGCATGATGAGGTCATGCGTGCGGCCCGGCTCATCAAGATGGTGCTCCTCCTGCAGTCCCGGCCGTCGATGACCGCCGCCGAACTCGCGCGGGAGCTGGAGGTCTCGGAGCGGACGGTCACCCGCGACGCGCAGGCGCTGTCGGAGGCGGGGGTGCCGGTGTACGCGGAACGGGGGCGGGCCGGCGGGTACCGGCTGGTCGGCGGGTACCGCACGCGGCTGACGGGGCTGGCCAGGAGCGAGGCGGAGGCGCTGTTCCTGAGCGGGGTGCCGGGGGCGCTGCGCGAGATGGGCCTGGAGGACGCCCACTCCGCCGCCCGGTTGAAGGTGTCCGCCGCGCTGTCGCCGTCCCTGCGCGACGCCCCGGACAGCGCCGCGCAGCGCTTCCATCTGGACGCGCCGGCCTGGTTCCGGGAGCCGGAGACGCCCGCGCTGCTGCCGGTGGTCGCGGAGGCGGTGTGGGACGACCGCCGGGTGACCGCCCGGTACCGGCGGGGTGAGACCGAGGTCGAGCGGCTGCTGGAGCCGTACGGGCTCGTGCTGAAGGCGGGCGCCTGGTACCTGTGCGCGCGGGTGACGGACGGCGGCTCCTTCCGGACCTACCGGATCGACCGGTTCAGCGCCGTGGACCCGCTGGAGGAACGGTTCGCCCGGGACGCGGGCTTCGATCTGCCGGGGTACTGGGCCGAGCAGGCCGAGCGGTTCGCCCGCTCGATCCTGCGTGCCGAGGTCGTCGTACGGCTGTCCCCCGAGGGCGTGCGCGGGCTGCGGTACGCCGTCGATCCGCTGTCGGCGCGCGAGGCGCTCGGGGCGGTGGGCGAGCCGGACGGGGCGGGCTGGGTGACGGTGACGCTGCCGGTGGAGTCCGAGGCGGTCGCGCACGCACAGCTGACGGCGCTCGGGGCGGAGGCGGAGGTGCTGGCCCCGCGGAGCCTGCGGGAGCGGTTCGCGGCGGACGCGGCCCGGCTCGCCGCGCTGTACGGCCGCGGCGACGCCGGATAACGATCCGCCGCACACCGGCGTACTCCGCGTGCGTCCCACCGGTGGAGGCCCGATGCTGGTGCCGTGATGGACGAGACGGAGTTCTGGGAGCTGATCGACGCCGCCCGCGAGACCGCCGAGGGCGACCCCGAGGAACAGGCGGACGTGCTCGTGGAGCGGCTGCTCCAGCTGGAGCCGGAGCTGGTCCTGGACTTCGCCCGTCACTTCGAGGCCCGCTACAACCGCGCGTACCGCTGGGACCTGTGGGGCGCCGCCTGGGTGCTGCTGGACGGGGCCAGCGACGACGCGTTCGACTTCTTCCGGTGCTGGCTGATCGGCCAGGGCCGGGAGGTCTACGAGGGCGCCGTGCACGATCCGGACGCGCTGGCGGAGCTGCTGGGCGAGTTCGACGAGGAGATCGACGGCGACGGCGAGGAGCTGGGCTATGCGGCGGACGAGGCGTACGAGCAGCTGACCGGCACCGTCGCGCCCGACCTGGGCATCGCCCCGGCGCCCGCCGAGCCGGAGGGCGCCCCGGTCGAGTTCGAGAACGAGCGGGCGCTCGCCGAACGCTTCCCGCGGCTGTGGGACCGCTTCCGGGAGTAGCCGGACCCGGCTCAGCCGGCGGCCGGGCGCCTGCGGCTGCCGTCGGCCGTCAGGCAGGCCTGGGCCCGGTCGGCCCGCGCCGCGTGGTGCAGCGGCGCGGCGTTGGCCTGGCCGAGGGCGGACTCGGTGGCCGCGGCCGGGCCGAGGACGACGGTCGCGACCGCGCAGAGCACCGCCCAGGGGCCGCGGGCGTTCCGCGTCCGCTGCTCCTGCTCGGTGCTCCGGTCCGTGGTCCCGGCGCGGGTACGACTTCTGTTCATGCTCCCCACCTCCAGTCGGCTCGTCTCGTTCGTGACCGTAGGGCGCTGTTCCAGGAGCGCCCTACGGGGCGTCTAAGGAGTCCGTGTGTGCGCTGCCGGGGCGCGCCGGGTGTGCGGTGCCGGGGGCCGGCCCTGGAGACGGGCGGCCTTCTCCCTGATCTCGGGGAGGCGGGCGCGGAGGGCTGCACCCGGGCAGCTCGTCATGAACCCGGCGTCATGGCCGGCGAGGACGGGCAGGTCGACGGCGGTTCCGGCCTTGTAGCGGCTGAGGCTGTTGCTGGAGACGAGGCGGACGCTCGCGCGCGGGTCGATGTCGGCGAGGCCCAGTTTCCAGGCGGCCAGGGCGGCGATCGCGTCGGTCATGGCGCTGGGCACGGGGACGCCGGCGGTGAAGGTGCCGAGGGCGGCGATGCCGGCGGTGCGGTGGTTGAAGCCCTGGGTGTGGGCGCCGGTGACGGGCCGGTCGGGGCCTCCGGCGCGGCCTTCGTAGATGGTGCCGCAGCGGTCGACGATGAAGTTGTAGCCGATGTCGTCCCAGTTCCGCGCGCCGGTCTGGCCGGCGTACAGACGGCGGATGATCTCCGGCGCGTCGGCGCAGTCGTACGTGCTCGGCGAGTCGGTGTGGTGGAGGAAGACGGCGACCACCTTGTCGTCGTAGCGCGGGGGCGGCTGGGTGCGCCCGGCGGTGCCCAGCCAGACGGAGCGGGGCACGATGTGCGGCCGGGGGGCGCGGTGGGCGGCCGGGGGGCGGGCCGAGGCCGGGCGGGCCGAGGCGGGCCGCTCGCCGCCGCGGGCACACAGGACGAGCGCGAGGACGGCCGCCAGACCGGGCAGGCAGCCGAACAGCACAAGCAGGGACTTGGGTATCCGCCGGAGGGCCGGGCGCCGTCGCACCGGCGGCCCGGGTCTCTCCGGGGGCCGCGGGGCCCCCGGCAGGTCCCGCGGGGCCGGTGTCCGCGGGCTCTCCGGTGTCTTGGGCGTGTCCGGGCTCCCCGGCGTCTGCAGCGTCCCGGGCGCTTCCGCGCTCTCCGCGACCGGCGGGGTCCCGGGGGCTTCCAGGCTCTCCGGCACCGGCGGGGTCACGGGGGCCTCCGCGCTCTCCGGCACCGGTGGGTTCCCGGGCGCTTCCTGGCTCCCCGGTGTCTGCGCGGCCGGGGGCGTCTCCAGCGTTCTTCGGAGGTCGTACATGGTGCAACTCTCGGACCGCCGCACCGCGCCCGCGATGTGCGCTCTGCCACCTGGCGGAACCATCGTCCCGGTCCGGGACGTTTCTGGGGGTACACACATACGTGGCCGGTTCGCTCTCCGATGACCGGTCCCGTATGCGGTGAATGATCGCCGGGCCCGTCCCGTCCGTACTGAGGGGTCCGAGAGAAAGGCGGCTCCGTGGACCTGCTCGACCTGGTGCTTGCGCTGGTGATACTCGTCTACGCGGTGTCCGGTTACCGGCGTGGGCTGGTGGCCGGCTGTGTCTCGCTGGCCGGTTTCGTCGGCGGTGCCGTCGTCGGCGTCTGGTTGCTGCCCTGGGTGACAGGCATGGTGGAACGGGGTTCGGCGCAGGCGACGATGCTCGCGGTCGCGACGGTGCTGATGCCGGCCGTGATGGGGCACGAACTGGCGGGCCGGCTGGCGCTGCAGCTGCGCGGGGAGCTGGACCGGGGCCCGCTGCGGGTGCTGGACGGGGCCGGCGGCGCGGCGGCGAACTCGATCGCGGTGCTGATCGTGGCCTGGGTCGCGGCGAGCGTGCTCGGCGCGGCCCCCTCCCAGGCGCTGACCACGCAGATACGGAACTCGACGCTGCTGGGCGCGGTCCAGCAGGCGATGCCGGACACGACGCCCGCGTGGTTCTCGCGGGCCACGTCGGCGCTGGCCGAGGCGGGCTTCCCGCAGGTCTTCAACCCGTTCGAGAACGAGTCGACGGCCCGGGTCGCCCGCCCCTCCGGCGACAGCGTCACACCGGCCGCGACCCGCGCCGCGAAGCTGAGCACGGTCAAGATCGAGGGCGTCTCGGGCAACGAGGGCCGCGAGGGCAGCGGTTTCGTCTACGCCGCACAGCACGTGATGACCAACGCGCACGTGGTGGCGGGCATCGACCGTCCGAGCGTACGGGTGGGCGGTGTCGGGCAGTCGTACGAGGCCCGGGTGGTGCTCTTCGACCCCGACCGGGACGTGGCGGTGCTGTACGTGCCGCAGCTGCACGCCCCGGTGCTGCGCTTCGACACCGGCGCGCGCCGCGGGGACTCGGCGGTGGTCGCGGGCTATCCGCAGGACGGCGACCTGAACCTGCAGGCGGCGACGGTGGCGAGCCGGCTGGAGGCGACCGGGCAGAACATCTACAACGACGCCGCGGTCACCCGGGACATCTACTCGATCCGGTCCACGGTCGAGCCGGGCAACTCCGGCGGCCCGCTGCTGACCACGGACGGCAGGGTGTTCGGGATGGTCTTCGCGCGCTCCACCTCCGACACCGAGACGGGATACGTGCTGACGGCGAAGGAGGTGGCGGGCGACGCGCGGCGCGCGGTCACGGCGACGGCTCCGGTGGACACGGGCGAGCTGGTCAGCTCCTGACGGTCACAGGCGCCGACCCATCAGCACGTCATCGACGTAGGCGCCGTCGAGCAGGAACTCCTCCGGCTGCACCCCCTCGACGACGAACCCCTCGGACTCGTACAGCGCCCGGGCCGGGGCGTTGTGCCCGAGCACGCGCAGGCTCAGCCGCCGTGCACCGCGTCCGCGCGCCTCCTCGACGGCGGCCCTGACCAACGCGCGCCCGACGCCCCGCCCGCGCGCCTCCTCGGTGACGGCGAGGCCCTGGATCTGCAGGACGTGCGTGTTGGAGGCGAGCGGGGTCGGGCGGGCGAGGCGGACGTAGCCGAGGATGCGACCGCCGGCCTCGGCGACCAGATAGTCCTCCGGGAGGTGGCGCTCGTCGAAGAACGGCCCCTGCGGCGGGGGTGAGACGGCGTGCAGGGTGGACCATGTGGCGCGGTCGAGGAGCGCGAGGCCCTCCTCGTCGTCGGCCGCGGCGGTGCGTATGTACGGATCCGGCATGACGATCACCCTACGGCGGGCCGTCGCGGCGCCCCACGGGGTTTCCGGGCGGGCATGCTGGGGCCATGGAGCGTATGCGAATCGCCGTTGCCGGCGCGTCCGGGCTCATCGGCAGCGCCCTGGTGCGGTCCCTGACCGCGGACGGGCACGAGGTCGTACGACTGGTGCGCCGCGCGGCCGCGGGCCCGGGCGAGGTCTGCTGGGACCCCGAGGGGCAGTACGTCGACGCCGCCGGGCTGACCGGCTGTGCCGCGGTGGTGAACCTGGCCGGGGCGGGCATCGGCGACCGGCGCTGGACGCCGTCGTACAAGCGGCTGCTGCGGGACAGCCGGGTGCTGGGCACGGCCGCGCTGGCGGAGGCGGTGGCCGCGCTGCCCGAGCCGCCGCGGGTCTTCGTCAGCGGCAGCGCGATCGGCATCTACGGCGACACCGGTGACCGGGTCTCGGACGAGGACACACCGCCGGGCGACGGCTTCCTGCCCTCGCTGTGCGTGGAGTGGGAGGAGGCGGCGGCGCCCGCGCGGGAGGCGGGCGTGCGGACGGTGTTCCCGCGCACGGGGCTGGTGGTGGCACGCGGCGGCGGGGCGTGGGGGCGGCTGTTCCCGCTGTTCCGGGCCGGGCTCGGGGGGCGGCTGGGCGACGGGCGGCAGTACTGGTCCTACATCGCGCTGCACGACGAGGTGGCCGCGATCCGGCATCTCATCGACGACGACACCCTGTCCGGACCGTTCAACCTCACGGCCCCCCAGCCGCTGACGAACCGTGAGATCACCGCGGCGATGGCCCGGGTGCTGCACCGCCCGGCCCCGTTCGCGGTGCCGGCACCGGTGCTGCGGGCGGTGCTGGGTGAGCTGGCCGGGGATGTGCTGGGCAGCCAACGGGTGGTGCCCAAGCGGCTGTTGGAGTCGGGGTTCCGGTTCGCGTTCCCGGGGATCGAGGATGCCGTCCGGGCGGCCTGACCTCCGCGCCCGGCAGACACAGGAGATGTCCTGCGACCTCTTGTGACCGTATGCGACCTCCATGCGACCGTGCCCTGTTGATGCGCGACTGTTCGCGACCGATCACGGCCCTACCCTCAAGCCGAACTCGGGTATCCCTGGAGCCTGTTGGGGGCATGACGTCTCCACCGGCCGCGCAACCACAGGAGGGGCCTCGTGCTTGAGCCCGCGTACCAGGTGGACGTCGTCATCGTGGGAGCCGGAATCGCCGGACTCTCGGCGGCTCATCGGCTGACCAGCGCAGGAATATCGACCGCAGTCCTCGAGGCCGCCCCGTGTGCCGGCGGCCGCATGTCGACCGAGAAGGTCGACGGCTTCCGGCTCGACCGCATCGGACAGTTGCTGTCCACGTCCTACCCCGAACTCCGCACGACCCCGGGCCTCGACGCCCTCGTCCTGCGCACCTTCGCCCCGGGCGTCCTGCTGCACCGCGACGGACGCACCCAGCGCGCGGGCGCACCGGCGGGCGGAGGGAGCACAAGGGGCGCACTCCATGTGGTGCGCGCCCTCGCAAGCGCCCCCAGGGGACCGGCGGCCACCCCCGGCCGGTCCGGCACGCCGGTGGGCGGCGCGGTCGACCAGGCCCGCCTCGGCGCCGCCCTGGGCCGGATCGCCGCCACCCCGGTGGAGCGCATCCTGGCCCGCCCCGAGATGCCGGCCGGCCAGGCCCTCGCCCAGCGGGGGCTGCCGCCGCGCACGATCGACGGCTTCCTGCGCCCGCTGCTGGCCACGCTGCTGTGCGACCCCGGGCTCACCACCTCCAGCCGGTGCGCCGACCTCGCGCTGCGCGCCTTCGCGAGCGGACGGCTGTGCGTGCCGGAGGGCGGCGCGGACGTGCTGCCGGACCTGCTGGCGCGGGCGCTGCCGTCCGGCACCGTCCACACCGGGGTGCGGGTCACCTCGGTGTCCACGACCTCGGTGACCACCGCCGAGCACGGCGAGATCCGCTGCCGGGCGGTGCTGCTGGCGACGGACGCACGGGCGGCGGCGGAACTGCTGCCGGGCCTCAGGGTGCCGGACTTCCACCCGGTGACCGTGGTCCACCACACCACCGACGAACCTGCGGCCGCCTTCTCGACGGGCACCTCGCTGCTGCTGGACGCGGACCGCGGCGGCCCGGTGGCCCACACGGCCGTGCTCAGCAACGTCGACCCGAGCCGGGCGCCGGTCGGCCGGGTGCTGATCTCCTCGACGGTACTGGGCACCCCGCCCGAGGGCGTCGACACCGCGGTCCGCATCCACCTCTCCCGGCTCTACCGCACCTCGACCCGCCGCTGGGAGACGCTGGCCGTCCACCACACCCCCGAGGCGGTCCCGGCGATGCGCCCTCCGCACGACCTGCGCCGCCCGGTCCGCCTCCTGGCCGGCCTCTACGTCTGCGGCGACCACCGGGACACCAGCACGGTCCAGGGCGCGCTGCACTCCGCCCACCGGGCCGCGGCGGCGATCCTGGCGGACCTGGGCGCGGCGGGTTCGATGCACCGCGCGGACCCGGCGCCCACCGTGCCGAGGGCGGCGTGAACGCGCCGCCGGGCATCTAGCCCAGGGCCGCCACCTTCTCCCGGTAGCCCCGCACCGGTGCCGCGTCCCGGTACGGTTCCAGTCGGCGTTCGAATTCCTTGACGTACTCGATCGCGCGAGCGCTCCGCATCTCCGCGGCCTGCCCGGCGGCCTCCGCGGCCAGGACGCACGCCTGGTCGAGTTCGCCGAGGCCGAGGCGGGCCGTGGCGAGGACGACCCGGCAGAAGAGGCGGCTGCGGGCGTAGGACGGCGCGCGGAGCTGCAGGGAGCGCTCGGCGTGCTGGGCGGCGGCCCGGAACTGCTGCAGGTCCCGGTGGCAGTGCCCGAACTCGTCGGCGAGCTGGGCCTCGTCGAAGAACTTGGCCCAGTACGGCACGTCGTCCCCGGGCCGGGCCGCCTCCAGCGCGCGCTCGGCCCGCACGAGCGCGGCCGTGCACGCCCGCACCTCCCCGAGCACGCCGTGCGCCCTCGCCTCGGAGGCGTGCAGGAGCGCCTGCACGACCGGCGGGCCACCCGTACCCGCCCCCTGCTGGGCGACCCGGGCCAGCTGGACGGCCTCCCTGCCGTGGCCCAGATAGACGGCCTGGCGGCTCATGGTGACCAGGACGTACGACCCGTACGACCGGTCGCCGGCCGCCTGGGCGAGCCGCAGGGCCTGCACGAAGTAGCGCTGGGCGAGTCCGTGCGCGGCGATGTCGTACGACGTCCAGCCCGCGAGCCGGGTCAGGTCGGCGGCGGCGCCGAACAGCCGGCGTCCGGTCTGCTCGTCGTAGGAGCCGCGGAGCATCGGCTCGCACTCGTGCTCCAGGTAGCGCACGAGGGCCTGCCGGGCGTGGCCGCCGCCGTAGCGGTCGTCGAGGGTGCGGAACAGCTCACCGACCGAGCGCAGCGCGTTGATGTCGCCGCCCGTGACCTTGTGGCCGGGGGCGCGGTCGGCGTGCCCGCGGGACCGGGGCGGGACGGCGAGCACCGCCCGGCCCTGGGGTTTGGCCGCGCGGCCCTGCGGGGGCACCCGGGGTGCGGGTTCGCGGGCCACCTTGTCGTCGGGCTTGCCGATCAGCCAGTCCCGGCTGGGCACCACGAGTCCCGCCGGGGTGAACGCGATCTTGCGCAGCTCGGCGTGGCTGCCGGAGTCCTTGCGCCACAGGCCGCTGACGATGTCGACCGCCTCCTCCGGGGTGGCCGCGAACTCCAGCCCGGCGTAGACCGGAGCGCACGCGTCCAGGCCGAGGTCCTGGGCCGTGAGCCGGCGCCCGAGGCGGCGGGTGAAGACCTCGGCGATGAGGGCGGGCGTCGTCCCCCGCGGCTGCTGTCCGCGCAGCCAGCGGGTGACCGAGGTCTTGTCGTATCTGAGGTCCAGCCCGTGCTCCAGGCCGAGCTGGTCGACGCGACGGGCCAGACCCGCGTTGGAGAACCCCGCTTCTGCGATGAGCGCGGCGAGCTGGCGGTTGGGGGTGCGCTGCGCGGGTCGGTCCGTCATCTGCGGTGCGGTCTCCTGCCTTCCGGGCTTCTGAAGTGCCCGGTTTGCCGTTGAGCAGCCCTTATGGCCTCCATGAACGGCGCGAATGTAGCGGAGGGTGAGCAGGCGATCGCACATTCCGCCAGGCATTCATCCGATCGTGTGAGGAACGCCCGCAGGGCTGACGTACGTCGGACGGACGTACAGTGGCGTGGGCGCGTTACGTGCCTGACACACCGATTGCTCGGTCGCTGAGGGAGGCGCTTGCCGTGAGTGAGTTGCGGTTCGTCCGCATGGGGTTCGGTGCGGATGCCGTCGATTACCAGGAGGCCTGGGACGAGCAGCGCCGGGTGCACGCGGCCCGGTTCGCCGACGAGGTCCCGGACACGGTGATCCTCCTGGAACACCCCCCGGTGTACACGGCCGGCCGCCGTACCGAGGGCAGCGAGCGCCCGCTGGACGGCACCCCGGTCATCGACGTGGACCGCGGCGGCAAGATCACCTGGCACGGCCCGGGCCAGCTGGTGGGCTACCCGATCCAGAAGCTCCCGCGCCCGGTGGACGTGGTCGCGCACGTACGGCGCCTGGAGGAGGCGCTCATCCGCACGTGCGCCGAGTTCGGCCTGGAGACCACCCGGGTCGAGGGCCGCAGCGGGGTGTGGGTGCTCGGCGACCCGGTGGAGCAGCGGCCCGCGCTCGGGGGGCTCTCCCTGGACTTCGACCCGCGGCTGCAGGACGAGGAGTTCGACCCCCGCCTCAACGGCCCCGAGTACGCCCCCTCCAACGCCGGCCAGCGCCGCGAGGACCGCAAGATCGCCCAGATCGGCATCCGGGTGGCCAAGGGCGTCACCATGCACGGCTTCTCGTTCAACGTGAACCCCGACATGAAGTGGTTCGACCGGATCATCCCGTGCGGGATCCGGGACGCGGGCGTCGCCTCCCTCGCGGCCGAGCTGGGCCGGGACGTCACCATCGAGGAGGTCCTGCCGGTGGCCGAGAAACACCTGAAGGACATCCTGGAGAACGCGGTGCTCAAGCCCCGGGTGATCGAGAAGGCGTCCGCCTGAGCCGCCCGGCCACGGGGGAATGCGCCCTGCGTCCGTGAGGTTGATCTCACCGGCAGGGCGCAGTGAACACGGGCGTACCCTGGTGTGCGCCGAAGAATCAAAGCTTAGGGAGCCGGTCGTGTCCGCAGTCGCACCCGACGGACGCAAGATGCTGCGCCTGGAGGTCCGCAACAGCCAGACCCCCATCGAGCGCAAGCCCGAGTGGATCAAGACCCGGGCGAAAATGGGCCCCGAGTACACGAAGATGCAGAACCTCGTGAAGAGCGAGGGCCTGCACACGGTCTGCCAGGAAGCCGGCTGCCCGAACATCTACGAGTGCTGGGAGGACCGCGAGGCGACCTTCCTCATCGGCGGCGACCAGTGCACCCGGCGCTGCGACTTCTGCCAGATCGACACCGGCAAGCCCGAGGCCCTCGACCGCGACGAGCCGCGCCGCGTCGGCGAGTCCGTGGTCACGATGGACCTGAACTACGCCACCATCACCGGCGTCGCCCGCGACGACCTGGAGGACGGCGGCGCCTGGCTGTACGCCGAGACCGTGCGCGAGATCCACCGGCAGACGGCGGAGCGCGAGGGCGGCCGGACGAAGGTCGAGCTGCTGGCCCCCGACTTCAACGCGGTCCCGGAGCAGCTGGCGGAGGTCTTCTCCGCGCGGCCCGAGGTCTTCGCGCACAACGTCGAGACGGTCCCGCGGATCTTCAAGCGCATCCGCCCCGGCTTCCGCTACGAGCGCTCCCTGAAGGTCATCACGCAGGCCCGCGACCACGGCCTGGTGACCAAGTCCAACCTGATCCTCGGCATGGGCGAGACCCGTGAGGAGGTCAGCGAGGCGCTCCAGCAGCTGCACGAGGCCGGCTGCGAGCTGATCACCATCACCCAGTACCTGCGCCCCTCCGTCCGGCACCACCCCGTCGAGCGCTGGGTCAAGCCGCAGGAGTTCGTGGAGCTGAAGGAGGAGGCCGAGCAGATCGGCTTCTCCGGGGTGATGTCGGGTCCGCTGGTGCGGTCCTCGTACCGGGCCGGGCGCCTGTACCAGATGGCGGTCGAGAAGCGCGGGGCCTACATCGCGGCCCAGGCTGTCTGAGCCCAGTGTGTGAATTCGCGCACAAGTAATTACTGGCCAGTAATGGCCGAGTCGACGCGGTCCTGACCGTCCTCGCTGATGAGGGCGGGCCTCAGGGCCGCGTCGGCGTTCCAGCGCCCTGCATCAAGGCTTCATTGGCGTTTGACCGCTCGGACACGCCCTGGTAACACCAATCAGTGACTCTGGTATCACGCCTCGTACACCACCAGCTCCGAGGGGGACCTCGATCATGCAGGCCGCGCCCGTACGCGCCACCGCCATCCCGTCCTTCACCGACGCCCTGCGCGCCGTCGAGTCCCTGCTCATGAGCGGCGGTCAGCGCACCGCCCGGCGCAACGCGTGGACCTCCGTACTGGAGGACCGCCGGCGTGCCAAGGACCGGGTGGAGGCGCAGCGTTTCCTGGAGCAGGCCGCCGGCCGCTCCTGACCACCTCCCGAGCCTCTTCGGCACCTTCCTCCCGGGCACTGCCGTCGTCCGCACTCCCGGGGCCACGTAGACTTCGTGACATGGCGAGGAAGGAAACCGCGGCGGACGCCGCGAACGCAGGGCGACTGAAGCAGATCGCTCTCACGTACAAGATGACCCGCGAGGTCGACAAGAAGATCGGTCTTGTTCTCGGGGCCGTCGGCATCGGCATTCTCGTTGTCTTCCTCGCGATCGGCTTTCTGCTCGGCCACCCGGTCTACCTGGGCATCTTCGGCCTGCTGATCGCCCTGCTGGCGTCGGCGATCGTGTTCGGCCGCCGGGCCGAGCGCGCCGCCTTCGGTCAGATGGAGGGCCAGCCGGGCGCCGCGGCCGCCGTACTGGACAACATCGGCCGGGGCTGGACGACGACACCGGCGGTGGCGATGAACCGCAGCCAGGACGTGGTGCACCGGGCCGTCGGGAAGGCCGGCATCGTGCTGGTCGCCGAGGGCAACCCGAACCGGGTGAAGGGCCTGCTGGCCGCCGAGAAGAAGAAGATGAACCGCATCGTCGCGGACGTCCCCGTGCACGACGTGATCGTCGGCAGGGGCGAGGACCAGGTCGAGCTGAAGAAGCTGCGCACGACCCTGCTGAAGTTCCCGCGCGTGCTGACGGGCCCCCAGGTGACGGCCACCAACGACCGGCTGCGCGCCATGGGCGACCTGATGAGCAACATGCCGCTGCCGAAGGGCCCCATGCCCAAGGGCATGCGGATGCCGAAGGGCCGCTGAGCCCCGTAGGCCGTCGGACGCCGCCCGGACCCGCGGGCCCGAGTCTCGCGGGTCCTCAGGTGAGGGTCCGGAACTTACGGTCGCAGTAGACCATCGGGGTCCCCTCGCCCAGCCGCACTCCCGTTACCCGGCCGACCAGGATCGTGTGATCCCCGGCCGGGTAACGCGCGTACGCGGCACAGTCCAGCTGGACGGGTGCCTGGTGCACCGCCGGCAGCCCGGCGGGGCTCGGCCGCAGCAGGGCGTCGGAGAACTTGTCCGCGCCCTTGGTGGCGAAGAGCAGGGCCAGCGGCTGGTGCTCCGGGGCCAGCACGCTCACCACGAAGTGGTCGCAGGACGCGAAGACCGCCGCCGAGTCGGCCGCGTCCGCGAGGCACACCAGCACCAGTGGGGGCTCCAGGGAGACGGAACAGAAGGAGCTGGCGGTGAAACCGCGCGGCGTGCCGTCCTCGCAGCGGGCGGTCACCACCACCACGCCCGACGGAAAGCGTGCCATGGCGTCCCGGAACTCCTCGGGCGTCACCTCGGCCGCCATCACATCCTGAGCATCGGTCATACCGCGACGATGCCGTCGGCGGTATGACGGGGCAACCGGATGGGGGGCATCTGGACCATTGCCGGGCGCGGCGGCACGGGGGTCAGACCCGGACCTCCACGGTCTTCGCCAGCCGGTCGTGCAGCCCGCGCCCGTCGCGGTCCCAGACCAGTGCCGGGACGGCGAGGCACAGCAGGACCGTGCGGAGCAGGGAGCGCAGCGGGTTGACCGTGCCGGTCTCCAGGGCGACCACCCGGATGCCGAACAGCCGCTTGCCCGGGGTGAAGCCGATCGTGCCGACGGTCAGGACGCTCATGACGAAGAAGACGCCGAGTGCCCAATTGCTCGTCGCAGGCACCCGATAGCCGTTCGTGATCAGGCCGTATGCGATCAGAACGCACAGTGCCCAGTCCACGGCCAGGGCGCCGAGCCGCCGGCCGGGCCGGGCGACGGAATTCGGCCCCTCCTCCGGGAGGCCGAGCTGCTCACCGCGGTAGCCGAAGTCGGCACCGGCCTCTTCCATGGCCGCGCGGGGCCCGGAGAGCCACGATCCCATTGCCTGCCTGTTGTCCACCCGTCCACGGTACTGCCCCGGTTTCGGACGCTGTGCCGAGGGGTGTGTCGGGGCTACGGTGGACACGTGGCCGGTTAACTTCTGCGAAACAAACGGGTCACGCCCGAGAAATCACCCGTCCCTAGGGTCGAGACCAGCGTGTGCCACCGCACTGGCCGCACGAACGATCTACCACCCCGGCGAGGACGGTCGGGAGTAGGAGGAGCTGGATGTTCCAGAACGCCGACGAGGCCAAGAAGTTCATCGCGGACGAGGACGTCAAGTTCATCGACGTCCGTTTCTGCGACCTGCCGGGCGTCATGCAGCACTTCACGGTGCCCGTTGAGGCGTTCGACCCGGACGAGGAGCTGGCCTTCGACGGATCCTCGATCCGCGGCTTCCAGGCCATTCACGAGTCCGACATGGCCCTGCGCGCCGACCTGTCCACCTCCCGGGTGGACCCGTTCCGCCGGGACAAGACCCTCAACATCAACTTCTTCATCCACGACCCGATCACGGGCGAGCAGTACTCCCGTGACCCGCGCAACGTGGCGAAGAAGGCCGAGGCCTACCTCGCGTCGACCGGTATCGCGGACACCGCCTACTTTGGTCCCGAGGCCGAGTTCTACGTCTTCGACAGCGTGCGTTTCGCCACGTCCGCGAACGAGTCCTTCTACCACATCGACTCCGAGGCCGGCGCCTGGAACACCGGTGCGGTGGAGAACAACCGCGGCTACAAGGTCCGCTACAAGGGCGGCTACTTCCCTGTCGCTCCGGTCGACCACTTCGCCGACCTGCGCGCCGAGATCTCCCTGGAGCTGGAGAAGTCCGGCCTGAAGGTCGAGCGTCAGCACCACGAGGTGGGCACCGCCGGCCAGGCGGAGATCAACTACAAGTTCAACACCCTGCTCGCCGCCGCCGACGACCTGCAGCTCTTCAAGTACATCGTGAAGAACGTGGCCTGGCGCAACGGCAAGACCGCGACCTTCATGCCGAAGCCGATCTTCGGCGACAACGGCTCGGGCATGCACGTGCACCAGTCGCTGTGGAGCAACGGCGACCCGCTGTTCTACGACGAGGCCGGTTACGCGGGCCTGTCGGACACCGCCCGCTACTACATCGGCGGCATCCTCCGGCACGCCCCGTCGCTGCTGGCCTTCACCAACCCGACGGTCAACTCGTACCACCGCCTGGTGCCGGGCTTCGAGGCGCCGATCAACCTGGTGTACTCGCAGCGCAACCGCTCCGCGGCCATGCGTATCCCGATCACCGGCTCCAACCCGAAGGCCAAGCGCGTCGAGTTCCGCGCGCCCGACTCCTCCGGCAACCCGTACCTGGCCTTCTCCGCCCTGCTGCTCGCGGGCCTGGACGGCATCAAGAACAAGATCGAGCCGGCCGAGCCGATCGACAAGGACCTGTACGAGCTGGCTCCCGAGGAGCACGCGAACGTCGCCCAGGTCCCGACGTCGCTGCCGGCCGTCCTCGACTCGCTCGAGGCCGACCACGAGTTCCTCCTCCAGGGCGACGTCTTCACGCCGGACCTGATCGAGACGTGGATCGACTTCAAGCGCACCAACGAGATCGCGCCGCTGCAGCTGCGTCCGCACCCGCACGAGTTCGAGCTGTACTTCGACGTGTGATATCGCCCCAGGTCAGAGCGGGTAACCGCGCTCCTGGGCCGTGTGTGGGCCGTCGGCCGGCCCTCCCAACGTGGGAGGGCCGGCCGACGGCTTTTCGGCTCCGGCTGCCGGGGCCGGCAGGCTGCGCCGTCCGGTCGCTCGTGGAATGCCTCGGGCGAGCAGGGTCAGGGGGGTGTGAGGGTGTCGAGCCGGGCGGCGAGGTCGGGGTGGGCGGCGGCCAGGTGGGGGCGGGCAGCCGCCAGGGGGGCGATGAGGCCGGCGGGGTCGTCGTGGGCGAGGGCCGCGTGGAGCTCACCGAGCGGGCGGCGGGCGGCCGGGGGGAGGTCGGTGAGGGCGGTGATCTGGCCGGCGAGGCGGCGCAGGTCAGCGGCGTTGGCGCGGGCCCACGTGGCGGTGGTGCGTTCGGCAGCCCGGGCCTGGCGGGTGGCCGTGACCCGTTGCTCACCGGTGGTCCCGGCCGGGCCGGGACGGCCGCGCAGATAGCGCCGCTCGGCGGCCTGGCGGCTGGCGACGCCAAGGGGATGGGCGAGGTCCGCCCAACTGGCTCCCGCGTCCCGGGCCGTTTCGATCAGGCCGGTCTCCCACCCGGCGAGCTGCTCGCGCACCTGCCGCAGGAGCATCAGGGAGGCCAGCGCCTGCTCGGCGCTGGGCCCGGGCGCATCCGGTGTGTCCGGGGACTCTCGCTGGGCGTCGCGCAGGGCGTCGTCTATGGCGTCAAGAGCCGCCGCCGCGGCGAGGAATGACGCCGGGCTGGGGGCGTTCGTACTGGTCGTGGGCGGTTGGTCGGCTGCGGTCACGGGCACCTCCCTCTGCTTGTCATCACATGGACGACATCGTGTTTGTCATCCATTGGATGACATGTTACAACGGTGTCAGTGAGGCGCATTGGCAGCAACTGCCTGAACCGCTGGAGGTGTTTTCACGATGTTGATGCGCACTGACCCCTTCCGTGAGCTGGACCGGCTGGCGCAGCAGCTGATGGGCCCGGGCACCTGGTCCCGCCCGTCGGCGATGCCGATGGACGCCTACCGCGAGGGCGACGAGTACGTGGTGGCCTTCGACCTTCCGGGCGTCCCCACGGACGCGATCGACATCGACGTCGAGCGGAACATGCTCACCGTCAAGGCCGAGCGGCGGCCGGTGGCGAAGGCCGACGACGTGCAGATGGAGCTGTCCGAGCGGCCGCTGGGCGTCTTCTCCCGTCAGATCGTGCTCGCCGACACCCTCGACACCGAGCACATCAAGGCCGACTACGACGCGGGCGTGCTCACCCTGCGCATCCCGATCGCCGAGCGCGCCAAGCCCCGCAAGATCTCCATCGGCGTCGGCTCCGGTCGCAAGGAGATCTCCGGCTGACACCGGCCGGACGGGTGCGGAGGACGGGCACCTGATCTCCCCCTCACCCCGCCCTCCGCGCCCCTCTCGGGCAAGCCGAAGAAGAGGGGTGACGGCTGAGATGACTCTGCGACGCGAAGCGTTCCTCGGCCACGTGACCGAACGCGGCGAGTACGACACTCCGGAGGAAGCCGAGCGCGCGGCCCGTGTGGTACTCGCCCTGCTCGGCGCGCATCTGGTCGGCGACGTCCGCGCCCGGCTGGCGGCGTGCCTGCCTGAGGCGTTCGCCTTGATCCTGCTCAACCCGCTGCAGAGCGCCGAGCCGCTGTCCCCGGAGCGGTTCGTCCGCGCAACCGCCGCGTGGATCGAGGGCGCCACCGAGCAGACCGCGGCCTGGGACGTCAGCGCCGTGCTGTCCACCGTCGCCGACGCCGCCGGCGAGGACCTGATGGGCCAGATCCTGCTCCAGCTCCCCGCCGGCTACGACCTGCTCTTCGGTCGCCCCCAGCCCACCTGACCATCCCGGACACCGGTGCCCGAACACCGGCCACAGCGAGAAAGGCAACCAGCCCAGTGATCTCCGACCGGCAAGCACCGCCCCGGCAGCCAAACGGGACGGCGTACGAGCAGATGCTGGAGAAGGTCCGCTACGAGGGCGCCTACCCCACCCGCGAGAAAGCCGACAAAGCCCTCCGCCTGGTTCTTGCCGGCCTGGGGCGGCAGGTGACCGGCGACGAACGCGTCGACCTCGCCGCCTGCCTGCCCCTGGAAGCCGCACGCGTGCTGACCGAACAGATCCCCGACACCCGGCCGCTGACCGGCTGGGCCTTCGTCAAGGACCTCGCCGCCCGCTCCGGCGCCTCCCTTGCCACCACCCGCTGGGACACCGGCTCCGTCTTCTCCGCCATCGCCGCCTACGCCGGCCCCGACCTGATCACCCGCATCCTCCACCAGCTCCCTGCCGGCTACGCCCTGCTGTTCGGCCGCGCCGAACTCACCCCGGCCGCGTAGACGGCGGCGTGCGTCCTCGGGGCGGGCCGGCCGCCACCAGGCGTCTGGACGACGTAGGCCACACCCCGGCGTCGTACATCGGGTCCACGCGCGTCGAAGCCGTCCCCGCCCGGTCACCGGGCGGGGAACTTTTTCCCGCTTCCGGGACTTCCTACTTCCGGGGGATCATCCCTCCTGACCCTGCCGGACGAGAGAGGTTGAACGGGGATGTCGGAACAGGACGAGTGGGAGCGGGAGTTCGATCATCGCTGGGCGAGTTCCGCCGAGCACAAGGAGCCCTCGGCCCGGGCCCGGATGCTGGCCGCGCGCTGGCGGGAGAACCCGCCGGACCCGGCGCCGTTCCGCGCGGACCCCGACCCGGTGCCACGCCGGGCGTCGTGGGCGTCGACGGCCGTGGTCCTCGGCTGCGTGATCGCCGTCATGGTGCTGATCGGGCTGCTGCAGTTCGGCTCGTCGTCCTAGGGCGGACCGTACCCGCACGGGGAACGCTCAGCGACAGCCGGCCGACCCACAGGTACGTTTTGCTGCCCCTAGGGTCGTTCGGAACCACTCCATGGGAGTCGGCAGGTGCACACTGGACTTCGGGACGAGTGCCTGACTGCGGGGTGATGCAAGATGCAGAGCCGCTTCCGGAGCGACCGACGGCTGACCGTGCGCATGGGTCTGACGATGTTCCTGCTCGGTCTGCTGTACGTGGGCTTCATCGCCGCGCTGATCGCGCTGCTGAGGTCCTGGGTGCTGGTCGTCGTGGTGATCGGTGCGATGTTCGTGGCGCAGTTCTGGTTCTCCGACCGGATCGCCATGTTCGCGATGCACGGCCGGGTCGTGGAGCGGGAGGAGTATCCCGAACTGCACGCGGTGGTCGACCGGCTGTGCGGACTCGCCGACATGCCCAAACCGGTGGTCGCGGTGTCCGACATGGACATGCCGAACGCGTTCGCGACCGGCCGTAATCCCGACCACGCCGTGGTCTGTGTGACCACGGGGCTGCTACGGCGGCTGGAGCCGGCCGAGCTGGAGGGCGTGCTGGCGCACGAGCTGTCGCACGTCGCGCACAAGGACGTCGCCGTGATCACGATCGCGTCCTTCCTCGGCGTGCTGGCGGGCCTGATCGTGCGGTTCGCCTTCTACTCGCAGCTCTTCGGCGGAGGCCGCAGGGACCAGAACACCGCCGCCGTGTTCGCCGCGATCATGGGCGTCTCCGCGGCGGTGTACGCGATCAGCTTCCTGCTGATCCGGGCGCTGTCCCGGTACCGGGAGCTGGCGGCGGACCGCGCGGCCGCGCATCTCACCGGCCGCCCGTCGGCCCTCGCCGCGGCGCTCACCAAGGTCACCGGGGACATCGCCCGGATCCCGACCAAGGACCTGCGCACGGCCCAGGCCTTCAACGCCTTCTACTTCACGCCGGCGACCGGCAAGGAGCCCGGCATCGAGCGGTTCTTCTCCACGCACCCCACCCTGGAGCAGCGGCTGGAACAGCTGGGCCGGATCTCGGCTGAGCTGGGCGAGGCCGCCGCCCCCGGGAAGGCGGGCTGAGCATTGGGGCTGCTGGACATCCTGCTGGGCCGTACGAAACCGGTCGCGCCCGATCTCGACCAGCTCTTCGCGCTGCCCTCGGCGGCCGTGACCCTCCAGGCCGCGGCCGGTTTCGTCCCGACCGGGACCGGCGCGGTCTGCTTCGCCACGGTGGAGGGCGCCGCCTTCGAGCAGACCCACCGGGAGGTGCAGGCCCTGCTGGAGGCGGACGCCGACCGGTGGGGGTCCCCCTCGGGCGACGCCGAGAGCGGAGGAGGCCCGCCGGTGGAACTGCGCCGGGACGACTACGGCTACTCGTGGCTGGTCTCCACGCGCAGCCCCGAGCAGCTGCCGGAGCTGGTCAACGATCTGCACGCGGTCAACAGCGCGATGGAGATCAACGGCTTCGGCCCGCAACTGCTGTGCTCGCTGGCCGCCTTCACGGACGAGGGCGGCCGCAGGCTGGCGCTGGTCTACCTCTACAAACGGGGCACCTTCTACCCGTTCGCCCCGCTGCCCGGCGTCGCCGAGCGGCGGGACAACTCACTGGAGCTCCAGGTGAAGGCGACGCTCGCGAACGACCTGCGGATCGAGCAGGACCTCGGCCGCTGGTTCCCGGTGTGGGGCGCCCCCGGCCTGTGACCGGGGACGCCGTCGCTCACCCGCTCTTCTCCCGCTCCTGCCGGCGGGCCTCGAAGGGCCGCTCACGGCGGTAGCGGCGCTCCCACCGGGCCTGCCGGTCCCGGCGTTCGCGGTAGGCGCGGTAGTTCTCCGGTGCGGGCGGGGTGCCCGCGCCGGCGGCCGGTGGCGTGCCGGGCGAACCACGTCCGTGCGTCGTGTACAGGTACAGCAGCGCGACGGCGGCGAGCCACCACAGATGGTTTCCGGTTCCGAGGATCACCAGGACGACGGTCACGGACGCGACGATGCCACGCATGACGGACCTCCGTGGGGTGAGTGTGGCGGGGGTGGGGTGTGTCGGCTTCGCGCCGTTTGTTCAGAGTAGGGACGGCGCCCCCACACCCGCATCCCGTTTTCCGCCCGGCACACACCTCGCGGAGTCGAACCCGCGCCGGGTGCTCCGGAGAACGCGGGGCACCCGGCGTCGGGGTCAGCGGCCAGCGGTCAGCGGCCAGCGGCTGTAGCGCATGAACGCCCGGACCATGTGGCACGTGGTGTCGGACGGCGGGCGCATGCCGATCTCGTCCGCCGCGCTGCGGATCTTCTCGTTGTGGGCCTGGGCCGGCTGGTAGACGCCCGAGTCGAGCAGGGCTATGGCGAGGCGCATGGCCTTCAGACGGCGGTTGTGCGTGACGTACCACTCGCGCGGCCGTCCGGCGGGCAGGGGCCGCTTCACCACGGGCTCGTAGGGCGAGTCGAACAGCACCGGGTGCTTGGCGGTGGACTGGGTGGGCGACGGCTTCGGCTTCAGGGCGGCAGCGGGCACGGGCATCCTCCTGTCGCGGTCAGGGCACCGGCCGGACAGTCCGGCGATGCCCTCGAACACTGCTTCCAGTCTACTGCCGGGCACTGACAACCGGCGGCCCGCCGGAGCGTGCAAATCACCAGGTGGGATGGGTAATTGTCACTGCGTCACACATGCTTCTGACGATACGCGTGAGACGGCAGAAATTCGAACAGCGCTTGTCCGCCGAAGGGTTCGTCGTCATGGCGGCGGGCGGACACCTTCCCGGGCCGCTCCCTGCACTGCCCCCGCCCGGCCCCTGCCCGGCCGCCCACCGGCGCCGTACGCGCCGCGACCGGTTCCGGTCGAGGCCGAGTACCGTGTGCCGCATGGAAATCTGGATCAATCCGGCCTGCTCCAAGTGCCGCAGTGCGATCAGCCTGCTCGACACCGAAGGGGCCGACTACACCGTCCGCCGCTATCTGGACGACGTGCCGAGCGCGGACGAGATCAGGGCCGTACTGGAGCGGCTGGGCCTGGAGCCGTGGGACATCACCCGCACCCAGGAGGCGGACGCCAAGGAGCTGGGGCTCAAGGACTGGGCGCGGGACGAGGAGTCACGGGAGCGGTGGATCACGGCCCTGGCCGAGCACCCCAAGCTCATCCAGCGGCCGATCATCACCGCCGACGACGGTACGGCCCTGGTGGCACGCTCCGAGGAGGCGGTACGCGAGGCCCTGTCGCACAACAAGAGGTGAGCGGCGCTCAACTCGGCTGTGACACAGGCCACTTCACTTACTCCTGCAACCGCTGAGTAACCTCGTTCGGTATCTCGTACATAGCGGCGTACGCTCCCCTACCTCTTCAGGAGGCGCGCATGTCGCGCAGGAGAACTCTCGGCACGAAGAAGAAGATCGCGCTGCTCGTCAGTGCCGCGGCGGTGGCGGGCGGCGGGGCCTTCGCCCTGGCGACCACCTCCAACGCCGCCCAGCCCGCGCACAACGCGAAAACGCTGTCCGCCGGGGACTCGACCGTCTGCCAGGGGCTGGCCACGGCCCACGGCAACAACGACAAGTTCATCGCGGACCAGAAGGCGAACCCGGACGCGCAGTCGGCGGCCCGGATCGCCAACCGCGAGGCGGTCATCAAGCAGATCGAGGTCCAGCAGAAGGCCGCCGGTTGCACCGTTGGGGAGTCGGCTCAGGGCTCCCAGGCGGCGCAGGGCGGCCAGCAGGCCGGTGGTGCCCAGCAGCAGGCCGGTGGCGGCCAGCAGCAGGCCGGGAGCGGTCAGCAGTCGGCACAGCCCTCGCAGTCCGCCGCCGGTGACAGCAACGCCGGAGGCGCCGCGGCGGGCTCCGGACAGCAGGTCTGCAACGGCTCCACGGTCACGCTCTCCGGCGAGGGCGGCGCCCCGGCCGCGTCCAGCAACCAGTTCCCGGCCGGTACGACCCTCAAGGTCACCAACCTGGACAACAACAAGTCCACGACGGTGAAGGTCACCTCGGTCTCCGGCAGCTGTGTGCTGCTCAACAACGCGGCGTTCGAACAGGTCAGGGAACCCGGCAAGTTCCTCATCCGCCACGCCCGGATCGAGAAGGTGGGGTGAGGCTCAGGGCCCGGCAAGGAAAGCGGTGAGGTGGCGGGCCAGGTCCGCGGGTGCCGCCTGCGGCAGCGCGTGGTGCGAGACGTCCGGCAGTACGGCGGCCTCCACGCGCGGCAGCAGTGCCCGCGCCCGGGCCGCCACCTCGCGGGGGTCGTGGGTCCTGCTGTTCGCGGCCACGAGCAGCAGGACCCGTGCCCGCACCCCCCGCAGCGCGTCCGGTGCCGGACGCGCACCGGTCACCGGCCTCGCGGCCGGGAAACCCGCGGCCGCCTCCTGGAGGGCGAGCCAGTCCGGGTCCAGGGACTCCCCCGCTCTCGGCTTCGCTCGAGCGGGAGGTGCCCCCGTCCCGGTCTCCCACTCCAGGAAGGTGCGGACCCGGCGGGGCGTGGGCCGCAGCAGCATCGGCAGGGCGCGCAGCAGATACGCCGTCTTGAACCCGGCGAAGCACTGGGTCGGGTCGAGGAGGAACAGACGGCGGATCCGGGCGGGGGCGCCCAGGGCGTAGTGCAGGGCGGTCCAGCCGCCGTAGGAATGGCCGCCCAGGTCGGCCGTGGCGGCGCCCAGGCCGTCCAGCACCGCGTCCAGCCAGAGTGTCAGGTCGGCGACCGTACGGGGGTGACGGTCGCCGGCCGGGACGCTCAGGCCCGGGGCGCCGGGCACGTCGACCGCGTGGACCCGGCGGATCCGGGCCAGTTCCGCGGCCTGGGCGTACCAGGAGACGGAGGTGGCCCCGCCGCCGCCCGGCAGCAGGAGCAGCGGGGGCGCGTCACGGGGACCGCAGGTGTTGACGCGGGTCTCGCCGAAGGGCGTGGCGATGGTGAGCGCCTCCCGGTCGGCGGGCCACTTGGCCAGGACCCTGTCGTACGCAACCTGGAAGGCCTCGCTGTCGTATCCGGTGTACTCGGCCACGGAACCGCCCCCTATCATCTCGTTGAGCGAGATGTTCGCTGAGCGAGATAATAGCTTCGGAGGCCCCGGGTGCAGCCCGAGATGGAGACCGTCCACCTGCTGCGTGCCGTCGCCGTCGAACTCGGCCTGCACAGCGCCCGGTTCGCGCAGCGCAACGGCATGCACCCGACGGACGTGCGTGCGCTGATCGCGCTGATGGACGCGCGGCGGGCGGGCGAGGAGCTGACGGCCGGTCGGCTCGGGGCGGCCCTCGGCCTCAACTCGGCGGGGACGACCGCGCTGCTCGACCGGCTGGAGCGGGCCGGGCAGGTGCGGCGGGTGCGCGGGAGGACCGACCGGCGGAAGGTCGTCGTGGAGGTGACCGACGAGGCCGTGGAGCTCGGCCAGGCCTTCTTCGGGCCACTGATCGAGCGGTCGGCCGAGCTGCTGCGCGGCTACGACGCCCACCAGCGGGCCGCCGTACGGGACTTCCTCGAGGGGGTCCGGCAGGCCGCGGCGGAACCCGCCCATACCCCGCCCTACGACACCTCACAACGTGTGCCGTGACACAGAAACACCAGGTAACACGGGGTTCACACAAGAGCAATGGACGGGAAACCGCCTGTTGACAGGCTGCCCGGCAGATCGAGCGGCGCCCCAGTGCCGCAGCGCCGCAGCACCCGCACCGAGTGCGCCCGACCACCCCGAAGGATGTGGCCCCCGTGACCTTCAAGGCCGAGTACATCTGGATCGACGGCACCGAGCCGACGGCCAAGCTCCGTTCCAAGACGAAGATCATCACGGGTTCCCCGGCCGGCCTCGACGCGCTGCCGATCTGGGGCTTCGATGGCTCCTCCACCAACCAGGCCGAGGGCCACTCCTCGGACCGTGTGCTCAAGCCGGTCTTCACCTGCCCCGACCCGATCCGCGGCGGCGAGGACATCCTCGTGCTGTGCGAGGTCCTCGACATCGACATGACCCCGCACCGGTCCAACACGCGGGCCGCGCTGGCCGAGGTCGCCGAGCGGTTCGCCGCCCAGGAGCCGATCTTCGGCATCGAGCAGGAGTACACCTTCTTCGACGGCGCCCGCCCGCTCGGCTTCCCCGAGAACGGCTTCCCGGCCCCGCAGGGCGGCTACTACTGCGGTGTCGGCGCCGACGAGATCTTCGGCCGTGACATCGTCGAGGCCCACCTGGAGAACTGTCTGAAGGCGGGTCTCGCGATCTCCGGCATCAACGCCGAGGTCATGCCCGGCCAGTGGGAGTTCCAGGTCGGCCCGGTCTCCCCGCTGGAGGTCTCCGACCACCTGTGGGTGGCCCGCTGGCTGCTCTACCGCACCGCCGAGGACTTCGGCGTCTCCGCGACCCTGGACCCGAAGCCGGTCAAGGGCGACTGGAACGGCGCGGGCGCGCACACCAACTTCTCCACCAAGGCCATGCGCGAGGGCTACGACGCCATCATCACCGCGTGCGAGTCGCTCGGCGAGGGTTCCAAGCCGCTGGACCACGTCAAGAACTACGGCGCCGGCATCGACGAGCGCCTGACGGGTCTGCACGAGACCGCCCCGTGGGACAAGTTCTCCTACGGCGTCTCCGACCGCGGCGCCTCGGTCCGTATCCCGTGGCAGGTCGAGAAGGACGGCAAGGGCTACATCGAGGACCGCCGTCCGAACGCCAACGTCGACCCGTACGTCGTGACCCGCCTGCTGGTGGACACCTGCTGCTCCGCGCTGGAGAAGGCCGGCCAGGTCTGATCCGCCCGGTCTCCGAAGGGGGCGCCCGCCGTGACGGCGGGCGCCCCCTTCCGTATATCGCGCGGCCCGTGGAGACCGACGGGGAGACCGACTGGGGGAAGCGCTCGCACGCGTACGGGCCCGCGGACGACATCCCGGGGCTGCTGCGGGCGTTGGAGTCCGAGGACGCGGACGTACGCGAGCAGCGGGGTGCAGGCGGTGCCGGCCGTCGTTCGGCTGATCGAGGAGGCACCGGGCCTGGACGGCACCGTCCGTGCGGTCACCGCGGTCGGCCTGCTCCCCCGGTTCGCCGTGGCCCCGCTGCGCGAGGTCGCCGAGTCGGACCGGCGCGTGCGCTCCGACCCGTTCGTCGAGGGCGGCCCCCATCCGGACCACGTCCTGCGGTCCGCGTACGGCGGCTGCCGGCCCCGGCGACCGTGCTCGACTGAGATTCGTGTCCGGATACCGAGACATCATCTCGCACGAGGGTCCTGTCCGGCACCCACATCTGCTTCAATGGGCCCATGGCCAGCTTCCAGAAGTGCACCGCGACGGGTCGCCATGACCTCGAGCCCTTCTGGCCTTCCCGTCAGCACCACGACTTCGACCGGGTGTGTTGCCGCGCGACGAACGCGCGGGCCCTCTAAAGCCGTAACCCCCGGCCTTCGGCCAGCGCGAAACGCCGTACGTCCCGGCGCGCCCGACCACGAATCGCGGCCGTCGCTCCCACCGACGAACCTCTCGCGCGAAAGAGCTGACCCCTCATGGCGACCACTCGTTCTCTCTCCCCCTCCACCCTGACCGCCCCCGCCCGGCACCGGCTGCGCGCCGTGGACCGGGACGAGGTGGTCGACGTCGCGGACTTCCTGCCGCCGGGCGCCACCTGGCTCCCCGCACCGCAGCACAGCCTGCCCACCCTCCCCGGCCAGCCGCCGATGGTCGGCTACCTGGTGCTGGTCCCCGCCGACCAGCGGCCCCCGTTCCTGCCGGTCGCGGTGCCGGACCAGGTCGAGGCCACCGCCGAGTCGCGCGGCGACGCCCTCGTCCGCATCGACCCCGTGCAGCGCACCGCGAGCGTCGACGGCCGTGAACTCGACCTGACGTACCTCGAGTTCGAGCTGCTCGCCCACCTCGTGGCGCACCCGCACCGGGTGCACACCCGCGACCAGCTGGTCACCACGGTGTGGGGGTACGGCCACGTCGGCGACGGCCGCACCGTCGACGTGCACGTCGCCCGGCTGCGCCGCAAGCTGGGCGCCGAGCACCGCCAGTCGATCCAGACGGTGCGCCGGGTCGGCTACAAGTACACCCCGCCGACCGGCCGCTGACCGTCCCCGGCTCTGCCCTCGGCAGAGTCCCGTACCGGTGCCGGGCCCGAGCGGGCACGCTGACCGGTATGAGACTTCTGGTGCTGGGCGGTACGGAGTTCGTGGGGCGGGCCGTCGTCGAGGCCGCGCTGGGGCGGGGCTGGGAGGTGGCCGTCTTCCATCGGGGCCGGCACCAACCCCCGCCCGGCGTACGGTCGTTGCACGGGGACCGTACCGCCCCGGACGGCCTCGCCGCGCTCGCGGCCGACACCGGCACCTGGGACGCCGTGATCGACACCTGGTCGGCCGGGCCCCGGGCGGTGCTCGATGCGGCACGGCTGCTGCGGGGCCGTGCCGCGCGGTACGTGTACGTCTCCAGCCGGTCGGTGTACGCCTGGCCCTGGCCCTCGCTGGACGGGCCGGCCGAGGCCGGGGCGCCGGTCGAGGGTGCCGCCGCCGATGCCGGGCCGACCGACTACGCCCGTGACAAGCGGGGCGGCGAGCTCGCCGCCGTCGAAGCCTTCGGCGCACCGGACTCGCTGCTGGTGCGGGCCGGGCTGATCCTCGGCCCGCACGAGAACGTGGGCCGGCTTCCCTGGTGGCTGGCCCGGATCGCCCGCGGCGGCCCGGTGCTCGCCCCCGGGCCGCGGGAGCTGCCGGTGCAGTTCATCGACGCCCGCGACCTGGCCGGCTGGCTGCTCGGAGCCGTCGAGCAGGCGCTGAGCGGGCCGTACGACCTGATCGGTCCGCCGGGCCACAGCACCATGGGCGAGGTGCTCGACCTGTGCGTCCGGGTCACCGGTGCGGACGCCGAGCTGCGCTGGACCGGGCCCGAGGCGATCCTGGCCGCCGGGATCGAGCCGTGGACCGAGCTGCCGGTGTGGGTGCCGCCGGGCAGCGAGCTGTACGCCTGCGTCCACCGCACCGACGTGTCACGGGCGCTGGCCACCGGGCTGGTGTGCCGGCCGGCCGCGGAGACCGTCGCGGACACCTGGCGCTGGCTGACGGAGATCGGCGGCGAGGCGCCGCTGCGGCCGGACCGCACGGCCAAGGGCGTCGATCCGGAGGTGGAGGCGAGGGTGCTGGCCGCGGCGGCAGGTGTACCTGGCACCACCGTCAGGGAGGGGGCCTCGGACGACTGACGCGCCCGGGGCCGTCCGGCGAGACTGGCGGCATGAACACCGACACGAAGAGCCATGGCGTCCGCGCACGGGCCCGGGAGGTGCTGCTCGCCGCCGTCCAGGGGCTGGTGCTGGCCCTGGTGGTGCTGCCCTGCGGTGTGGCGTTCCTCGTCCTGACCCTCCTGTCCGTCGCGCTCGTCCCGCTCGGCGTCGGGCTCGTCACCACTCCGGCGGTCCTGGCCGGCGTACGGGCGCTCGCGGACGCCCGCAGGAGGCTCGCGGCGCAGTGGTGCGGGATACGGATCCCGGCGGTCTACCAGCCGCACCCGAGGACCGCCAACCCCTGGCGGCGGACCTTCGCCCTACTCCGGGACCCGCAGGTGCGGCGGGACGTGCTCTGGCTGCCGGTGGACGTCACCGCGGGATTCGTCACCGCGCTGCTGCCGGCGGTACTGCTGTTCTACCCCGTCGAGGGGATCCTGCTGGGGGCCGGACTGTGGCGGTCGTACGTGCCGGCCACGGGCGACGCCTACTGGTACCTCTTCGTGCCGGTCTCCGGTGAGGGCACCGCCCTGCTCGCCACCCTGCTCGGCGCCGCGCTCCTCGCCGTCCCCTGGCGACTCACCCCGCGCCTGCTGACCGCGCACTTCCGGCTCACCCGGGCCGTGCTCGGCGCGGACGCGGAACTCGCCGAGCGCGTACGGGTGTTGACCGAGACCCGGCGGGACGCCGTGGACACCTCGGCCGCCGAGCTGCGCCGCATCGAGCGGGACCTGCACGACGGGGCACAGGCCCGGCTGGTCGCCATGGGCATGGACCTCGGCACCATCGAGATGCTGGTGGAACAGGACCCGGCGCAGGCGAAGCTGCTGCTCGCCCGGGCCCGCCGGAACTCCGCCGAGGCCCTGGAGGAGCTGCGCGACCTGGTGCGCGGCATCCACCCCCCGGTGCTCGCCGAACGCGGGCTCGGCGACGCCGTGCGGGCGCTGGCGCTGCGGCTGCCGCTGCCCGCGGAGGTGACCGTGGAGCTGCCGGGCCGGGCGGACGCGCCGGTCGAGTCGGCGGCCTACTTCGCGGTCAGCGAGGTGCTCACCAACGCCGTCAAGCACGCCGGCGCCGACCGGGTGTGGGCCGACGTGCACCACGCCGACGGCCGGCTGCGGATCACGGTCACCGACAACGGCAGGGGTGGCGCGGTGATCGGCGCCGGGTCGGGGCTGGCCGGGGTCGAGCGCCGACTCGCTACATTCGACGGTGTCCTGGCCGTCAGCAGCCCCGTGGGCGGCCCCACCCTGGTGACGATGGAGATCCCGTGCGCGTTGTCCTAGCCGAAGACCTCTTCCTGCTGCGGGACGGGCTGGTCCGGATGCTGGAGGCCTTCGGCTTCGAGATCGCCGCCGCCGTCGAGTCCGGCCCCGAACTGACCCGCGCCCTGGCCGAGTCGGAACCGGACGTGGCCGTGGTCGACGTGCGGCTGCCGCCCACGCACACCGACGAGGGCCTGCAGTGCGCCCTCGCGGCCCGCAGGGCGCGGCCGGGGCTGCCGGTGCTGGTGCTCTCCCAGCACGTGGAGCAGCTGTACGCGCGCGAGCTGCTCGCCGACGGAAGCGGCGGGGTCGGCTATCTGCTGAAGGACCGGGTGTTCGACGCCGAGCAGTTCGTCGACGCCGTACGACGGGTGGCGGCCGGCGGTACGGCGATGGATCCGCAGGTGATCCAGCAGCTGCTGTCCCGGCGGGCCGTCGACGACCGGCCGCTGGCCGGCCTCACCCCGCGCGAGCTGGAGGTGCTGGAGCTGATGGCGCAGGGCCGGTCGAACGCGGGCATCGCGGCCCAGCTCGTGGTGACGGAACGGGCCGTCGCCAAGCACACCTCCAACATCTTCACCAAGCTGGGCCTGGAGGTCTCGGACGACGACAACCGCCGGGTGCTGGCGGTTCTCGCCCATCTGGACCGGGACCGCTGACCTGCCAACTCGGCTGTCCCTGCGAGGAATTTGTGAGACCGGTGAACACCTCTGGGGCGGCATCCGTATGGAAGGGCGCCGCTTCACTCCTGTCGGGCGCCCCGATGCTGCCCCGCAAGGAAGTCAGAGGAGTTCCATGGGACGCAACACACGAAAACGCCGTACGCCGCTGGCCACCAAGGCCATAGCCGCATCGGCGGCCCTAGCGCTCGGTGGGGGCGGGCTGATCTGGGCGAACTTCTACGCCTCTGCGCACGAGTCGAACAACCAGACGTGGGGAGGCAACCAGACGAAGGCCGCGACGGCGCAGGTCGCGACCATCTCCTGTCCGGACGTGCAGCAGAAGCTGACCAACGTGCCCTGGCGGGCCCGTCAGGGCGTGGCGACCGAGCTGGCGAACCTCGACAAGCAGGTCACCGAGGCCTACACCCGGCTCGCCTCCACCCGGGACGCGCAGGCCAAGGATCCCAGCTTCGTGCAGAACGCGATCGTCGGGCCGCTGAAGCAGAAGCGGGCGGCGACGATCGACCGGATCCGGATCGACATCCAGCGCGTCGGTGGCAGGTTCAACAGCGCGCTGTCGCAGCTCGCCGCCTGCACGACGCAGAACGCCAACCAGACCACCGCTGGGGGGAACAGCGGTGGCCAGCAGCAGAACGGCGGACAGCAACAGAACGGTGGCCAGCAGCAGAACAACGGCGGACAGCAGCAGGGCAACAACGGCCAGCAGGCCAACAACGGCGGCCAAGCCGGTGACGGCCCGGCCGCGGCGGACTTCGTGGACATCACGAAGGTCGCGCCGAACGTCCAGTCCAAGCCGAACAAGACGCCCAACGCCTCGACGGGCACCTTCACCACGCGCTGCGGGGTGAACGCCAACCAGAACCACAACAGCGACAACGTGATCGTCGCGCCCGGCGTGACCAACGGCGCCCACCACGTGCACGACTACGTCGGCAACCAGAAGGTCAACGCGTTCTCCAGCAACCAGACGTTCCTGCAGGGCGGCACCAGCTGCCAGAACCGGAACGACCTGTCGGCGTACTACTGGCCGGTCATCCGCGAGCAGGACGGCACGCAGGAGAAGGACGCGAACGCCGACGGCGGTGGCAAGGACCTCAACGTCGGCAAGGTCCTGGTCGCCCAGCAGGCGCAGATCAAGTACGTCGGCAGCCCGGCCAGCAAGGTCGTCGCGATGCCGCAGTTCCTGCGGATCATCACCGGTGACGCCAAGGCCTTCGTCAACGGCCCGGCCAACGCCAATGCGCACTGGAGCTGCACCGGCTTCGAGAACCGGGTGCAGCTGACGGACAAGTACCCGATCTGTCCGCAGGGCAGCAACGTGGTGCGCTCGTTCGCCTTCCAGAGCTGCTGGGACGGACAGAACATCGACAGCGCCAACCACCGTACGCACGTGGCCTTCGCCGATCCCGGGAGCGGTGTCTGCCCGAACGGCTTCAAGGCGATCCCGCAGCTGACGATGCGCCTGGTCTACAACGTGCCGCAGCCCGTCGTCCAGGCGGACGGCACGGTGAAGAACGCCTACGCGGTGGACGGCTTCCCGGAGGAGCTGCACAAACCCATCACCGACCACGACGACTTCATCAGCGTCACGACCGGCGGTCTGGCCAACAAGATCGCCAACTGCATCAACCAGGGTCAGAACTGCGCATGACCCTCTGACCCGGGCCAAGGACGAGGCCGGTGACGGACCCCCCTCCCGTCACCGGCCTTCCCGTGCTCTCAGCCGCTGTGCCCGGAGTGGCCGGCATGGTTCGTACCGATCTCCACGTCCCCGCCGAGCTTGCCGCGCAGCGCCTCGACGACCCCGTCGTCGCCGACGGCGACCCACTTGCGGCCGACGAGGTAGTAACCGCCGTAGTCCTTCGCGTCGTTGATCCACTCGCGCTGACCGCGGTCGGTGGCGAAGGTGGCGAGGACGAACCTGCCGTCGCCGTTCTTGCAGATGGCCTGGCGGATCTCGTCGGCGTCGGTCTGCACGTTCGGCGTGCACTTCACCTCGGCGGCCAGGCTCTCCAGGCTGCCGGTCGCGGTGGGCGGGACCGCCTTGGTGTCCCCGCCCGAACCGCAGCCCGCCAGCGCCAGTACGGCCGCGGCGGCCGGCAGCAGTCGTGTCACCCTCATCTGTTCCTCCGGTCCTGTGGGCCGAGCATGCCTCAGCTCCTTCGGATACGGCCCCCGGCCCCCGTCTGCTCAATTCCGGTGGGAGGACCGAAGGCCGCGCCGGATCACCCGTCCGGTGGTGACCAAGCCCCGGCTCGCTCGTTCTGCAAGACGTGCAGTCACAGGATGTAGCCCAGCGTCACGCGCCCGCCTCCGCCGGCACTCCGGGACCGGTCGACGTCGAGCAGGCCGAGGCCGCGCTCGTCGAGCACTACCCACGGCTGGTCCGGATCGCCTACCTGGTGCTGCCACCGGGGCTCGGCCGCGGCCGCCGGGTGCTGACCGCGCACGCCCTCGCCCAGCGCGCCCTCCCCCGGGGCCGGGGGCAGCAGCCGGTGATCCCGGCCCAGGCGTCCGCCCGGGAGGGCGACCCCGGGTACGCCTTCCTGCGCGAGCGCGTCCTGCGTACGGCCCTGGAGGCGGCCCGGCCCCGCAAGGGCCTGCCCCGCCTGTCCCAGCTGCCGCCGCTGCTGCCCCAGGTGTGGGGCCTCAGGCTCTTCCCGCGCTCGGGCGGTGCCGACGAACTCGCCCTGGACCAGCGGCTGTCGGCCCTGCCCGGCCCGGCCCGCGCCGCCTATGTGCTGCGCGGTCTGGAGCAGCTGTCCGACGCCGAGATCCGGGAGCTCCTCACGGCCGTCGGCGTCGACGACCCGGGCGGCGCGCTGGCCGCGGCGAACGGCGTGCCCACCCAGCCCGCGCTGCTCTCCTCCCCCGAGTTCGACCCCTGTCTGCTCCAGGCCCGGCCCACCGACCTGATGCGCCGCCGCCAGCACACCAAGGCCGCCCTCGCCGCCGCGGCCGCGCTCGCGGTGTGCGGTGCGCTGGTCGCCCTGCCCTCGGACGGCTGGGGCCCGGACGGCGCCGCCGCGCCCGCCTACGCCGGGAACCCCGCCGCCGAGGCCGCCCTCGACCCCGCCCGGCTGATCCGGGTCTCCCCCGCCGACTGGGAGTCCGCCGCGCGCACCGACTTCTCGGTGTGGCCCGCCCGCGGCCCGCTCACCGGGGACACGGCCCTGCTGCGCCGCGCCCTCGCCGTGTGGGCCCGGCCCGGGGCGACGGTCCGGGTCTCGGCGACGCCCGGCACCCAGACCGGCGGCCCCGCCGGCCCGCCCCAGCTGCTCTACGCGGGCCGGGTCGACAACGCCCGCGTGGTGATGCTCTACGACGGCCTGCGCATCGCCCGTTACGCCGAGCCGGTCGACGGCACCGAGGGCGCGGCCCTGGACCTCGCCCGGGCCGACGGCGCGTCCGGGGCCGAGGCCAGCGCACTGGTACTGGGCCGCACCGACGGCAACGTCCGTTATCTGACGGCCCCCTGGGTGCGGAAGGCGGCCTCGCGGGACCTCATGAAGCCGGACTCGGCCGCGACCGCGCTGACCGTCACCGACGGCATCACCGCCCCGCTGGCAAGCCCCGCGCTGCAGCCCGGCGGCTGCACCTCCTGGACCGTGCTCCAGCTGACCGACGCCTCCGGCACCGAAGTCAGCACCGACCTCGGCGAGTTGATCCCGGCACACCTCACCGCCGGCCGGCCCGGCTCGCGCGGCGGGGCGTCCGGCGCGGACGGGCGCAGGGCCTGGGCGCCGTTCGCCTGCTCGCTTCAGGCGGAGCGCTCCGCCGGGGTGCGCAGCGTCAACGCCTGGACCTTCGCCGACCAGCCGCTGCCCGACGGCACCGGGGCGGCCGAGTGGGTGTGCACCAGGGCCGAGACCTGGCGCGGGGACGGCTCGGGCGCGCTGGCCCAGTTCCGGACGCCGGGCGGGCCGGTGGGGGCGGTGGTCGCCAAGGGCACGGACCCGCGGGCCTGTGGACCGCGTGCTCCCCATGTGCTCGCCGGAGTGCTCTGGAAGTCCGCGGCCGGGCACTGGTACCTGCTGGCGGCCGGGAGCAAGGACACGGCGTCGATCCAGGCCGGGGGCGGGGTCACCGCCGCCGGACAGGGGCAGTTCCTGGTGGCCCGGGCCAAGCAGGGGGCCCGGGCCTCCCTGAAGGGCACGCTGGTGGACGGGCGGACGATCAGCGGGCTGCGATAGGAGGCGTCGGCACCGGATCCCGAGCGTTGTTGACACCGGCGTAAACAAGGTGGGTCACAGGGGTTCCCAGCCCGCCTACCCGTCAGTACATTGACGCCATGTCCAATACGCAGGACCGGGTGCCGCTCAAGGCACGCAAGGTGTCCTTCTCCTGGGACGGCACGCCGTTGCACTGGGTGCCGGGGGATCCGTTCACCACGCACACCATCAACGTGCTGCACCTGCTGCTGCCCGCCGGCGAGCGGTGGTTCGTGCACGTCTACAAGCAGGTGCTGCCGTACATCCGCGACGAGCGGCTCCGCGAGGACGTCATCGGGTTCATCGGCCAGGAGGCGATGCACTCCCAGGCCCATGACGAGGTGCTGCCGCACCTGCGCGAGCAGGGGCTCGACCCGACGCCGTACACCGCGCAGGTCGACTGGTTCTTCGAGAAGCTCCTCGGCGACCGCACGCTGCCGCCGGGCAGGCCACGCCGGTGGTGGCTGATGGAGCGGGTCGCGCTCATCGCGGCCATCGAGCACTACACCGCCTTCCTCGGCAACTGGGTGCTCAACGCCGAGGAGCTGGACCGGCGCGGCGCCGACCCGACCATGCTGGACCTGCTGCGCTGGCACGGCGCCGAGGAGGTCGAGCACCGTTCCGTCGCCTTCGAGCTGTTCATGCACGTCGACGGCAGCTACCGCCGGCGCGTACGGACCTGGGCCACGGCCTTCTCGGCGCTGGTGTTCCTGTGGCAGCGCGGAGCGCGCTTCTTCATGGAGAACGACCCGACCCTCATCGACGGCAAGGCCTCCTTCAAGGACTTCCACGCCCGCGGCAGGCGGGGTCTGCTCCCCGGGACCGGAGACATGATCAGGTCCATCCCCCGCTATCTGAGCCGTGACTACCACCCCTCGCAGGAGGGTGACACCGAGCAGGCCGTCGCCTATCTGGCCGCCTCCCCCGCGGCCACGGCGGCGGAGAAGAGGGCCGCCTGATGCCGAAGCCGCGCAACCTCGTGCTCCTGGCGGGCGCCGCCCTGCTGGCCCGGCAGGCCCTGCGCCGCCGTGTCCGGGTCTCGCCGCTGTGGCCGATGCCCGCCCTCGACCCGCCGCTCTCCGGACGGCCGCGCTCACGGGCGCTTCGGCTGCTGGTGACCTCGCACGAGACGATCGCCGAGGGGGTCGTCCAACTCCGCCTGGAGGGCGTGGACCTGCCGCGCTGGGAGCCCGGAGCCCATCTCGACCTTGTCCTGCCGTCGGGACTCGTGCGGCAGTACTCGTTGTGCGGCGATCCCGAGGACACCTCCGCGTACACCGTCGCGACCCGGCTGGTCGAGGGCGGGCGGGGTGGCTCGCGCGAGGTGCACGAGCAGGTGACGGAGGGCATGGAACTCCAGGTGCGGGGGCCTCGGAACCGCTTTCCGCTGGTCGAGGCTCCGTCGTACGTCTTCGTGGCCGGTGGGATCGGGATCACCCCGTTGCTGGCGATGCTGCGGGCACTTCCCGAGAACGCCGAGTGGCGGTTGCTGTACGCGGGGCGGGACCGGGCCTCGATGCCGTTCCTGGAGGAGGTCGAGAAGCTCGGGGGCGACCGCGTGGCCGTCGTGGAGGGAAGGCCGGACCTCGACGCCCTCCAGGTGAGCGAGGGGGCCGCCGTCTACTGCTGCGGTCCCGAGGGACTCATGACGGCCGTCGCGGCACGCTTCCCGGACGTCCGCCTCGAACGGTTCACACCGTGTACGGCCTCCGGCGTCGACACCGGGTTCGAGGTCGAACTCCGCCGCAGTGGACGGACGCTGACCGTACCCGCGGACTCCACCGTGCTGGCCGCCGTGCGCCGGGAACTGCCGGGCACCGCCTACTCCTGCGAGCAGGGGTTCTGCGGGACCTGTCAACAGCGGGTGCTGGAAGGGGAGATCGACCACCGGGACGAGCTGCTGACGGACGAGGAGCGTGCCGACTCGATGCTGATCTGCGTGTCCCGGGCCCGGAGCGATCGTTTGGTGCTCGACATGTGAACGCCTGCGGCCGGATCCGATCGGTAAGGTGTTCGCATGAGTACCGGGGTTCGCCGCAGGATGGGCGTCGAGGAGCGGCGGCAGCAGCTGATCGGCGTCGCCCTCGATCTGTTCAGCCGACGCTCGCCGGACGAGGTCTCCATCGACGAGATAGCCTCGGCGGCGGGTATCTCGCGCCCGCTCGTGTACCACTACTTCCCCGGCAAACTCAGCCTGTACGAGGCCGCGTTGAAGCGTGCCTCGGAGGATCTCGCGAGCCGCTTCGCCGAGCCGCACGAGGGCCCGCTCGGCGCGCGGCTGCTGCGCGTGATGCGCCGCTACTTCGACTTCGTGGACGAACACGGGCCGGGCTTCTCGGCGCTGATGCGCGGCGGCCCGGCGGTCTCCGCGGACGGGGCCCACTCGAAGGACCACGTCTCGGCCACCCACGCGCTCATCGACTCCGTGCGCCAGGCCGCGTACGAGCAGATGCTGTCGCACCTCGGCATCACGGACGCGCCTCCGCGCCTGGAACTGGTCGTCCGCTCCTGGATCTCGCTCGCCGAGTCCACGGCCCTGATCTGGCTGGACGGCCGGCGCATCCCGCGCGCCGAGCTGGAGATCCAGCTGGTGCACGACTTCGCCGCCCTGACCGCGGTCAGCGCGGCCCACGACGAGGACATGGCGACCCTGCTGAAGGGCATGGTCAAGGACGAACCGGCCGACGGCCCCTTCGCGGAGCTCGTCGGCCGGCTGATCACCCTCGGTTCCTAGACCGTCACCGGTCGAACTTCCGGTAGGACGGGTCGAGGTCGCGGACCTCGGCGGAGGCGTGCAGCAGCGGGAACGCCACGTCCGCCACGTGCCTGCGCAGCAGTTCCAGCGCCGCCTCCGTCAGCCTCGCCTTGGTCTCGTCGCTGCGGCCGGCGAGGAGCCCGATGGTCACGTGCACGATGGCGTGCCCGCGCACCCCCGGGTCCTCGTACCCGTACGCCGTCTGCGTGCTCGGCCGGAACTGCGTCTTGCAGGCCTCCGGCTTGGCCGCCGCGATCTCCACGGTCGCCTCGTGCAGTGCCCGCGCGAAGCCCACGCGGTCGAAGGCGTTCTCCATGGTGTCGGAGTAGTCGACGGTGATCTGCGGCATTGCGCACTCCTGTTCTACGGCAACGGCCCCGACCCTACTTCGCCACCCGGCTGAACACCGCCACCGTCCGCGCCGGGACGCTGAACGTGCCCGAATCGGCCGCATAGGAGGAGGTCTTCACCACCGGATCGGTGCCGGAGGCCTGCACCGGGTGCAGCCGGTAGGACGTCCCGGCCAGGGCGTCGATCTTCTGCTCCTGTCGTTGCGGGGTCGCGTTGAAGACGACGACCAGGTCACCGAGACGCATGGTGATGACACCCGGAGTCTCGTCCTTGCCGGACAGCGGGAAGGACAGCTCGTCCTGCACCTGCGCGGCCGTGCCCAGCGAGAACGCCTTCTCGGTGGTGCGGATCCGCAGCAGGTCCTGGTAGGCGGCGGACGTGCCGGTGATCTGCGGGCAGCCGACCTTCACGCTCGTCAGCAGCGGCCGGGCGTAGTCCCACTTGGACTGGTTGTCGGCCGCCATGGGCAGCCCGCGCCCGAAGCCGTTGCCGTCGGCGCAGTTCCAGTGGATGGCGTTGAACCAGTCCCCGCTGTCGAAGGAGTTGCGGTCCAGGGACTTGGAGCGGAGCAGGTCGGTGCCCGCCTGGGACAGGGCGGGCCCCTGCGAGAGGGCGGCCGTGGCCATCGCCAGGACCTGCATGCGGGCCCGGTCGGACGCGGAGGTGTCCTTCGGGAGCTTGTAGGTCAGCGCGTCGAACAGCGACTCGTTGTCGTGCGCGTCCACATAGGCGAGGGCGTCGCCGGGCGCGGCCGCGTAGCCGGCGGGCGAGCCGTTGTAGTCGACCTCCGCTCCCGTGACGTCCTTGCCGTCGGTGTCCGTGAAGCGGTACTTCGCGAGGTTCCCGGTCAGACCGATCTTGATCAGGTCCTGGTAGTGCAGCAGACGGGCCTTCTGCTCGGCCGAAGTGCCGTTCGCCGCCGAGCCGTTGGGGTCGGTGTACAGCCCGGACGCGAAGCCCTGGACGCCGGGGTCGGAGTCGAAGGGGCTGCCGCCGCGCACCGCGTCACGGGCGCGGTCGGAGAAGGTGGCGATGCCGGTGCCGGCCATGTTCGCCTGCGTGGCCTGCACGAACCGGGCGTCGTTCGCGACCTCGCCGAAGTTCCAGCCCTCCCCGTACAGGATGATCTTCTTGCCGTCGACGCCGTCCTTCTTCAGTGTCAGCGCGTCGAGGGCCTTGCGGACCGCGAGGATGTTGGCCTTCGGGTGGTGGCCCATCAGGTCGAAGCGGAACCCGTCGACCTTGTACTCCTTGGCCCAGGTGACGATCGAGTCCACGACCAGCTTGCCCATCATCGCGTTCTCCGGCGCGGTGTTGGAGCAGCAGGTGCTGTCGGCCACCGAGCCGTCGGCGAGCAGCCGCTGGTAGTAGCCGGGCACGATCCGGTCCAGCACGCTGGTGTCGGCCTGGCCGCTGGCCGCGGTGTGGTTGTAGACGACGTCCATGACGACCCTGAGGCCGTCCTGGTTGAGCGCCTGGACCATCCTGCGGAACTGGACCGTACGGGCCGTGCCGTCCGGGTCGGTGGCGTACGAGCCCTCGGGGACCGTGTAGTGGTACGGGTCGTAGCCCCAGTTGAAGGCGTCCTTCGCGGCGGTCTTCGCCACGCACTCCTGCTGCTTGCCGGAGTCGGCCGGGTAGGAGGCCAGGTCGCAGCCGGGGCTCGCCTGGTCGGCCTTCTTCTCGGGGACGGTGGCGAAGTCGAACGCGGGCAGCAGGTGCACGTACGACGTGCCGGACTTCGCCAGCTGCCGCAGGTGCCGGGAGCCGTCGCTGTTCTTGTCGGTGAAGGCCAGGTAGGTGCCCTGGTCCCTGGCCGGTATGGTCTTGTCGGCGACCGAGAAGTCCCGGACGTGCAGCTCCTGGATCTGCGCGTCCTTCAGCGGTACGGCCGTGGGCTTGTGCAGGACCGACCAGCCGCTCGGGGCGAGGCCCTTGTCGTTCAGGTCGACGACGAGGCTGCGCCCGGAGTCCGCGGTGAGGGCGACCGAGTAGGGGTCGGTCACCTTGTTGGTCACCATCCTGCGGACGCTGGGTGCCCAGACCTTCACGACGTACCGGTAGGGCTTGCCCTTCCAGGACGCCGGGCCGGTGACGGACCAGACGCCGGTGGTGTCGTCGCGGTGCATGGCCTCGACCGAGCCGTCCAGCTCCAGTGAGACGCTGCGCGCGGTCGGCGCCCACACGGACAGGGTGGGCTTCCCGTGGTGGAAGACCGGGCCGAGCGCGGCCTTGGTGGCGGCCGGGTAGAGGTCGTCCAGCACGCCGGCGGTCTGCACGCCGGTCGCGGCCAGGACAGCACCGTTCGCGGCCCGCTGCGAGGCGACCAGCTGGCCCTTCAGCGCCTCGCGCACGCGGTCCCGGTCACGCGGGTCGACGGACCAGGCGGTGTAGTCCTTCAGGTGCGGGAACCTCGCCTTCTGGGCGTCGGTGAGTGCGGTCTTCTCCAGCCGGATCCAGCGCTCGTCGTCGCTGGTCAGCGTCCCGCCCTTGACGGCGATCGAACCGTGGGCGGAGTACAGCAGCTGGGTGGAGGCGGCGCCGTCCGCGCCGTTCCAGGCGACGGTGTCCCGGTCGATCCAGACGGCCTTGGACGTGCTCAGGTCCAGGGCGGCCGCACTGCCCGCCGGCTGCGGCAGCAGGTACTTCTCCTGCCCGTTCAACAGCCACACCTCGTAGCCGCTCGCCTTGAGGTCGAGTGACTGGTCGGCGGGCAGGTCCTTGTCGTCGCCCTTGTGGATGATGTAGCTGAGGCTGGTGGCACCCTCGGTGAGCGGCACCTCGAAGACCGCGCCATAGGCATCAGTCTTCACCGGCTTCAGCGGGTTCGACCAGTCGGTGGGGTTCGCGGCGCCCGTCCAGACGTGCAGGCCCCAGCCGTCGTAGTTCCCGTCGGCCCGGTGGTAGTGGATGACCGCCTTGGTCCTGTCCTGCGCCGGGTAGCCGGGCTTCTGCGTCAGTACGTCCGTCTTGCCCTGCTCGACCCAGACCTCACCCGTCCTGGTGACGTCGATGCTCCGGTCGGCGGAGACGTCCTTGTTGCCGTCCTTGTCGATGACCAGGAAGCCGACGTCGGAGGCGCCGGGCTTGAGCTTGACCCAGGCGAAGGCGCCGTAGGCGTCCCGGCCGGTGAAGGGGTGGCTGGCCGGCCAGTTCGTGGCCTCGCCGTCGGCGATGTCGCCCCAGGCGTACAGGCCCCAGTCGCCGTAGTCGCCGTCGGCGCGCTTGTAGTGGACGATCACGTAGTCGCGCGAGGAGGCCGTGGGTGCCTCGGGCGCGGGCGGGGTGCCGGAGGTGCTGCTCGCCGTGGCGCTCGCGGTGTGCCCGGCGGAGTCGACGACGACGGCCTTGTAGCGCAGCGCGGTCCCGGCGGGTACGTCCGCGCCGAGGGTCTGGGTGACCTTGTAGGGGGCGTGGTCGGCGGAGCCGAGCACCTGCCACTTGGCGTTGCCGGCCTGGGCGGCGAAGACGACCCGGTTCGACTGACCGCCGTCCACACCGGCGGTGACGTCCACCGTGCCGGTGGCTCCGGCGGCCGGGGCCTTCAGGGTGATCGTCGGCTCGGCGGCGGGCTTGGCGAGGGTGCCGGTGGCCTTGTAGACGACGGCGGACTCCGCCGGGACGGTGACGCCCACCTTGCGGTCGCCGTCGGTCTTCACGGTGTCGGTGGTGCCGTAGACGCCCTTGTACGACATGCCTGCGGACCCGGTCGCGAAGGTCGCCGTCTTCGCCGTGTCGGCGTTGTTCAGGGCGACGACGTACTCCTGCCCGGTCTTCGCGTCCGCGCGGGTGAAGGCGTAGACGCCCGCGCCGTCGGCCACGTACCGCTCGGTCTGGACTCCGTTGGTCAGGGCCGGGTTGGCCTTGCGGAGCTCGGAGAGCGCGGCGATCCGCCGGTACAGCGGTGCCTTCGTGTCGTAGGCGTCGCTGGCGTGGGTGCGGTCGGTGCCGATCTCGTCGTCGTCCAGGTAGTCGGCGACCTTGGAGGCGAACATGGTCTGGCGGGCGTCCTTGTCGCCGCCGGAGCCGGTGAATCCCTGCTCGTCGCCGTAGTAGACGACCGGGTTGCCGCGGCTGAGGAACATCAGCTCGTTGGCGAGTTCGTCCTTCTTCAGGATCTCGGCGTCGGTCGCCTTCGGGTTGTCCTGCTTCAGGAAGTACCCGATGCGGCCCATGTCGTGGTTGCCGAGGAAGGTGACCTGCTCGTACGCGTTGGCCTTGTCGGTCGTGTACTTGTAGTCGTCACCGAAGACGCTCGCCAGCTTCTGGGCGCTCGCGCCCTGGGAGGCGTAGGCGCGGGCCGCGTCCTGGAAGGGGAAGTCGAGGGTGGCGTCGAGGCGGCCCTGGGTGACGTACGGGGAGGTGACGGAGGTGTCGGCGGAGTAGGTCTCGCCGAACATGAAGAAGTTCTTCCGCCCGTGTGCCGCCGCGTAACGGTCGAGCGCGGTCGCCCACTGCGTCCAGAACTCCATGTTCACGTTCTTGACGGTGTCGATGCGGAACCCGTCGACGGCGAAGTCCTTCACCCACCGCTCGTAGATCTTCTCCATGCCGTGCACGACCTCGGGACGCTCGGTCCACAGGTCGTCCAGACCGGAGAAGTCGCCGTAGGTCGCGGACTCGCCGGCGAAGGTCGAGTCGCCCCGGTTGTGGTACATCGTCGGGTCGTTGAGCCAGGCCGGAACCTTGCTGTCGCTCGTGACCTTCGGGGTGTAGGGGAAGGAGGCGCGGGAGACGGCCGGGAACTTCCTGGTGCCGTCCGCGTAGTCGGCGTCGTCGAAGGGCCTGCCGTCCTTGGTCAGGTAGGGGAAGGCGCCCTTGGAGAGGTAGTCGGAGGACTTCTCCTCGTAGTTCACGACGTCGGCGGTGTGGTTGGTGATGACGTCGAAGAAGACCTTCATGCCCTTGGCGTGCGCCTTGGAGATGAGGGTCTTGAGGTCCGCGTTGGTGCCGAAGTGCGGGTCGACCCGGGTGAAGTCGGTGATCCAGTAGCCGTGGTAGCCGGCGGAGGCGTTGCTGCCCGTGCCCTGCACGGGCCGGTTCTTGAAGATGGGGGCCATCCAGATGGCGGTGGTGCCGAGCCCCTTGATGTAGTCCAGCCTCTTCGTCAGGCCCTTGAGGTCGCCACCCTGGTAGAAGCCCTTGTCGGTGGGGTCGTAGCCGGTGCTGAGCCGGGATCCGGTCAGGCCGCCCTTGTCGTTGGACTTGTCCCCGTTGGCGAAGCGGTCCGGCATGACGAAGTAGAACTGCTCGCGGGTGTCGTCGTGCCGGGCGGGCTGGGCGGCGAGCTTCGCGTCCGAAGGAGGCGGCGGGGGCGGGGTGGCCGCCTGCGCGGCCAGTGGCTGGATCAGTGCGGCGGCGAGGGCTGCGGCGGTGATGGCCGCGGCCCGTCTCGCTCTCGGTATCACAGGCGGTAACTCCTAGCGCATGCGGCTCTCTTGGATCCCTTGGGTCCGACCCCGCGCGACCGTACCGCCGCCGAAAGGATTACAGCAAGAGTCCTGAAACCATCGGTAAGGATTTTCAACCGGTGCGGCCCGCACCGCCGTGGGGCAGCGGTGCGGGCCACCGTCCGGTTCAGCAGGCCGACTTGCCGGCGTAGATCGCCAGCGCGGTGTTCGAACCGAGCGTGGCGGTGAACTGCCCACTGGAGTTCACCGACACCGTGGTGTTGTTCTGCACGTTGCAGTACGTCCCCGCGGGCAGCGAGGTCTGGTATGTCCGGGTCAGCGACGAGGTCTCGTGGTTGATCGCCACATAGCCCTTGCTCCCCCGCCCGAACCCGATGGCGTTGTTGCCGTCGTCCCACCAGTTCGTGACCGACTGGCCCCGGGTCGCGTTGCGGAAGGCGACCATGCGGATGATCTCGGGCCAGGCGTGCTGGCACTTCCAGCCGTCCTGCCAGCAGGCGTTGACCTGCCCGTTGTTGGGCGGTCCGGCGTCCGCGTCGGACCACTCGTACCCGGAGTTGATGTCCGGGGCGCCGTAGGGCCAGGCGAGCATGAAGACGTTGGCCAGGGTGTAGTTGGCGCCGTCCTTGTAGTTCAGGGTCGAGCCGTTGCGCTCGGTGTCGTGGTTGTCGACGAAGACGCCGGCCACCGAGCTGCTGAGGTAGCCCCAGCCCTCGCCGAAGTTGGTGAGGTAGGCCAGCTTCTCGTTGTTGAAGACGCGCTTGAGGTCGTAGGCGTAGCGGAACTCCTGGACGTCTCCGTTGCCGGTGTACTCGGAGGGCTGGACGGCCTCGTTCGCGCCGTAGATGACCTCCTGCTTCCAGTAGACCGAGGGGTTGGTGAGGCGTGACTTGATGTTCGCCAGGTCGTCCGCCGGGATGTGCTTGGCCGCGTCGATGCGGAAGCCGTCGGCGCCCAGGGAGAGCAGGTCGTTCATGTAGCCGGCGATCGTCTTGCGGACGTACTCCTCGCCGGTGTCCAGGTCGGCGAGTCCGACGAGTTCGCAGTGCTGGACGTTCCAGCGGTCCTGGTAGTTGGTGACCTGCGAGGTGCAGTCGTCGAAGTCGGGGTACGAGTACAGGCCCGGATAGTCGTACTTGCTGTACGTCGAGCCGCCGGTGCCGGTGCCGGTGCCGCTGCCCGCCGACATGTGGTTGATGACGGTGTCGACGACGACCTTGAGGCCGGCCGCGTGACAGGTGTCGATCATGTTCTTGAAGGAGGTGCGGTCGCCGAGGCGGCCCGCGATCCGGTACGACACCGGCTGGTACGAGGTCCACCACTGCGAGCCCTGTATGTGCTCGGCGGGCGGGGACACCTGGACGTAGCCGTAGCCGGCGGGGCCCAGCGTGGTGGTGCACTCCTTGGCCACCGAGGCGTAGTTCCACTCGAAGAGCACGGCGGTGACGTCCTTGGTGCCGGGCGGGGAGGCCTGCACTATAGTCGGGTACATGCCAATCGTAACGGCGGCGGCGAGGGCGGCCACCGCGGGGAGGGCTCTGCGTGCCATGTGGGGGTTCCTTCGTCCTTGAAGGCGCTTGCTGCAATGTTTCAACAAACTTGCGGTGACGCAGATGTTAAAGGCCCGCTGCCTGAAAGGCAGCGGGCCGTTGTGAAGTTGATGCAAGAACTTTCAGCGGGGACGGTCAGACCGTGGCGAACCACACCGTGGTGTCGGCGGGCACCTTCGTCTCGCCGTCCGCCTCGGTCACGTCCTCGCTGGCGAGCAGGACCCGGCCGTACGCGGGGGTCGTCACCGACTCCCCGGTGGTGTTCGCGACGCAGACGAACTCGCCGCGCCGGAAGGCCAGTACGCCCTCGGGCGCCCGCAGCCACTCCACCCCGTCACCCGCGCCCAGGTCGGGATGCGAGCGGCGGGCGGCCAGGGCGGCGCGGTACAGCTCCAGGGTGGATCCGGCCGTGCCGGTCTGCGCCTCGACGCTCAACTCACCCCAGCTCGGCGGCTGCGGGAGCCAGCTGCCGCCGCTGCCGAAGCCGTACGAGGAGCCCTCGCGGGTCCACGGGATCGGGACGCGGCAGCCGTCGCGGAAGCCGTCCTGGCCGGCGCCGCGGAAGTACGCCGGGTCCTGGCGCACCTCGTCGGGCAGGTCCACGACGTCCGGCAGGCCCAGCTCCTCGCCCTGGTAGAGGTACGCCGAGCCGGGCAGCGCCAGCATGAGGAGGGTGGCGGCGCGGGCACGGCGCAGGCCCGTCCGGCGGTCGCCGGCCGTACGGATCTGGGTGCCGAGGCCGGGCGGGTTGGCGAAGCGGGTGGCGTGCCGGGTGACGTCGTGGTTGGACAGGACCCAGGTGGCGGGGGCGCCGACCGGGCGCATGGCCTCCAGGGTGCGGTCGACGACCGTACGCAGTTCCTCCGCGTCCCACTCGGTCGCCAGGTACTGGAAGTTGAAGGCCTGGTGCAGCTCGTCCGGGCGGACGTAGTTCGCGGTGCGCTCGACGGTGGGCGTCCAGGCCTCGGCGACGAAGATCCGCTCGCCGGAGTACTCGTCCAGGATCAGCCGCCACTGGCGGTAGATCTCGTGCACACCGTCCTGGTCGAAGAACGGCATGACATCGTTGCCCAGCAGTTTCAGCTGGTCGTGCGAGCCGAGGTCGGGCAGTCCGTCGGCCTTCACCAGGCCGTGGGCCACGTCGATGCGGAAGCCGTCCACGCCCATGTCCAGCCAGAAACGCAGGATCGAGCGGAACTCGTCGCCGACGGCCGGGTGTTCCCAGTTGAAGTCGGGCTGCTCGGGGGCGAAGAGGTGCAGGTACCACTCGCCATCCGGTACGCGCGTCCACGCGGGGCCGCCGAAGATGGACTCCCAGTCGTTGGGCGGGAGTTCGCCGTTCTTCCCCTTGCCGGGGCGGAAGTGGTAGCGCTCGCGGAGCGGGGAGCCGGGGCCCTCGGCGAGGGCGCGCTTGAACCACTCGTGCTGGTCGGAGGAGTGGTTGGGCACCAGGTCGACGATGATGCGCAGGCCGTGGGCGTGGGCGTCGCGGATCAGCGCGTCGGCGTCCAGCAGGCTGCCGAACATCGGGTCGACGGCACGGTAGTCGGCGACGTCGTAGCCGGCGTCGGCCTGCGGGGAGGCGTAGAAGGGGCTGAGCCACACGGCGTCGATGCCGAGGTCGCGCAGATGGGGCAGACGGGAGCGTACGCCCTCCAGGTCGCCCATGCCGTCGCCGTTGCTGTCGGCGAAGCTGCGCGGATAGACCTGGTAGATGACCGCGTCCCGCCACCAGTCGCGACGGCGGTCGGCGACGGCGGCCACGGCGGAGTGGGGGGCCGGTGCGGCGGAGTGCTGCTGGCTCATGGCGTCCTTGGTGAGTAACAGAGTTCGGGTCATGGGCGCGTGGGTACGGCGGCGGAGGCGGGCCTGGGACGTGCGAGGCGGCCGCGGTGTCGGCGGGGTCGGATGGACACCGCGGCCGCCTGCCCGCGCGGTCGGGCGCGCGGGAACCCGGGTGGGCGGTTCACCCCTTGGTGCCGCCGGCGGTGAGGCCGGTGACGAGGTTCTTCTGCACGAGGTAGAAGAACACCGACACGGGTATCGCGACCAGCACGGCGGTGGCGGCCATGTAGTTCCACTGGGCGTCGTGCTCGCTGACGAAGGTCTGCAGGCCGACGGCGAAGGTGTACTTGGAGTCGTCCAGCATGAAGGTCGTCGCGAAGGCGACCTCGCCGACCGCGGTGATGAAGTTGTAGAAGGCGGCCACGGCGAGACCGGGCCGGGCCAGCGGCAGGATCAGCCGGAAGAAGGTGCCGAACGGGGTGAGCCCGTCGACGCGTCCGGCCTCGTCGATCTCGAAGGGGATGGTGTCGAAGTACCCCTTCAGCAGCCAGGCGCTGTACGGCACGGCGGTGGTGCAGTTGATGATGATCAGCGACCAGTAGGTGTTGATGAGATCGAGCTGGCCGAAGATCTCGTACATCGGCACGATCAGGATGGCGATCGGGAAGGCCTGGGTGAGCAGCAGGACCCACATCAGCTGCTTGTAGCCGGGGAAGCGCATCCGGGAGACCGCGTAGCCGGTGGTGGCGGCGACGAGCACACCGATCAGGGTGGTGCCGAGGGCCACGATCATCGTCGACTTGAACCAGTCGAAGAAGCCGGTGTGCTGGAGCACGAAGCTGTAGTTGGAGAAGCTCAGCTTGCCGAGGATCTTGCCCGGGTGCAGGTAGTCGTCCTTCTCGGGGCCGAGCGACAGGAAGATCAGCCAGGCCACCGGGGCGAGGGCGATCAGGCTCGCGAGGACCAGGCCGGCGTGCAGCAGGGCGGCGCCGAGCGGGCCGTGTTCGCCGCGCCGGCGGACGCGGCGCGTGGGCTGCTGTGCGGCGGGGGCCGGCCCGGCCTCGGTCTTTTCCAGGGTCGTGGTGCTCATGGCGGCGGCTCCTGCGGCGTCAGACGGCGAGCTGGTCATTGCGCTTCAGCCAGCGGAAGTAGAAGGAGGTGAAGACGGTGACGATCGACAGCAGCAGCACGCCGTAGGCGGCCGACTGGGCGAAGTCGCGCGGCTGCTGGCCGAAGCCCAGGAAGTAGGCCCAGGTCACGAGGATCTGGGCGTCCGGGGCGCTGGTCGGGCCGAACAGCAGGAAGATGATGGCGAACTGGTTGAAGGTCCAGATGATGCCGAGGAGCACGACCGTGGAGCTGACGGACCTCAGCCCCGGCAGGGTGACGTGCCGGAAGCGCTGCCAGGCGGTCGCGCCGTCCATCTCGGCGGCCTCGTAGAGGGAGGAGTCGATGGACTGCAGTCCGCCCAGCAGCGAGAGCATCATGAACGGCACACCGCACCAGGTGTTCACCATGATCGCGGCGAAGCGCTGCCAGAAGGTCTCCTCCAGCCACTGCGGCTGGGGCAGGTGGACCGCGTGCAGGAGCTGGTTGATCACGCCGGAGTCGGAGAGCATGATCCGCCAGGAGAAGACGGTGACGAAGGTCGGCACGGCCCAGGGCAGGACCAGCAGCACGCGGTAGAGGGTGCGGCCGCGCAGCTTCTCGTTGAGCATCATCGCGAGGCCCAGGCCGATGGTGTAGTGCAGGGCCACACAGGCGACCGTCCAGACGACGGTCCACAGGAAGTGCGACCAGAACCGGTCGTACGACAACGGTCCGAACAGGATGTCCTTGTAGTTGCCGAACCCGATGTACTTGTACGTCGCCGGGATGTGGTTGACGCCGATCGTGCGTGCCGAGTTGAGGCTGTTGGCGTCGGTGAGGGTCAGGTAGACACCGCGGATCAGGGGGTAGCCCACGATGACGGCGAGCACGACGACCACCGGCGCGATCATCGCGTAGGCGTACCAGTATTTGTGGTAACCGTTCTTGATGCGCTGACCCAGCCCGGGCCGAGGCGCGCGGTCACCGCGGCGCTTGCCGGTCGCGCGGTCGATGGCGACTGTCATGGTTCGACACCTTCAATGGTTCGCGGGGTTCGGGCCGGGCGCAGGGCGGTGGCCGCCGGATCCTTCCCCCCGCTTCCCTGGGAGGATCCGACGGCCACACGGGCTCACTTGCTGAAGTCGGGCACCAGCTTGGTGATGGCGACCTCGGCGTTGCTCAGGCCCTTGTCCAGCGACTCCTTGCCGCCGGCGATCTTCGGCAGCTCGGTGTCGAGCGGACCCCACAGGGAGCTGTACTCGGGCAGCGCCGGGCGGGGCTGGGCGGCGGGCAGGACGGCCTGGTAGCCGGCGATGCCCGGGTCGGCCTTGACCTTGTCGGTGTAGGCGTCCTCGCGCGTGGGCAGCGTGGAGTTCTTCAGGGCGATCGTCTCCTGGGAGGCGGCCGAGGTCATGAACTTCACGAACTTCAGCGCCGCGGCCTGGTGGGACTTGTCCGAGCCGGCGTAGACCGCGAGGTTGTGGCCGCCGGTAGGGGCGCCCGCCTTGCCGGTGGAACCGGCCGGGACGGTGGCGATGCCGAGGTTGGACTTGTCCTTGAAGGCGCTGCCCTTGTAGAAGTTCGTGATCTCCCAGGGGCCCTGGATGATCGCGGCGACCTTGCCGTTGACGAACGCGTCCTGGATGTGGGCGTAGGCGTCGGCGGTGGTGTCGGCCTTGTGCAGGCCCTGCCCGGAGAAGGTGCTCAGCCAGGTGCCGTAGGCCTTCTTCGCGGCGGCCGAGTCGACGGTGATCTTCTTGGCGGTCGCGTCGACGGTGTCGGTGCCCTCGCCGTAGAGGAAGGTCTGGGCGTAGTAGGCCTGGGTGGAGCCCCAGTAGCCGTACACCTTGTCCTTGGAGTCGATCTTGGCAGCGTCGGCCTTCAGCTCGTCCCAGGTCTTGGGCGCCTCGGTGATGCCGGCCTTCTTGAACAGGGCCTTGTTGTAGACCAGCGCGAGGGTGTCGGTGACCAGCGGCACGCCGTAGGTCTTGCCCTGGTACTGCGCCTGCTTGATCAGGCTGGGCTGGAACTTGGCCTGGTCGGCCAGGGCCTCGGTGCCGTCCAGCGGCAGGAAGTAGCCCTTCTTCGCGAAGGCCGGCGTCCAGCCGACCTCGGAGCGCAGCACGTCCGGGGCGCCGGTGGCACCGGCGGCGGTGTCGAACTTGTTCTGCGCCTGGTCGAAGGGGACGTTGACGTACTTGACCTTGATGTTCTTGTTGGCGGCCTCGAACTGCTTGATCAGGGCCTGGTACGTCGGTGCCTCATTGGTGGCGTTGGAGGTGTCCCACCAGGTGATGGTCACCGGGCCGTCCGCCTTACCGCTGCCGCTGTCGCTCCCGCCGCAGGCCGTCGCCGCGAGGGCGAGGGACGCCACCAGCGCGGAGGCCGCTATGCCACGCCGCATGAGTTCTCCTTGAGGGTTAAAGCCCGTGTGATGCCGACTGCGCCGTTGCGGCCGCCGGGCGACCAGGAACGTAACAGCGTTGTAAGCGTTGCGAAAGACCTTGCAGAAAAAAAGTGCAAGGGAACACGATGGTTACCCTGTCGTTACCGCTCAGCGGAGCGGCAACACTTGTGCAAGACTCTGCAAGCTCTTGCCGCCACCAATTCGAGGGAGCCCGATGAGGCAGCAACCCACGACGGGCCGTCCGGCCGCTCGCGCACGGCGTCCCGTCGGTGTGCAAGGCGGCATACGACCGGTACAGTCCAGTGCCGTGACCACACGGCTTGCCGACATCGCTGCGCAGGCGGGGGTGAGCGAAGCGACTGTCAGCCGGGTCCTCAACGGAAAGCCGGGCGTCGCCGCCACCACCCGCCAGTCCGTGCTCGCCGCGCTGGACGTCCTGGGCTACGAGCGCCCGGTACGGCTGCGGCAGCGCAGCGAGGGCCTGGTCGGGCTGATCACTCCGGAGCTGGAGAACCCGATATTCCCGGCCCTGGCCCAGGTCATCGGCCAGGCGCTGACCCGCCAGGGCTACACGCCGGTGCTCGCCACGCAGACCCCGGGCGGGTCGACCGAGGACGAGCTGACCGAGATGCTGGTGGACCGGGGGGTCGCCGGGATCATCTACGTGTCCGGGCTGCACGCGGACACCACCGCCGACATGCAGCGCTATGAGCGGCTGCGGGCGCAGGGCGTGCCGTTCGTCCTGGTGGACGGGTTCTCGCCGAAGGTGCAGGCGCCGTTCATCTCCCCCGACGACCGGGCCGCGATGACGCTCGCGGTGACCCACCTGGTCTCGCTCGGGCACACCCGGGTCGGGCTCGCCCTCGGTCCGAAGCGGTTCGTGCCGGTGCAGCGCAAGATCGAGGGCTTCGTACGGGCCATGCAGGACCAGTTGGGGCTCGCCGCCGGGACGATCGAGACCGAACTCGTCCAGCACTCGCTGTACACGCTGGAGGGCGGCCAGGCCGCCGCCACCGCGCTGATCGACCGGGACTGCACGGCCGTGGTGTGCGCCAGCGACATGATGGCGCTCGGTGCGATAAGGGCGGCCCGGCAGCGGGGCCTGGAGGTGCCCAGGGACGTGTCGGTGGTCGGCTTCGACGACTCCCCGCTGATCGCCTTCACCGACCCGCCGCTGACCACGGTCCGCAAGCCGGTGCCGGCGATGGGCCAGGCCGCGGTGCGCACGTTGCTGGAGGAGATCGGCGGTACGCCCGCTCCGCACAGCGAATTCGTGTTCATGCCGGAGCTGGTGGTGCGTGGTTCGACCGCTTCGGCACCGAATGTCGTCCGTACGTCGTAGAAGGTGCGTCGCGGACCCGACCTTGGGATGATCGGTCGAGGAGGCCTTGTCTGGCAGACTTGATGCCTATGAGTGACTCGACCGTGACGCAGTCGGAAGGTCGCGAAGAGGTGGCCGTTCCGCGGACCGTCACGGATGAGGCCGGGCACGGCCCCCTGCACCGGCTGCGGCGGCCGCGCCGGCCCCGGTTCTGGTTCGAGATCCTTCTGATCGCGGTGAGTTACTGGACGTACTCACTGATCCGCAACGCCGTCCCGGAGCAGAAGGGCAAGGCGCTGCGCAACGCCGACTGGATCTGGCACACCGAGCACCACCTGGGCATCGCCGTCGAGCAGTCCGTCAACCACGCCGCGAACTCGGTGACTTGGCTGATCATCGGCATGAACTACTACTACGCCACACTGCACTTCGTGATCACGCTCGGCGTCCTGGTGTGGCTGTACCGGTGGCATCCCGGCCGGTACTCGGCCGCCCGGCTGACGCTGTTCGCGACCACGGGTGTGGCGCTGCTCGGTTACTACCTGTTCCCGCTGGCTCCGCCCCGGTTGATGCGCGACGGGCACTTCGTGGACACCGTGATGGTGCACCACACCTGGGGCTCGATGGCCTCGGGCGATCTGAAACACATGTCGAACCAGTACGCGGCGATGCCGTCCATGCACATCGGCTGGTCGCTGTGGTGCGGGCTGACCGTCTTCGCGCTGGCGTCCGTGCCGTGGGTGCGGGTGCTCGGGCTGCTCTACCCGGCGGCCACCCTGCTGGTCATCGTGTCCACGGCCAACCATTTCTGGCTGGACGCGGTGGGCGGTGTGCTCTGCCTGGCCTTCGGCTTCACCGTGGCACGGACGTGGTTCGGCGCGCTGCCGTACGCCCTGCCCCGGGTGGTGCCGGTCCGGGCGGCCCGGCCCGAACCGGCGGTGGTTCACGTTCCGTCGCCGTAGAACAGCTCCTCCACCACCGTGCGTGCCCGGCGGGTGGTACGGCGGTAGGCGTCCAGCATGTCCCCGGCGTGCCCGGCGCCGTAGCCCAGGTAGCGGCCCACGGCGGCCAGCTCGCGGGGCTCGGTGGGGAAGGTGTCCCCGGCCCGGCCGCGCACCAGCATCACCGCGTTGCGCACCCGGGTGGCCAGCACCCAGGCCTCGTCCAGGATCTCCGCCTCCTCGGCGGACAGCAGCCCGGCCTCGCGGGCGGCGGACAGCGCCTCGCGGGTGCGGGTGGTGCGCAGACCGGGGGTGTCCCAGCCGTGCCGGAGCTGGAACAGCTGCACGGTCCACTCGACGTCGGACAGACCGCCGGGGCCGAGCTTGGTGTGCAGCTTGGGGTCGGCGCCGCGGGGGAGGCGCTCGGACTCCATACGGGCCTTCAGCCGGCGGATCTCGCGGACGGCCTCCTCGCCGAGGCCGTGGGCCGGGTGGCGCAGGGGGTCGATCAGCTCGGTGAAGCGGCGGCCGAGGTCCTCGTCCCCGGCGACCGGCTCCGCCCGCAGCAGTGCCTGGGACTCCCAGACCAGGGACCAGCGGCGGTAGTACGCCTCGTACGACTTCAGGGTGCGCACCAGCGGGCCCGACTTGCCCTCCGGGCGCAGGTCGGCGTCGATGAGCAGCGGCGGGTCGGCGCTGGGCAGCTGCAGCAGGCGGCGCATCTCGGCGACGACCTTGTTCGCGGCGGCGGCCGCCTCGTGCTCGTCCACGCCGTCCTGCGGTTCGTGTACGAACAGGACGTCCGCGTCGGAGCCGTAGCCCAGCTCGTGGCCGCCGAAGCGGCCCATCCCTATGATCGCGAACCGGGTGGGGAGCAGGTCGCCCCAGCCGTCCCGGACGACCGCGCGCAGGGTGCCGGCGAGGGTGGCCTTGGTGAGGTCGGAGACCGCCGCGCCGACCCGGTCCACCAGGGCGCCCTGGTCGGCCTCGGCGGGGCTGGTCTCGGTGCCGTAGGAGCCGACGATGTCGGCGGCGGCGGTGCGGAACAGCTCGCGGCGGCGCACGCCACGGGCCGCGGTGACGCCCTGCTCGGCGTTCTCCGCGCGGCCCACGGCGGCCAGGATCTCCTGCTCCAGGGAGCCGCGCCCGCGTGCCGCGAGGCCTCTGCCGCTCCCGCCGGTGCCGTCGCCGTCACCGAGCAGGGCCACCGCCTCGGGGGCGCGCATGAGGAGGTCGGGGGCGAGGCGGCCCGCCGACAGCACGCGGGCCAGGTTCTCCGCCGCGGCGCCCTCGTCGCGCAGCAGACGCAGGTACCAGGGTGTCTTGCCGAGGGCGTCCGAGACCTTGCGGAAGTTCAGCAGACCCGCGTCCGGGTCCGCCGAGTCGGCGAACCAGCCGAGGAGGACGGGGAGCAGGGTGCGCTGGATCGCCGCCTTGCGGGTCACGCCGGAGGCCAGGGCCTCCAGGTGGCGCAGGGCGGCCGCCGGGTCGGCGTAGCCGAGGGCGACGAGGCGTTCGCGGGCCGCCTCGGCGCTCAGGCGGGCCTCGCCGGGGGCGAGTTGGGCGACCGCGTCCAGGAGCGGGCGGTAGAAGAGCTTCTCGTGCAGGCGTCGTACGACGCCGGTGTGCCGCTTCCACTCACGGATCAGCTCGGCGACCGGGTCCGTGCGCAGGCCCAGGGAGCGGCCGAGGCGCCGCTGGTCCTCCTCGGCCACCGGGACGAGGTGGGTGCGGCGCAGGCGGTAGAGCTGGATGCGGTGCTCCATCGAGCGCAGGAAGCGGTACGCCTCGTCCAGGCGGGCGGCGTCCTCCCGGCCCACGTAGCCTCCGGCGGCCAGGGCCTGGAGTGCGTTCAGGGTGGTGCCGCTGCGCAGGGCGGGGTCGGTGCGGCCGTGGACCAGCTGGAGGAGCTGCACGGCGAACTCGACGTCGCGGAGGCCGCCGGGGCCGAGTTTGAGTTCGCGCTCGATCTCGGCCGCGGGGATGTTCTCCACGACGCGGCGGCGCATCTTCTGCACGTCCGGTACGAAGTTCTCGCGCTCGGCGGCCTTCCAGACCATGGGTTCGAGGGCGTCGATGTACGCCCGGCCCAGGTCCGCGTCGCCCGCCACCGGGCGGGCCTTGAGGAGGGCCTGGAACTCCCACGTCTTGGCCCAGCGTTGGTAGTAGGCGAGGTGGGAGGAGAGGGTGCGGACCAGGGGGCCGTTGCGGCCCTCGGGGCGGAGGTTGGCGTCCACCGGCCAGATCGAGCCCTCGACGGTGGTTTCCGAGCAGATGCGCATCAGGTGCGAGGCGAGGCGGGTGGCGGCGGTGAGGGCCTTGGCCTCGGTGGTGTCCTCGGCCGCCTCGGCCACGAAGATCACGTCCACGTCGGAGACGTAGTTCAGTTCGCGGCCGCCGCACTTGCCCATCGCGATCACCGCGAGGCGGCAGGCCGCGGCGTCCTCGGGGGCGTTCGCCCGGGCGATGGCCAGGGCCGCGCGGAGGGTGGCGGTGGCGAGGTCGGCGAGTTCGGCGGCCGTCTCGGCGATGTCGGTCGTGCCGCAGACGTCGCGGGCGGCGATGGAGAGCAGGCAGCGGCGGTAGGCGATGCGGAGGGAGACGGGGTCGGCGGCGCCGGCCAGGCCGCGCTCGAACTCCTCGACGCCGGGGTGCAGGTCCCGGGGCTCGTAGGTGACCAGGGCCTGCCAGTCGCTCGGGTGACGGGCCAGGTGGTCGGTGAGGGCGGCGGAGGCGCCGAGGATGCCGAGGAGGCGGTCGCGCAGGGGCTTGGCCGCGATGAGGGTGTCCAGCAGTTCCCGGTGGGCCGTGGGGCCGTCCTGGGCCTCCAGGAGACGGACCAGGCCGTGCAGGGCGAGGTCGGGGTCGGCGGTGGCGCCGAGGGCTTCCAGGAGGACGGGGTCGTCGCGGACGGGGGCGAGTTCCGGGCCGTCGAGGAGGCGCTCCGCCGCGGAGGGGTCGGTGAAGCCGTGCCGGAGCAGGCGGGTGAAGGTACTGCTTCTGCGCCCCGGCGTCATCTCCGTGACCTCCCCGTGCTCGCGTCCCGAATCGAAACCATCCTGGCCAGAGCCTAGCCGGAGGGGACGGGAGCGGCCTCGGTGCGGTGCGGGGGGCGGGTGGGTGGTTTCGGCGGGGGCGGTCTCGGCAGGCGCGGGACGTGGTTTCGGCGGGGGGCAGAGGCGGTCTCGGTGGGCGCCGGACGCGGATTCGGCCGGGGGCAGAGGCAGTCTCGGTGCGCGCCGGACGCGGATTCGGCCGGGGGCAGAGACGGCCTCGATGCGCGCCGGACGCGGATTCGGCCGGGGCAGAGGCGGTCCCGGTGCGCGCCGGACGCGGTTTCAGCGGAGGCGGAGGCGGTCCCGCTGCGCGCCGGACGCGGATTCGGCCGGGGGCAGAGGCGGTCCCGCTGCGCGCCGGACGCGGATTCGGCCGGGGGCAGAGGCAGTCTCGGTGCGCGCCGGACGCGGATTCGGCCGGGGGCAGAGGCAGTCTCGGTGCGCGCCGGACGCGGATTCGGCCGGGGGCAGAGGCAGTCCCGGTGCGCGCCGGACGCGGATTCGGCCGGGGGCAGAGGCAGTCCCGGTGCGCGCCGGACGCGGATCCGGCCGGGGGCAGAGGCAGTCTCGGTGCGCGCCGGACGCGGATTCGGCCGGGGGCAGAGGCGGTCCCGGTGCGCGCCGGACGCGGTTTCAGCGGAGGCGGAGGCGGTCTCGGCGGGCGCCGGACGCGGATCCGGCCGGGGGCAGAGGCGGTCTCGGTGCGCGCCGGACGCGGATTCGGCCGGGGGCAGAGGCGGTCTCGCCGGGCGCGGGCGGAGAAGTAGTTCATCTGGATTTCACCGTCCTGGTTGGGCGCCGCGAGGCGGGGGAATGTTGGCGTGTGCATGCTCTGTCCGCACCGCCAGCCCCCTCCCACCCCCCACCGGAGGTTGATGTGTCCGGCAGTTCCGTGTACCGCCGTGCCCGTACCGTCGTGGCGTCCGCAGCGGCCCTCGCCGCGGCCGCCGCCGGGCTGTGGGCCGGGATCGGCGCAGAGTCCGCGCACGCCGCGGGCGCCGTCCCGAGTCCGGACCACGTGGTCGTCGTGGTCCTCGAGAACCACGCGTACAGCCAGGTCATCGGCTCCTCCAGCGCCCCCTACATCAACTCGCTGAGGTCCGCGGGCGCGAGCCTCACCCAGTCGTACGCCGAGACCCACCCGAGCCAGCCCAACTACTACGCCATGTTCTCCGGTTCGACACAGGGGGTCACGGACGACAGCTGTGTCACTCCGGGGTTCTCGTCGGCCGCCAACCTGGCGTCCGAGGTGATCGCCGCCGGCCGCACCTGGGCCAGCTACAACGAGTCGCTGCCGAGTCAGGGTTCGACGACCTGCGGCAGCGGCACGTACGCGCAGAAGCACAACCCGTGGTTCGGGTTCGCGAACGTGCCGACGTCCAGCGCCAAGACGTTCGCCCAGTTCCCGGCGGACTACTCGACGCTGCCGCAGATGTCGTACGTGATCCCGAACCTGTGCAGCGACATGCACGACTGCTCGGTGTCCACCGGTGACACCTGGCTGAAGAACAACCTGGGCGGCTACGCGACCTGGGCCAAGACCCACAACAGCCTGCTCGTCGTCACCTTCGACGAGGACAACCGGCTCAGCGGGAACCGGATCCCGACCGTGCTGTACGGGCAGCCCGTGACCGCCGGCTCGTCCAGCTCCACCACCTACGACCACTACGACCTGCTGCGCACCCTGGAGGACAGCCAGGGGCTGACCTCGCACGCGGGCAACGCGGCCGCCGCCCAGGACATCACCGGCGTCTGGGCGTCCTGAGGTGTACGTAGCGGACAGCCGCGCGAGTACGCCGGCGTCCGCGGAGGGTGCCGTCCGGCCACCGGCCGGGCGGCGCCGTGCCGCGATCGCCCCGACCGTGCTCGCGCTCGGAACGGTCAGCCTGGTCACGGACGTCTCGTCCGAGATGGTCACCGCCGTGCTGCCCCTGTACCTGGTCAGCGGGCTCGGTCTGTCCCCCTTGGGGTTCGGGCTGCTCGACGGCGTCTACAACGGGTTCTCGGCACTCGTGCGGCTCGTCGGCGGGCATCTCGCGGACCGGGGTGGCGGGCGGCACAAGTGGGTCGCCGGGTTCGGGTACGGCCTCTCCGCCGTGTGCAAGCCGTTGCTGCTGGTGGTGCACTCGCTGACACCGATCGGTCTCGTGCTGGCCGCCGACCGCACCGGGAAGGGACTGCGGACCGCTCCGCGCGACGCGCTCATCTCGTTGTCCAGTACGCCCAGGACACGCGGGCGGGCCTTCGGGGTGCACCGGGCCATGGACACCGCCGGGGCGCTGCTCGGGCCACTGGTGGCCTTCCTGATCCTGCGGGCCACCGTGGACGGGTACGACGCGGTGTTCACCGTCAGCTTCTGCGTCGCGGTGCTGGGCGTCCTGGTGCTGGTGCTGTTCGTGCCGGGCGGGCGTGCCGGCGCCGTCGCGGACGAGCGGCCCACCCTGCGCGGCGCGGTGGGGCTGCTGCGGCGGCGTGGACTGCGCCGGATCACGGTCTGTGCGCTGCTGCTGGGTCTCGCCACGGTCAGCGACTCGTTCGTGTATCTGCTGCTCCAGCGCCGACTCGGCGTACCGGACCGGTGGTTCGCCCTGCTGCCGCTCGGTACGGCCGCCGCGTTCCTGCTGCTGGCGGTGCCGCTCGGGCGGCTCGCGGACCGGGTGGGCAGATGGGCGGTCTTCGTGGCCGGGCACGGCGCCCTGCTCGTCGCGTACGCGCTGCTGCTGACGGCGTGGCGGGGCCCGGCCCTGCCGTACGTCGTCCTCGCCCTGCACGGCGCCTTCTACGCCGCCACCGACGGCGTGCTGATGGCGGCGGCCTCGGACGGGGTGCCCGAGGCGCTGCGCTCGTCCGGGCTGGCCCTCGTGCAGACCGGGCAGGCGCTCGCCCGGTTCGCCTGCTCGCTGCTGTTCGGCGCGGCCTGGACGGTGTGGGGCGACCGGGCGGCGCTGACCGGGGCCGCGGTGGCGCTGGCCGCGTGTGCCGTGTTCTCCCTGACCCTGCGCCCGAAGGGGGCGGTGCCCGCATGACCGTACGCAACCGCGTCCTGATCCTGGTCGCCGCCGTCGCCGTGCTCGCGGCGGTGGGCCTGGCGTCCGTCCTGCACGCCTCCGCCCGCGCCGACCGCCGCGACCACACCCGGGCGGGCGGTCCGCGGGTGACGCCGGGGGCGGTGACGCTGACCGGGCGCGGGGTGATGGAGTTCCGGAACATGGCCTGGGGGCCGCACCGGGACGAGATCGTCAGTGTCCCGGCGTCCGATCCCTCGGGTCCGCGTACCGCCTCCGGCGTCAAGTGCCTGCGTTTCCACACCGCCGCGGGGACGGGGGTGTGTCTGCAGGCGGTGCACGGGCCGGTCGCGGACACGTACCGCGCGCTGATCCTGGACGCCCGCCTGCGCACCGTCCAGCGGTACGACGTCCCCGGCATCCCGTCCCGCGCCCGCGTCTCCCCCACCGGCCACCTCGCCGCCTGGACGGCGTTCGTGGGCGGTGACAGCTACGCCGGTACGGACTTCTCCACGCGCACGGCGATCGTGGACGTCCGCAGGGGCGAGCTGATCCCGTCCCTGGAGGCCTTCCGCATCGTCCGGGACGGGCACACGTACCACGCGTCGGACGCCAACTTCTGGGGCGTGACGTTCGCGGCGGACGACCGCACGTTCTACGCGACCCTGGCGACGCGGGGGCACACCTACCTGGTCCGCGGTGACCTGCGCGCCCGTACGGTCACGGCTGTGCACACCGACGTCGAGTGCCCGTCGCTCTCGCCCGACGGGACGCGGATCGCCTACAAGAAGCGGGTCGCGGGGCTGCCGAAGGACGCCCCCTGGCACCTGTACGTGCTCGACCTGCGCACCATGCGGGAGACCCCGCTCGCCGAGTCCCGCAGCGTCGACGACCAGGTGGTGTGGCGCGACACCCGCACGCTGGTCTACGCCCTGCCCGGGGACTACGGCGCGGACCTCTACACGGTCCCGGCGGACGGCTCCGGGACGCCGCGCCGGATCGCCTCGGCCGCGGTGTCCGCCGCGTACCCCGGCTGACCGTGCGACGGGTCAGGGCAGCGTCCAGAACCGGACCGTGACGAGATAGAAGACGGCGGCCCAGAAGGCCATCGCCACCGCGACCACGGCGAGGCCGCGGACGTTGGTTCTGACCGCCGGTTCCTGCGGCGGCGGGCGCAGCCACCGTCCGAGCAGCGGGTTCACGTAGAAGGGCATCGTCAGGAAGCTCATGATGAAGCTCGACAGCAGGTTGCCCACGAGCAGGCCGATCCAGAGCGGCAGGTGCGCGGGGAACAGCGCGAGCGTCAGCAGCACGACGGTCGGGTACAGGCCGACCCAGATGGCGAGGGAGGTCCTGGTCGCGGAGGGCGCCGGCGGTGCCTCCTTGCCGTCGCCCTCGAAGGCGAACCAACTGCCGAAGGAGTTGTCGATCGTGCGCAGGTGGAAGTCGTTGAACTCCTCCCCCTCGGACAGGACCCGCTGCCGCTGCGGCGAGGTCAGCCAGGCGTCGAGGTGCTCGGCGGTGTCGTAGCGGTACAGCGTGGTCCACTCCTCCTGCAGCCCCTCGACGGGGCGGAAGAGCTCGGTCCCGCGGAACCCCTCGAACTTGCTCTCCTCCTCGACCATGTGGTGCTGCCACTTGAGGAAGTCGTCGACGTGGTCCGGCCGGACGCGGTGCGTGACCACCACCGTCACCAGGGGATCCAGTGCCTGCGTGCCGCTGCTGACCACCTGCTGGGTCGCCGGGCCGTCGAAGTACTTGGTGCCGACGTCGAGGTACGTCTGCCGGGTCGCGCTGTTGATCCAGGTCTGAAGGTGCGCGACCGAGTCGAAGCGGTACACCACGACCCAGTCGGACTGCAGGGGTGTCGGGGGCGAGGTCTCGGCGCCGAGGAAACCGGGGTAGTAGGCGGCGGCGGCGTTCAGGTCCTCCTGCCACGCCTCGTACTCCTTCTCCATGCCGGGCAGGACCTTCTGCCCGATGATCGCCGTGGCCGCGGCGGCGACGTTCTTCGTGGTGTTCATGGTGCTCGACCTGCCGACACCGACTGCTGTGCGTGGAGCCGGCTGTAGATCCGTTCCGGGGTCAGCGGCAGCGCGCGGTAGCGGACGCCCGTGGCGTCGTGGACCGCGTTCGCCAGCGCGGGGGCCACCGGGTTGATACAGCACTCCGCCATGCCCTTGGCGCGCACGGGCCCCACCGAGTCCGCCGAGTCCACGAGGAGGACCTCGGTGCGGGGGACGTCCGCGTAGGTCGGCATGCGGTAGTTCCGGAAGTTCGGGTTGGTCATCACGCCGTTCTCGTCGACGTGGTGGTTCTCGGTCAGCGTGAATCCGATCCCCTGGGCGACACCACCCTCCACCTGTCCGCGGACCTGCGCCGGGTTGATGACCACTCCGGCGTCCGCGGCCTGCACGCTGTACAGGATCCGTATCTCGCCCGTCACCCGGTGGACGGCGACCCGGAACCCCTGGGTGTTGGAGGTGACGCTGCGGGGCGTGCCGTACGCCTTGCGGGCGGCGGTGAACCGGATGCCGCGCGCCCTGGCCAGCGCGACGAGCTCGGCCAGCGACACCCTGCGGTCCCCGCAGACGACGCCGTCGTCGTCCATGGAGCACATCACGACGTGCACGCCCGTGTGCGCCGCGGCGAACTCCAGGATGCGGTCGCGCACGGCGCCGGCCGCGCGCAGGACGGCGTTGCCCGCCACAGAGAGTCCCGCGCTCGCGAAGGCTCCGGTGTCGAATCCCGTGCGGTCGGTGTCGGACTGCACGAGCCGGATCCGGGCCGGCGTGGTGCCCAGCTGGCTCGCCGCGATCTGCACGTGGGCCGTGGAGGTGCCCTCCCCGAACTCCACCGTCCCCACGGCCACTTCGTAGATCAGGTCGTCGCCGAGCGTGACCCAGGCCTCGGAGCGGTGCTCGGTCGGGGGCGCCGTCTCGTGCAGGGAACTCGCCACACCGGTTCCGACGAGCCACTCGGGTCCGGGCGGCGACTGACCGGCCGTACGGGCCAGGGCGTCGCCCACCAGGTCGATGCAGGTGGCCAGCCCGTCCTCGGTGAAGAGCACGTCGTCGGGGCCCTCGTGCAGGGCGACCAGTGGCTCGCCCGGCCGCACGATGTTGCGCCGGCGCAGTTCGAGCGGGTCGAGGTGCAGCGCGCGGGCCAGTTCGTCCATCGCCGACTCCACGGCGAACGCCGGCTGGGTCATCCCGTAGCCGCGCAGGGCACCGCTCGGCACCGTGTTCGTGTACACGGAGTACGCGTCGTACCGCTTGTTGGGGCAGCGGTAGATCATGACGGCGGCGCCGCCCGCGTACACCGTCTCGCCGCCGTGGTTGCCGTAGGCACCGGTGTTGGAGACGTTGCGCACCTGGAAGGCCGTCAGCGTGCCGTCGGCCTTCGCCCCGAGCTTGACCGTCAGGGTCATCGGGTGCCGCGGCGAGGCCGTGGTGAACTCCTCCTCCCGGGTGTACTCGAGGCAGGTGGGCCGCCCGGTGTCCAGGGTGGCGAGCGCGACCAGGTCCTCCGTGATCACCTCCTGTTTGCCGCCGAACGCGCCGCCGACCCGCTTGCAGAACACCCGTACCTGGTCGGGGCGCAGGCCGAACAGATGCTCCAGCTTGCCCCGGGCGATGGACGGCGACTGCGAACTGGTGCGGACGTTGAGCCGGCCGTCCTCCATCCACGCGATCGAGCCGTGGGTCTCCAGGTGCCCGTGCTGCACCCGCGGTGAGAAGTACGTGCCTTCGTGGATCACGTCGGCCGCGGCGAACCCCGCCTCGACGTCGCCGATGCGCGCGTGGAGTTCCAGCAGGATGTTGTGGACGGGGTCACGGACGAACGGGTCGTCGGAGCCGTGCAGTTGGGGGGCGCCGTCGGCCATGGCCTGCTCGGGGTCGAACACCGGCGGCAGCACCTCGTAGGTGACGGCCAGGCGCCGGCAGCCCTCCTCCGCCGCACCGACGGTGTCGGCCAGGACGGCGGCGACGCGCTGGCCGACGAAACGTACCGTGTCGTCGAGGATGTACGTGTCGTCCGGGTCCACCAGGTGGTCGGTGTGGATCGCCGTGGTGAAGCGTCTGCGCGGTACGTCCTGCCAGGTGTAGACCCGGTGCACGCCGGGCACGGCCAGTGCGGCGCTCTTGTCGACCGAGAGGACGCGGGCGTGCGCGTGCGGCGAGTGGAGCACCTTGAGGTGCAGCAGGCCGTCGATGCGGGTGTCCATGGTGAACTCGGCGCGACCGGTCACGACGTCCTGGCCCGCGGGCGCGCCGACGCTCGTCCCGACGGCCTTGCCCGGCGCGGCCGTCTCCACCGCGCCGACGCCCCGGATCGCGTCCTCGATCGCCCGGTAGCCCGTGCAGCGGCAGAGGTTGCCCTTCAAGGCCCGTGGCAGATCCGCCTTCTGCTCCTCGGTGAAGGTCGCCGAGGTCATGATCATCCCGGCGGTGCAGAAGCCGCACTGGAATCCCGGGGCGTCCCGGAACTGCCGCTGCATGGGGTGCAGGGCGCCGGGCCGTCCCAGGCCCTCGATCGTGGTCACCTCACGGCCGTCCGCGCGGAACGCGGGGGTGATGCAGCTGTGGACGGGTTCGCCGTCCAGCCACACCGTGCAGGCGCCGCAGTCGCCCGCGTCGCAGCCCTTCTTGACGCCGAAGTGCCCGAGTTCACGGAGGAAGGTGCGCAGGCACTGGCCGGGCGCCGGTTCCCGGTCGAACCTGTTGCCGTTCACGAGGTAGGTCATGCCAGGTCCCCAGCCAGGAGTTCGCGGCGAATCTCTTCGGCGAAGTGCTGTGTCAGGTGGTGCCGGTGGCCGGGGGTCCCGTTGGGATCGGCGAACCAGATGCCGGCGGGAAGATCGTCGATGCGCTGCCGCAGGGTGCGGGCGTCGGGCATGGTGTCGAAGGCGATCCGGACGGGCCGCGTGGTACCGGCGGTGACGGTGAGCAACAGATCGGTCCCGCCCGGCCGTTGGGTACCGATGAGGAACACCGTCGAACGGCCGAGCCGGGTCAGGGAGAAGCGGCGGTGCGCGGTGCGTCTGCGCAGCGCGTGCGCCGGAACGGTGACACGCCGCAGGATCTCTCCCGGCGCGAGGATGTTGCGGTGTTCGCCCGTCACGAAGTCGAGGGCGTCGACGACGCGGACGGAGCCGTCGGGAGCCCACAGTTCGTACCGTGCCTCCAGCGCCACCGTCAGCGTGATCATCGGTCCGGCCGGCAACGACATGCAGATGTTGCCGCCGACGGTCGCCGCGTTCCAGACCTTGAACGAGGACAGGAAGGCCTCGCAGCTCGCGCGGAGGAGGATTCCCGCGGTCCAGTCCACGGGGCAGGCGAAGGCGTGCAGATCGCGGATCGTGCAGGTGGCGCTGATCTCCAGTCCGTCGTCGGTCGGGACGAGAGGTTCCCAGCGCAACGCCGTCAGGTCGATCAGCCGGTGCAGGTCCGGCTGCTCCGCGGAGTAGAGCCAGGTTCCGCCGGCGAGCCAGGCGTCGCCCTGGTGCCAGTCCTCGCCCGGCCGGTCGGACGGCTGCCGGACTACTTCGGTGATGGTGTTGAGGTCCATGGGAGACGACCTACGGAGCGCCGAATTCGCGGGTAGATATGTCGCTTATTAGGCTTTGATTACGCTTTGCCAAGCGTATCCCAGCGTGCCGACGACGGCCCTCGGGACCCGGAGAGCCGGGCCTGACCAGCACAGTTCCATCCCGTCGCAGGCGCGTGCCCACGACAGAAGGACGGACCCCATGCCCACGGACACGTCTCCGGCCCCGCTGCGGTTCCTGGTCTTCGGCGCGGCGCTGCGGGCCGGCTCGGCCAACGCCCGGCTCGCCTCCCTCGTGGCCCGGCTCATCTCCGACACCGGTGCCACCGTCGACCTCGCCGCCATGCGCGACTTCGACATGCCGTTGTACGACGGCGACATGGAGACCGCCGGCGGTCTGCCGCCCGGCGCCCTCGCCCTGCGCGACCGGCTCGAGCGGAGCGACGCCTTCGTGATCTCCTCGCCGGAGTACAACGCCTCCGTGCCGGGGGTGCTGAAGAACGCGATCGACTGGGTCTCCCGGGTCCGGCCGCAGCCGTTCAAGACCAAGCACGCGCTGCTCGTCTCCGCCTCGCCGTCCCTGGTCGGCGGCAACCGCGGGCTGTGGGCCCTGCGGATTCCCCTGGAACACCTGGGCACCCGCGTCTACCCGGACATGTTCAGCGTGGCCGACAGCTACCAGGCCTTCACCGAGGACGGAACGCTGGCCGACCCCGGGCTGCAGCAGCGTCTCACCGAGACCGTGGCGGGTTTCCTCAGCCTCGTCGAGGCGGACGTGCGCTACGTCTGCCTGGAGCGCCGGTGGTACGAGTTCCTGGGGGACCGCACCGAGGCGGCCATCACCCAGCGGGCCGAGGCGTGAGGCCGGACGCCGTCGCAGCGGGCGGGTTCACAGGCGCACGATGACCAGGGCGGTGTCGTCGGTGGCACCGCCGGGTGGGAGCAGGTCGCCGAGCACGGCGTCGGCGAGGGCTTCGGGGTCGTCCGCCCGGTGGCGGGCCAGGGAGTCGGCGAGCCGGGCGAGGCCGGTGTCGATGTCCTCACCCCGGCGTTCGATCAGGCCGTCGGTGTAGAGCACGAGAGCGGCGCCCTCGCGGAAGGCCGCGACGGCCTGGATCCGGGGGGCGTGCTCGGGGCGGGCGGCCAGGGGCGGGTCGGTGGCCTGGTCCAGGAACTCGACGGTCCCGTCCTGCCGCAGGAGCCCGGGCGGCGGGTGACCGGCGCTGCTGTAGGTGAGGGTGCGGGCCTCCCAGTCGACGAACGCCGTGGCCACGGTGGTGTTCTCGGCGCCGTCGACGGTACGGGCGTACAGACCGAGGACTTCCAGGGCGCGGGCGGGGCCTTCGGAGACGAGGGAGGCGGCGGTGAGGGCGCTGCGCAGTTGTCCCATGACACCGGCGGCGGGCAGGCCGTGGCCGACGACGTCGCCGACGGCGACGCCGACGCGATCGCCGGGCAGGTCGACCAGGTCGTACCAGTCGCCGGCCACGTTCAGCGCTTCGGCGGCGGGCCGGTAGCGTACGGCCGCCGGGTGCCGGCCGACCGGGCGGGGAGCGGGCAGCATGGCTTCCTGCAAGGTCAGCGCGACCTCACGGGCGCGGAAGAACTCGGTGACGTCCTCCACCCGGTGCAGCAGCAGCGTCACCCGCCCGTCGGGTCCGAGCACGGGAATGTTGGTCAGGTTGAAGTACCGCTCGTGCGCCACCCCGGGCTGGTCGGGGTCCTCCATGTCGATGCGCTGCAGCTCTACGGTGCTGCGCTCACCGGTTGCCACCGCCCGGCGCAGTGACGCCAGGACCCTGAGCAGGAGAGGCTCGGCGGGGTCCTTGTCGGGGCGGTCCTCGGGCAGGAAACGGCCCACCAGTTCCTCACGCGGGAGCCCGCGGAGGCGCAGGAACTCGGGGTTGGCGTCCACGAAGGTCAGCTGCGGGGTCACCAACGCCACCGCTCCCGGACCGGCCTGGAACACCGCCGCGTAGTCGACCGCCGGTACCTTCATGACTTCCTGCCTCGCCACCGCAGCTGCGTCTCTTCTCACGATACGAGCGCGGGGCCACGGCCCGCTCCATGAGGGTGAGGGAGCCCGGTCGGACGCGAGGGGCCGACGGTCCGCGACCGTCGGCCCCAAGGGATCGTTTCGGCGGAGACGCGCCCGACCTGCGCCTACAGCACCGGCAGGTTCTTCCGCAGCTCGAACGCGGTGACCTCGGACCGGTACTCCTCCCACTCCTGGCGCTTGTTGCGCAGGAAGAAGTCGAAGACGTGTTCGCCGAGGGTTTCGGCGGCCAGGTCGCTGGTCTCCATGAGCGTCAGGGCTTCGCCGAGGTTCTGCGGGAGCGGCTCGATGCCCATGGCCCGCCGCTCGGCGTTGGAGAGGGCCCAGACGTCGTCCTCGGCGCCCGGCGGGAGCTCGTAGCCCTCCTCGATGCCCTTCAGGCCGGCGGCCAGGAGGAGGGCGTAGGCCAGGTACGGGTTGGCGCCGGAGTCCAGGGAGCGGACCTCCACGCGGGCGGAGCCGGTCTTGCCGGGCTTGTACATCGGGACGCGGACCAGGGCGCTGCGGTTGTTGTGGCCCCAGCAGATGTACGAGGGGGCCTCGCCGCCGGCGCCGGCGGTGCGCTCGGAGCCACCCCAGATGCGCTTGTAGGAGTTCACCCACTGGTTGGTGACCGCGGAGATCTCCGCCGCGTGCTTGAGCAGGCCCGCGATGAAGGAGCGGCCGACCTTGGAGAGCTGGTACTCGGCGCCCGACTCGTAGAACGCGTTCCGGTCGCCTTCGAACAGGGACAGGTGCGTGTGCATGCCGCTGCCCGGGTGCTCGGAGAAGGGCTTCGGCATGAAGGTGGCCTGCACGCCCTGCTCCAGCGCGACCTGCTTCATGACCAGGCGGAACGTCATGATGTTGTCCGCCGTGGAGAGGGCGTCGGCGTAGCGCAGGTCGATCTCCTGCTGGCCGGGCGCGCCCTCGTGGTGGGAGAACTCCACCGAGATGCCCATCGACTCCAGCATGGTGATCGCCTGGCGGCGGAAGTCCATGCCGACGTTGGTCGGGGTGTGGTCGAAGTAGCCCGAGTTGTCGGCCGGGGTGGGACGGGAGCCGTCGAGCGGGCGGTCCTTCAGCAGGAAGAACTCGATCTCCGGGTGGGTGTAGAAGGTGAAGCCCAGGTCGGAGGTGCGGGCCAGGGCACGCTTGAGCACGTACCTCGGGTCCGCGAAGGACGGGGAGCCGTCCGGCATGAGGATGTCGCAGAACATGCGGGCGGTGCCGGGGGTCTCCGCGCGCCAGGGCAGGACCTGGAAGGTGGACGGGTCCGGCTTGGCGATCATGTCGGACTCGTAGACCCGGGCGAAGCCCTCGATGGCCGAGCCGTCGAAACCGATGCCCTCGTCGAAGGCCTGCTCCAGCTCGGCGGGGGCCACGGCGACGGACTTCAGGAAGCCCAGCACGTCCGTGAACCACAGGCGTACGAACCGGATGTCGCGCTCCTCCAACGTCCGGAGCACGAACTCCTGCTGCTTGTCCATCTTCCGCTACCCCATCCTTGCTGGTCAGGCCGCCTGTCCCCGGTCCCGCGGGAGGCGGTCGGGCACCTGAGCATCCCACCACAACACCATTTCATGCGCGTTGCGGACCTTGATCCCGGACGCATCCTCGGCCTGAACGCCTCTCGTACGGCAGGTGTACCGCTGTGTCGCCCATCTTGCCTGCTCGGACCGACATCCGTAATGGCCGATCCGCTTCGGACGTGAGGGAAACCACGCCTCGATAATTTGCATCTCAGATGCAACTTTTCATAGCGTTTCGATCAGTCGAGATGTGAAGAGATCCGACGAGATCCGAGGAGATCCGATGCTGTCCGAGCAGTCCGCAGCCACCGTCCGCGCCACCCTCCCCGCCGTCGGCGCGGCCATCGGCGAGATCACCGAGCGCTTCTACGGCCGCCTCTTCGCCGCCCACCCCGAGCTGCTGCGGGACCTGTTCAACCGCGGCAACCAGGCCTCCGGCGCCCAGAAGCAGGCCCTCGCCGGCTCCATCGCCGCCTTCGCCACCCACCTGGTGGACAACCCGGACCAGCGGCCGGACGCGATGCTCGGCCGGATCGCCCACAAGCACGCCTCCCTGGGCGTGGCCCCCGAGCACTACCCGATCGTGCACGAGCACCTCTTCGCCGCCATCGCCGAGGTCCTCGGCGAGGCCGTCACGCCCGAGGTCGCCGCCGCCTGGACCGAGGTCTACTGGCTGATGGCGAACGCGCTCGTCGCGATCGAGAAGCGGCTGTACGAGGAGAGCGGCAGCACCGGGCGCCGGCCGTGGGAGGTCGTGGAGCGCATCGAGGAGACGGCGGACGTCGTCACCTTCCGGCTGCGGCCCGCCGACGGCGGCCCGGTGCGCGACTTCCGCGCCGGCCAGTACGTCTCCGTCCAGGTCGAACTGGCCGACGGCGCCCGGCAGATACGGCAGTACAGCCTGTCCGGCGCGCCCGGCGAGACGCTGCGCCAGTTCAGCGTCAAGCGCGTGCAGGGCGCCGGCGCGACCCCCGACGGCGAGGTCTCGAACCACCTCCACGCGCGTGTGCGGGCCGGTGACGTCGTCCACCTGTCCGAGCCCTACGGCGACCTCGTCCTGGACACCGACGCCGAGACCCCCCTGCTGCTCGCCTCGGCCGGCATCGGTGTGACCCCGATGGTCGCGATGCTCGCCGACCTCGCGGCGGGCGGTCACCGCGGCCCGGTCACCGTCGTCCACGGCGACCGCTCCCCCGCCGACCACGCCCTGCGCACCGACCACGAGCACTACGCCGAGAAGCTCGCGGACGCCTCCGTGCACTTCTTCTACGAGCGCGACGCCGAGGCCGGCACCCGCACCGGCCTGGTCGACCTCGCCGGCATCGCCGTACCGGCCAGCACGCGCGCCTACCTGTGCGGCCCGCTGCCCTTCATGCGCGCGGTCCGCGCCCAGCTGATCGAGAAGGGCGTGGCCCCGGCCGGCATCCACTACGAGGTGTTCGGCCCGGACCTGGGGCTGGCGCGGCAGGGCAGCTGACCGCTCAGCCGCGGTCGTGCGCGCCCGCCAGCTTCCTCACCTGGTCCATGAGCGGCTGGAGCCGGTCGGCCAGGGCCGGGTAGTCGTCGGTGCGGCCGTCCGCCCACTGGGCCAGGCCGGCGACCACCAGCTTGTCCTTTCCGGCGAAGGCCTGCACCAGCCCGCTGTCCGCCGGCAACGTCCGCAGACCGGAGCCGGCGGGCGGCGTGAGCACCGGCACTTCGTAGTCCGTCTGGTTCATGCTCAGGAGCGTGACCAGGCGGACGACGTCGGTCCGGTCCTTCATGCCGAAGGCGACGATCGTGTACTGGTTGTCCGACGCGTCCTTGTACAGGGCCCCGATCACGCCCCGGCAGCCCTTGCCCTCGTCCAGCATCGCGGCCAGGTTCGCGCCGACGCCTCCCGCGCAGTTCCGGCCGCCGGTCCGCATGACCCTGGTGTAGCCCGCGACCTTCGCCGGGAACGCCTGGTCCACGGTGACCATCGACGTCGGCGCGGTGGACGGATCCGCCGACGTGGGCTTCGCCGACGGCTCCCGGGCGGCGGCCGGTGCGTGCGCCGTCCCCTCGGCCGCCGTCCGGTGCCGCTTCCCGTGCCCGGCGCTCAGCCAGAATCCCGCCCCGGCCACCACGGCCACCGCACCGGCGACGGCCGTCACCGCGGTGAGCGTCCGGCGTCGCGGACGTTTCGCCGGGGCCCCGGGCACCGCCGTGCCCGGCCCGTGGACCCCCGTGCTCTCCTCGAACTCCCTGACGAACTCGTTCCACCGTTCGTCATGCGTCCCCTGGTTCCCCTCCATCACGCGCGCACCCTAACGCCCACTGGTGAACGCCAGGAGACGGGAGCCGTCAACCGGCTTGCGGCCCCCGGGAGATGCCCAGCAGAAGGGGTCCTGTCGGGTCGGCGACGATCTCGGCGACCGTGACCGGGTCCAGGGCGGCGAAGAAGGCCTCCTGCGCCCGGCGCAGGGCGCCGCGCAGCCGGCAGCCGGGGCTCAGCGGGCAGGGTGCCGTACCCGCCGTACCCTCGCAGTCGGCCACGTCGCCCTCGCCCTCGAAGGTGCGCACCACCGCGCCGACCGACGCCGTACGGCCCTTGGCGGTGAGGGCGAGGCCGCCGCCCCGGCCGCGCCGGGCGTCGACGAGGCCCAGGTGCTGGAGTTCGGCGACGACCTTCGCGGCATGCGTGTAGGGCACGTCCATGTCCGCCGCGACCTGGCGGGTGGTGGGCGTGGCCTCGGCGGCCACGGCCAGTCGCATCAGGACACGCAGGGCCAGGTCGGTGGAGCGCAGGAGCCGCATACCACGAGCGTAGGTAATACGCATCCGTGGTTCAAATTATCCGGGCCGCGCCCTTGCCGTGCCCTCACTACGGAAGTGACCCTCTTCCCCACTACGATCAGCGGGCCCCACCCTTCCCGATACCGGCCCTTTCCCCCAGAAGGACACCTCATGGGTTCCGCCAAGAACAGCAGTGCGGCGCGCAAGGCGCGTATTGAGGAGATGCGTCGCGCGGAGCGTACGCGCGAGCGCCGCAACCGCGTCCTCACCATCGCCGCGAGCGTGGTGGTCGTCGCCGGCCTCGTGGTCGGCGGTGTGGTCCTCGTGAACTCCCAGTCGGACAAGAAGAACACCGCGAGCGACGCCAAGAACTCCGGCGACGCCGGGCACTGGGTCACCGGCAAGGACGGCGTGAAGACCTGGTCCGGCAAGCTGTCGCGGACACACGTGCAGACCAAGGTGTCGTACCCGATGCACCCGCCGGTCGGCGGCAACCACAACCCGGTCTGGGCGACCTGCAACGGCACCGTCTACACCAAGGCGTTGCAGGACGAGAACGCCGTGCACTCGCTGGAGCACGGCGCGGTCTGGGTGACGTACACCAGCAAGGCTAAGAAGGCGGACGTCGACGCGCTCGCGGCGAAGGTGAAGAAGACGCCGTACTCGCTGATGAGCCCGTACGAGAACCAGACGGCGCCGCTGATCCTGTCGGCGTGGGGCCACCAGGTGACCGTCAAGAGCGCGGACGACCCCGAGGTGAACAAGTTCTTCGCCGCCTACGTCCAGGGCCCGCAGACCCCGGAACCGGGCGCCGCCTGCACCAGCGGGGCGATGTAGTGAAGCGGCGTCACATCGGCTGGATCGCGGGGGCCGCGGCGGCGGTGCTCGTCGCGGCCGGCGCGATCACCTACGCGGTCGCCGAGGACGCCGGTTCGGGCACGGCCGCGAAGACTCCGGGCGCCGAGTCGGCGGACGCCGGGTTCGCGCGGGACATGGCCGTGCACCACCAGCAGGCCGTCGAGATGTCGTACATCGTCCGGGACCGCACGCAGAACCCGGAAGTGCGGCGGCTCGCCTACGACATCGCGCAGACGCAGGCCAACCAGCGCGGCATGCTGCTCGGTTGGCTGGACCTGTGGGGCCTGCCGAAGGTGTCGGCCGATCCGCCGATGACCTGGATGGGCATGGGCGACATGGCATCCGGCAAGGACGGCGCGCTGATGCCGGGCATGGCGACGAACACGGAGCTGAAGAAGCTCCAGTCGCTGAACGGCAAGCAGGCCGAGATCCTCTACCTCCAGCTGATGACGGGCCACCACAAGGGCGGGATCCACATGGCCGAGGGGTGTGTCCAGAAATGCACCGTCGGCGTGGAGAAGCGGCTCGCGCAGGGGATGGTCGACGCGCAGCAGTCGGAGCTCCAGGTGATGGCCCAGATGCTCAAGGAACGGGGATCCGCGCCGCGTTCGTGAACAGCCGGAAATCCCTTTCGTAACCCAGCCGTGAGGATAAATGGGGCCAAATCGCCCCAACTGACGGTTACTTGAGCTTCTCTTGACCATTCCCTTCCCCTGGCATGAACGGTTCATCGAAAGAGTGACCCCCATCGTGTGATCCATACGACCGGCCGAACCGCCGCGGGCCGGCACGCGGATGCATGACGCACCAGCCACTACATGCATGCGAACCGCATCGCAGGGGGTTTTATGAGATCCAACCGCGCCAAGCTGCGCGCCGTGAGCATGGCAGCGACACTGCCCATGGTCGCCGGCGCGCTGGCGCTGGGCATACCCGCGGCACACGCTGCGGACAGCCCCGCCCGTGAGGCACTGAAGGGCACCAAGCCGCTCTGGGCGACAGCCAAGGCGGACAAGGGCGCGACCTCGAACAGCGCCCAGGTGAACGCCCGGGTCTACCTGGCCGGCAAGAACGCGGCGGGCCTCGCCGCCTACGCCAAGGCCGTGTCCGACCCCAGCTCGCCGCTGTACGGCAAGTACCTGAGCGCCAAGAAGGCGCAGGCCCAGTTCGGGGCCACCAAGGCCCAGGTGGCCGCGGTCAAGTCCTGGCTGACGTCGGCCGGTCTGAAGGTCACCGAGGTCACCCAGCACTACGTCGCCGTCTCCGGTGACGTGGCCGCCGCCGAGAAGGCGTTCGGCACCCAGCTGCACAACTTCGCCAAGGGCTCCAAGACCTACCGTGCGCCCACGCAGACCGCGTCGGTGCCGGAGGGCCTGAAGGGCGCCGTCCTGACCGTCACCGGCCTGGACAGCGCCCCGCACAAGGCGAACCACGACGACCAGCTCCCGCCGCCGGACGCCGTGTTCAAGAACGCCGGGCCGTTCTCCTCGTACTACGGCTCGAACACCGCGAGCACGCTGCCGGACGCGTACGGCCAGAAGATCCCGTACGCGATCAAGGGTTACACCGGCAAGCAGCTGCGCGCCGCCTACGGTGCCGGCGACTACACCGGCAAGGGCGTCCGGGTCGCCATCACGGACGCCTACGCCTCGCCGACCATCGCCTTCGACGCGGGCAAGTACGCGGTGAAGAACGGCGACGCGGCCTGGACGACCAGCCAGCTGCACCAGGTGCTGCCGAAGAGCTACACCAAGACCAAGGAGTGCGGCGCGGCCGGCTGGTACGGCGAGGAGACCCTCGACGTCGAGGCCGTGCACGCCGTGGCCCCGAACGCCGACGTCACCTACGTCGGTGCGGCCTCCTGCTACGACGACGACCTGCTCGACTCGCTCAGCAAGGTCGTCGACAACCACCTGGCCGACATCGTCTCGAACTCCTGGGGCGACATCGAGGCCAACCAGACCCCGGACCTCGCGGCCGCCTACGACCAGGTCTTCCAGCTGGGCGCGGTGCAGGGCATCGGCTTCTACTTCTCCTCCGGTGACAACGGCGACGAGGTCGCCCACACCGGCACGAAGCAGGTCGACACCCCCGCCAACTCCGCCTGGGTGACCGCCGTCGGTGGCACCTCGCTGGCCGTCGGCAAGGGCGACACGTACGAGTGGGAGACCGGCTGGGGCACCGAGAAGGCGACCCTGGCGGCCGACGGCAAGAGCTGGACCGGCTTCCCCGGCGCCTTCACCTCGGGCGCGGGCGGCGGCACCAGCAAGACGGTGGCCCAGCCGTACTACCAGAAGGGCGTCGTCCCGGACGCGCTCGCGAAGGCGAACGGCACCACCGCCAACCGCGTCGTCCCGGACATCGCGGCCATCGCCGACCCGAACACGGGCTTCCTGGTCGGCCAGACCCAGACCTTCCCGGACGGATCGCAGCAGTACAGCGAGTACCGCATCGGCGGCACCTCGCTCGCCGCTCCGGTCATCGCGGCGGTCCAGGCGCTGGCCCAGGAGGCGCGCGGCGGCAAGGCGATCGGCTTCGCCAACCCGTCGATCTACGCCAAGTACGGCAAGCAGGGCGTCTTCCACGACGTCACGGACAACCCGACGGGCTCCGGCCTGGCGGTCGCCCGCGTGGACTTCGCCAACGGCTTCGACGCGGCGGGTGGTCTGCTCTACTCGGTCCGCAGCCTCGGCAAGGACAGTTCCCTGTCGGCGGTCAAGGGCTACGACGACGTGACGGGCGTCGGTTCGCCGGCGAACGGCTACGTGCAGTCGTACAAGAAGCACTGACGCTCCGCTGAGCGGCAGGGGGCGTGGGGTCCTGGCGACCTCACGCCCCCTCTGCGTCGCGCGGTGACCGGAAGTCCTGTTCCACCCCGGCCACCCCCCGGTCCGGCCGGACCTGGACGAACAAACACGTCAGTGCCGCAACACCCCTGCCTCCCCCGGCACATGGGACGTGACCACCCGCCCCACCGACGGGGTCGCCCGGCGCCGGTCCACCCCGTACGCCACGCTCGCCACGCCCAGGCCCAGCACCGCCAGCATCGCTCCGGCCAGCGCCGGGGACGTCGTACCGAAGCCGGCGGCGAGGGCGAGGCCGCCGATCCAGGCGCCGCCGGCGTTCGCCAGGTTGAAGGCGGCCTGGTTGGCGGAGGAGGCCAGGGAGGGGGCCGCCGACGCCTTCTCCATCACCATCAGCTGCAACGGGGAACCCGTGACGAACGCCGCCATGCCCAGCAGGGCCACCGCGAGCGCCGCGCTCCACTCCGCCCGCATCAGGAGCGGGAACAGGACCAGCACCACCGCCAGTGAGGCCAGGCCGCCGAACAGCGTCCCGCGCAGGGAGTGGTCCGCGAGGCGGCCGCCCAGCAGGTTGCCGGCCGTGGCTCCGACACCGAACAGCGCGAGCAGCAGCGTCACGTTCGTCTCGGCGTAGCCCGCCGCGTCCGTCAGCATCGGCGTGACGTAGCTGTAGGCGGCGAAGAGCGCGCCGAAGCCCGCCACCGTCGTACCGAGGGCCAGCCAGACCGGCAGGGACTTCAGCGTGGCCACTTCGCCGCGCAGGCCCGTCGGCGAAGCCGCGTGCCCCCCGTCGTGCGGAACGAGCAGCGCCAGCGAGGCGATCGCCGCCAGGCCGATCACGCTCACGCCGAGGAACGCGGCACGCCAGCCGAGGTGCTGGCCCATGAGCGTGGCCACGGGGACGCCCGCGACGTTGGCCACGGTCAGGCCGAGGAACATCAGCGACACCGAGCGGGCCTTGCGCTCCGGCGGGACCATCGCCGTCGCCACGACCGCGCCCACGCCGAAGAACGCGCCGTGCGGAAGGCCGCTGAGGAAACGGGCCGCCAGCAGGGAGTCGCCGCCGGGGGCGAACGCGGAGAGCGCGTTGCCCGCGACGAACAGCGCCATCAGACCGATCAGGACCGTACGGCGGGACATGCGGGCCGTGAGCGCGGCCAGCAGCGGGGCGCCGATGACGACGCCCAGCGCGTACGCCGAGACCAGGTGCCCGGCGGCGGGGATCGAGAGGTGCAGGTCGTCCGCGACGCCGGGCAGCAGGCCCATCATCACGAACTCGGTCGTACCTATTCCGAAAGCGCCGACGGCCAGGGCGAGCAGGGCCAGGGGCATGGAGGGCCTGTGCCTTTCCAAGTCAGAGAAACGTCAGAGAGCGGAGTCCGCACCAGCATAAGTTCAGCTACGGAACAAAGTCTCCCAGGCCCGGTATTCCAAGGGGTTACGACGACGTGTCCAGCTTCACACGGGCAGCCACCGGAAGGTGATCGCTGCCGGTGCGCGGCAGGGTCCAGGAGCTCTCCGGCTCGACGCCGCGGACCATGATCTGGTCGATCCGGGCCATCGGGAACGCGGCCGGCCAGCTGAATCCGAAGCCGCTGCCCGCCGCGCCCTGCGTGGAGCGCATCTGTGAGGTGACCTCGTTCAGCGAACGGTCGTTCATCGTGCCGTTCAGGTCGCCGAGCAGGACAACCTGCTTCAGTGGCTCGTCGGCGATGGCCTCGCCGAGCGCGTCGGCGCTCTTGTCGCGCTGCCGGGCGGTGAAGCCGGCCTCCACCTTGACCCGCACCGAGGGCATGTGGGCGACGTACACCGCGACCGGGCCCTTGGGGGTCGCCACGGTGGCCCGCATCGCCCGCTTCCAGCCGAGCTTGATGTCGACGGCCCGGACGTCGCTCATCGGGTACTTGCTCCACAGGCCGACCGTGCCGACGACCGCGTGGTACTCGTACGTCGGCGCGAGCGCCTGTTCGTAGACGGTCACGGCGGTGCCGGGGACCTCCTCCAGGGCCAGGACGTCGGCGCCGGAGGCGGCCACCTCGCGCGCGGTCCCCGCCGGGTCGGGGTTCTCGGCGTTGACGTTGTGGGTCGCCACCATCAGGTCGCCGCCCGCGCCCGTCTTGTCGGTGAGCAGCCCGCCGAAGAGGTTCAGCCACACCACGGCCGGGACGACCACGGCGATCAGCGCGGTCGCCGACTTCCGCAGCAGACCGAGGAGCAGCAGGACCGGGATCGCGATGCCCAGCCAGGGCAGAAACGTCTCGGTGAGACTGCCGAGGTTGCCCACCTGGTTCGGGATGCGCGAGTGCAGCAGCATCACCAGGGCCAGGAGCAGGGCCAGCAACGCCAGGACGATGCCCCGGCGCCAGATGCGCGGATCCCCGCGCCAGCCGGCGAACAGCCGGTGCAGCAGGCGCCGGAGCCGGGATCCAGGTCGCTCGGGCCCCGAGCCGCCGTCCGCCGTCTCCGTCATGTACGCCTGCTGCGCCATACCGTCTGCCTCACTGCCTGCCGTGCACACCGTCGGTCCCCCGTGTTCTTCCGACCCTAGGGGATGACCGGCCCTGTTCCCGCCGTCCCATGACGGCCGTACGGAAGACGAGGACGAACGGGGCGGGGCGGCGAGTTCCGTTCACCCCCGGACGTGTGGGGTCTGTGACGAAACGCGCACATGAGTGCTACGAGGCTGTCGAGCTGACGGGTCGTAGGCCTTCCAGGACCGTGTCGACGATCTGTTCCGCCAGGTCCTCGGGCAGTTCGGCGTCGGGGCGCATGATGCTGCGCACGAGCATGGGGCCGACGAACATGTCGTTGGCCAGGTCCAGGTCGACGTCCGGCCGCAGTTCGCCGTTATCACGCGCCCGCCGCAGCACGTCCATGGCGAGGGCGCGCCGGGGCGCGACGACGGCGGCGTGGTACTCCGCCCAGATCCTGGGGCTGTGCTTCATCTGCGCGTACACGTTGTGCAGGATCGCCGAGGAGCGGCTGACGAGACCGCGCTGGCGCAGGGCCTCCAGCAGCACGACGAGGTCGTCGCGCAGGGAGGTGCCGGGGAGTTCGGGGTCGGGCGGTTCGGCGGCGCGTACGACGTCGACGAACAGTTCCTCCTTGCCGCTCCAACGGCGGTAGATGGTGGCCTTGCCGACTCCGGCCGTGCGCGCGACGCGCTCGATGGAGAGTTCGGCGAGCGGCACGCCCTCCTCCAGCAGCTTCATCACGCCTTCCAGGATCGCCCGTTCGACGGCCTCGCTGCGGGGTCGTCCCCGCGCGGGCCCGTCGGGTCGCGGCCGGCTTTCGGCAAGGCTCACGTCGTTCCGTCCTCTCACTGCGCTACGGGCATTGTCCCGCAGCGACCTCCTTCCCCCGTGGCGGCCGCGGTTCGCGTCACTCCGCGACCGCGACCAACTCCGTCTCCTGCTGGCCCCCCTGGGCGGCCGGCGGCTTGCCCGGCAGGAACAGGACCGTCACCACGGCGCCGATCAGCGTGACGCCGACCCCGCACAGCGCGGTGACGTGCATGGCGTGCAGGAACGCGTCGTCGGCGGGGGTGACCAGGGCCTTGCCCCGCGGGCCGAGCCGGCCGGCGATGCCGAGGGTGGCCTCGATGGACTCGGCGGCCTTGTCGCGCAGGGCGGGCGGCAGCACGCCGAGCTTGTCCTGGATGCCGTTGCGGTACGACGTGGCGAGCACCGAGCCGAGGACGGCGATGCCGAGCGCGCCGCCGACCTGGCGGAAGGTGTTGCTGAGCGCGGAGGCCGAGCCGGCCTTCTCGCGCGGCAGCGCCTGCATGATGACGACCGAGGTCGGCGTCATGATGTGCGCCATTCCGGTGCCCATGAGGAAGAACACGACCTCGAGGATCCAGATCGGCGTGTCGACCTCGAAGGTGGCGAACGCGGCCAGCGTGGCGGCGATCAGCACCAGTCCGGCGGTGGTGGTGGCCTTGTTGCCGAACCGGTCGACCAGCAGCCGGGCGCGCGGCGCGAAGATCAGCTGGGCGACGGCGAGCGGCAGCATCAGCACACCGGACTCCAGCGGCGAGTAGCCGCGCACGCTCTGGGTGTAGAAGACGCCGAAGAACGTGACGCCCATCAGCGCGAAGAAGACCAGCGCGATGGCGCTCATGGCGGCCGAGAAGACCTTGTTCTTGAAGTAGGTGACGTCGAGCGACGGGTGGTCGCTGCGCTTCTCGAAGACGACGAACCCGGCGAGGACGACGAGACCGGCGGCGATGGTCGCCAGCACCTTGGCGTCGGTGAAGTCGGCCAGCTCACCGCCCTTGATGATGCCGTAGACCAGCAGGACGAGGCCGACGACGGACAGGACGACACCGACCGGGTCGAGGCGTCCGGGCCTGGGATCACGGGAGTCGGGCACCAGCCAGGTCATCAGGATCAGTGCGAGGACCACGATCGGAACGTTGACGAAGAAGACCGAGCCCCACCAGAAGTGGTCGAGGAGCGCGCCGCCGGTGATCGGGCCGATGGCGATGGCGAGACCGACGCCTCCGGCCCAGATGCCGATGGCCTTGGGCTGCTCCTCGCGCTCGAAGACGTTCATCAGGACCGCGAGCGTGGCCGGCATGACGAACGCGGCACCGAGGGCCATCAGGGCGCGGTAGGCGATCAGCTGGCCCGGCGAGCCGGACTCGGCGGCCAGGGCGGAGCCGATGCCGAACACGGCGATGCCGCCGAGCAGCACCTTCTTGCGGCCGAGGCGGTCGCCGACGAGGCCGGCGGTGAACAGCAGGCCGGCGAAGACGAGGGTGTAGGCGTTGATCGCCCACTCGATCTGGCCCTGGCTGGCACCGAGGCCGACGGGCGCCGGGGTGGAGATGGTCTTGATGGCGACGTTCAGGATCGAGTTGTCGAGCACCACGATGAGCAGGCTCAGCATCAGCACACCGAGGATCGCCCAGCGGCGCCGGTGCACCGCTTCCGGTATCCGGGAGGCAGGGACAGGACTTGTCATGTGTTCGAGCGTACGGCCATTTCAATACGGAACCGTCTCGTATCTGAATTCCTTTACCGAGGCCTTACACAGCTCGGTATCGGCCAGGAACGGGGATCACAGGGGGTACCCCTGGCCGTGACTGGCACGAGGTGCCACCATGGAGGCGATCCGGGGACGCCGTCAGGGCGCCTCGAGATGACTTGAAGGAGCCGTTGCCATGACGCAGCTTTCGGCTGCCCAGACTGTGCAGAACGGACCCTCCGACGGCAGCAAGGCGCTGTACGGGGGGAAGGGCACCCGCCGCATCACCGTCCGCGACATCACCCTCGCCAAGGAACGCGGCGAGAAGTGGCCCATGCTCACCGCCTACGACGCGATGACCGCGTCCGTCTTCGACGAGGCCGGGATCCCGGTGCTCCTGGTCGGCGACTCGGCGGGCAACTGCCACCTCGGGTACGAGACGACCGTGCCCGTCACCCTCGACGAGATGACCATGCTGTCGGCGGCCGTGGTCCGCGGCACGCAGCGTGCCCTGATCGTCGGCGACCTCCCCTTCGGCTCCTACCAGGAGGGCCCGGTGCAGGCGCTGCGCTCGGCGACCCGGCTGGTGAAGGAGGCCGGGGTCGGCGCGGTCAAGCTGGAGGGCGGCGAGCGCTCGCACGACCAGATCCGGCTCCTCGTCGAGTCCGGCATCCCGGTGATGGCGCACATCGGCCTGACCCCCCAGTCCGTCAACGCGATGGGCTACCGGGTGCAGGGCCGGGGCGAGGAGGCGGCCCAGCAGCTGCTGCGCGACGCCAAGTCGGTCCAGGACGCGGGCGCCTTCGCCGTCGTGCTCGAACTGGTCCCGGCGGAGCTGGCGGCCGAGGTGACCCGGGTGCTGCACATCCCGACGGTCGGGATCGGCGCCGGTCCTCAGACGGACGCGCAGGTCCTGGTCTGGACGGACATGCTCGGCCTGACCTCCGGCCGGGTGCCGAAGTTCGTCAAGAAGTACGCGAACCTGCGCGAGGTCATGGGCGACGCGGTGAAGGAGTTCGCGCAGGACGTGGTCGGCGGAACGTTCCCTCTGGAGGAGCACTCCGTCCACTGAGCCATTGCGGAAACACCCCGGCAGCCCCGCTGATCTTCCCCCGTCGGCGGGGCTGCCCCGTTGTGCGGCCGGGATCCCCTGTCGGTGCGGTGTCGGCGGCTGTCGGCGGCCTGTCGGTGGTTTGTCGGTGGGCCCTGGCACTGTCATCGGCATGACGAAAATCGATGACGCCCCCGTCGGCGCGAGCCACGCCGTGACGGTACGGGGACTGGTCAAGCACTACGGCGAGACCAAGGCGCTGGACGGCGTCGACCTGGACGTGCGCGAGGGCACCGTGATGGGTGTGCTCGGGCCGAACGGCGCCGGCAAGACCACCCTCGTACGGATCCTGTCCACCCTGATCACCCCGGACGCCGGACGGGCCACCGTGGCCGGGTACGACGTGGTGCGCCAGCCCCGTCAGCTGCGCCGGGTCATAGGGCTCACCGGTCAGTACGCCTCCGTCGACGAGAAGCTCCCGGGCTGGGAGAACCTGTACATGATCGGCCGGCTGCTGGACCTGTCCCGCAAGGACGCCCGCGCCCGCGCCGACGAGCTGCTGGAGCGGTTCTCCCTCACGGAGGCGGCCCGGCGGCCCGCGAGCACCTACTCCGGCGGTATGCGCCGCCGGCTCGACCTCGCCGCCTCGATGATCGGCCGCCCGGCCGTGCTCTACCTCGACGAGCCCACCACCGGACTCGACCCCCGTACCCGCAACGAGGTGTGGGACGAGGTGGAGGCGATGGTCGGCGACGGTGTGACCGTGCTGCTGACCACCCAGTACATGGAGGAGGCCGAGCAGCTCGCCGACGAGCTGACCGTGGTGGACCGCGGCAAGGTCATCGCCACCGGCGGCATCGAGGAGCTGAAGGCCCGCGTCGGCGGCCGCACCCTGCGGGTCCGGCCGGTGGATCCGCTGCAGCTGCGCCCGCTCGCCGCGATGCTGGACGAGCTCGGCATCACCGGGCTCGCGACCACCACGGTCGACACCGATTCCGGCACCCTGCTGGTGCCGGTCCTCAGCGACGAGCAGCTGACCGCCGTGGTCGGCGCGGTCACCGCGCGCGGCATCACGATCTCCGCCATCACCACCGAACTTCCCAGCCTGGACGAGGTGTTCCTGTCCCTCACCGGCCACCGTGCCGGTGCCCCGCAGGACGCCACTCCCGCCGACGCCCGCGAGGAGGTCGCCGTATGAGCGCCACCACCACTCTCACCGCCGACACCGACGTGCGCATCCCGCTGCGCGGGCATCTACGGCACACCGGCGCGCTCATCCGGCGCAATCTGCTCTGGATCCGCCAGGACCCGGAGTCGATGTTCGACGCGCTGCTGATGCCGGTCGTCTTCACCCTGCTGTTCGTGTACGTCTTCGGCGGCTCGATCGGACAGGCGCTGGGCGGCGGCCAGGGGAAGTACGTGCAGTACGTCATCCCCGGCATGATCGCGATGATGAGCATGACCCTGTCGCAGGGCGTCGGCACCGGGTTCAGCCAGGACTTCAACAGCGGGGTCATGGACCGGTTCCGCTCGCTGCCGATCGGGCGCGGGTCCGTGCTGTTCGCGAAGATCGCCGTCGAGCTGGGACGGATGCTGTTCGCCACGGCCGTGCTGATGGTCGTCTCCGTGCTGGTCGGTTTCCACATCACCAGCTGGCCCGGTCTGTTCGCGACCGTCGGGCTGTCCGCGCTGTTCGCCTCCTCGATCATGTGGGTGTTCCTGACCCTCGGTGTCGTACTGAAGAACGCGCAGTCCGTGCAGGCGATGGGTTTCCTGGTGCTGTTCCCGCTGCAGTTCGGCTCGTCGATCTTCGCGCCGACGCGGTCGATGCCGGGCTGGCTGCAGACCTTCACCGACTACAACCCGCTGTCCACGCTCGCCGACGCCGCCCGCGGCCTGATGGTCGGCGGCCCGGTGGCCCACGACCTGTGGGTGACCGTGGCCTGGTCGGTGGCGATCACGGCGGTCATGGGACCGGTCGCCATCCACAAGTTCCGCACGAAGAGCTGACGTTCGCCGTGCCTCAGACCAGGGCGGTGGCCTCCGCGAGGGAGAGGCCACCGCCCTCGGCGTACGCGGCCCGGTAGGCGGGCTCGTCCAGGGCCTCCCGGATCCGGTGCTCGGCCATGTCGTGGCACCGGCGCTCGACACCGGAGAGGATGTGCCCGGGTGGCAGCAGGGCGTGGGCGGCGCCCAGGCAGCGGGCGGCGTCGGTGGCGCGGCTGCCGCCGTCGAGGCGCGCGAGGGCCATCGCCCCGGTGTACAGGCAGATGGAGTCCAGGTGCGGGGCGACGGCCTTGGACAGCGGGTCCTGGGCGAGGCGCAACGCCCGCCGGACCCGGTCAAGGGCGTCCTCGGCACAGCCGTCGAGGGCGTCCAGCCAGGCCTCCTGGGTGAGGATCATGGAGTCGAAGACGACGAAGTGCGCGATCCTGAACTCCTCGCGCAGCAGCCGCAGTTGTTCCCGGGCCTCGGGGGTGCGCCCGGTCAGGCCGAGCCAGCAGGCGAGGAACAGCCGGGCGGCGGGCATGGCCTCGTTGAGGGAACCGTCCTTGCTCGCGATGACGTCCCGGAGCAGCTGCTCGCCGCGCTCCATGTCCCCCGCCTCCATGAGCACACTGCCGAGGCGGGCGCGCAGGATGGCCATCTGGCCACGGGCACCGAGGCGTTCGGCGTGCTCGATGGCGGCCCGGTAGTCCGCGGCGGCCTCGCGGTTGGCACCCCGGCGTTCATGGGCCTCGCCGCGGGCGGACAGCGCCTCCGCGGTGCCCCAGGCGTCACCGAGGCGGCGGAAGATCCCCAGGGCCTCCTCGGCGTCCCGGGTGGCGTCGCCGGCCCAGGCGGTGCGGTTGGCGAGGAGGTTGGCGCGCAGCTGCAGGGCGCCGGCCAGCTCCCACTCGAACCCGGGGGTCTCCCGGCAGGTCCGCACACAGGCGTCGATGACCTCCCGCATCCGGTCCACTCCGCCGGTCAGCATCACCGCGAAGAACCACGCCATGCCGGGCGCGCGGCAGGTCTGCGGCAGCCCCGGTTCGTAGACCCGGCTCATGACGCGCAGCTTGGCCTGCGCCGCGGGGGTCTGCCACGCCTCCAGCTCATGGTCCATGCAGGCCAGGTGGGCGAGGTGAACTCCGCGCCGGGCCTCGGCGAGGACCTCGCCGGTGTACGGCGGCGGGGCGTCGGTGCAGGGCCGCAGCACCGGCCGGGCCGGCCGGACGGGTTCGGCGAAGGGGTCGGGGCCGAGCGCCATGACCTCCCGGCACCAGGTGCGGGCGTCGATGCGCTGGTCACGCATCTGCCAGAACCACACCAGGGACAGCACCAGGCACAGCCCCTCCTGCTCGTCGCCCGCGGCCACGGCGTGCCGCAGCGCGGTGCGCAGGTTCTCGTACTCCAGCTGGAACCGGTCGATGGCGGCGCGCTGTTCCGGGCCGCGCAGCAACGCGTCGGTGGCGCGGGCGAGTTCGCGGTAGTACGTCAGATGGGCGCGCTCGGCCGCGCCGCGGTGCCCGGTCTCGTCCAGCCGTTCGCCCGCGTACTCGGCGACGGTCTCCAGCAGCCGGTAGCGCATCCCGCCCTCGGCCGAAGGCGCGGCGACCACCAGGGACTTGTCGACCAGGGAGCCGAGGGCGTCCAGGGCGGCCGGGCCGCACACGGCCTCGGCCGCGGTGAGGTCGCAGCCGCCCGCGAAGACGGACAGCCGGGCGAGGACGTCCCGTTCGTCCGCGTCGAGCAGCTCCCAGGACCAGTCCACGACGGCACGCAGGGTCTGCTGACGGGGCAGCACGGTGCGGCTGCCGGAGGTCAGCAGCCGGAAGCGGTCGTCGAGCCGGTCGGCTATCTGGCGTGGCGTCAGCATCCGCAGGCGTGCCGCCGCCAGCTCGATCGCGAGCGGAAGCCCGTCGAGCCGCCGGCAGATCTCGGCGCAGGCCCCGGGATCGTCCTCGACGCGGAACCCGGGCCGGGCCGCCGCGCCCCGGTCGGCCAGCAGCCGCAGCGCGACCGGCTCGGGCAGCGGCTCCACCGGCCGCACCAGCTCCCCCGGCACACCGAGGGGTTCGCGGCTGGTGGCGAGGACGGTCAGCCCGGGGCAGCGGGCCAGCAGGCGCTCGGTGAGGCGGGCGGCGGCCTCGATCACATGCTCGCAGTTGTCCAGCACAATCAGCATCCGGCGCCGGGCGCAGTGCTCCACGATCCGTTCGAGGGGGTCGTCGTGCCGGTCGGTGACCGCGCGCATGCTCTCGGCGCCGGCGCCGTGCAGCACGGTGTCGCGGGCGCCGATGGCGGTGAGCACGGCCTGCGGTACGGCCGCGGGGTCGTCCACGGGCGCCAGTTCGGCGAGCCACACCCCGTCCGGGACGGTGGGCCGTACCGTCTCGGCGGCCTCCTGGGACAGGCGGGTCTTCCCGGCGCCGCCGGGCCCGAGCAGGGTGACCAGGCGGGCGGCGGTCAGATCGGCGCCGATGGCCGCGATGTCGGCCTCCCGGCCGACGAAGGAGGTGAGCCGGGCGGGCAGGTTGCCCAGGGCCGGTCCCGGCCGCGGGGCCGGGGTCTCCTCGGACAGCAACTCGGTGTGCAGGGCGCGCAGTTCGGGACCCGGATCGGAACCGATCCGGTCGGCGAGCAGCCGTCGTACGTCCTCGTAGGCGGCGAGGGCCTGGGCGGGGCGGCCGGCGTCGCGCAGGGCGCGCAGCCGCAGCGCCTGCAGTGGCTCGTCCAGCGGGTGCTCGTCGCACAGGGCGGTCAGCTCGGGCAGCGACTGCTCGGCGTGCCCGAGGGCGAGGGCGGCGGTGTGCCGGGCGCGCAGGGCGTCCAGCCGGCGGGTCTCCCAGCGGACCGCCTCGGCGGTGTGGTCGGGCAGGTCGGCGAGGGCCGGTCCGCGCCACAGGGCGAGCGCGTCGTCCAGGACGGCGGCGGCCTTGGCCGGGTCGCCGTCGGCCAGGGCGCGCAGGCCGTCGCCGGTCAGCCGCTCGAAGCGGGTGAGGTCGACGTCGTCGGGCGCGGCGGTGAGCCGGTAGCCGCCCTCGGCGGAGGCGACGGCGTCCGCGCCGAGGGTGCGGCGCAGCCGGCCGACGAGCGCCTGGAGCGCCCCGGCCGCGTCGGCGGGCGGCTCGGCGCCCCACACCTCGTCGACGAGCACGCCCGCGGGCACGGTCCGGCCGGCCCGGAGCGCGAGCACGCCCAGCAGGGCACGCAGCCGCGCCCCGCCGACCGGGACGGCCGTGCCGTCGGGGCGGAGTACCTGGGTGGTGCCGAGCAGCGAGAAGCGCACGGGGTCCATTCTCGCCGGAGCGGTCACCGGGGGTCACCGGGTTGCGGCGGCGCGCCGTGCGGGACGTCGAGGGTGACGAGGACGCCGCACGTGCGGCGGACCCGGCCCCGGCCGTCCGCCGTACCGCGGTCCACCTCCCCGAACCACTTCGGGCAGCTGTCCGCGGGCTCCAGCGCTACGGTGCCGGGCACCGGTTCGAGGCCGCGTCCCGTGCCCCGGACGACGAGCCCCGCCTCCGGCTCCACAGGTCCTGGCCCGGGCGCGGGCTCGGGCAGCCGGTAGCTGTACTCCTCGTGCACCAGGTCGATGGCGCGGACCCGGCCGGTGACCGGGTGGTCCGGGCCGCCGTGGTTCTCCACCCAGGCCTCGGCGCCGTACCCGTGGCCCTCGCGGACGCCTTCGGTGTCGTAGGCGACGAGCTTCCAGGCCACGTCGTCGCCCACCGCGAACGGCGTGCCGCAGCACTCCATCTGCCAGTCCTCGTAGAACACCCTCATCCGTGGCATTCCCCCAGGGTCCAGGAACCGGACGGCCGGCGCGAGACGTTTCCCCCTCGTGTGCGCGGCCGGTACGGTCGCACTCCCGACCGTCCCCACCGCACAGGAGCTCGCCGATGACCACCGCCACCACCCGCCGCGGCGACCGCCGGGTCAGTCCCGTGTTCGTCGGGATCCTGGCCGTGACGGCGGTGACGGGCTGGGCCACCTGGACGGGGTACGCGGCGCGGCCGGGCGTCGCGGTGTTCCTGTTCGTGACGGCGGCCTGGATCGTCTCCCTGTGCCTGCACGAGTACGCGCACGCGCGCACCGCCCTGCACGGCGGCGACATCACGGTCGGCGCGAAGGGCTACCTCACGCTGAACCCGCTGAAGTACACGCACGCGCTGCTGAGCATCGTGCTCCCCGTGGTCTTCGTGATCATGGGCGGGATCGGCCTGCCCGGCGGCGCGGTGTTCATCGAGCGGGGGCGGATCCGGGGCCGCTGGCGGCACAGCCTGATCTCGGCGGCGGGCCCGCTGACGAACGCGCTGTTCGCGGCGGTGTGCACGGCCCCCTTCTGGCTGGGCGCCCTCGACGGCATACCCAGCGACTTCCGGTACGCGCTCGCCTTCCTGGGCCTGCTGCAGGTGACGGCCGCCGTCCTGAACTTCCTGCCGGTGCCCGGCCTGGACGGCTACGGCGTCATCGAGCCCTGGCTGTCGTACAGGGTGAAGCGGCAGGTGGAGCCGTACGCGCCGTTCGGCCTGCTGTTCGTGTTCGCACTGCTGTGGGTGCCGTCCGTCAACGTCGCGTTCTTCGACGTGATCGACGCGATCCTGCGCGCACTGGGAGTGAGCGACGGGGACACCTCGTACGGCTGGAGCCTGTACCGCTTCTGGGCTTAGGACTAGGCGGCCCGGTCGCGCTTGATGTAGTACCAGGTCATGTTGGACGTCAGGCCCGCCAGCAGCACCCAGACGATCCCCAGCCAGCTGCCCTGGGCGAAGGAGACGACGGCGGCGGCCACGGCGAGGACGCAGACGACGAGGGTGTAGAGGGCGATGCGGGGCATGGGGGTCGGCTCCTGTCGGGGACACTGCTCGGGGCTGCTTCGCCGACCAGTGTCCCCCATGGCCGCGACCGGCTCACACGTCGGTGACGCGGAGCCCGGCGTGTGCCTTGTAGCGGCGGTTGACGGAGATCAGGTTCGCGACGAGCGACTCGACCTGGTGGGCGTTGCGCAGCCGGCCGGCGAAGACGCCGCGCATGCCGGGGATGCGCCCCGCGAGGGCCTGCACGATCTCGACGTCGGCCCGCTCCTCGCCCAGCACCATCACATCGGTGTCGATCTGCTCGACCTCCGGGTCCTGGAGCAGGACGGCCGACAGGTGGTGGAAGGCGGCGGCGACGCGGGAGTCCGGCAGCAGGGCGGCGGCCTGCTCGGCGGCGCTGCCCTCCTCCGGCCTGAGGGCGTAGGCGCCCTTCTTGTCGAAGCCGAGCGGGTTGACGCAGTCCACGACGAGCTTGCCGGCCAGTTCGTCCCGCAGGGCCTTCAGCGTGTCGCCGTGACCGTCCCACGGTACGGCGACGATCACGATGTCGCTGCGGCGCGCGGTCTCGGCGTTGTCGGCGCCCTCGACTCCGTGGCCGAGTTCCTCGGCGGCGGCCCGGGCGCGCTCGGCGGCACGGGAGCCGATGATCACCTTCTGGCCGGCCCGGGCGAGCCGGTAAGCGAGGCCCTTGCCCTGCGGTCCGGTGCCGCCGAGCACGCCGACGACGTACCCGGAGACGTCGGGCAGGTCCCAGGGGTCCTTGGCGGGGGCCTTCGCAGGGGTCTGTGCGCTGTCGGTAGAGGTCATGGGGCGACTCTACGTCCGTGCCGGGTACGGCACCGGTTCAGGTGAGCCGGTGCACCGGGACCCGGCGGAAGGTGATCGTCTCGTAGGCGCTGAAGTCGCCGGTCTCGTAGAGGAGTCCGACGGTGTCCGCGTCGACGCGGACCAGGTCGGAGTAGGCGGCGGGCAGTCCGTCGGCGGTGAACGCCGGGCGCCAGGTGGTGCCGCCGTCGGTGGAGGCGCGGAGCGTCATCAGCGCGCGGAAGTCGGGGTCGGCGGGGCCGGAGTAGAGGAGCAGGTCCGGGTCGCGGAGCTGGAGGACGGAGCCCTCGCAGACGGGCGTGGTGAGCCCGGCCTGCGGCCGGAAGGGTTTGACGAGCGTCCTGCCGCCGTCGGCCGAGTGGGCGTCGGCGCGGTTGCCGGGCGCGGGGGAGTCGTTGCGGGTGTTGAAGTAGACGCGTCCGTCGGGGAGTTCGGCGGCGGTGGTCTCGTTGACGTTGACGTACCCGTCGGTGTTCTCGTCGGTGTACCCGAGGTACCAGGACTCTCCGAGGTCGTCGCTGAGCAGGCAGTGGCCGCTGTTGTACCGCGGTTCGGCGCCGGTGTCGGTGCCGGCGGGCGGCAGGGTGTGGTTGGCGGGGACGAGGACACGGCCGGTGCTCAGCCGGAGGGCGTGGCCGGGGGTGGTGGCGTACCAGCGCCAGCCGGGCTTCTTCACCTGCGCGGTGATCTCCCTGGGCGCGGACCAGCTGACACCGTCGTCGTCGCTGTGCTGCACCCACACCCGCCGTCCGTCGGCGTCCGTGACCTGGCCGCGCAGGATGGCGGCCTCGGTGGCGGTGGCGGCGGCCCGGACGTGCACGAGCAGGACGCGGCCGGTGTCGAGGACGACGGGGGCGGGATTGCCGGCGAGGTTCTCGCCATTGCCCGCGGCGACCTGGAGCGGCCCCCAGGTGCGGCCGCCGTCCGTGGACCGCTTGAGCACGATGTCGATGTGCCCGTGGTCGGCGGCGGAGTCGACGCGGCCCTCGCAGAAGGCGAGGAGGGTGCGGGCGCCGGTGGCCACGACCGCCGGGATCCGGAAGCAGGCGTAGCCGTCCTGTCCGGCGCGGAAGGGGACGGTGACCTCGGTCATCGGGCGGCTCCTCGGGATGTGTACGGGGTCTTTTCGCACGGTGACCGGTGAATGTCCCCGGAGCGGGCGAATTCCGGGTGAACTCCGCGTCACGAGTGGCCGGTTGCGGCAGGATGCTGGCGCATGGACGCCGTACGGGTCGCGCTGCTGCGGGAAGTGCTCGCCGGGACCGAGTGGCTGGGGGCCACCCGGAGATTCGCCGGCGTGCTGCGCGGGTCGGTGGTGGCCCACGGGGGCGGACTGCTGCTGGTGGGCACGCCGGTGTACGAGCCGTGGCATCTGGCCGCGCACCTGGTCGACGAGGCCGCGTGGTCCGGGACGCCGGAGCTGGCGCCGACACTGGTCCGGCATGACGCGCGCCCCTGCGACCCGCCCCACCTGGCCGTCGGACCGGGCCGCATCGAGGCGGCGCGGCGCGGCGAGACCCTGCTGGTCGTGGCGCCCGAGGAGCCGGCGCCGCTGCTGGAGCGTGTCCACTCGGCCCGGCGCAGCGGGGTGACGGTACTGGCCCTGGGGCCGGGCGGGGGCGAGCTCGCGGCCATGGCGCACGACATGCTGGCCGTGCCCGACACGGCCGAGCTGGACCTGGACACCGTGCAGCACCTGGTCAGCGCGGCAGCCGGGGAGAACGCGGGCGGCCCCGCGAGGGTGCGGCGGGGTTTCAGGGACCGGCTGGCACGGCTGGCGGAAGCCCTGACCGCCCCGCCGCCGCCCCCGTGGTGACTCACGTCCCGCCGAAGGCGGCCGCGCGCCCCGGACGGGTGGGCGGGCGGAAAAGGAGTTGCCCGGTGATCCCGGCCGGTCGACCATCCCTGAAGTGACCCGCGCCCTCCTCCCCGACCTCTCCCCCTGGAAGACCTCCGCGGACTTCCGCCGGCTCTGGACATCAGGGCTGATCAGCAACTTCGGCAGCTTCCTCACCTTCGTCGCGCTCCCGGTCCAGCTGAAGGACCTCACCGGCTCGGAGGCGGCCGTGGGCGCGATCGGCGCCGTGGAACTGCTGCCGCTCGTCGTGTGCGGACTGTACGGCGGCGCCCTCGCCGACGCGCTCGACAAGCGGAGGCTCATCGTGTGGACGGAGGCCGGGCAGGGCGTGCTGAGTGCCGCCCTGCTGCTCAACGCGCTGCTCCCGCGCCCGGCGGTCTGGCCCCTGTACGCCGTCGCCGCCCTCTCCTCCGCCCTGGTCTCCGTCCAGCGCCCGGCGCTGGACTCGCTGTGGCCCCGGATCGTCGCCCACGACGACATGCCCGCCGCGGCCTCGCTGAACTCCCTGCGCTGGACCGTCGGCGGAGTGGCGGGCCCGGCCGTCGCGGGCGTGGTGGTCGCCTACGCGGGCCTGGGCTGGGCGTATGCCGCCGATCTGCTGACGTTCGCCGTCTCGCTGGCGTACATCGTGCGGCTCGCCCCCTCCCCCGCCTCCCACGAGGCGTCCGGGCCGTCGCTGGGCGCCGTCCTGGAGGGCGCCCGGTACGCCTGGAGCCGCAAGGAACTCCTCGGCACCTACGCCGTCGACCTCGCGGCGATGTTCCTGGCCATGCCGCTCGCGGTGCTGCCGTTCCTCGCCGACGAGCTGCACGCCGACTGGGCGCTAGGCCTGATGTACGCCGGCGTCCCGGCCGGAGCGATGCTGGTGAGCCTGACCAGCGGCTGGGCGTCGAGGATCCACCGGCACGGACTGATGGTGGTGCTCGCGGCGGCCGGCTGGGGCCTGGCGGTGGCGGCGGCCGGCGTCTGCGGGAACGTGTGGCTGGTCCTGCTGTTCCTGACCGTCGGCGGCGGCTTCGACATGGTCAGCGGGATCTTCCGGGCCGCCATGTGGAACCAGACGATCCCGGACGAGCTGCGCGGCCGGCTCGCCGGGATCGAGCTGCTGTCCTACTCGGTCGGCCCGCAGCTCGGCCAGGTCCGGGCGGGTGGCATGGCCGCCTGGGCGGGCGTACGGGCCTCCGTCGTCTCCGGCGGGCTGGCGTGCGCGGGCGCCATGGGGCTGCTCGCGCTGTGCCTGCCGGGGCTCATGACGTACGACGCCCGGACCAACGAGCACGCGGTGCGGATGCGCGAGCGCCGCGCCGCCGCCGTGCCCACGGAGGTGTGATCACTCCTCGTCGGCGCCGCCGCCGGCCGACGCGTCGTGCCAGCGCGGGTCGTTCTCCCACTGGAGGTTGCGCTCGGCGGCGGTCTCCATCGCGCGCTGCGCCTCCTGCGGGGAGGCGTACGGCCCGAAGCGGTCCTTGCCGGGGCAGTCCGGGCCCTCCTCGACCTTCTTGTGTTCCAGGCAGTAGTACCACTCGCCCGGCTTGCCGACGGTGCGCTTCTTGAACAGGGGCATGAACAGCTCCTCTCGCCAACGACATGTTCCCCCATGCCGGCTCGATAGACTCGCTGTCATGTCTGGCCAGTCGCTGCTCGCACCGGGGGAGCTGTCCCCCACCCGCTCGGTTCCCGGAAACATCCGCCGCCCCGAGTACGTCGGCAAACCCGCGCCGGCGCCGTACACCGGGCCGGAGGTGCAGACCCCGGAGACCATCGAGGCGATGCGGATCGCCGGCCGTATCGCCGCACAGGCGATGGAGGAGGCCGCGAAGATCATCGCGCCCGGGGTCACCACGGACGAGCTGGACAGGGTCGCCCACACGTACATGTGCGACCACGGCGCCTACCCGTCCACGCTCGGCTACCGCGGCTTCCCGAAGTCGCTGTGCACCTCGGTCAACGAGGTCATCTGCCACGGCATCCCGGACTCGACGGTCCTCAGGGACGGCGACATCGTCAACCTGGACGTGACGGCGTACATCGGCGGGGTGCACGGCGACAACAACGCCACCTACCTGGTCGGTGACGTGGACGAGGAGTCGCGGCTGCTGGTGGAGCGGACCCGGGAGTCTCTCAACCGTGCGATCAAGGCGGTCAGGCCGGGCCGGCAGATCAATGTCATCGGCCGGGTCATCGAGTCCTACGCCAAGCGGTTCGGCTACGGCGTCGTCCGTGACTTCACGGGCCACGGCATCAACTCCTCCTTCCACTCCGGCCTGATCATCCCGCACTACGACAGCCCGCACGCGACGACGATCATGCAGCCGGGCATGACGTTCACGATCGAGCCGATGCTGACGCTGGGCACCCACGAGTACGACATGTGGGACGACGGCTGGACGGTCGTGACGAAGGACCGCAGGCGGACCGCGCAGTTCGAGCACACGCTGGTGGTGACGGAGACCGGCGCGGAGATCCTGACCCTGCCGTGACGCCACGCCTGGCCCTGGCCCGCTCTCCTCGGAGGCGGGCCTTTCTCGTGCCCGGACGTCCCGTGCCCGGGATGCTTTGCCGACGGTCTGTCGGTAAACTTACCGACAGACCGTCGGCAAAGTGAGGAGTGTCCATGGAGTCGCTCTCGGCCCTCATCCGCACCGCCTCCCACGAGCAGCACGTGGCGGCGGAGACGTCGACGTTCATGACCGGCCTCCTCGGCGGCCGACTGGGCGTGACCGCCTACGCCCGCTACACCGAGCAGCTGTGGTTCGTGTACGAGGCCCTGGAGAGCGGCGCCGGGCGGCTGGCGGCGGACCCGGTGGCGGGGCCGTTCATCCGGCCCGAGCTGTTCCGGCTGGCCGCGCTGGAGCGGGACCTGACGCATCTGCGCGGTCCCGGCTGGCGGGCGGGGCTGAGCGCCCTGCCCGCGACGCGGGAGTACGCGGACCGGGTCCGCGACTGCGCCGAGCGCTGGCCCGGCGGTTATGTCGCCCACCACTACACCCGCTACCTGGGAGACCTGTCCGGCGGCCAGATCATCCGCGACCGGGCGGAGAGGACCTGGGGCTTCACGAAGAAGGGCGACGGGGTCCGCTTCTACGTCTTCGAGGGTGTCTCCAACCCGGCCGCGTTCAAGCGCGGTTACCGCGCACTGCTGGACGCGGTCGACGCGGACGACCTGGAGAGGCAGCGGATGACCGACGAGTGCAAGCGGGCGTTCGCGCTGAACACGGGGGTCCTCCGGGCACTGGGCGACGAGTTCCCGCTGACCGCCTAGGGGTACGCGCCCCCTCCACTGTTCGTCCGGAAATACACGGATATGCCCGCAGCGTTCGGTACGGACGTGAGAGCTGCGACGACGAAGACATCCACCACCGGGATCCCGCCGGTCTGGGCCCCTGCGGCACACCGCCCGTCCTGGCTCGCCGTCCCGTTGCTGCTGGTCGTCGCCATTCCGCTGGCCGACGCCTTCCTGCCGCCGGACATCCACCTCGCCCACCTCCTGGTCGTGGCGACCGCGGTGACCGCCATGGGGTACGGCCCCCGGCCCACGGCGCTGGTGGGCGCACTCTCGGTACTGGCACTGATCGCCGCCGGGGCGGAGCGGGGCACCCTGACCACCGAGAGCGTCCTGGTCGAGCTCGGCTCACTCGCGGTGCTCTGCGTGCTGCTCGTCGCCTTCACCCGGCTGCGGGAGCGGCGCGTGCGGGAACTGCTCAGGGCGCGCGTCGTCTCCGACACCGCGCAGCGCGTCGTCCTGCGCCCGCTCCCGACGCGCGCCGGACCGCTGTCCCTGGCCGGCGAGTACCACAGCGCCGAGGCCGACACCTACATCGGCGGCGACCTGTACGCCGCGGCCCGGACCTCCGACTCCACCCGCCTGGTCATCGGAGACGTGCGCGGCAAGGGCCTGGCGTCGATCAGTGACACGGCCATCGTGCTGGGTGCCTTCCGCGCCGCCGCACACCGCCGCATCCCGCTGCCGGAGCTGGTGGCCTATGTCGAGGACGCCGTCCGCTGGGGGCTCACCGAGTTCGCGGAGGCCGACCCGGACGTCCAGGAGCGTTTCGTGACCGCCGTGGTGCTCGACATCCCGGACGACCAGCCGGTGGCACACATGATCAGCTGTGGTCACCCGCCGCCCCTCCTGCTGTCCCGGGCAACCGGCACCACCACCGCGCTCCACGTGAGCGAGCCGGCCCCGCCGCTCGGCCTGGGCGCCATGTCCGACGCCGCCTACACGACGACGACCTTCCCCTTCCAAGACGGGGACCGGATCCTGCTCTACACGGACGGCGTCACCGAGACGCGCGACGGCGAGGGCGTCTTCTACCCGCTCGCCGAACGCCTCGCGAAGTGGTCCGGTCACGCCGCCCGCCCGCTCCTGCGGGAGATCGTCACCGATCTGCGCGCCTACGCGGGCGGGATGCTCCGCGACGACATGGCCATGATGGTGGTGGAGCGCGCCCCGGAGCCCGCCCCCGGCTGAGCGGGGCCGAAGGGATGACCGGTCAGCGTTCCAGGTGCACGCGGCCCCCGACCTCCACCCACCCGTGCGGCTGCGGTGCGGTGAGGATCTGGGAGCCCTTGCCCTGGGTGATGTTCAGGGCGCGGCCCAGCTGGTCGGTGAGGAGGAGCGCCGCCGCGCCGGTCGCCTCGTCCTCGTCGATGCCGTCGTCGCGGCCGGGGAAGGCGCGGGCCCGGACCCGTCCGGCCGCCTCGTCCTCCCAGGCCCAGGCATAGATCCACTCCCCCGGTGCGGGCACCTGAAGGGCGTCGACCTCGGCGGCCGTGCCGTACTGGCGCAGGGTGCGCGGCGGGGCCCACTCCGCCCGCGCCTCGATCCAGCTGAACTCGCCGTCCAGCCGGGCCCCGACCACGCCGGCGGGCGTGACCAGTTCGGGCACGTCGAGCAGCCAGGCGGTGCCGACGCAGGGGTGACCGGCGAAGGGCAGCCGCAGGGTGGGCGTGTAGATGTCGATCACGCCGCGCTCGGGGTCGTCCACGAACACCGTCTCGCTGAAGCCGAGTTTGGCCGCCAGCTCCTGCCGGTCGCTCCGCTCGGGCAGCACCGAACCGTCACGGACGACGCCCAGCTCGTTGCCGTAGCCGCCGCCGGGGCCGCAGAAGACGCGGAGTACATCGTAGTCAGTCACGGAGGAATTGAAACATCGCGGCGGTCACGAGCGCGTCCCGGGCGGGGACGCCGGACCGGGCGCTCGGCGGCTCGCTGTCGGTCGTCGCGGTCGGCCTGGTCACCTGGATGGTGTTCTGGATGCGGCGCACCGCCCGGCACCTGAGGTCGGAGCTGCACGGCAGGCTGGACGCGGCCCTCGCCATGGGCACGGGCGCGCTGGTCGCCACCGCGTTCCTGGCCGACGGCCGGGAGGGCCTGGAGACCGCGCTGTTCGTGTGGGCGTCGGTGCACGCGGCCTCCGACGGCACCCCGCGCCCGCTGGCCGGCGTGGCGTTGGGCCTCGCCACGGCCGTCCTGCTCGGCCGGCTGTTCTACCGGGGCACGCTGCGGATCAACCTGGCCACGTTCTTCACGTGGACCGGCGGCATGCTGGTCGTGGTCGCGGTGGGCGTACTCGCCTACGGCTTCCACGACCTGCAGGAGGCGGACTGGCTGCCCGGCCTGAGGCACCCGGCCTTCGACATCAGCGGCACCGTCCCGCCGGACAGCTGATACGGCACGCTGCTGAAGGGCGTGTTCACCTTCCAGCCCGACCCGACCGTCCTCCAGGTCACGGTGTGGCTGCTGTACCTGGTCCCGACGCTCGCCGTCTTCCTCGCCCCGGTAGGGTTCGCCTCCGGAAAGGGGAAGGTGAAGGGACCCGATGAGCAGGGATCGCAGCCCGCGCAGGCTCCGCAGGCGTGACCGCAACGCACTCATAGCGGCCTCGCTGACCGCTTTGTCACTGACGGCGAGCGGATGCGTGGTGGTGCACGGGGAGCGCGCGGTACTCCCCGCCGCCACCCGCGCCGAGGCCGCCAAGGCGCTCACCGCGTTCACGGCCGCGTACAACAAGGCCGACAAGGCCAACGACAACTCCCTGGACGCGCCTCGTCTCACCGGGCCGTTCGGCGACATCACCGCCGCGCGTCTGAAGGCCGGGCACGCCAACAGCCCGTCCGGCAACCCGAACCACGTGCCGCTGAAACTGTCGGACGTGAAGGTCACGATCCCGAAGAAGGCCGGCTGGCCGCGCTGGTTCGTCGCCGACGCCCGGGCCAACAAGACGGGCACGACACGCTGGCTGATGGTGTTCACCCGGCGCGACCTCGGCGAGCGTTGGCGGGTGGCGTACGTGACCCTGGTGGATCCCGGCCGCGTACCGCGGTTCGAGACCGACAAGGACGGCTGGGCCCGGGCCGTGCCGGCCGACTCCGGGCAACTGGCCGTCCCCCCGGGGAAGTTGAGCGCGGACTACGCGACCTACCTGAAGAAGGGCGGGAAGACCTTCGCCGACGGGCCGTACACCAGCCGTGAGCGCGCCGGCCGGGCCGGGCGTGCGCGCAAGCCGGGCCTGGTCACGCAGTTCATCGACCGGTCACTGACCAGCGGGGACTACGCTCCCCTGGCGCTGCGCACGGTGGGCGGCGGGGCGCTGGTGTTCTTCACCACGCGCCACTACGAGAAGCAGACCGCAGCCCCGGGCACCACCGTGCCGCCGCAGGGCAAGGACGTGCAGGCGCTGACCAAGGGCGAGGTCAAGCAGTCGCTGACGATGGAGTTCGTGTCCGCGGAGGCCGCCCTGGACCCGCCGGGCTCCGGCCAGGTGTCGGTGGTGGGCCGGGTGCCGGGCCTGACGTCGGCGCAGGGTGGGTGAGACACCCTTCGGCGCTCAGTGCCGCAGGGGCCAGCCCGCCGCCTCCGCACCCGCGTACCGCGCACACGCGTCCGTGAGCGCTTCCAGCAGGCTCAGGGGGTCCGGCAGCGCGTGCTCCGGCCCCCGCACCCACCGCACCCGCCGGTCGTCACCCGGAAGCCGGGCGGGCGGCACCAGCACGTACGACCCCCGGCAGTGCCAGCGCAGCCCGGGGTGCTCGTCCATGGTCTCGGGGTGGCAGTCCAGCTCGCACGGCCACCACTCGTCCTCGTCCTCGGGGGTGCCACGGGTGAGCGTGAAGAACAGCATGCGGCCGTCGTCGCTCTCGGCGACCGGGCCGACCTCCACCCCGGCGCCGAGGAGCCGCTCCAGCGCCTCCCGGCCGGCCTCCGACGGCACGTCCAGGACGTCGTGCACCATGCCGGTCGCGGTGATGAAGTTGGCCTGCGGCTGGTGCCGGGCCCAGCGCTCGATCTGGGCGCGGTCGGTGGTGGACTGCGTCTGCCAGGCGAACGACACCGGGTGCCGGGCCGGGGTGGGACAGCCGACGCGGTCGCAGGAGCAGCGGTAGCCGGGGGCGGGGTGTGCGGCGGGGGCGAGCGGCAGGCCCGCCGCCGCGGCGGCGAGCAGCAGGGCCTCGCGGCCGCCGTCGTCGGCGGCTTCCTTCGGACGGCGTCCACGCAGCCATTGGGAGAGTTTGCCCTGCCGGCCGGACCGGCCGCCGAACGTCGCGCTCATCTATCCCCTCGGTCTGGTGGTCGCCTCGCTGGTGTGCGGACAGTGTGCCTTATCGTCCCATCTTCCTTCGCAACGGGGGCGGCGGGGCGGACCCGGAGGAACCGGACGAGACTTGCCTCACACGGAGCGGCGGGGGGCCAGGCCGTACAGGGCGTAGTCGACGAGGGTGTCCGTGTAGGCGTAGGTGATCGGGGCCGTGCGCTGGAGCCAGCGCTGTGCGAGGGGCGAGACGAACAGTTCCAGCGCGATGCGGGGGTCGACGTCGGCCCGTACGGCCCCGGCGGCCTGGGCGGAGCGCAGCCGGTCGACGTACAGCTGGAGCTGGGGTTCGAGAAGCCTGGTGACGAACTCGCGGCCGAGCGGCTCGTTGACCACGCCCTCGGCGGCCAGCGCCCGGGAGGGGACCTCGAAGCGCGGGTCGAGGAGCTGGTCCACGGTGATCCGCAGCACCGCCTTGAGATCGGCGGCCAGGTCGCCGGTGTCCGGGATGACGTACGGCTCCTGCCCCGCCTCCTGTGCGGCCTGCGCGGACAGGTCGAAGAACGCCTCCAGCAGGACGGCCGCCTTGGAGGGCCACCAGCGGTAGATAGTCTGCTTGCCGACGCCGGCCCGGGCGGCGATTCCCTCGACGGTGGTCTTCGGGTACCCGACCTCGCCGACCAGGGCGAGGGCGGCGTCGTAGATCGCTCGGCGTGACTTCTCGCTGCGACGGCTGGCGTCGGGGACGGGCTTCTTGACCATGGAGCGACGCTAACAAGCCCGGCCGGCTAGGCGGGCGGTTCCCCGGGCGGCCACGGGTCTCCCCAGTCGGCGTCCCGGGCCGCCTTGTACAGGCCCCCGTGCCGTTTGGTGACCGTCGTACGGGCCAGCCGTTCGTCGGCCTCGCACAGGTCCAGGAGCACCTGGCCCTTGCGGATCTGCGGGCGGCGGACCACGCGGGCGGGGGCCGGGGTGGCGGGCAGCCGGGTGGCGGCGACGTACGAGAACTTCTCGTCCTCGTACGGCAGGGTGCCGCCCTTGACCTGGCGGTGCAGGGAGGAGCGGCTCACCCGGGCGGAGAAGTGGCACCAGTCCCTGCCGGGCTCGATGGGGCAGGCCGCGCTGTGCGGGCAGGGGGCGACGACGTGGAGTCCGGCACGGATCAGGCGGTCGCGGGCCTCGATGACGCGCTCGTAGCCGGCCGGGGTGCCGGCCTCCACGATCACCACGACCTGGGCGGCGGCCGCGGCGGCGTCGACGAGGGCGGCGCGGTCGGGCCCGGAGAGTTCGTTGAGGACGTACGACACCGTGACGAGGTCGGTGGCGTCCAGGGTGAGGTCGGCGCCGATCCGGGCGCGCTGCCAGCGGGCGCCGCGCAGGGCCGGGTTGGCGGCGGCGATCTCCCGGCCGAGGGCGAGGGCGGGCTCGGCCCAGTCCAGCACGGTGACGCTGCGCTCGCCGGGCCAGGTCGCGGTGACGGCCCAGGTGGCGGCGCCGGTGCCGCCGCCGACGTCGACATGGCTGCCCGGCGTCCAGTCGGGGGCGGTGTCCGCGAACGCCTCCAGCGCCGAGTGGACCGCCTCGAAGGTGGCGGGCATGCGGTAGGCGGCGTATGCGGCGACGTCGGCGCGGTCGCGCAGGATCGGGGCGTGGGTGGGGGTGTCGCCCCGGTAGTTGGCGATGAGCCTGTCGACGGCTCCGGCGGCCTGGGTGGGCGGGAGTCCGTCGAGCAGGTCGGCGAGGCTCCTGCGGAGGGCGTCGGCCGGTGGTACGGGGGCGTTCACCCGCGTGATTCTATGGCGCCGGGCCCTGCGGGGGCTCCGCCCATGGAAGCGCCCTGCTGGGTGCGGGCCCCTGCCGCAGGGCTCCACTTCCACGAGCGCCCTGCGCCGGTGCGGGCCTGCTGGGGGGCTCCGCCCCGAGACCCCCGTCCCATGCCCACCCATCACCCGTCCCGGCCGGCTGGAAAGGCACCGTCACGGGACCCCCCGTCACGGGACCCGTCACGGGATCACCGCTCGGGCCAGTCGCGTCGCCAGGCTCGCTCTCGGGCCGCTGTCCGCGGGCCTGCGTCTCGGGTGGACCGTGTTCGCCAGCAGGACCAGGAACGTGTCCGTCCTCGGGTCGAGGACGAGGGACGTGCCGGTGAAGCCCGTGTGGCCCGCCGCTCCGTGACCGGCGAGTTCGCCCATGAACCACGGCTGGTCGACGGCGAAGCCCAGCCCGGGCGGGGTCAGGAGCAGTTCGACGAAGTCGGGGCCGAGGATGCGGGCCGGGCCGTAGGAGCCGCCGGCGAGCAGGGCGCGGCAGAAGACGGCCAGGTCGCGGGCGGTGGAGAACAGGCCGGCGTGCCCGGCGACCCCGCCGAGCGCGAAGGCGTTCTCGTCGTGGACCACACCCCGCAGCATCCCGCGGTCCGCCTTGGCCCAGGGCCGCCGCTGGTCCTCGGTGGCGGCCGCGCCGGGGCACGGCCCGAAGCAGGTCGCGGTCATGCCGAGCGGACGGGTGATGCCGTCCTGCACGAGGACGTCGAGGGTCCGGCCGGTGAGGCGCTCCAGCACGGACTGGAGCAGGAGCATGTTCAGGTCGGAGTACCGGTACCGGCCGGGCTCGCTCGTCGGGGCCTCCGCGCGGAGCAGGGAGAGCCTGGTGGCGTCGTCGGGGCAGTCGTACAGCGGCAGTTCGGGCCGCAGCCCGGAGGTGTGCGTGAGCAGTTGCCGCACGGTGATGCCGTGGGCGGCCGCGGCGTGGAAGTCGGGCAGGTAGTCGCCGACCCGGGCGTCCATGCCGAGGGTGCCGCGCTCGATCTGCTGCACGGCGGCGACGGAGGTGAACAGCTTGGTGAGGGAGGCCAGGTCGAAGGGGGTGTCGGCGGTGGCCGGGACCCGTGCGGCGGGCGGCAGTTCGACACCGTTGTCGGTCTCGGGGTCGTAGGCGGAGTAGCGGACGGCCCAGCCCGCGGCCTCGGCCACGGCGATCACGGGCCCGCGGCCGGCCAGCACGACGGCGCCGGCCGCCCAGGGGCGGTCTCCGGCGGTGAGGGCGTGCACCTCGCCGACCAGGTGCTCCAGTTCGACCGGGTCGAGCCCGGCCCGTTCCGGTGTGTCGGCGCGCAGTCTCGGTGCGCTCAGTTCTCGTCTCCCTCCGACCCCGCACGTGTGTTCCCACGTGTTGTCCAGGGACGGCACATTCCCACGAAGCAGGCCGCCGCGACCAGTGCCCCCGCCAACTGGACCACCGCCATGGGTACGGCGGTGTGCTCCCCGGCGACACCGACGAGCGGTGAGGCGACCGCTCCGACGAGGAAGGAGGAGGTGCCGAGCAGCGCGGAGGCGGAGCCGGCGGCGTGCCGGGTGCGCAGCAGGGCGAGGGACTGGGCGTTGGGCAGCGTGATGCCCATGGCGGACATCAGGACGAAGAGCGCGGCGGCGACGGGGGCGAGGCCCACCTCGCCGAGGGCGCCGCCGGCCATCAGCAGCAGGGCGGTCGCGGCGAGGACGATCACCGTGAGACCGCAGGCCAGCACCTTCTCCAGGCTGACCCGGCCGACCAGCAGCTTGCCGTTGACCTGCCCGGCGACCACCAGTCCGACCGAGTTGAGGCCGAACAGCAGGCTGAACGTCTGCGGGGAGGCGCCGTAGATCTCCTGGATGACGAAGGGGGACGCGCTGACGTAGGCGAACAGCGCGGCGAAGGCGAAGCCGCCGGCCAGCATGTAGCCGGTGAAGGGCAGGTCGGCGAGCAGGGTGCGCATCGAGCGCAGGGCCTCCCCCACCCCGCCGGCGTGCCGCTCGGCCGGCGGCAGCGTCTCGGGCAGCCGCAGCCAGACGACGGCGGTGAGGACGAGGCCGACGACCGTGAGCACGGCGAACACGCCCCGCCAGTCGGTCACCCGGAGGATCTGCCCGCCGATGAGCGGCGCCACGATCGGGGCGGCCCCGGATATCAGCATCAGGGTGGAGAAGAAGCGGGCCATGGCCACGCCGTCGTAGAGGTCGCGTACGACGGCTCGCGCGATGACGACGCCGGCGGCACCGGCGAGGCCCTGCACCAGGCGGAACGCGACCAGGGTCTCGACGTCCGGCGCGAAGGCGCACAGGGCGGTCGCGAGCAGGTAGACGGCGAGCCCGGCCAGCAGCGGGCGGCGCCGGCCCCAGCGGTCGCTCATCGGGCCCACGACCAGCTGTCCGAGCGCGAGCCCGGCCATGCAGGCGGTCAGCGTGAGCTGGACGGTGACGGCGGGGGCGTGCAGGGAGCGGGTGACCTCCGGCAGGGACGGGAGGTACATGTCCATCGCGAGCGGGGTCGTCGCGGTGAGGCCGCCGAGGAGGAGGGTGACGAGGGGTCCGGTGCGGCGGGCCGGGCCGGACGGCGGTGCGGCGGTGGGCCGAGTCCTCGGTGTCGGTGCCGCCGCGTGCTCGTGCATCCGTCCCCTCCCTGTCCGTGGCCCTGTCCGTGGTCCCGTCCGAGGCCACCCGCCGGACACGACCGGCACCTATGCTCTCAGCTCGTACACAGTGCCGGGGCACACACGAGCGAGGGGCGGGGTTCGGCGGTGGAGCGGAAGGTGCGCTGGGGGATCCTGGCGACGGGCGGGATCGCGGCGGCGTTCGCGGCGGACCTGGTCGATCTGCCGGACGCGGAGGTCACCGCGGTGGCCTCGCGGCGGCGGGAGTCGGCGGAGCTGTTCGGGGAGAGGTTCGGGGCGGCGCGGGCGTACGGCGACTGGGAGTCGCTGGCGGCGGACCCGGACATCGATGTCGTGTACGTCGCCACTCCGCACACCGCGCACCGGGCGGCGGCCGGGCTGTGCCTCCAGGCCGGGCGGAACGTGCTGTGCGAGAAGCCGTTCACGCTGAACCTGCGCGAGACGCAGGAGCTCGTCGCGCTGGCGCGGGAGCACGACCGCTTCCTGATGGAGGCGATGTGGATGTACTGCAACCCGCTGGTGCGGCGGCTGAAGGCGCTGGTGGACGACGGGGCGATCGGCGAGGTGCGCACGGTGCAGGCCGACTTCGGGCTGGCCGGCCCCTTCCCGCCGGCGCACCGGCTGCGGGACCCGGCCCTGGGCGGCGGGGCGCTGCTCGACCTGGGCGTGTACCCGGTGTCGTTCGCACAGCTGCTGCTGGGCGAGCCGGACGCGGTCGCGGGCAGCGCGCAGCTCTCGCCGGAGGGCGTCGACCTCCAGACGGGCGCGGTGCTGTCCTGGGAGAGCGGGGCGATGGCCGCGCTGCACTGCTCGATCGTCGGCGGTACGGGCGGCACCGCCTCGGTGACCGGTTCGCGCGGCCGGATCGACGTGCCGTCCGGCTTCTTCCACCCGGAGCGGTTCGTGCTGCACCGTGACGGCCGCGACCCCGAGGAGTTCACCGCCGACCCGGCCGACGGGCCGCGCACCAGCCTGCGGCACGAGGCGGTCGAGGTGATGCGGGCGCTGCGGGCGGGCGAGAAGGAGTCGCCGCTGGTGCCGCTGGAGGGCTCGCTGGCGGTGATGCGCACGCTGGACGCGGTGCGGGAACGGATCGGCGTGCGGTACCCCGGGGAGACGGTGACCGTCGGCGTCGGATAACCGTATGGCGGACATGGCATTCCGCATGGCGGACTTTCCGCCTACGCTGCGGAGGCATGACCGACAGGGAATCGAAGATCGCGGTGGTGACCGGCGCCGGGTCCGGCATCGGGCGGGCCGTCGCCGTGGAACTGCTGCGGGCCGGCTGGTCGGTGGCGCTGGCCGGCCGGCGCACCGGGACGCTGGAGGAGACGGCGACGCTGGCGCCGCAGGGCACCTCCCTCGCCGTACCCACCGACGTGTCCCGGCCCGGGGACGTGGACGCGCTGTTCGCGGCGACCGTGGACCGGTTCGGGCGGGTGGACCTGCTGTTCAACAACGCGGGAACCTTCGGGCCCGGCGGCGTCCCGGTCGAGGAACTGCCCTACGACGCCTGGCGGCACGTGGTGGACACCAACCTCAACGGGGCGTTCCTGTGCGCGCAGGCGGCGTACCGGCGGATGAAGGAGCAGGATCCGCAGGGCGGCCGGATCATCAACAACGGATCCATTTCCGCCCATACGCCCCGCCCGCTCTCGGTCGCCTACACCGCGACCAAGCACGCGCTGACCGGCCTGACCAAGTCGCTGTCGCTGGACGGGCGTCCGTACCGCATCGCAGTCGGGCAGATCGACATCGGCAACGCGGCGACGGACATGACGCAGCGCATGCAGACCGGCGCGCTCCAGGCGAACGGCCAGGTGGCGCCGGAGCCGGTGATGGACGTGGCCGATGTGGCGCGGACCGTGCGGCACATGGCCGAGCTGCCACTGGAGGCGAACGTGCAGTTCGCGACCGTGCTGGCGACGGCGATGCCGTACGTCGGGCGGGGCTGAGGACGGGACCGGGGAGGGGGCCTGGGTACGGGCTCGGCTCGACGTCACAAACGGAATTCGAACATCCGCGGTATTGCGGCACGTCGAGCACGTATGCTCAACTTTCCTCCACGAGAGCTTCACAGTTGGAGCACGGGGCTTCCGGGGCCAACACCGATGGGGGGAAGCGGCGGCCGTTCCACCGGACCGGAGTTGGGGGTGGACCTCGCGCGGGACGCGGGGTGCGCACCGGTCGGTGGAACGGCCGCCGCACAATTCAGCGCCGGTGCCTCCCACTCGGCTCCACCGTCTCGGCGGCTTCCTCGGGCGCCGCGGCCGCCGCCGCGACCGCCCTGCGGCGCCGTTTCACCACCATGGCCGCACCCGCCGCCAGCAGCAGCGCGGTGAGCCCCGCGCCCTCCGCCACCCGGCCGGTCGACGGGCCGCCGGAACCCGGGGCCGAGGCGCCGGCCGCACCCGGTGCCGCCTTCCGCGCGGGTGCCGGGGACGCCTTCGCCCCGCCCTCGCTGAGCGGATCGACCAGCGTGCCCACGGGCTGTGCCGAACGGCCGCGTTCGAAGCCCCAGTCGAGCAGCGCGGCGGTCTGCTCGTAGACGGCGTTGCTGCCGGTGGACGGGTGCATCACGGTGACCAGCAGGGTGCGCCCGCCCCGGGTGGCCGCGCCGGTGAAGGTGTTGCCGGCGTTGCTGGTGTAGCCGTTCTTGACGCCGATCAGGCCGTCGTACGTCTTCAGACCCCACGCCCCCGTCAACAGGCGGTCAGTGTTCTGGATCTGGAAGGTCTTCTTGCCGCCCGCCGGGAAGTTCGCGGTCCTGGTGCCGCAGTAGCCCCGGAAGTCGGCGTCCTTCAGGCCGTGGCGGGCGAACAGCGTGAGGTCGTACGCCGAGGAGATCTGGCCCGGGTGGTCGAAGCCGTCGGGGCTGACCACATGGGTGTCCAGGGCCTGCAGGTCCTCGGCCTTGGCCTGCATCTCGGCGACGGTCCTGGCGATGCCGCCGTTCATGTGGGAGAGCACGTGCACGGCGTCGTTGCCGGAGCGCAGGAACACGCCCTGCCACAACTGCTCGACCGTGTAGGTGATGCCGGGCTTGACGCCGACCAGGCTGGAGCCGAACGGGACGTCGGCGAGGTCGGCGTCGGTCACCTTGTAGCGCTGGGCGCGGTCGAACTTCTTCAGCACGGTGTCCGCGAACAGCATCTTCAGCGTGGACGCGGGCGGGAGCCGCCGGTGCGCGTTGAACGAGGCGAGGACCTCGCCGCTCTCGTGGTCCGCGATGAGCCACGAGCGGGCCGTGAGTTTGTCGGGCAGTCCGGAGGCGCCGCGCACCTGGACGCCGCCACGGGCCAGCCGCTCACCCCCGATGACGGTGGTCGCGGCGGCCTCGGTGGCCGTGGACAGCGGAAGGGCGGCGGCCGTCAGTCCGAGGAGGGCACGCCGGCTGAGCCGGGAACATTCACGCACCCCGGGACCGTACACCGCGCCCAGCAGCGGATTCCTCGATCGAGGGCCGGAACGGCCGGGAATTTGCCGCGTCATGAAAATACGATCAGTCACCCCGGTTTCTCAGCCCGTACACATCCTTTGCAGAGGGTGGCTCAAAGGTTCCTCCCCAGCTTGTGGCCGCGCCCACAGCGGGCGTCAAGAACCTTCGAGGAACGGGATGTCTGGCATCTGTCTCAGGCGCGAGCCGAGCCGCCGCGAGAAGGCCGCTCTGGTCGTCGCCATGGGCCTGGCGCTCGGTATCGCGCTGGTCATCACCGTGAACTCGGTGTCGGCCGGCATGACCAAGTCGCAGGACGAGGTCCTGAAATAGCTCTACTTCACGTGCGACGCGAAGTCCGGCGACAGGACCAGCCAGGGCGGCGGGGCGCAGGGGCGGTACGGACAGGGGCAGTACGCGCAGGAGGGACACGCCCAGCAGCCGTACGCGCAACGGCCGTACGGTGGCCACGGCCACTGACCCGCTCCCGGTTCCCGGCTCAGGCGGGCGGGCCGCTCACCTCCCGAGAAGCTGGCCGATCTCGGCCAGCTGCGCGGCGGTGAAGGGCCCCTTCTCCATGGCGCCCGCGTTCTGCTCCGCCTGGGCGACCGAGCGGAAGCCCGGGATGGGCACCGTGCGCGGGCTGCGGGCCCAGATCCAGGCCAGGGCGCCCTGCGCGAGGGTGCGTCCACCGCTGGTGAGGACCTCCCGCAGGGCGTCGACCCGGCCGACCCACTCCGGATCGGCGCCGGATCCGTCCCCGAAGCCCCGCAGCCAGGCCGGCGGCCGGCTGCGGATGTCCCCGGCCTCCAGCGGGACCTGCCGCTTCCCCGCCAGCAGCCCCATGGCGAGCGGACCGCGGTTGATGCTCGCGAGCTCCGACCGCTCGCACAGCTCGAGGAGTTCGGGAGCGTCGTTCAGCACGTTGAGCGTGTGCTGTACGGCGGTGCAGTGCGGCCCCTCGGCGAAGACGGCGGCGCGCTCGGGGTCGTCGGTGCTCCAGGCGTAGCCCCGGATGAGCCCTTCCCCCACCAACTCCTCGCACGCGTCCCGGAGTTCGCCGGCACGGTCGGGGTCGGCGTCGGAGATGTGCAGCTGGTACAGATCGACGTGGTCGGTGCCGAGACGGCGCAGGGAGGCGGTGAGGGCCCGGCGGACGTACGCGGGGCTGTCGTCCTGGCCGTCGGCGGTGCGGGTGGCCGGGTCGAAGACGTTGCCCCACTTGGTGGCGAGCACGACGTCCTCGCGTCGCTTGCCGAGGGCACGGCCGAGAACCTCCTCGCTGTGCCCGGTGCCGTAGCAGTCGGCGGTGTCGAAGAAGGTGACACCGAGGTCGAGGGCGCGGTGCACGGCCCGTACGGACTCCTCGTCGTCCACCTTCCCCCAGCCGAGCGGCTGCCCGTCGGCGGACTGCCACTCACCCCCGATGGCCCAGCAGCCGAAACCGAGCGCGCTGACTTCGATCCCGCTGCGTCCCAGAGTTCTCTTCGTCATGCCGAGGACGGTAGGAGTTGAAGCGCACACGAAGACAAGCCCCGCGGAAGGTCTTCACGCCTGCCCGGTCTCGAAGCGGGAGATCCGCCCGTCGTCCTCGACGGTGAAGGTCCACTTGGTGCGCATCTCGCCCCAGGTGTCGTTGCGGTAGCGGGCGAGGAGGGCCCGGCCGCCGGAGGACTCGTTGTCGACCTCCATATGGCCGTTGGAGGAGAAGATCTCCTCGTCGATCCACTCGGCGAGGTCACGGTCGGAGCCGTCGTCGGCCATGGTCGCGCCGGGCGCCAGGAGGGCCATGAACCGCTCCCGGTCGTGGGAGTTGACGGCGTTGACGAAGGCCCGGACGGCCGGATCGCTGAGCTTGGCTGGCTGAATCGTCATGGCGTCAGGGTCACACCGCCGCCCCTGACCCGCCACCCGAACGCCCTCCACGACGGGCCGACGGGTGTCACAGCTGCGACGGTGGATACACGAGCCTCACCGTCTCTCCACTTCGCCGTCCCTCCGTCTCTCCTTCTCTCCGTTTGGGAGTCACCGTGTTCTGTTACGACCGACGTGATCTGGGCCTGCTGCTGCTCCGGCTGGGGACCGGCGGGGTGCTGGCCGCGCACGGCGCGCAGAAGCTGTTCGGCTGGTTCGGCGGACACGGTCTGGAGGGCACCGGTCAGTTCATGGAGTCCGTCGGCTACGTACCCGGCAGGGCGAGCGCGACGGCGGCGGGCCTCGCGGAGGCCGGCGGCGGCACCCTCCTCGCCCTGGGCCTGGCCACCCCGGCGGCCGGCGCGTCGGCGGCCGGCGCGATGGCGGGCGCGGCGGCGGTCCACGCGCCCAACGGCTTCTTCGCCCAGGACGGCGGATACGAGTACGCGGCGAGCCTCGGCCTCGCGGCAGCGGGCCTCGCGATCACGGGCCCCGGCCGCCTCTCCGTCGACCACGCGCTGGGGCACGTCTTCGACCGGGGGTGGATGGTGCCGGTGGCCCTGGGGATCACGGCGGCGGGGACGGCCCTGGTGGTGGGGGCGCGGAACAGGCGGGTGCGGGCGAAGGCGGAGGGGGAGCAGGAGGTGTTGTTCGAGGAGTTCGAGGAGTAGGCCGGCCGCGTGGCAGGCTGCGGGGCATGACCGATCAGCACCCCGCCCCCGCCCTCTGGCCCGCCGTCGACGACCTGTGGTCCCGCCTGGAGGCCACCCGCGCCCACCCCGGCCAGGAGGGCCTTCTCCTGCGCATCCTCAAGCTGTCGGAAGAGGTCGGCGAGGTCGCGGAAGCGGTGATCGGGGCAACCGGGCAGAATCCACGCAAGGGGACCACCCACTCCTGGGAAGACGTCCAGGCGGAACTCTGCGACGTGGCGATCACCGCACTCGTGGCCCTGCGCACCCTCACGCCCGACGCCGAGGCGGTTTTCGGCCGACACCTGAAAAAAGTGAGTGAGCGTCAACTCCGGCCCGCACACCCCGCACAACCCCAGTGACACCAAAGATCACCTCACGTACGGCACAGTTAAGGCTCAGTTTTTCCTCAAGCGGTACACAGATCGCACGCGCGTGCCTAAAGTGGCCCTCGTGAGTGAATGAAGCTACACATCTGGCCATTCGGGGGCGCGTGGTTGGCCAGTAGCCTGCCTGATCGCGGTTTCATCTCCGGCTTGCGCACCCCCAGTGCCAACGCAGCGAAGCAGTGCCCTGTGCTCACCACGCCCCAAGGGCCGTGAGCAGCGGAGAGTCACCCGGTACGGAAGGCCCCACACCATGCGTTTCACCCGCAAGGCTTCCCAAGGAAACGCTCACTCCGTCGCCTCTCGCGCACTCATCCGCACGTCACACGGTCCCGGGTGACGGCAGGCCCCGCCCTGCCCCGACGAACCCACCACCAATTCATCACCCTCTCACCGGGCATACCCGCTTGCCCCATGCATCCGGGCGCCGTGGTGATTAGGCATGCCCGCACCCGGTCCGGAAACCGGCCGCACACGGAGACGTAAGTTCAGAACGGGGGAGAAAAACATGGCTATTCGCGTAGTCGTCGCCGAACAGAATGTGTTGACATTGGAGGCGATCGCCGAATCACTCCGGAATGTCGGAAAGTTTGACATCGTTGGCACGGTCACCGAGCCCCAGCATCTCATCACCACCACGGTACGGGCCCGTCCCGAGGTCGCCGTGGTGGATGCGACGGGCTTCGAGTGGGAGGCCCTGCACCTGACACAGGAGATACGGAAGGCCAGCCCCAGACTGGGCATCACCTTGATGACCCCCTCCCCCACCCGTGACCTCGTCGACAAGGCGCTCAAGGCCGGCGTGCTGGGTGTCGTGTCGAAGAACACCGGTCTGCAGCACCTCATCGACGCGATCCGCGGTACGGCGGCGGGCTACGTGACCATCGATCCGACCCTGCTGTGCAGCGGGCCGGTGAAGTGCGGCCCCCTGACCGAGCGGGAGGCGGAGATCCTGCGGCTGACGGCGTCCGGCGCCTCCGTGAAGGAGATCGCGCACGACATGTACCTCGCGGCCGGCACGGTACGCAATCTGACCTCGGCCGCCATCAAGAAGCTCAACGCGCGCAACCGCTTCGACGCGGCCCGCATCGCCAGTGAGCGATGTTGGATCTGACCGCCCCCCTCTCGTCACCAAAAGGCTGTGCCGCCCGGGCGTCCGGGCGGCACAGCCGTTTCACTCCGTCAGGCGGGGTCAGCGCCGGCCGGGAGTCCAGCGGGGGCCCTGCGGGCTGTCCTCGACGACCAGGCCGGACTGCCCCAGCTGGTCACGGATGGCGTCGGCGGTGGCCCAGTCCTTGCGGGCACGGGCCGCCTCCCGCTGCTCCAGCACCAGCCGGACCAGACCGTCGACCACACCGTGCAGATCCTCACCCCGGCCGGACTCACCCGCCCACTGCTCATCCAGCGGATCCAGACCCAGGACCCCCAGCATGGCCCGCACCTCGGCCAGCCGGGCCACCGCCGCGTCCTTGTCGTCCGCGGACAGCGCACTGTTGCCCTGCCGAACCGTCGTGTGCACCACCGCCAGGGCCTGCGGCACACCCAGATCGTCGTCCATCGCATCCGCGAACGCCGGCGGCACCTCCGCCGACGGCTCCACACTCCTGCCCGCCAGCTCCGTCACCCGCTGCACGAAACCCTCGATCCGCGCGAACGCCGACTCCGCCTCGCGCAGCGCCTCCTCGCTGTACTCGATCATCGACCGGTAATGCGGAGTACCCAGGTAGTAACGCAGCACGACCGGCCGCCACGCCCTGACCATCTCCGACACCAGCACACTGTTGCCCAGCGACTTGGACATCTTGTCGCCGGCCATCGTCACCCAGGCGTTGTGCACCCAGTACCGGGCGAACTCGTCACCAAAGGCCCGGGCCTGAGCGATCTCGTTCTCGTGGTGCGGGAAGATCAGGTCCAGGCCGCCGCCGTGGATGTCGAAGGCGGAGCCGAGATACTTGTGCGCCATCGCCGAGCACTCCAGATGCCAGCCCGGACGGCCCTCACCCCACGGCGTCGGCCAGGTCGGCTCCCCCGGCTTGGCCGCCTTCCACATCGCGAAGTCCCGCGGATCCCGCTTACCGGTCTCCCCCTCACCGGCCGGCTGCAGCAGATTGTCCAGCTCCTGCCTCGACAGCTGCAGGTAGTCGGGGAAGGAACGCACGTCGAAGTACACGTTGCCGTCGGCGGCGTAGGCGTGCCCCCGGTCGATGAGACGCCGCATCATCTCGGTCATCTCGGTGACATGACCCGTGGCACGCGGCTCGTAGGTCGGCGGCAGGCAGCCCAGCGCGGTGTAGCCGTCGTTGAAGGCCCGCTCGTTGTCGTACCCGATCGACCACCACGGCCGGCCCTGTTCAGCCGCCTTCGCGATGATCTTGTCGTCGATGTCCGTGACGTTCCGGATGAACGTCACCTCATAACCCCGATAGGCGAACCAGCGACGCATGATGTCGAAGTTCAGACCCGAGCGGATGTGCCCGATGTGCGGCGCCGCCTGCACCGTGGCACCACACAGGTAGATCGAGACACAACCCGGCCTGAGCGGGACGAAGTCACGGATCTGCCGGGCACCGGTGTCGTACAGGCGGATCGTCATGCGCGTCCCCCGATCCGTGCGCCGGCCCGGCGGGCCTCCGTCAGCACGTCGTAGCCGTAGAGCCAGGCCATGCGCCGCAGTTGTACGTTTCCCACCAGCTCCAAGTCCCTTCGGCGCTGCTCCGCCCCGTCGGCCATGTGCATGATGCGCGCGTTGTGCCGTGATTCGCGCTGAATGAGCGTCGTGCGGGGCGCGCGCAGTTCCTGGTACTGGCGCAGCGCGCCGGGGATGTCGTCCTGCTGGGCGAGGCAGACGGCCAGGGCCGCGGCGTCCTCGACGGCCTGGTTCGCGCCCTGGGCGAGGAAGGGCAGCATGGAATGGGCCGCGTCACCGAGTACGGTGATCCGCCGTGAACTCCAGGTGTGCAGGGGGTCCCGGTCGTGCAGGGCCCAGCACCGCACGTCGTCCGTGGCCTCCAGCAGGCGCCGTGCGCCCTCGTTCCAGTCGGCGTACTCCGCGAGCAGTCGCGCCCGGTCGCCGGTGGCGGACCACGACTCGGTCTTCGGGTGCGGCAGCGGAGCGGTGGCGGCGAAGCTGATCAGACGGCCGCCCGCCACCGGATAGCACACGCAGTGCTTCCCCGGTCCCATCCACATCCGCACCCTGGGCTCCCGGGCCGACTCCGGCAGCCTCCGGGCGGGCACGAGGCCGCGGTAGACGGCGTTGCCGGAGTACACGGGTTCGTCGCGCACGAGCGCGTCCCTCACCGCCGAGTGGATGCCGTCGGCACCGACGACCAGGTCCGCCGTGCGGCGCGAGCCGTCCGCGAAAAGAAGGTCGACGCCCCGGTCGTGTTCCTCCGCCCGCACCAGCCGGCTGCCGAGGGACAGCCGGTCCATGCCGACGGCCCGCAGCAGCACGTCGTGCAGGTGGGCGCGGTGCAGCGTGTAGTAGGGCGCCCCGTACAGCTCTTGGCACAGGTCGCCCAGCACGGTCAGCGAGAGCACCTGGTCGTCGTGCCAGCGCCGTATCTCCATCGTCTCGGGCACGACGGCGACCGCGTGCAGCTCGTCGGCCAGACCGAGCCGGTTCAGCAGCCGCACCGCGTTCGGCGCCAACTGGATGCCGGCGCCGACCTCGGAGAGCCGCGTGGCCTGCTCGTACACCCGGTACCGCACGCCGGCCCGCGCCAGAGCGAGGGCCAGGGTCAGTCCGCCGATGCCCGCGCCGATCACCGCGACGGCCGGCGCGTCCGTCTCGCCCATGATCCTCCTTCGCGCGTCCGTTACTGCTCGCGGCAGAACTCGTCGATCGGGTAGCCGACGTGCCGGTCCGCCGTCGGCAGATGACCCAGCACCCGGTCCCCGGGCTTGAGTTCGGTGCTGTTGAGTACGGCGCCACCGGGACCGAGGACGCGTACGTGCCAGTCGTCCTGGAGGATCAGGTTGACCTCCCGCCCGTCGCCCGCCACGGCGTCGACCGAGATGAGCGGCCGGGTCTCGATCTTGACCCGGCCGACGGGGACGACCCGGGTCCGGCCCTTGACGTCGACGGCCAGCACCCTGCTCCCGGCGCGCAGTTCGCTGAGGTACTGGGTGCGGCCGGCGGCGGCCACCGTGTACGAGTGGATCGCGCCGGCGTTGACCCGGAAGGGGCGGGTCGGCATGTAGGGCAGCGGATGCGTCTCGCTGACACAGAGGATCATGCCCTTGGAGTGCGAACCGACCAGGATGCCCTCGTCCTCGCGCAGGTAGGCGCAGGTGTCGACGCAGGCCCGCTCGCCCATCCCGATGTGCGCGGTGGCGGTGATCTCCAGCTCGACCAGCTCCAGTTCGCCGGTGGTGCTCTGCGAGGCGCGTTTGAGGGCCGTCGCGTCACCGACCGCGCGGGCCTGCATCACGACCCCGTCCGAGCCCAGCTCCAGCACGCCGAAGATGATCTCCGCCTCCACCGGGTCGGCGGCACGCGTGATGATGGACCCCTCGGCGCCCGCGGCCGCGGCGATCACGATCTCCAGCGGAATCTTCGTCGGGTCCCGGAAGTCGAGCAGGCTCCACGGCTCCGTCCGGGCCGCCTCGCACGCCTCCTCCAGGCTCTCCGCGTCGGTGATCTCCACATGGCGTCCGAACTGCACGCCGGGGTGGGCCTCTTCGAGGGCGCGGCGCCGGGGGTGCCCGGAGGGCAGGACGACGATGTCGGCGCCGGCCGGGTCCGGTTCCTGCCGCGTCGGCCGGTCGTACAGGAGGACCTTGAGGACCGTGGGCGGCAGTCCGGCGAAGTCCGCCGGATCGTCGGTCACCAGGCCGTCGATGCGCTGGTGCACGGCCTCCTCCACGATGGCGGCCTTCGCGTCGCCGGCCGCGCGTAGGTCAAGCCAGCACAGCTTCTTTGCGCTCACTCCGCTGCCCTTCTGCCGTTGGTTCGAGACGGGGGTCGACGTCCGCGTGGATCAGCCGGGCCACGGCGGCGGCCGTGCGGCGCGGGTCGTCGGCCTGGAAGAGGTTGCGGCCCATCGCCACTCCGGCGGCCCCGCCGCGCAGGACGTCCCGCACATACGCGAGGACCTCCGGTTCGCTCCTGCGGGGTCCACCCGCGCACAGCAGCGGAACGGGGCAGGCGTCCGTCAGTTCGCGCAGGGCCGTGACGGACCCCGGGTAGGGGGCCTTGACGAGGTCCGCGCCGAGGTCGACGGCGACGGTGACGGCGTGCGCGACGAGTTCCGGATCGTGCGGGTCGGTGATCCTCGGGCCGCGCGGGTAGACCATCGCGAGCAGCGGCAGGTTCCACCGCTCGCAGCGCTCGGCCACCTGGCCGAGGTCCGCGATCTGCCGGCGTTCGTCGAGGGAGCCGAGGTTGACGTGCACGCTGACCGCGTCGGCCCCGAGCCGCAGGGCCTCCTCCACGCCGGTGACGAGGTATTTGGCGTCCGGATCGGGGGCGTGCGCGGTGCTCGCGTTGAGATGGACGATCACCGACATGGCGGAGAGGCTGGCGGGACGCAGATGACGCAGGCTGCCCTTGTGCACGACGACGGCGTCCATGCCGGCCTCCGCCAGCCGAGCGGTGAGTCCGTCGATGGTGGTGCCGCGCGGGACCACCGGTCCGTCGCTGATCGAGTGGTCGAGCGGGGCGATCGCCAGTCGCGCGGGATGGTGGCGGAAGAGCCGGGCCGTCCGCAGGGCGCGGGCGAAGTGCTGGTGTGTCACGCTGCCGTTCCTCTCTGCGCCGTACGGCTGACCGCCGGTTCCCCGTCCGCCCGGGAACGCAGGGACACCCGGTCCGGCTTGCCGTATGCGGTGAGCGGGATCTCCGCCCAACGGCTGAACCGCGCCGGTGCGTGGGCCGGGTTCAGCGCGGCGGTCACATGGCTTCGCAGTTCCGCGTCGGTGACCGTCGAGCCGACCGTCAGGGCGACGGCCGCGTGCACGTGCTCGACCCGGTCCGGGTCCTGAACGCCGAACACGACGGCCTGCCGCACCTCCGGGTGGGTGAGCAGCGCCGACTCGACGGCGGCCGGGTACACCTTCTGGCCGCCGGCCTTGATCACCTGGCCGACCCGGCCGACCAGGCGCAGATAGCCGTACCGGTCGAAGTGGCCGAGGTCCCCGGTGCGCAGCCATCCGTCCACCAGGACGTCGTCGGCGCACCCGGTGTCCCCGAGATAGCCGTCCATGAGGGTCGCCGACCGGGTCCACACCTCGCCGACCCGGCCGCGGTCCACCTCGGCTCCGGTGCGGGGGTCGCAGATGCGCACCCGCACCCAGGGGAAGGGGCGTCCGACCGTCGGCAGGAGTTCGGGCTCCCGGTGGTCGAGCGGGGTGAGGCTGGAGATGCCGCCGGCCTCGGTCGTGCCGTACAGCTGGATGACCGCGTCCCCGAAGAGCCGCACCGCCCCGGCGATCCGGTGGGGGGCGGCCGGGGTGCCGCTGTAGATCAGCCGGCGCAGGGAGGAGAGATCGGTGCGGGCTGTGTCCTCGTGGTCGATCAGGCGGTACAGGTGCGGGACGGCGAGATAGACGTCCTCGATGCGGTGTCCGGCGAAGGCCCGCAGGACGGCGGCGGCGTCGAACCCCTCGTGCAGGACCGCGCGGCCACCGCCGGCGAGGACGGAGTCGACCATGGAGCCGACCGTGTGGCTGACCGGTGTCACGGCCAGGATCCGTCCGGGCCGTTCGGGGTCGTTACGGCCGGGGAAGGCGGCGACGGTCGCGTTCCAGGTGCGGAACGACTGGGCGAGGCTCTTGGGCTGCCCGGTGCTTCCGCTGGTGAAGGTGACGATCGCGCGCCGGGCGGGGTCGTACGCGGGCAGCGCGGACGGCCGGGCCGGGCGGCCGGAGTACAGCGGCTGCGCGTCGGGCACGTCGGCGTCGGCCGTGACCAGGGTGAGGGGGGTCGCGGCCGAGGCGGCCAGCGACCGGCCGCGGTCGATGTGGGGCGCGTCCACGACCAGCACGCAGGCGCCGGTCTCCGCCAGGATCCGGGACTGCACCCGGTGCGGAAGCATATCGGCGTCGGTGCGGGGATTCGCGGCCCGGATGTAGACGACGCCGGCCCCCACCAAATGGGCCGCATAACGGGACACCAGCATGGCCGGGTGGTTGGACGACGTCAGGACAGCGATCGTCCGGCTCTTTTCCGCGGCACACCGCAGAAACACCTCGGCGGCTTTCATGACCTGCGCCGCGAGAAGTCCCGACGTCGTATCCCGGCCGCGCCAGTGCAGCACGTCGTAATCCGGCGTCCGGGACAGTCGGTGCAGAATGCGGAACGCATAGTTCTCGTGACTGCTCCAGGAATGGGGGATTTCCACGGAGAAGCCATCGGTGTCATTGGTCATGGCCCACCCGTCCGGGTCCCGGCGCGGTGCGCCTGCCCGGACGGACGGCCCGGGCAGGCGCACCACTCGCTTGCGAGGTCAGCAGCAGCAGCAGGAGGAGGACGACGACGAGGAGGAGCAGCACAGGTTGCCGCTACCGCTCGACGCACCCATCTCCGGCAGGGCGACGCTGTCGGAGACCTCCAGCACCTCCAGCTCCTCGATGTCGAAGCCGGCGAACAGCTTGTCGTCCATGGCCTTCTCGCTGGCGAGAGCGCTCATAGTTCTCTCCCTGGATTCAAGGATTGTGTCAGCCGATCGGCTGACGATGAGATGCTGCGGCCCGGCCGCCACGGCTGACAACCCCGGAAGGATCCCTGCTGACATTTATCACTTCTGGCCTTACAGCGATCACTTGTTACGGCAGACGCAAACGACAGCGGCAAGCCGCGGTAGTTAGCGTGAATCCGGTCCGCTTTCGGTACGCGGCCGTGGGCCAGATTCGGAGAACCGGTAAATGTACGACTGCGATGTGCTCGTCGTCGGTTACGGACCCGTCGGTCAGCTGCTGTCCCTGCTGCTGGCCCGCCGCGGCCGGCGGGTCGTGGCGGCCGAGCGTCGGCCGCACCCCTATCCGCTGCCCCGCGCCGTCGCCTTCGACGCGCAGGCGGCCCGCGTCCTGGCGGCGGCCGGACTGCACACGGAGCTCGACGCGATCGGCGAGCCGTCCCCCGACTACGTCGTGGTCGACGGTTCCGGCCGGACGCTGCTGCGCGTCCCGCTGGACCCCGGCGACGCCTTCCGCTGGCCCGATTCGACGTCGATGTACCAGCCGCGGCTGGAGGCGGCGTTGGCCGGCCACGGGGCGCGCTGTGCCACGCTCAGGGTGCTGCGCGGGCAGGAGGCGTTCCGTCTCACGGCGTACGACTCGCACGTCGAGGTCGGGCTCCGCGAAGCGGCATCGGGCGCGCACCGGACGGTACGCGCCCGGTGGGTGGTCGGCTGCGACGGCGCGGGCAGCTTCGTCCGTACGGCCATGGGCACATCGCTGACCGACCACGGTTTCTCGCACGACTGGATGGCCTGCGACGTGCTGCCGCACCGTCCGGAGGACTTCCCGGCGTGCAACGTGCAGTACGCCGACCCCCTGCGGCCGCGCGTCGCCGTCTCCGCCGGACCGGGGCGCAGGCGCTGGGAGTTCATGCGGCTGGCCGGCGAGTCCGCCGAGGAGTTCGCCGGTGCGGACAAGGCCTGGGAGCTGCTCGCCCTCTTCGGTGTCACGCGGGCCGACGCCACCCTGGTGCGGCACGCCGTGTACACCTTCGGGGCGCGGGTCGCGGACAGCTGGCGAGCGGGCCGTGTCCTGCTCGCCGGCGACGCCGCGCACCAGATGCCGCCGTTCGCCGGACAGGGCATGTGTACGGGCATCGGGGACGCGGCGACGCTGGCCTGGATGCTCGACCTGGTCCTGGCGGGCCGGGCGGGCGAGGCACTGCTCGACGGGTACGAGGCCGAGCGCGCACCGGAGGTACGACGGACCGTCGGGATGTCCACCCAGCTGGGCCGCATCATCTGCGTGACCGATCCGGAGGCGGCCGCGGAACGGGACCGGGCACTGCTCGGCTCCGGCGCCCGGCGGACACCCGACGACCGGGCCGCGTCGCCTCGCGCGTCCGGGCACCCGGCGGCGTTCGTGTACCGGTCGCCCGGGGGAGCGCCGGGCCGGGGCGCCGGGGTGCGGGTGCCGCAGCTGCGGCTGAGGGGTGCCGGTGTGCGGGAGGCGCGCGGGGAAGTGGTGGGAGACGGGCTCGTGCTGCTGTCCCTGGACGATCCGCTCGCGCTGCTCGAGCCGGGCCAGGCCGAGGAACTCACCCGTCTCGGCGCCCGCCTGGTGGAGGTCCTGCCCGCCGGTGCCGCTCCGGCCGGGGCGCCGGACCGCGCCGTGGACACCGACGGGGAACTCGCCGCCTGGCTGGGCGGGTTCGGGGCACGGGCCGTACTGATCCGCCCGGACTTCCGGGTGTACGGCGCCGGCCGGGACGGTGCGGAGATCTCGGCCGTCGTGCATGACCTGCTGGAGCGGCTCGGCGCGGTGCGGGCAGCGCGCTGACGGGGCCGCGCCCGCGGCCCCCGGCCGCGGACGTGCGGTCCGTGACCGCGGGGCCCGCGACCGTGGTGCGAAGGGGGCGCCGACCCGTGGTCGGCGC